>CAYLMJ010000005.1:0-100873 GCA_964384995.1 uncultured archaeon | reverse complement strand
GCCACCGGAGGGATTCGAACCCTCGACCTGCTGATTACGAATCAGCCGCTCAACCAGGCTAAGCTACGGTGGCACGTGTGGCCATGCGGGGCATCACGCCGATCAAGGAGGAGGCAAAATGAGCCCATATCGATCCGATTCTGAAAGGCCGCCTACCTCTGAAGTCGCCGCAGGCTGGTCTGGTAATGACCCACTTCAAAAAGCTTTTTGGAGCGCTCCAGGGCCAGTTTTACAGGCATGGGCTTGCCGGCCAGGAAGGTGATGCAGGCGCCTCCCCCGGTGGAAAGGTGGTCCACCCTCTCGGCCAGTCCCATTCGCTCAAAGGCCGCCGCGGTCTCACCACCGCCCACGACGCTGAAGGCCGACGAGTCGCTGATGGCCTTGAAGACCTCCCGGGTGCCGTCGGCGAAGGGCAGGTGTTCGAAGACCCCCATGGGGCCGTTGCAGATGATGGTGCCCGCCCGGGCCAGTTCGGCGGTGTAGTTGACGATGGTCTCCAGGCCGATGTCCCAGACCGGCATCTCAGAGGGCAGCTCGTCCAACGGTACCCCCTTCCGTTGTCCCTTGTCGTTGAGAGCCACATCGGTGGGGGTCAGGATCCGTTCTGGGCCGTACTCCGCCATCAGCTCCTTGGCCTGGGCGATGACCGCCTCGGCGTTGGGCACCTTCTCCTGGATGAAACCCAGGCTGGGACCGCCCAGTTTGACCCCCCGGGCCGTCAGGAAGAGGTTGGCCACGACGCCTCCGGTCAGCACCTTGGAGACCCCGCTGGCCAGGAAGTGGCCGGTCATGGCCACACTGTCATCGGCCTTGGCGCCTCCCAGGACCGCCAGGCGGGGCTCGGCCGAGCTGGTGATGGCAGAACCCATCTTGTGGAACTCTCGCTCCATGACCCGGCCGGCCAGGGAGGGCAGGGCCTCCACGAAACCGGTCAACGAGGGCTGACAGCGATGGGCCGCGGCGAAGGCATCGTTCACGAAAGCATCGGAAAGGGGGGCCATGGTCCGTACCAGATGGGTGGCGGCCTGGGGTTTGAAGTCCGCTCCGTTGAACTTCTTCAGGGTCACCTCCTCGGCGCTGAACCGCACGTTCTCCAGCATTAGGACACTGCCTCGGCCCAGTCCCCGCACGGCCTCGCGAGCCCGCTTGCCGAAAAGGTCGTCCACGTAGCGCACGTGCTGTCCGATGAGGCCGCCCATGTGCTGGGCATGGCGGGCCAGAGTGGTGAAGTCCAGGTTACCGGGTCTTGATTGGTGGGCCAGCAGGACCACCTTGGCATCCATCTCGGCCAGTTCGGTCACAGTGTGGGCATGGCGCCGCAACCGTACATCGTTGAGGATGCGGCCGGACTCGGGGTCCACCGAGCTGTTCAGGTCCACCCTGAGGATAACCGTGCGTCCGCCCAGTTCAAAATCATCCAGGGAATAGTAGCTCTGATCCCCTATCGGGCTCGGATCTTCAGTGGGCTCTGGGTCGGCATCCGTGGTCCCTGGCATGGGCTCCCTGGCGCTCTAGCTCAAAGCCCTTCTTTAGATTTTTGGAATTGGCAGGAGGCAGTTCGAGAATCCCTGTTGGTGTTCAACGGCAATCTGTGCTTTTAATCCTGAAGGGTTAAATATGGGGGAAGGATAGCGCCCGCCGGTTATAGCCATGGAGGAGTCCCTCTGTCGAATCGAGATCACCCGGGAGGACGACCGTTTCATAGGTCGGATGCACTCGGCCCTGGGAGGCAACCGAGAGTACTCCAGCATGGCCTTTGATCGGATGCTCAACCAGATCGTCTCCGAACTGCAGGACGAGTTCGACCTTGAAGGTTAGGTTCTGGTTCCCTTTTTGTCCGTGGCCCGGTTCAGGTAGTTGGTTCAACAACCTTGGCCTGCCTCCTTGAATTGCAGGTGATGAGAGTTCAGCAATGAACGCAGGAAAGGAATGATGACCAGCAGAATGACCAGCAGAATGACCAACAGAATGACCAGATGGGTGAGGATGAGAGCAAGGCAGTGAGTCGCGATCGCAAGTCACCAATGCTTTTAGGCCGACCGCCTCCTCCACCATCATGAAGATGTCACCGGAGTGCCGTCAGTGCCTGGTTGGCCGGGTGCAGTACGTGGCCGATCTGGTGGGTTCAAACAGGGGTGAGGAGGCCACCCGGGCGGCTCGCGAGTTCATAGCGCAGAACTACCATCCCGACGCAACGCCCAACATCCCCACGGCCTCCCAGATACATCGCCTGACCAACCGGATCATTGGCTCGGACGATCCCTGGAAGAGCCTCAAGGAGCGCTCCAATGAGGTGGCTCTGACCCTTCTCCCCCGAGCCCGGGAACTGGTGGAGACCGACGAGGACCCCCTCCGCGCCGCCATCATCGCCTCCATCGTGGGCAACTCCTTCGACTTTGGCATCAAGGGCCGGGAGACCTTCGATCCCGAGACCCTGGGAACCGAGTTCGAGAGCCTGATGGCCGAGGGACTGGGCGTGGACGACAGCACCCACCTGAAGGGTTTGCTCCAGCGGGGAGGCGAGGTGCTCTACGGTGTCGACAACTGCGGCGAGATAGTGTTCGACAGGCTGCTGGTGGAGCAGTTGCGAGCCTATCCGGTGACCATCACCCTGCTGGTCAAGGGGGCCCCGGTCCTCTCCGACGCCACCCGGAACGATGTGCAGGAAGTGGGTCTGGCAGGGATGGTGGACGAGGTGGTGGACACCGGCACCGACCATGTGGGCTGCTGGCTCCCCGAATCCGCCCCCGAGCTGACCCGCAGGGTGGAGGCCGCCGACCTGATAATCGCCAAGGGCATGGGCCACTACGAGGCCTTCTCCGAGTGGGAATATCGCCCCATCGCCCATCTTCTCCGCACCAAGTGCCAGCCGGTCGCCGACTCCCTGGGCGTGGCCAAGGATATCAACGTCTGCCGGGTTCTGGAATGATCAACGGCGTTCCCTTCACAACTTGACACTGACCGATACACCATCCCGCACCGGGATCACCATGCTGAACAGTTTACTGTCGTCGGCGTAGATGCGTCGGGTGTATTCCAGGATGCCTTGGGTATCCCGGTCATCTTTCAGGTCGGCAGGTTCCAGGACCTTGCCGTCCCACAGGATGTTGTCGGTGATGAACAGCCCGCCCTTGCGCAGTCTGGGCAGGGCCGCCTCCAGGGCCTCTGGATACTGGTACTTGTCCACATCGTTGTAGATGATATCGAAGTGACCTTCAGGATAGTGGGTCACCAGCTCCTGGGCGAGGCCCACCTGGAAGTCGATCTGCTGGGCCACTCCGGCCCGTTCCAGGAAGTTGGCCGCCAGACGGCCGTTGGCTTCGTCACCATCGGTGCAGACCACCTGGCATTTCGGGCCTCCGCCTCTGGCGAACCATATGGCCGAGTAGCCGTAGCCTGAGCCCATCTCGAAGACCCGCCTGGCCCCGGTGGCGCGGGCAAGCACCTGGAGCATCCGTCCCACAAGGGGACCCACGATGGGAAAGTCGTGCTGTTTGGCATAGGCCTCCATCTCGGCCAGGACCTCGTCCCGGGGAGGGGAGATGGCGTGCAGGTAGTCGTCGATGCCTGGGGCGTTGAGGTTCATGGGGATCTCCTTCATTTCTGTGTTGAGGTGGATATCGGTGAGAGGATTTAAGGGGTCATTTGTTGGTCGAGAACGGAAGCCGCCCCCACAAAGCTTATTTAACTACCCAGGCTCCACGCCATCCACTCTGTTCCACCCGGAGCTGACCCAAAATGGCCAAGAAATCCCCAAGCTGCATGTTCCGCCGGACCCGCGGTCAGGCCTTCACCCGCAAGTCCTCCACGGCTCGCAAGGATTACGTGGGAGGCGTACCGGCCTCGCGTATCACCCAGTTCGACGTGGGCAACCTGTCTGCCGACTTCCCCCTGGCCATCGAGCTTCTGGTCACCGAGGAGTGCCTCATCCGCCACATGGCAATGGAGGCCGCCCGTGTGACCGCCAACCGGGTCATCAACAAGGTGGCCGGACGTCAGGGCTACCATCTGAAGTTCCATCTCTACCCCCACCATGTCCTGCGCCACAACAAACAGGCCTCCGGCGCCGGGGCCGACCGGGTCTCCCAGGGCATGCGCAAGGCCTTCGGCAAGAACGTGGGCTCAGCCGCCAGGGTCAAGGCGGGCCAGCGGGTGATGACCCTCTACACCACCCCCCAGCACCTTGAGAAGGCCAAGCTCGCCATGCGCAAGGCGGGCCACAAACTGCCCAGCCCCATCAAGATCAAGGTCAAAGAGATGAAGACCGCGGCCTGAGCCATAACTTCCTTCGGGTCCTACAGTCAATTGTTCCATTCCAGGGAGTGCCAGCCAGTGCTCCTTCCCGTGATGGGTCACTCACGAAGCTTGGATATGAGCTCCACCAGACCCTCCACCACCATCCGGTTCAGTTCATTGCCCAGCTCCTTGGAGGCGGCGGTGGGGTCTCCCATGACCCCTGAGGGGAACCATTTCTCGGGATCGGGGACGATGAGGTAGTCGTGGTGGGGCGGGAACTCGGCCTCGGCGGTCCCCTTCAGCAGGTCGGGACGGATGACCTTGATGCGGGAGGTCTCCATGGCCCCGGCGTGACCGTCACCCTCGGGCACCCCCTTGGGCCCCTCCCCTCCGTAGATCAGGTCCCAGTCCGAGAGCACCATTATCCTGGGCACGCGGCCACCATCGGGAGCGAGCTCGGTCCTGGCCTTCCAGTCCTCCATCACCTTGTAGCCGGCAAGCCTCAGGGCCATCATGTGGGAGGAGCCAGCATGGCCCGAGAGCACCACCACACGATCGAGACCCTGGCGCAGGAACTCGTTGAGCACATCGATGGCCAGGGCCCGCAGGGTGTCGAAGGAGATGGAGATGGTGCCCGGGAAGTTGCGGGTCGATTGGGCCAGTCCGTAGCGCAAGGGTGGAGCGATGAGGGCCCCGGTCCTGCCGGCGGCCTCGGTGACGGTCCATTCGCCCTGGATGGAATCGGTTGCCAGGGGCAGGTGGGGACCGTGCTCCTCGATGATGCCCACCGGCCAGATGACCAGTCCATCGGCCTCCTTGCGGGCCCGCTCGAACTCGGGCATGGTCAGCTCGTCAAAGTACATCGAGCTGGCAGAGCCTGACCCTTATTTAGGGTCCCCCCATTTCGGGGGTCCATGGGTCTCTACACCCGGACCGGAGACGACGGCACCACCGGGCTCGTCGGGGAGCGACGGACCTCCAAGGCCGATCCCCGCATGGAGGTCATCGGCACCATAGATGAGCTCAACTCACTCCTGGGCCTGGCGGTCAGCCTCTATCCGCCACCTCCCTCCAAGGTCATCCAGCGGGTCAACACCATCCAGCCCCAGCTCTTTCGCATCGGGGCCGAACTGGCCGACCCGGAGGGTGAGAGCGGGATCAGGCTGGCTCCCGCGACGGTCAAGGCCCTGGAGCAGGCCATCGATTCCTTCGACAACCCCTTGCCTCCGCTGACTGGATTCATCGTGCCGGGAGGCTGCTCGGCGGGGGCCACCTTGCACCTGGCGCGAACGGTCTGCCGAAGGGCGGAACGGGCCATGACAGCTTTCAACAGCGACCAGCCGCAGGAGAATCAGCTCAGACCCACCCTGCTCACCTACCTCAACCGCCTGTCGGACCTGCTCTACGCCATGGCCCGCTACACCAACCATCGGCTGGATGTGGCGGAGCGGAAGGTAAAGATGCGTTGATGGGGTAGTGACCACATACGATATTTGGACCCCGCGGGGTTGGCTGTGGAAGATAACGTTTCACGACGAGGGATATAAAAAGCAAGGATTGGGTGGGGCGATCGGTACAGGCATGGGAAGGTTCACTTTCTGGGCACCCAGCGGTAGCGCAGTGCGTCGACGATGACCCGCCGGATGACCTTGCCCTTGCGCAGTCCGCCAGGGGTTATGCCCAGGAAGAGGTCGGCGAACATGGAACGCAGATGGCTGTCGCGGGTGCCGTAGTAGACCAGCAGTTCGGGCCAGCGGATGGCCGCCCAGGCGAAGAATGACAGGTCCTTGAACTCGCGGTGGAACTCGGAACGCCAGGCAGTCTCGAAGGGAGCCAGGGCCGCTGCCGAGGTATCGTTTGCCTCCAGAGCCTCTGCCGCCTGCTTGGCCGCCAGCAATCCCGAGCGCATGCTGTAGAAGATGCCCTCGCCCGAAAGGGGTGAGACCAGACCGGCAGCGTCGCCCACCAGCATCAGGCCATCGGTGTAGGAGCGCTTGATGGGACCGGCCAGGGGGAGGGGAGCGCCCTTGTGCTTGCAGACGGGCATATCCTTGGGATAGTAGCCCTCCTTGCGCAGGAGCTCAACGTAGTGGGCGAAGGTCTCCTTGATGGACATGGCCTTGATGTCCCGGTTGTAGCCGCCAAAGCCGATGTTGAGGGTGTCGGCCTTGGGGAAGACCCAGGCGTAGCCGTCCATGTTCTCGGGCTTGAAATGGACCAGCAGTTTGTGCTCCGAGCCGTAGGCTGACTGGATGAAATCGGACCCCACCTCGGCCTCCCACATGACCGCGGTGCCCATCTGCCGGTCGTTCCATTTGGGAAGATCGTAGCGTTCACGGATGTACCTAGTGCACTGGCCCAGGGGTCCCTCGGCGCCGATCAGCAGGCGGGCCGATAGCTCCGATCCGGCCTTTCCGCCTCGCAGGTTGAGTGTCACCCCGGGACCGCTCCCCCCGTCGGTGCTGACCGCGAAATCGGTCATCCTGGTCCGCTCCATCAGCTCGGCCCCGGCATCCTGGGCGGCCCGGACCAGAGCGTGGTCGAAGTCCAGACGACGGATGTTGGAGGGGGAGTCGGCGCCGAACGGATGGTCCACCATCCAGCGGCCGCTGGGGGAGAAGAGGTTGACCCGCTCGGACTTGCATTCCACGACCTTGGCGATGGCGTCGGAGAGACCCGGCAGTTCGGTGAAGGTCCGGGGCGTCAGCAGGCCGCCGCAGGCCTTGTCGCGGGGGAAGGAGGCCTTGTCCAGCAGGGCCACCGAGAGCCCGGACTTGGCGGCGTAGTAGGCGGTGGCGGCACCGGCGGGTCCGGCTCCGCAGACTGCCAGGTCGTAGGTGGTCACGATTATCGGTCGGCCACCGGGGCCTTCCTATTTGGTTGTTTGGTCTGCCCTTGTGAATTAACCACAGAGACACAGAGAGCACAGAGTGTTCACCGAGAATAAACTCTGTGTCGTCTCTGTGTGCTCTGTGACTCTGTGGTTGTCCTCAATCCTCGGTTTCGGCCTCAACCCAGTCGGCGTAGGGGGGATGGGCGCCCTCCCAGGGCAGGACCACCATGCAGGGGCAGTCGTAGGAGTGACGCTGGGCGATCAGCTCCATCAGCCGTCCGGTCAGCTTGGCCCGGGTCTTGAGAAGGAGGGCCACCTCGGGCTCGGAGCAGAGCTTCCCTTCCCAGCGATAGACCGAATCGATGGGGAAGAGGTTGGCGCAGGCGGCCAGTTTGGCCTCGACGGCGGCCTCGGCCAGGGCCCTTGCCTCCTCCTGGGAGGATGCGGTGACATAGAGCGTGGCTGACATGTGAAGGGGAGAGGGGAGGAGGGCTTAAGGGTGGAGGTCCCCAAGGCTCACCTGGAGGCACCCGATGCGGAAGGGCCGCCCGCCGATAACCGCCCTCGGCCAGACGTTCCGAACCGACCCGTCGAACCTTCTTATACCGGGCCGTCCATGATATACTGTGATGAAGGACCCCGAAGGTATGCGGGACCGAACGTCCTAGAAGGTCTTTCCATCGAAGTTTGACCGAACCTGTACTGAATCAGTACCGAACCAGTACTGAAGTAGTACCGAAGTTGTACCGAAGAACCACCGAACAACCATCGAAGAACCACCGAAGCGGCATCGAAGCGGTGGGGAAGCTGGGTATTACAATATGGCTGGGTTGTGTGACATCAGACCGTAAAACCCATATCCCCATCACCATTTGCAGCATCATGACAAGGACGGAGGTTCGGAGATCACCTTGGTTCTGGATGGGTGTGAGCTTTGCAGTGGGTATGTTTATCCTTCTATTGGTCGCTCCATCCACCGATGCCGACGAGGCTGAACCAACATGGGAGCACCATTATGATGGCCCTTCAAGAAGGCCGATGATGGCATCTACCATCGCGATGTCTGCTGATGGTAACTATCTATTCGCTGGATACTCAGAACGTAATGATGATGAAGCAAACTCTATGGTTGTCTTCTTTGACACCACAAACTCCACACCCCTATGGAATTACACCATTGGGAAGGGAATATCATCGGTAGGGATCTCAGACGATGGCAATTACATGGTCGCCGGCTCCTACGACAACAATGTTTATCTCTTCAGTAAAAGTGATTCGAAACCACTTTGGAACTTCACCAGCAACATCCCGATAATATCTGTCGATATCTCTGCGGATGGTGAATACATCGTCGCGGCTGCGGAATATCAAAACCTGTATCTTTTCGAACGATCAAACGCAACCCCACTTTGGGATTTCGAGGCTGGTGATGAAGAATATGCTCGCTCAGTGGTTATCTCATCGGATGGAAAATATATAGCTGCCTACTCCGATTTCCATGTTCTTTTTTTCGAAAGGGACAACAACACCCCATTATGGATGACTCCCAGAGGGTCGCCGTATATCGCATATGAATCTATAGATATTTGTTCGGATGGTCAATATGTGGTTGCGGGGGCAGAGGACCATCTTGTTCTATTCTCCCGTGATAATGCCACTCCGATATGGAGTCATTCCTCAATTTATGAATACACCTCAGTATCGATATCAAACATTGGACAGTCAATTGCCACCAATAGTATGGGTACGAGGATCTCTCTATTCGATGCAAGTAATTCTTCAGCAATATGGTCCTACACCGGCGATAGGGCTTTTGTCGATTACGTTCCAGTCGCGATATCGGCCGATGGTGAACACATTGTCAGCAGTTATGGTAGTAACATCTTATATTTCGACTGTGATAATTCCACACCTCTTTGGATTAATTCTAATTACGCATGGGGCAGGGCTGTTTCACTCTCCGCGGACGGAAAAGAAGTGGCGATCGGAACGCACGATAAGGTCCTTTTTTTCAATGACGAAGATAATGATGGCTACTGGGGCAGGATAGACGTTTTCCCTAATGATCCTTCTGAATGGTTCGATACCGACCAGGATGGCAAAGGCAACAATGCCGATGATGACGATGATGGGGATGGAGTGGTCGATGGAGAGGATGCTTTCCCTCTGGATGAAGAGGAATGGATCGACACAGATTCGGATGGTATAGGCGATAACGGTGACACCGACGATGATGGGGACGGGTATGAAGACTCATTGGATGCCTTTCCATTGGATAAGAATGATTGGAACGACACCGATCTGGATGGCGTTGGCAACAACACCGATGCCTTCCCGTTGGACCCGGCGGCGAGTCTCGATTCTGACGGTGATGGATATCCAGACGAGTGGAATCAGAACATGACCGAAGCAAACTCTACGACTGGGTTACGAATTGATCTGTATCCTGAAGATCCAAACCGGTGGGAGAAAGAGGATGACGACAGTCCTGCATACCCTCTCACAATGGGATTAGCAAGCGTAGCGGTTGTAGCTGCGTTAAAAAGACGAAAATACTACTATCCCAATCCCCTGCTCCTCCGTAACACCCCGCTTCCTCCCATCGTCGACCGACTTCAGTAACGGTTGGCATATTGTGACGCTCACATCACAATATCCTTCCTCCGTCCTCCGTCCTCTGTTCTCCGTCCTCTGTCCTCTGTCTTCTGTCCTTCCAAGGCTTATATACCCCCTACTGCCTGGGCGCCCACCAAACCTCACCAATGAAGTAGGCCGCCTTTGGTCGTCGAGGTGAAAACGACTTCTGACTGATTGACGGTGGTCCTAAGGAGGTATAATACAATGGCAAATCCCATCTACGTAACCTACGACGCTCCAGGCGAATTGCAGGAGCTGGCCTACCAGGCCGTGGAAGCGGCCCTGGAGAACGGCAAGCTGCGCAAGGGCTCCAACGAGGTGACCAAGGTCATCGAGCGCGGCCAGGCCCAGCTTGTGGTCATGGCCCTGGACGTCACCCCGCCCGAGATCCTGGCCCACATCCCCCTGCTCTGCCAGGAGAAGAACACCCCCTTCACATACGTCCCCAAGCGTGACGAGCTGGGCCGGGCTGCCGGCCTCAAGGTCACCACCGCCGCCGTGGCCATCACCGGCACCGGCAAGAAGAGCGGTCCCCTGGACGAGGTGGTCCGGGCCATCAAGGCCGCCACCAGGTAGGAGGTCTGACCATGGTCGAGGGCATCCCGGCCGAGGTGGTCGAGCTTCTGGGCCGCACCGGCATGACCGGCGAGGCCACCCAGGTCAAGGTCCGGGTCCTGGACGGACGGGACCGGGGCCGTATCATCAAACGCAACGTGGTCGGACCCATCCAGAAGGGTGATGTCCTGATGCTGCGGGAGACCGCCCGCGAGGCCCGCGCCCTGGACCGGCGCTGACGACAGGAGGCATAACATGGCCGAAAGTCGACGCTGTTCCTTCTGCGGCTCGGACATCGGGCCCGGTACCGGCATGACCTACGTGCGCAAGAACGGGCAGGTGCTCAACTTCTGCAAGTCCAAGTGCCGCAAGAACATGGTGGAGCTCAGGCGCAATCCCGCCAAGGTGGAGTGGACCCAGAAGGCCCGCACCGGCCGCTGAGCCGCTTGCTCTTCCATCACCCTACACATTCCAACAACCAACAACCCCATAACCCAAGGTGAAACCAATGCCTGATATCGAGCGTACCTACGTCATGGTCAAGCCCGACGGCGTGGCCCGGGGACTTGTGGGCCGCATCCTCTCCCGCTTCGAGGACGCCGGCCTGACCCTCCTGGCCCTGCGTCGCATCGAGGTCTCCAAGGAGCAGTCCAGCGAGCTCTACCAGGAGCATGTGGGCAAACCCTTCTACGACAAACTGCTCAACTACATCCACTCGGGTCCCGTTGTGGCCTCCGTCTGGGAGGGGCCCGGGGCCGTGGCCCTCTGCCGCAAGCTCATCGGCGCCACCAATCCCGCCGAGGCGGCACCCGGCACCATCCGCGGCGACTTCGGCATGATAATGGACTTCAACGTGGTCCACGGCTCCGACAGTCCTGCCAGCGGCGAGCGCGAGATACCCATATTCTTCCCCGAGCTCTAAGCCAGATCCGGCAAGGTGGCAACAGGCGAGGCCCCACCAAGCAGAGCAGGCAAGGCCAAGGGTCACCGTCGGGCTGGACAGCTTTTAAGAACCTCCCCCCTCCCCGGACGAGAACATGGCTCAGGACCCCTCAGACCTGAAGGTGTGCGTACTGCTCATCGAGGGCACCAACTGCGAGACCGAATCGGCGGCCTCCTTTACCGCCCTTGGCTGTCAGACCGAACAGGTCCACCTGAAGCAGGTGCTCAAGGAGGTGGCCGCCGAGCGCCATCGGGACCTGCTGGACTACGACCTGCTCTTCTTCCCTGGCGGCTTCTCGGCCGGCGACTACATCCGCGCCGGGGCCATCTTCGCCGCCCGCAGCCGGGCCGGGCTCCAGAATGAGCTGTCCACCTTCATCGAGGAGGGCCGGCCGGTGCTGGGGGTCTGCAACGGCTTCCAGGTGCTGGTGGAGCTGGGCGCCCTGCCCGGACTCGACGGTCCAATCTCCGAGGCCCCCCAGGCCATCCTCAACACCAACGATTCGGCCAGGTACGAATGCAGACCGGTCATCCTGAGCTACACCGGGTCCAGCCCCTGCCTCTACACCCGCCAGATCGAGGCCGGCCAGACCCTTACCATGCCCGCCGCCCATGCCGAGGGCAAACTGCTCTTCCCGGCCGAGTTCGCCGACGAGACCTATAAGAAGCTCTTCGACAACGGCCAGGTGGTCTTCCAGTACGTGGACCAGCAGGGCAACACCGATGCCGGCTACCCGTGGAACCCCAATGGCGCCCCCCACAACATCGCCGGCCTGTGCAATCCTGCGGGCAATGTCCTGGGCCTGATGCCCCATCCCGAGCGGGCCTTCTACCGCTGGCAGCACAGCGACTGGACCAGCAGCGGGGCCGACCCCGAGGGACCAGGGGACGGGCGGACCCTGTTCGAGTCTGTTGTCGAGTGGCTCTGTAAGTGAGCGACGTGAACGGCTCACCACCGAGCCACCGAGAGCACAGAGACGACACAGAGATTAGAGTACGAATCGTTTGAGCCCATCTATCAATCTGACTGAATTGAAATTTATCAACAATCCGGTCTTAATCTTGGATAATCGTAGATAGGTAAGCAGCTGAGCTTCATGAAGAGGTATCAGCATCTCTACAGATTTCAATTCGATTATCAATTTGTTTTCAACCACTAGATCCAATCGATAACTGATGTCGAATTCAAGACCATGATAAACTATTGGTATTGGTAGTTGTCGTTCCACTCTTAGATTTACTCGTTTCAGTTCATGTTCTAAACAGGCTTCATAAACCGATTCTAGCAATCCCGGTCCAAGTTCTCTATGGACCTCAATGGCACACCCGATGACACTTCCTGTTAATGGATCTCTTTCTTCCATATTAGGGCATTTTATCATATTCGCACCTTTATTGGTACCGTAGATATCAGTACCAACTATAGAAAGAACTCACCATTTTTATTCTTTTCTCTGTGTATTCTCTGTGAACTCTGTGTCTCTGTGGTGAACTCGATTCGCACCTCGCCTCAGCACCGCCAGGCCCATCCCGGCCGCCAGGGCATAGGCTTCCCAGGGGGCAGGCGGGCTCAGGTTGGCCTCCGACAGCAGGAAGGTCCCGCCCCGTTGCCCCAGGTCCAGGCGCTCGGTCGGCTTGCCCCACTGGTCAAGACCCAAGACTGCGGTGTAGACCGTTGCCGACTCCCCTTTCTTGAACTGGCGGGTCAGATTGCCGGAAAAGAAGAGGGGCAGTTCCTCGACCCCGGCCTTGATCATAACCTGGGTGAACTGATCCTGGGTGGCCTGCTCCAGACCCTGGTCCTTGGCCTGCTGACGATTGAAGAGGGTCACACCGGTCACCGGACCGGAGATGCGGATGGGATCGCCGGGCCTCACATCCACCTGGCCCAGCCACAGGTCGGGCGGGTTGCCCTTGTCGCCCATGTAGTAGACCACCTCCTGCCCCTCCTTCAGCTCCACCGGCTCGTCAGCCAGCTCGGTGCCCAGCCAGTAGCCCACCCCCGCCGCGGCCACAGCGCCGATGGCCCGGGCCACCTTTGCCTTTTGCTCCTCGGTGGGTTCAGGCTCCTTCTCATCGGCCATGGAGGCCTTTAGGGCCCAGATGACATAAGACTATCCCCAGGGCCGCTTGAGGCACCCGAATACCACGAGGTATGAACTTTTTCACGGCGACAAGGGTTATTATCTCCCAGACCATACACATAACGGGATGTCGGAGCCCGACGCCAACCAAACCCCGACCAACGATTGAACACCTGGCAAGAAAGTGGACGTTTGTTCCATGATGCGTCTCTCAAAGCTCATCAAGACCCTGCGCAAGGGCACCTCCTACGAACGCTGGCAGGCCGCCGAGGACCTGGGCAAGCTGGGCCACCCCAAAGCCGTAGACCATCTCATCAAGGCCCTGGAGGATCCCGAGGAGTATGTGCGCGCCAACGCCGCCATGGCCCTGGGCCTCATCGGGGAGCTCAAAGCCCTGAAACCCCTGCTTGAGGCCTTGAAAGATGAGAACGGACAGGTCCGCGGCCGGGCCGCCGAAGCCCTGGGACGGATGGCCCACGTAAGCTCCCTGACCTCGCTGATCAAGGCCCTTGGCGACCCCAAGGCATGCGTGCGCCGACCCGCGGCCGTGGCCCTGGGACGCCTGGGCGACGAGCGGGCCGTGGACCCGCTGGTGGAGGCCCTGGACGACCCCGACAAGCGGGTGGCCCGGCAGGCCGCCCTGGCCCTGGGCGAGCTGGGCGACACCATCATCCTGCGTCTGCTCCAGGAGAAGAGATTCGATGAGGGCGCTCGCAAGCTGAGCTTCAAGCTCCTGGCCGAGGCCGCCGCCACCGCCCGCCGCATCCGGGGCCAGCTGGACGCCCTGGCCGGCAGAGCCGGCAACCTGACCGCCGCTGACCTGGCGGCCCTGGACCGGGACGCCGCCGACCTGGCCCGCGCGAAGCTGGTGGCCGAGATAGCCGGCGACGACCAGCTCCTGGCCCTGATAGCCGCCACGGTGGAGGAGCTCATCAAGCTCCATCCCAAGGTCCAGATCGTGGTGGAGGGCGACTACGTCTCAGGCTCCAAGACCACCGTCACTGACAGCGTCATCAGCCGGTCCCAGGTGGGCGGGGATGAGAGCTGAGGCTGAGGTATCTGGATAGTTGTCGGTATGGATTGAAGGGTATCTATCGCTTACAGCAGGCCCAGGCTCTTGTCCGTCTGCTCCATGGACTTGACGTTGTCGTCTGTCAGCTGGAACATGGACCGGATGACGTCTATGTTCTCGGGGATGACGTCCGATTCCTGGTGGATGGCCTGGTAGTAGTAGAGCCGGTCACCCATCATGTGGGCCCCGTCGTTCCAAACGATGATGTCCATGAAGTCGCCCCTGGGGAAGCCCAGGTCCCGGGCCAGCTCCATTATCTCGGCGGTGCCCGGCAGGTTCCTCCACTTCTGGTCGCCCCACTCTATGGCGCCCTGGATGAGCCGCACCCGGGGTGTCGCCTCCCAGGCGTCCAGGACCTCCTGGCCGCTGGGGGTCTTGTCCTTGAACTGGACCACGTTGCAGTGCATGTGCATGATGGTCGAGGGCACCTTGACCGCCATGGTCTGGATGTTCAGCCCCTCCATGACCGTCTGCACATCGGGTCCGTGATGGGAGGGCACCTTGAGCACCGGCTCGATGGAGTTGATGGGTCCCCGGTCCGAGTCCTTGGGGTCTCCCGCTCGGCGGACCATGACCGCCTGGACGTTGTCGATGCCCCAGCCTTCCTCCAGCGGATGGAGGGTCCGGGTCAGTCCGGTGGTGTTGCATGAGACCACCCGCACGAACTGCTTGCCGTACGAGTCCATGTAGTTGGACAGGGCGTTGAACGAGGTGCCGGCGGTGGCGTGCTTCTCGCCTCCCTGCCAGACTGCCTTTACTCCGGCTGCCTCGTACATGGTCTTGTTGGCGGCTCCCCGCTTGCCCGGCACGCAGTCGAAGACGATGTCCGCGGCCTCCACCATGTCCTCCACGCTCCCGGCCACTTCCAGGCCCGCCTGTGCAAAGGCTTCCTGGCGATCGGGGATGGCGATGAAGAGGGGATAGTCCTCCTTTGCGGCTCCCAAGGCCTCGTAGGTTGGTTTGGTCTTGGAGACGCCCACGATCTCCATGTCGGGCTGCTGGCTGACAGCCCAGGCTACGCGCTTGCCGATGGTGCCAAATCCGTTGATGGCTACTTTTACACTCATGGATACCCTCCAGCATGGGGTAGTGGTTTGCGAGCGCCAAAGCCCTCAATAAGCTTGTGGTTTATCCGGCTCGAGGCTGAGGCGATTTCATCACTATGGGCCTGAGGCCTGGGGCGGGGAGGCGTCCGACCTTATAGCAATCTTTTTATACCCTTAAATACTATCAGTTTCTGCTACAGTCTCGTCGTGAAAAGCCCCAGGATCACCATTTTTCAAGGTGATTTTGGTTATATAGCGTTGCAAACCGAAAGACTTAAATCTGTCATACCTTTGTATGACGTGCCCATGAATCAGTCCCCGTGCCCGTTATCACTGAAAACACACCCCCACACGGTTCTGCCTGCAAATAACGCAACCTCCTCTGGCATACTCTTTTTTTCCACACATGGTGGCTCTTACGTCCCTAGCGTTTGCAACATGGCATCGGGAAGTGTCCCGGCAGGCCCAGAGCGGGGGGTGAGCGTCTGAGCGATGCTCGGATCTCACTACGCCTACCTCAAGCCCTGGCACGGGGGCTGGAGGGGCTCATCGATGATTCGGAAATGACCCAGTCCGAATACCTGCGCTGGCTCATCGAACGCCAGCTAGAGGGTTTCCATGTGCCTCCCGGATTCGTCAAGCTCAACCTGACCCTGCGGGAGTGCGTCATGGAGGAGATGGAGTTCCTGGCCCGGACCAACAGCCTCGCCTCACCGGCCGAGGCCTTTGTGGCGGCGGCCATGGAGGGTCTCTCAGTATTATTGCAAAAGGCGGAGGAGCGCGCAGATCGCCGCGACCGCCTGGAGCAGAAGCAGACGACTCGCTCAAAGGAGCAGGCCGTCAAGCAACGTTACGTTAATCCCTGACATATCGACCCCTATACGGGGTGGGCGGCTCGCTGTGCGGGGATGGGATGCACGCACTCACACACACCACACCCAACCGCCTGCAACGCACACATGCACGCAACACCGACGCGTCGTAGCTCGCCCAGACGCACCAGGCTGGCCGGGGGATTTAAGGTCCCTCGGCCATGCCCCCGGGATGGTCTCCCCATTGGATCCTCAAAACCAGATTTTATCCGATCCTGACAACCTCAAGGAAGGAGGCCTGGAGACCCAACTAGACCAGATAGTGGGTCAATTGATACCATTCACCCAGCTGGAGGAGGAGCTTGACCCCGACCACTTCCAGCCCCTTGAGAGCGAACCTCACACCCAGCGTCTGGTGGCCGTTGACGGCTCCCATCGCCTGCTCCTGGACGGCAGGTCATTTCTCATCGTGGCCCTCAGGTCGGGCACGGTCACCTACCAGGGTGACAGTTGCCTGGAAAACCACACACCCCTCCAGGTCCACTTCCTCGAACGCTCCGAGCTTGCCCGCATCTTCGATGAGGGATGGCAGACGCTAACCCACAGTCTGGACCTGGGCGGCTGGGAGGCGCCCACGGTCCCCGACCTGCAGGCCGCTCCCGATCGGTTGAGGGAGCTGGGGGAGTGGCTGGCCGCCACCCGGGCCCTGGAAGGGCTGGAAGCAGGCGATCTGCTGGTGATGGACGGTGCTCTGCGCTCCCCAACCCGGCAGGGACAGGCGGTGCTGGAGGCCCTGGCCCAAAGGTCGAAGGAGAGGGGTGTTGGTCTGGTGGCTGTGGCCAAGCGCTCGGCCCTCTCACTGGGTGGTCTACCACTCATACCAGCCTTGGAACGGCTGGCCCAAAACGATCAGGTACCCGGCGCCTGGGCCTTTCCCCTCGAGAAGGTGGTGCAGGTCCGTTCGGCCGGGCAGGTCTGGGCGGCCAGCTTCACCCCCGGGATCCCCACGGCCTTCAGGGTCGATGTGGCCGGAGGCCTGGAACCGCAGGAGGCGCTGGCCCGTCTGGGCGCTTACTGCACTGATATCCTCTATCCTGGCTATCCCCATCCCTTGGCCCGGGTCCACAATCAGGTCTTTCTCAGCTCCCAGGACGGCCACGACCTGATCCAGACCCTCCAGTCGCGGACCCTCCATGCCGGCCTGCCCCCCGGAGCCTGGCAGATGCTCTTTGCCGATTTTCACAGTGTGCTTGACAGGAGCGTTTAGATGAACCCCTCGCAAGGAAATGGAACTGAGAACGATGGGACCCGAAACGGCCCCGAGAATGGCTGGGAAAACGATGTGGGACGCCTGGTGGGCCATTCAGTGACCACCCTTCAGATACGCACCCGCTACGAAGCCCCGGCCCACCTGGGGGAGATCATGGTGGTGGCCGATACCACCAAGCAGGTGCCCTACTTCCTCAGGGTCTTTGACCTGACCTACGGGGCCGAGGCCGCCGGGGACGACTGGTTCGAGCGCACCGCAGGCAGCATGCTGGCCCTCGACGGTGCCGACCAGCCCTACCAGTTCCACGACAAGGAGCGCCGGCTCTTCAACGTGGCCCATTGCGCCGTATTGGGCTACCTCGATCCAGGGGGGCATCTGCGCAAGGCCAAGACCCTTCCCGACCACTTCTCCCCCGCCCGCCGGGCCGCTCCCGAGGACCTGACATTCTTGACCGAGGCGGCGGGCAAGATACCGGTGGGCCGCCTGCGCTCCGGGGAACAGCCCTTGGAACTGCCGGTGGGATTGCGGGACGAGGCCTTCCCCTACCACCTGGGCGTCTTTGCCACCACCGGCATGGGCAAGTCCAACCTGATGAAGGTCCTGGCCGGCTCGGTGCTCTCCACCGGTTCCGCGGGTCTGCTCATCTTCGACCCCCACGGCGAGTACTACGATGGCGGTGGCCACCCCGACCTCAGAGGGCTCATCCATCATCCCCGGGCGGAGGAGCGACTGGTGGTCTACTCGGCCCGTGAGCTGTCGGGCCCCTTCAACCGCATCCGCCTGTCGGCCAAGGAGATCGAGGTGGGCGACCTCCTGAACCTCTACAACTTCACTGGCCCCCAGGTGGAGTTCCTGCGGGCGGCCAGGGCCCGGTGGAAGCAGGACTGGTTCAACCACCTGATGCAGAGCGAGGCCACCGAACTGGTCAACCAGTTCAACGGCCAGTTCTTCGAAGGGACCATAGGGGTCATCCAGCGCCGGCTCAACTACCTCTCCCAGTTCGGCCTCATCACCCAGGACCCCAAGATATCCATCACTGCCAACATCCTGGCGGCCCTGAAGGAGGCCAGGGTGGTACTGGTTGACACCTCCAACATGTACGAGACCGAGGAACTGCTGGTGTCAACGGTCCTGGCCCGGGCCCTCTTCACGGCCCACAAGGAGGCCTACGGAGAGCCGGCCGCCTTCGCCAAACTGCCGCCGGTGCTCATAACCATGGAGGAGGCCCAGAGGGTCCTGGGCAGTGGAGGAGCCATCGGAGGCAGTCGACCCACCATATTCTCCCAGATAGCCCGGGAGGGTCGCAAGTTCAACTGCGGACTGGCCGCCATATCCCAGCAGCCCAAGCTCATCCCATCCGAGGTCCTCTCACAGTTCAACACATTCTTCGTCCTGGGCCTGGCCGACAAGCGGGACCGGGAGACCCTGCGGGACGCCTCGAAACAGGACATCTCACAGCTGGACAAGGAGGTGCAGACCCTCATGCCCGGCGAGGCCCTCATCACCTCCCCCTTCACCCCCTTCGCCCTGCCGGTGCAGATATACCTCTACGAGGAATACCTGGAGGATCTGGCAAGCTCAGGAACTGCCGCCAAAAGCCCTTCCCTCGTCGGTGCGCCCGCCTCCAAGGAGGCCAATGCGGGCCAGGAAGAGGCCAAGGATGAGGCACGGCAACCGAGACTGGACGAGGGGTTCTACTGAGCCTGTCCAGTTGAGGTAAATTGCCTCTTAAATCACCATTCCTCGCTTCCAGCTCCCCCATCCCGCCAGCGCCAGACGACTATTCCAGCCAGGGCGACGAGTATCGCACCTCCACCGACAGCCAATCCCAGCGACCATGACCAGTCATCCTCGGCCTCCACCTTCACCGTGACCTGAGCGCAGACCATCACCGAATCGTTGTGATGGGATTTGGCCACCAGTCGCAGGGTGGCGGTTTTTGCGTCGTGAGCCGTGAGATTGACCACGATGGTCTCGTTCTCGTAGGGCAGCATCAGGCCTTTGTTGGAGAGGTAGTCGGCGTTCCATCCGCCGGGGGCACCCCGCAGGCTCAGGCTGAACCCATCGATGGCGTTGCCGGTGTTGGTCAGATGGAACACGATCTGAGCCTTTTTGCCTTCATCGACAGTGTAGCTCTCCTGTTCAACGGTCAGGTTCATGTCTGCGAACTGGAGGATGGAGGCATGAAAACCGGTCGATTGAGAATCAGACGTGGGATCGCTCACCCCGGCGATGTGGGTTCGGGTAACATCAACGGCGCAATCTCGCTCCTGAACGTATGACCTGGGCAAGGCTGACAATGTGAGGATCTGATCTGCGGTCCCGTAGGCAGTGACTCCGACTGTAACCGCTATTGGTGAAACCGAGATGCTCCCTCCACAGCTTGATTGGATCTGGAAGGTTTGTGAAACCGGTTCTTCACTTTCGATCACCACAATATTGGTATCAGCACCGGTTGAGTTGGGACTGACATCCAGTTCGATCTCAGCCTCATCTACTTGCACCGTCCAAGCCTGCGCATCCTCACTGCCTTTGGCCAACAACAGGACCAGACCTGCCAGCAACAATACTCCGATAAATACAGCCTGCCTCCTCATTCTTTTGGAAATCATCGGAATAACCAACCGAACATACGAACGAACCAGAGCCGTGAGCATGGCACCACATTCCAACGACCAAAAGGAGGCATTCTACATATACTTTTCACAAAATAGCAAGAAAGGCGGGCAGTTTCAACCTTTCGGGTCACCTTTTCGAGGCCGCCAGCGGGCGTGGTCATCCAGCTGTGCCTCGTGCTCGGCCCGCTTCTTCGTCTCCATCGCCAGCTCGTAGGCCTTGCGGGCTTCCTCCTGGTCCTTGGCGAAACGCCGCTCCTCGCGCATCACATAGGCCAAGGCCAGGCCGCTGAGCACGATCAGGCCAGCCCCGGTCAGGATGTAATGGGTCCAGGGTCGCTTCATCTCGATCTTGACCAGTAGGCTGTCACTGTCACTGCGCTCCCCCTCGATGATGCTGGTGGCCGTGATGTTGAGTGTCACGGTTTCGGTCGTCTTGGGATAGAGGGTTATGGTGAAATTGATATGTTCTCCGGCCGGGACGTTCTGGATTGGGATGGAATTGGAGGGTGCCACTGTCCAGCTTGACGGCGGGCCGCTCATCTTTATCAGAAAATCGTCGTAATAATTTCCTTCGTTCCACAGGGTGAAGCTGAGCTTAATCTCATCCCCCTTGCTCGCAGAGACGACCGAGTGCGAGGTCTCCATCCTGACTCCTGCGCATTGTAACACCAGGACCTTGAAGCCCGTGTGCCGAGTGTTGTAACCCGGTTGAGGGATCCAATTCCGTTTCACGACCTTGGAGCTGACACTGGCATCGCGTACCTGAAGGGTGGCATTGGGAGGCGCGGTGATGTTCACCAGCGTGGACTCGGAACTGTACGGTCCCACGGTCACGGTGAAGTTGTTTGGTTCCACAGTGAAAATGCCGCCAACGTTGATCCTCACCTCGATCTCCTTGAAATCAAAATTGGCGTTTTGAACGATGATATGGTTGCTGTTCAGCGTTCCGTTCTTGCAGGAGTTGAAGAGCACCTCGGCCTTCTCCATCCTGATCGAGTAATCCTCAGAACCTCCCTGACCCGATGCGATGGAGCTGATCACGATTATAGCCATCATTCCAAACAGGGTGGCGACCACTCCCATGACCACCCGCAAATGCCTGTAAGAACAAGAAAGGAAAAGGAAGAGAGCAACCGATCGGAGCCGAGAGTAGATCATGGCACCACCTTCCATATACAAATGACAGCCTATCTACATATAGTTTTACAAAAAAAGAAGAAAAACAGGAGGCGTTGAAGAATTCCACAGCATCAATGCGATTCAGGGTTTCCATCGGCCACGGTCGGCCAACTTTGCCTTGTATTCGGCTTGCCTTTTTGCTTCCTGGGCCAGCTTCTCTGCCTTTTCAGCCGCCTCTTGCTGTCGATTTTCTCTGCGCAGACCGCCAAGGTAGGCTGCTATTGAAAGCACCGTGATGCCAAGGAGCAAGGCCATGGCAAGATACCTCTCTGTTGGAGATTCCTCGATGATCAAGATGATGTAGAAGCTGGCCTGGTCGCCCCTGGGCCCCTCGATGATGCTGGCCACCGTGATGTTCAGGACGAACCTGCCGGGAGTGCTCGGATAGAGCACCAACCTGACATCCCGCCAGTCATCGGAATTGATGCCCGTTAATGTGAAATTTTCATATGCTTCGGCGTGCCAAGCTTTCGGAAGCCCCTGGACTGTTATCCGGTAATCGTCATGAATGTTGCCTTGGTTTTGCACCGAGAACTTCACTGTCAATCTGTCGCCCTCGGTGCCAGTGAAGACGAGCTGACTGGCCTCGATGTGGACCAGGGAACATTGAGGGGTGGTGAAGACGAACCCACCCCCCACCGTCGAGTTGGTGATGTTCTGGGTCCCGTTGTAGAATCTGTAGATCGAAAGATCGTACGGTCGTGCAGTTAACGGTAATCCCTTCGGGATGCTTCTGGTGAATGGGAATATCCGGGTCTGGTTGGGCCCGATACTGCCCTCCTGGGTTGTCTCATCGGCGAAAGTGTTGGTGAGGCGGAACTGCACCGTGTCGTTCTCTTTGTTGGTCACCGAGACATTCATGTAAGAGGTCAGGTTCTTCATGCAAAGACTGCCGGGGGAGATGCCGGTCTCGATATCGTATTCGATACCATCCACCTCAACACCTTCAGCTTGCCCGTTGCACAGGAACAGGAGGCCCATACCTACAATGATCATGCATCCAGCGAAGAACGCTCTGCGCCTTGTAGCGAAGGTCATTATCATCCGGGAGCGAACGAGGACCGTTCCGCAGGCTCTCGACATGGATGAAAGCGGACAGTCCATCATATCGTGTTGGAAGGTCACCACATCAATAATGATTTGCCCTTGGTTGGCCAGGATGATACCCATCAGGTCTGCAACCCTCTGGGGTCCTCACCCTTTATATCGGCTCTCTCGCTGGGCTCTTCATGACCGGCTCCGGCAGTGACCTGGATGACCACCCGGCAGAGGCCGACATGCCATCGACCGAACAGGAGGAGGCCCCCTCTGAAGAGGAGGCGGCCCTCGACCCGGACCCCACGTCCTCCCTTCCAGGATCCGGGGCTAAGGACCACAGCGAGACCCTGCTCCGTCTGAAGGGGCTGACCAAGGACTTCAAGCTCTACCGGGCCGGGCGGCTGGTAGGTCGCATCGAGGCCGTCAGCGGTCTGGACCTGGAGGTGCCCCGCGGCTCCATCTTCGGCTTCCTGGGACCCAACGGCGCCGGCAAGACCACCACCATCAAGTGCGCCTGCGGGATGCTGAACCCAGAGGCGGGCCTAGTGACCGTCGCTGGCCACGACATGACCACCGATCCCTCCCTGGCCAAGGCCCGCATCGGCTACCTGCCGGAGGCTGTGGGGCTCTATCCCCACCTCAACGCCCTTCAGACCCTGGCCTACTACGGCTCTTTTTACGACATCCCGAAGGAGCGGCTGAACCGAAGGGCCACCGAACTGCTGGAGCTCTTCGGCCTGGCCGACCGGGTCACCGAGAAGGTGGGCGGCTACTCCCTGGGCATGCGCAAGCGCCTGGCCCTGGCCTCGGCCCTGCTCCACGAGCCCGAACTGCTCATCCTGGACGAGCCCACCTCGGGTCTCGACCCCCAGGGTGTCCGGGCCCTGCGCGAGCTCCTGCGGGACCTCAACCGCCAGGGCCTGACCATCTTCTTCTCCTCCCACGTGCTCTCCGAGGTGGCCCAGATCTGCGACAACGTGGCCATCCTCGACCGGGGCCGGCTGGTGACCCAGGGCACCGTGTCCGAGCTTCAGGAGCGCATGACCGGGCTCAAACCCCGGGTACAGGTCCAACTGCGCAATCTCACCCCGGCCCTGGAGACCGCCCTGCGCCAGCTCACGGAGGTGGAGTACCTTCAGGCGCGACCGCTGGAGGCCGGGCTATTCAACCTGGAACTGGTCCTTTCCAACGACATCACCCCGGTCATCAACCAGGTCCTTGTGGAGCAGGGGGCTCTGGTCTACCGCCTGGCCGCCAGGGAAGCCTCCCTTGAGGAGCTCTTCATGGCCTACACCGAGGAGGGCGCAGATATCGGTGGTAGCCTGAACGACACGGCAGGAAAGGAGGAAGAGGCAGAAGAGCCAGGGGAGGCCTCTGAGCCCCCATCCTCGGATCAAGATACAACAGACCCGCCGGCCAACGAAAACGAACATCCCATCGGAGGTGATGAGGATGAGTAAAGGTGGATTGCCCCAACAGTCCTCACCGGTGGTCAACCTTCAGGAGAGCTGGTCCGAAATGGGCCTGCGGATGCTCCGCGAAGGCAAGGCCTACCTCAAGGGACCCGGGCCGCGCAAGGCCCTCCACACCTATCGCTGGGTCCTGGCCGGCATCCTAGCCGCCCTGCTGGTCGCGGCCGGTCACTGGGGCTACTGGAAGACCAATTCAGAATCCTACGACGGCTTGCAGGATAAGCGCGTGGTCACCCGGGAGGGCTTCGAGATCAGACAGGAGTACACCGGATTCGCGGCGGGCGATACATTCACCATCCGGGGGCGCATCGACGAGGTGACGGTCATCGAGAACTTCTCCTACGGCGAGCCGGCCAAGGATTACGACGGTGTCCGGTCGGTCGGTGTATCCGACGCCACCAACCCCACCCTCAAGGGCCTGGGCCTCAACACTGGGGGATATGCTGTGGACCTGGCTGTGGCCCGGGAGGTGGTCATCGAGGTGGATGGCAAGGTCCAGCCTCCCCAGGATGTCATCCTAGTTGCCGATGGCCGCAAGAGCTCCGGTCTGCTACTGCTCAACACCACGGACCCATTGCGCATGACCAAACTGGCCGGTCTATCCATCACGGCCGCGGCCACCTCGGTGGCGGTCAACGGGACCCTGGCGATGGTGGGTGACAGCGAGGGGGGGCTCACCCTTGTGGATTTCTCCAAGGTCCAGACCGCCGTGCCGGACAGCCTCGACCAGCGGAGCTATCGCCTTGTCGGCCCGGATCCTGTCCATGACCTCGATGTTGCAGGTGACATGGTCTACCTGGCCCTTGGCGATTCGGGTCTGGGCATAGTGAACATATCCAACCCGGACCTCCCTATATCCAGGGGCTATTTCCCTCTGGCCGAAGGGGCCTACGATGTCTTCGTTCAGAAGGGGCTGGCCTACGTGTCGGGAGGTTCAGCTGGCCTGCAGATAGTGGACGTCACCAACGCCTCCGCTCCGGTTCAACTGGCCACGGTCCCCTTGAATGCCGGTGTGCTCCATGAGACGGTGGTGGAGAACGGGACCGCCTACCTGGCAGTGGAGGATGTGGGTCTGGAGATATACGATGTGTCAGACCCCGCCAATGCGACCTACCTTGGTGGCCATCACACCAACAGCAATGCCACCGGTGTCCGGGAGGTCAACGATCTGGTATTCCTGGCCGCTGGGAGCGAGGGTCTGGTGACCCTCAACGTCCGGGACCCGGCCAGCGTCATCCAGGTGGGACAGTTGAAGGCCAATGGCGATGCCACCCGGGTCGTGCTCTCGGGCGCGATGGCCTACATCACCGATCACGACACCAGCCATCACTTCTCCTTCGTGTCCGAGGAGGGTTTCCCCTTCGATTTCATCACCGAGAACAACACCCTGCTCACCATCGATGATTTCACCTTCATGGCCCAGGGCAACCTCAGCGATATCTACTTCGAGAACGACCTGGTGGTGGTGGAGCTGGAGTACCAGGAGGCCACCTCGGCCCAGATCACCGGGTACGTGGAGGACCCCTACAATCACAGCTTCGACAACCTGACCCTGTACTACGGCTTCTTCAACGCCACCGACATCTCCCTCTCCTGGGAGACCGACCACTACTTCTACTGGCTGGAGGGGCTTCTGCTCTTTGCCGGGCCGGTACTGGCGGTGGCCACCTCACCCCGGGTGCGCCAGGAGCTCAAGGGCGCTTCCAAGGTGGCCCGCTTCGAGATCATCAACCAGTTCAGCTCTCCCCTGAGGACCATCATCATCATCATCATGCTGGCCTTCTTCGTCGTCGGTACGGCGTGGGGCGTGGCCGGCCGGGTGGGCACCACCGAGGAGGGTGACAACTTCTATGTGGCCGACTCCAACGAGGCCCTCATCCTGGTAACCCATTTCACCTTCTTCATCCTCTCCCTGTTCACCCTGGTGTCGGCCTTCAACATCATCGTTCGCGAGCGGTTGGGCAACACCCTCAACCTGCTGTTGTGCCGCCCCCTCAACCGTCCCGGCATCCTGCTGGGCAAGCTGGCCGCCCTTCAGGTCTTCATCGGATTGCCGGCCCTGATATCCACATTCCTGGTCCTCTGGATCATCAATCAGCGCACCGATGTCTACCCCGCCACCGGGGCCGCCATAGGATATGTCATCTTCACCCAGGTGATGATATTCACCTTCCTGGTCCTGCAGGCCAATCTCTCGGTGACCTCCCGCAACCCCACCACTGCCGCCTTCATGGGCATCGGCGTCTGGGTGACCTTTGCCCTGCTCTGGTCCCTCTTCCGCTTGGCCCTGGCCTTCACCGCCGGTCTGGATGTGGGGGCCGACAACCTGGAGGATACGGCCGAGTTCCAGGCCCTGGCCGGACGGATGGCCATGCTCAATCCCGGAGAGGTGTACGATTTCACGGTGGGCTTGATGCTGCCTCGGGGGGCCAATGACAACATCGAGGGCATCCCCCGCTGGGCTCCTCCGGTGGCCATGCTGCTGTGGCCCTCGGTACTGCTGTGGCTGGCCGCCGTCAGGTTCGATCGGGAGAAGAAGCAGGGTTGAACTCAACTCTGTCGTGGGCTCTGCCTGGGGATTAATGGTGGATCAAGAGAGTTGATCAGTGGTCGAAAGATGGGAGACCGCTCGAGAATGTGCCCTCGGCCGGTTCCTGCTATTGAGAGATGACCGACGTTGGCCTGAATGTTCAGAATGATGGCGACTCGTCCAGGGTGGCGTCCTCGGCGGCATCTTCCATTCTCTGTTCCCGCTCCTCCCGGTCCAGGTCCACCCAGAAGATCGCGTCGTGGCCCTCCTGGACCAGTTGGCGCAGGATATCCCTGAGCCGCTTGTAGCACTCGACCCGGTGGATCAGCTCCGGATGCTGGGGTAGATGGGCCTCCATGTTGATGAAACGCTCCTCCAGGTCCTTCCGTCCCAGGATCAGCAGCAGACGGCGGGCCTCCTCCCGGCTGAGGTAGCCCTGGAATCCGCGGGCCCTGAATGGCAGCCTGAAGGGCAGGGGCCCCTTGTTCTCGTAGATGGGGGCCAGCAGGTTGGTGAGCTCGAAGGCGCCGATGTCCCGTTTCTCCAGGTAGATTAGGAACTGTTCGTACAACAGCTCGTCACTGGTCCACAGCCAGTCGGTGCGCTTCTCATCCTCATCCAGGGCCAGGGCGGCCTCCACAAGTCCCTCTCCCATGCGGTTGCTGATCTTGTAGGGTTTCTTGGGTCGGCGGCGGTTCAGCATGTCGATGATATCCCGTTCCACGCCCATGGCCGTGAGCTTCCCCGCGGACCGGGGGCTGTAGCCCTTGCTGAGCTTCTTGGATATCTCCTGGAATTTGCCTAGGTTGAAGGGTAGGATCTGGGTAGTAAAGCCCTGGGTCAAAGCTCCACCTCTGGCGGGGGCAAGGAAAAGGACCTTAATAAGGTTGGAGTCCCTCGGGCGTCCATGGGCCTGAATCTGGGCGGCATAGTGGAATCCTCACCCATCACCGTGGAGGAGCTGGCGGGACGGACCCTGGCCCTGGACGGCCACAACATCCTCTACCAGTTCCTGGCCTCCATCCGGGGTCGTGATGGCGCCTTGCTTACCGACGCTCAGGGTCGCACCACCTCCCATCTGAACGGACTGCTCAACCGGGTCACGGCCCTTATGGTCCAGGGTCTGAAACTGGTCTTCATCTTCGATGGACCGCCCCATCCCTTGAAGGGCGCCACCCTCCAGGCCCGTCGCGATCGCAAGGCCGCGGCCCAGCAGGAGTACGAGGCCGCCCTGGCCGCCGGCGACATGGAGCTGGCCCGCCGCAAGGCCGCCCAGGCCATCTACCTGACCCCCCAGATGGTGGAGGAGGCCCAGGCCCTGCTGGAGGGTCTGGGAGTTCCCTGGATCCAGGCCCCGGGAGAGGGCGAGGCCACCGCCGCGGCCCTGGCTCAGAGGGGCGAGGTCTGGGCCGTGGGCTCCCAGGATTTCGATGCCCTGCTCTTTGGTGCCCCCCGCCTGGTACGCAACCTGACACTGTCGGGGCGCAGAAAGCTCCCCCGCCAGGACCGCTACGTCACCGTCAACACCGAGCTCATCGATTCATCGGTGGCCCTGGAGAAGCTGGAGCTGAACCGGCAGCAGCTCATCGACATGGCCCTGCTCATGGGCACCGATTTCAATTCGGGCCGACACGGCATCGGTCCCAAGAAGGCCCTGAAGCTGTTGCGGGAGCTCAACGACCTGCCCAACATCCTGAAGGAGAAGGGCTGGGACCTGGAGGACTGGCAAGAGGCTCGGGCCCTCTTTGCCGAGCCCAGTGTGACCCCATCGGACAGCTACGACCTCCAGTGGCGAGCACCCAACCGTCACCAGCTCCTGGAACTGCTATGCACCGAGCATGGCTTCTCCAGGGATCGGGTGGAGGCCCTGCTCAACAAGCTGAAGGGGCGGCCCACGGTCCACCGGGGCGCCCAGGCCTCTTTGGGAGATTTCGGTTGAGCGATCCAACTGTTCGTTCACGACGATGAGTATTTAAAATTCGAATGTGACCCAGATGCCTATTTTAGCTGGTCCAGGGCTTCCAGCAAACGTGGCAGGCGGGCCTGGGTCTGCTCCAGGGTGACGCGGGCCACCTCGACGCAAAAGGCCAGCGCCGGTCCGTGAACATAGAGCTTTCTTCCATGGGCCAGAGGGGTGTCCATTCGCTCGGAACACAGCAGTTCCACCATGACCCGGTTCAAACGGCGCCGGGGTCTCGACCCCCGCGTATCCTCGATCTCCGTTCCATCTATCACCGTTCCATCCTTCACCGTGTCCCAGTCCTCACCATCCAGGGGGTCCACTCCCTTGAATCCCCGAAGGGAGCTGTACTTCCAGCCGCAATTCACAGCCAGGGCCCTCAGCCTGCAGGCCGGCTCCAGGCCATGGCAGGCCACATGGAAGATGGGGGACTGGGCCTGCAGGTAGAGCAGTTCCTCGGTGCCCTCATCGGCTGTTAGCTCGGTCGCCTCCTCGGCCGTTCCGTCGGCTGCCAACACCTGTTCGCCTCCCGTGGCTTCCCTCCATCTGGTCAAAGCCGCCTCCACGAGGTCCAGGGTTGGCGCGTCATGCCAGATGCCCCAGCGATGGGAACTGCGCTTGTCCCCGGGTGCGACCACGCTTATGAGCTGGACCCTTCCGGCGCACGAGGAGGTGGTGTAGTGGTCGGGATGATCGTTGAGGGCCCTCAGCATGGGCTCGGCCTTGGGGTCCACCCTTCCCTGGGAGCGGTCGCTCTCCAGTCGTTCCATGGCTCTCTCTCTGGCCTGCTGGAAGGTCACCTCAGCTCATCCTCTTTCAGTTTAAAAGGGAAGGTTCACGAGGCCGCCAGATCATAACTGTCCTCGGCCGCTCACTGGATGGCCGCTCACTGGATGTAGAGATGGGTGGCCGCGTCCTTGCCGGGCACGTACTCCACCTCCTCCTCCTGGCCCTCGACCTTCTGGATGGCCTCCTCCGGTGTGTGGCCGCCGTACATCACCTTCATGATGCCCGAAAAGTACTGGGTCATGGTGTTGACGTTGTTGTAGCAATGGCGCCGGATCAGGGCCTCGGTCAGCTCGGTGTCCTCCAGGATCAATCCCGATTGGAAGCGCACGATGCCGTCCTCCCAGTCCAGCTCGAACTTGCCCACGCGCAGGCCGAAATTGGCCCGGGTGATGAACTGGGCCATCTCCAGCCGTTTGTCCTCCGGGGTCAGGGTGTCCAGGACCGAATAGAAGGTCACCACCTTGGTCTCCTCATCGACCAGTACCACGAAGTTCCAGCTCCCCTCCTTGGAGGCAAAGCGGGTGAAAGCCCTGTCGAGACCCTCGATCTGGTCCTGCTCGGGATGCCATTCGTCAGCTTCCATGAAGGTCTTGATGCGCTTGATGATCTTGGTCATGGTGATGCTCCTGGGGTATTCGGGCCCGACCATCCCAGTCGTCTATCGATATTAAAACGTCATCTGGTCCATCGAGATGAACAATACGAGCCCAACAACAATTTCATCCATGGCCAGGGGACCGAAAGTTCAATAGCCCAGGGTCGGTTCATCTTCCAGTGGCGGCCGCTCCCAGGTCGTTCCAACGGGGCATAGTATGCGTACGGTCAAGAACTGCGTGCTCACCTTCCTGGGTACCATCGTGTTGGCAATGGCTCTGGCATCCGGGGTCCAGGGCGATGATGGACCCACGGTCGAGGACCTCACCCACCATCAGGACCAGATCCAGCGGACCCTTTCCCTGGATCTCTACCTGAACGGCACCGATCCAACCGATGCGGAATCTGATCTGACGCCGGTCCTGGAGTACCTGACCCCCGATGCGGGTGGCTGGCCCCTGTGGACCAATGCCACCACCGACAGCATCATGGCCACGGCCCTCTCCCAAGACGGGGCCTACCTGATGGCGGGAGCCTCCGACGGCAAGCTTCAGCTCTACGGGCAAGGCAGCTCTACACCCGACTGGATCGCTGAACTCGGGGACGCGGTCTACGGCGTCGCCATCTCCGCGACCGGGGACCACTGTGTGGCGGGTTCGGCCGACAAGAACGTCTACCTGTTCGAGAAGGGGAGTTCCACACCCCTCTGGAACTTCACCGGCGGGGCGGCCATATACAGCGTAACCATGGCTCACAACGGCACCTACCTGGCGGCGGGCGCGGCCGATGGTATGGTCTACCTGTTCAACCGGGACAGCTCCGACCCTGTGTGGCAGTACGACGTCGGCTCGGCCGCCAATTCCGTGGCCCTGTCGGCCGATGGGGCCTACCTGGTGGCCGGCACCTCGGACAGCGAGGTCGTGCTCTTTCAACGGGACAATTCGACACCCTTGTGGAACTACACCACCAGTGGCAAGATATTCTCGGTGGATATATCCGATGATGGGGCGTACCTCACTGCCGGTTCCAACGACAGGCGGGTCTACCTGTTCCAGCGGGATGATCCCATCCCGGTCTGGAGCCACGATACCGGCGGAGGAGTGTCCTCGGTGAGCATCTCGGCCAACGGGACCCTCGTGACAGCCGGGTCGTACGACAACAAGATCTACCTATTCGATTCCGACAGCTCCACTCCCCTGTGGAGCTACGACACCCAGGCCCAGGTCAAATCGGTGGCTCTCTCCGCCAGCGGCGATTACCTGGCCGCCGGCACCGCCGGCAACCAGGTCATGCTCTTTGCCTGGGACAATTCCACACCCATGGCGGTCCAGGAAACCCAGGGCATCGTCTGGACCGTGGCCATCTCCGGTGATGGCGAGTACCTGGCCGCCGGGGCCGATGATCCGGTGGTCCTGCTCTGCAGGACCCCGTGGGAGTCGGGGTATGTGAGCGACACGCTGTATGATGGCGATCACTGGCGGGTGACCTTCACCCCGGACGCGGTGGCTCCCTTTGGCAACTACTCCTTCAGGGCTCGTCTGGTCAACACCACCGGTGGTCACAGCCAGGCCTTCCATCTGCTTCAGGCCCTGGAGGTGGTGAACCGCATCCCCACGGCCCACATCGACCTGGTGGTCCCCTCACCCGCCAACGAGGGTGATACCGTGAACTTCTCGGGTCATGGCGTGGACGATGGGACCCTCACCGCCTATGCCTGGCGGTCCTCCCTTGACGGCGCCCTCTCTTCCACCTACAACTTCTCTGCGGCCGGTCTATCTGTGGGTGTCCACACCCTCTACTTCTCGGTGCGCGACGACCAGGACCGCTGGAGCCCCGAGGCCTCCTCCAGCCTGAGGGTCAACAACGTATTGCCCAATGCCACCATTGAGTCGATCACTCCCGGCACGGTATTGCAGGGGGAGGCGGTCACCCTCAACGGTTCGGGTGCGGATGTGGCAGGCTCCATCGTATCCTACCGCTGGCGTTCATCCCTGGACGGCAACCTCAGCACCCTATCCTACTTCACCATATCCAACCTCTCGGTGGGCAATCACACCATCTTCTTCGCGGTCCAGGACGATGAGAGCTCATGGTCCCTGGAGGTCAACGCCACCCTGACGGTCAACAACACCCCCCCGGTGGCCTACATCGATACCATCGAGCCTTCCCCGGTCATCTTCGGTTTCGCTGTCAACTTCCTGGGACATGGCCTCGACCCGTTCGAGAATGTCACCGAATACCGCTGGCGCTCCAGCCTGGATGGTGTCTTCTCATCAGAGGACAATTTCACTTACAGCGCCCTCTCGGCCGGCAATCACACCATCTTCTTCTCGGTGCGGGACAATTCCAGCCAGTGGTCGAATGAGGTTTCCACCCTGCTCGTGGTCAACCGCTACCCCACTGCCCGGATAGTCTCGGTCACCCCCTCACCGGCGAATCAGGACGAGAATGTCACCTTCATCGGCAACGGCACGGACCCCGAGGGATACATCGCCGGCTACGAATGGCAATCGACCCTCGACGGGGTCTTTGGCACTCAACGGGTCTTCACCAACGCTTCCCTGACCCCCGGCGACCACCTGATCTCCCTGAAGGTCCATGACGAGCACGGCCTCTGGTCCTCGCCCGCCATCACCACCCTGCACATCAACGCCCGACCCACAGCCTCCATTCTCTCCATCACCCCGGCCTTGGCCGGTCTGGGCGACCCTGTAACTCTCACGGGCAAGGGTCAGGACCCCGGCGACACCATTGCCGTCTATCGCTGGGAATCCTCGGCTGATGGCTACCTTGGCGGCGGCTCCGAGCTTGAACTCTCCAATCTGTCGGCCGGGGCTCATAACATAACCCTGCGGGTCCAGGATGATGGCGGGGCCTGGTCCGATCCGGTGTGGGGCGAGCTGTACGTGAACCTGGGACCCGAGGTCCTGGGTGTCGACGCCTCCGCCACCGTGGAGGTCAACAAACCCATAACCTTCAAGGTGCGCGTGTCCGAGGACGACGGCCAGATAACCCATTACAAGTGGGATGTGGACGGTGACCAGAAGTTCGACATCACCTTGACCGAGAACGAGACCACCACCACCTTCCCCCTGGAGGGCACCTACACCCTGTGGGTCAAGGTCCGCGATGACCGGGAGACCTGGTCCGAACCCTTCGCCTTCAATGTCACCGTGGTCCCGGCCACTCCGGTCGAACCTGAACCCGAGCCCGAGGAGGTGGACGACGATGAGGACGGCTTCCTCCCCGGACCGGGGCTGATAATGTTCCTGAGCGCTTTCCTCCTGGCCCTTGCCGTGCATGGTACATTGTATGGTCTGTCAGGTTCGTCCAATTCGTCCCGTTCGCCGGGTAATTCTAGATCGTCGGGTATTTCGGGATCGTCTGGTCCATCGGGTTCATTCAGGTCTCGCCGGAAGGGTTTGCCGTAAAGCTTTTGGCCCGGCCGGGCTCCAGGCTATCGTCAATGACCGAAGAAGCCCAGATCACCCCCGAGCGGTCCAGTCCGGCCGTTGCCAAGCCCACCGAGATCGCCGAGGAGAAGCTACCCACGCCCAGACCCGTGTCCGAGCTGATGGCCCAGATGGCCTTCGAGTTCCAGCAGGAGGATTCGGGATGGAAGCTGCTGCGGGGTCGCGACCGGGCCGGTCACACCGACACCTTCATCCAGGGCCCCTTCGCCCTCTACCAGATGAAGACCGAACTGCGCAACCCCTACGAGCATGTGGGGGTGGGCATGCGCTTCCCAAATCCCCGCACCGAGGGCCTTCCCGGCGGTCGCATCCCAAGCCGGGCCCAGGAGCGGCTCTTCACTCCCCGGACCCTGGAAGCCCTCTTCACCGGTGAGCCTTTCCCCTTTCAGGAGATCTATCCCTGCCTGCGCCATGACCCCGAGGCCGAGACCCTGTCCATAGAAGCGGTGGTATCGGCCGGCATCGGCGCCCGCTCCCAGCCCGCCACCGACCGGATGCGGCATCTCATCTCGGCCCAGCAGGACAACCTGCAGGCCAAACTCGACCGGGAGCTGAACCGGCTCACCCGGCGTCACGACATGTTCAAGGAATTCGGTTGAATATCGGTCCCTTAGATATGGTGTATAATGTTATCTCCTTTCAGAGGCCTCCTTAATGCGCAAGATTTATATAAAAAAACCAAATGTCGCCATTGCCAAAGCAAACTGTGTGCCAGCACACAGTGGTCAGAGGAGGCAAATACTTGGACACTTGCGCCAGGAGTCGCCCCAATGCCAGGGGTCCACATCGCCCGCCATTCAGGGTGTGTTCAAATCCAGCGGCCAGTAGAGTTGAGGAGGCCATGGATCTGAGTCACAGCGACCTGATGCGTGGTAATGCCAATTGTCCAAACTCCAGAACGAAATTGGGCCCGAGGACGAGCGCACGCTCTGTCGGTCGGGTGATGTTGAAAGGTTCGGTCACGGCTTCGGCCATGGCCGGGTCAGATTCCTGGCGCAGTCCAAAAAGAAAGGTGAAACGAACAAAGCCATTCTTTGCGACCTAGTGTGAACAAGTGTAGCTTCATCTTGACTTACCGGCAAGGTGAGCAAAATGAAAAGCCAATACACGTTCTTCGGCAAGAAGCTCCCAGCGTGGATGCTCCTGGCGGCCCTGGTGGTCGTCGGTGCGGGCGCTGCGACGGGCCTTGTGCTGAAGGATCAGATCGATGGTACAACCACCATCGCAGTTAGCCAAGCGCTGTACATCAGTGACCTTGATGGCGGCGGAGACGCAGATGAATTCCTTGGCACCATCAACGACAACCGCGTTGAATGGGCCGCCCACTTCGAGGCCAATAACGGTGACGAGCTCGATCTCGACATTGATATTAGCAACGATGGTGGCAGCGACACCATCGTCGCCCTCTTGACCATGGATATCCCAGAGGGTATCACCGTCAGCGAGGACAACGACGAGGCAGTCCAGACCGCCGCCAACCAGTGGAAGTTCGAGGTATCCGCTGCGGGTACCGCCGAGCTGGAATTCACCATAGCCATCGAGGACGCGGCCGCCACCGGCTTCTACGAGCTGACCGGCGTGATCATCCCGGTGAACGTCTAGAGGAGGTGCTGTGAATGCATCTTTTCAACAAGAAGGTGCCAGCCTGGCTGCTCCTGGCCGCCCTCGTGATCGTGGGCGCCGGCGCCGCCACCGGCCTGGTGCTGAAGGACCAGATCGACGGCACGACCACCATCGCCGTGAGCCAAGCCCTGACCGTAGTCAGCGTGAACGAGGGCGGCGGCTCAGATGCCGACGAGTTCCTGGCCACCATCCACGACGATGGTACCGGCTGGGCGGCTCATTTCGAGGCCAACAACGGTGACGTGCTCGAGCTCGAGCTGGAGATCGAAAACCTGGGTGGTTCCGATGACATAGTCGCGCTCCTGACCATGGATGTCCCCGAGGGCATCACGGTCAACATCGAGGGTGACGATGACGACGACGAGAACATCGTCCAGATCGCTCCCAACCAGTGGAAGTTCGTTGTGCTCTACGATGAGACCAACACCCTGGACATGACCCTGGCCATCGAGGACGCAGCCGCCACCGGCTTCTACGAGATCGCCAGCACCATCATCCCAGCGAACGTCTGAACGAGAAGTAGGACGTTCACTCACCCGCTTTGGTGTGAGCCGGGTCCCCTTTCGGGGGGATCCGGCCTTTACCCTTTTTGCAAAGGGAATACACCAATTCCATTCGCAAAACCCCATTAGATTCATAGGCTCTGTCAGAGCCCGAGCGAGAGGAGGGCTAAGTGCTACCGCGCTCGATATGGCGACGACGGAGTCCGCATCCGGTCAAGTTGGGACCCTGCAAGGAAATGCACATTCCTCAGGTCGGGCGGACCGCTAATCCCGCCCATCCAACTGCTGATCATGGCCCCTTGCTTGACCGATGACGCTTGCACCATGCAAGAACTCGTGGTGTCGGGGACGTATGGCATTTGCCTCCTCTGGTGCTGTCCCCGACCCACACCCTTGATGTATCGGGCTCAGCCGACACATCGAGTCGTGAGAGGAGAAATGGTCCCACGGCAGATGACAGTGCCAAAGCAAAGGACGGTCAAAGGAGGGACCGCTTGTTTTTCAGTTTTTGACTATTAAAAGGATATGCCGCTATCCTCCACCCCGCGACCTTTTCTAAGAAAAGGTCGATCAAAAGAGGTTGACCCCCCGCTCGCTACGCTCGCGGGAGGTCTATGGTTGAGGATATATTTTGAATGAACAGGATCGTAGAGGTCCGGCAGTTACGAAGGAACTACGAACCAGTAACGAACGAGTTACGAAGATCATATGAAGATCATATGAAGAACATACGAAGAACATACGAACAAGTTACGAACAAGTTACGAACAAGCTACGAAGAGCTACGAAGGATTACGAAGGAACTACGAGCGTGTTACGAACGAGTAACGAAGGAGTTACGAAGAAGCTACGAAGAAATTGCGAGGGAACAGAGTCCAGGAATGGGAAAGGTCGATGAGGGACCTCGCCCGCCTCCTTGCCTTGTGTTGTGGAGAGTTTACCCCATTCTTGTTTCTGCGTCTTGTGAAACGAGACCTGGGTCGTCAAGTTTCACATTCACGAGAGACTTCGTTCCCCATATCGGAACGAAGTGGGCCGGGTGTTGTGAAGTTCGACGTATCATGTCGAACTTCGCAACTTCCAGCCCACCATTCTCTCGACATCAGAGAATGGTGGGCCGGGCCGGATTTGAACCGGCGACCTCCCGGTTATCAGCCGGGTGCTCCAACCAAGCTAAGCTACAGGCCCACGGAAAAAACGTGCTCGGTCGGCACGCCCGCCAGGGCAAGCCCTATCTAAAGCCTTGCGGATGAACTCCCCATGCCCCGGTCGGTGAACCGCTCAGATCAGCAGAAGGAGGCAGGGCCCTCCGGGCGGGCTCGGCGGGTCCAGCGACCTCGGCGCGACCCCCACAGACTGGTGCGCGAGCTCATGGCCGCCAGGGGCATGGCCGATGCTCATCTGGACCGACTGCCCCGCCGCTGGGTCAGGCTGGGCCGGGTGGCTCTCATCCACCTCCCTCCCGAGCTGCGCATGTGGGCCCGCCAGCTGGGCGGGGCCTACGCCCACGCCCTGGGAGTCGAGACCGTGGGGGAGCTGGAGGGCATCCACGGCGAGCTTCGCATCCCCAGATTGCGGCTCTACTATGGCACCCGCACCACCACCGAGGTGCGCGAGCATGGCCTGCGCTACAGGCTCGATCTGGCCCGGGTCATGTGGTCCCCCGGCAACGTGGGCTGGCGGGCGGGCACCGACGAGACCGGCGACCCCAGGGTGGCCCGGCTCTACCATGTCGAACCGTCGCCCACCACCATCGTGGACCTATTCACCGGGGTGGGCTACTTCGCCCTGCCCCTGGCCCGCCAGCATCCTGGGGCCCGGGTGGTGGCCGTGGAGAAGAACCCCGAGGCCCACGCCTTCCTGGTTGAGAACATCGCCCTCAACGGACTGGACAACGTCCACGCGCTGGAGGGAGATTGCCGCCATCTTCCCGACAACCTGGAGGGGTCGGGAGCCCTTCTGGAAGGGGGCGCCCAGCTGGTGCACATGGGCTATGTGGGGGGCACCGCCTCCTACCTGCCCACCGCCTTGCGGCTCATCTCCCCGGAGGGGGGTGTGGTGCTCTATCACGAATCGTATCCCAACCGTCAGCTGGGCCGGCTCAGGCGCTCCCAGTGGCGGGACGATGAGGCCCCTGGACCCCTGGCTCAGGAGCTGGAGGTGGCGGTCAGGGCGGCCGGACGCCAGCTGGTGGGACTGAAGGTGGCCCGGGTCAAATCCTACGCTCCGGGGGTCTCCCATCTGGTGGCCCGGCTGGAGGTCCGCTGATCAGATAGTTCAGCTGGGCGTAGAAGGGGATGGGGTCAATTGGCTCGGGTCCGCGATGGGGGTCGGATGAGCCTGTTCACCCGTAGGCTTCGATGTCGATGACCCGGTAGGCCCTGGCCGCTCCTCCGAGACAGGCCCGGTAGATGGCGTAGGCCACCACCACCATGACGGCTCCCACCGTGAGTCCCAGGAAGCCCTCGCCCCCCTCCTCCCTGTCGGCCAGCATGATGGCCGCCGGCAGAACCAGCAGGAGCAGGGACATGATGGCGGCGAAGGTCATGATCATGAACTGGGCCATGAAATCGGGTTGCCCCCGGTTGGCGTCGTCGAAGTTGGCGAACACCGCCCCCATGTAGAGTCCCAGACCGGTGAGCGACAGCACCAGGATGGCCGCCACCAGGCCGAAGAAGATGGTCACGGTGATGGGAAAACCGGCCAGCAGGGGCAGGGGCAGCCAGATGAACAGCATCGAGGGGATGGTCAGGAAGATCAGCGCCACGCCCTTGCCCTTCAGCACCAGCCTCGCCTTCACCGGCAGGGTCTTCAACAGCCAGAGGCGCTTGCCCTCGGAGCCGATGCCCGCCGCCCCCAGCATGGCGCAGTGGAGCAGGGCCGCCAGGAAGAGGGACATGGCCAGGAAGATGGGCAGCATGAGCTTCTCGTCCAGGTCTCCCATCTCGAACTGGGGCAGCTTGTAGAGGACCACCAGCAGGGCCCCGATGGAGACCGAGGTCAGGGCCGCCGAGATGACATCCCGTTCCCGCATGGCGTTGAGGATCTCCTTGCGCGCCACCACGTAGACCTGCCAGTCCAGGATGTAGGTCAGCCAGCTCAGCCAGGCATGGGTGGTGGTTTCGGGATCGTGGAGCGCGCCGGACTCGGTGTGGGTCTCCAGGACCTCGGTCAGCAGGGGTCCGGTGAAGGTCAGCAGAACCACGAGCAACAGCGTGACCAGGCCCAACATGGTCAGGGCGAAGACCGGTTCCGCCACCCCCAGGTTGATGGCGGTCATGGCCAGGGCCATGATGATGGAGAGCCCCATGAGGTAGCCCGCCTTCCGGGACATGGGCTGGAGGCTGGCCATGACGCCGATGAGATAGCCCAGAAGTGGGGCGATGAGCACCCCCAGCACTATCTGGGGCACGAACAGGTCGGGCACCCCCGGCCGGATGCCGGTGATCCCCAGGGCGGCGAAGAAGAAGAGGAAGGCCAGGGCCACCAGGCCCAGGATGGACAGGACCACGTAGAGCACCGTGGCTGTCAGCATCTGATGTTCCTTGATCGGTTGACCGCGATAGAAGGTCATCATGGGGTTGCGCACGACCCTGCGCTGGGTGAGGACCGCGGCCCGGAAGAGCATGACCACGAAGAGCAGGAGCAGGTCGGTCTCGGGACTCATGGCGTCCGATTCGACATCCACGTCCTCGCTCTCGATGACCCAGTTGAAGACCGACACCATGGCCGAGGTGAGGCCCAGGGTGACGATGATGAAGAAGGCCACCATGGCGGGATGCTTCTCGAACTGGACCTTCAGACCTCTAAGGGCCACCCTGACCTCGTTGGAAAGGATGCTCGTGGCCTGACCCGCTGCCATGGATGTTCTCCGGTGCTCTCAACCCCGGCCCAGCATGTCCAGCTTGCGGGCCTCTTTGGTGGTCTTGCGAAATTCTCGGTAGTGGACCCGACACAGCTGGACCCTGCGGGGAGTGCCCAGGTCCTTGCGCCACTTCAGGCTCGGCAGGGCCTCTGTCACCTTCTTCAGGGGCAATGAACGGTTGCGCTTCTCCTTGCATTTGCGGACATCGCAGAGCTTGGGCAGGGAAGGGTCCTGGGCCACCGGCTCCGGGACCATCCTTCGTCGGGCCATGGATGCTCAGCCCACCTTAACTATATAAATCCCGTGCGCAGGAGGCGGCGGTTCCACACCTCTTGGAACATCCGATAGAGGACCATATGCCTCTTCTGCCCCTTCGATATAAGTCGTTACTTTTCTGCTAAAAAGGAATCTCTCCAGGATAAACCTTATTATAACGCACCAGGCTAATGAAGGCTAGGTGGGTTCCTAATGACTGCGAACTCCAAGGACATAACATCAAAGAAGCTAGCTTTTACGATTACCGCTATCCTGCTATTTGCGGGTCTGGTGGTATTTGCAACACCTGCACGAGCCAATCCCGGCCCCGATGTGGAGCCTCTGGGACTCTACCTGTTCCCCGAAGCCCCGATCAGGGCCGAACAGGATGTGACCTTCACCTACGAGTGGTCCAACGAGAACGGCGATCGGGATGCCGAGGCCAACGTCTCGCTCATCGTCGACGACGGTGGCGGCCCCAAGGAGGTCGACTATCTGGAAGACGTCCTCATGGAGGCGGGCAACATCGGCACTGGCGAACTGCAATGGACCGCCGGCGACGCAGGCGAGTACAATCTCTCGGTGTACTTCGACTACGACGATGATGACACCGGGAACAACAACATCACCATCCCCTTCGAGGTGGAACCCTCCAGCGGCGACGCCGAGATGTTCATCGATGATTCGGTTACCATGGAGCCCAACGAGGTCTTTGCCGGCGAGGAGGTCATCTTCACCGCAAATTACGGCAACGACGGGGACATCACTCCCCAGGTCAATATCTCCCTGGGACTCTACGCCTACATGGGCGAGCGTGTCACCGACCGACCCGCCGACCCGGTGTACGAGATGCAGACCGAGGTCCTCTGGAAGCAGGTCGATTTCGAGGCCTGGGATGCATTCTGGATCCCCGAGGAGGGCGGCGATTACAACGTCGAGATAATCATCGATCACAATGACAACCTGTCCAGCGATGCCGGGGCCACCGACAGCGACACCGACAACAACATCTGGTTCGATACGGTGAATGTGCAAGGTGGCGGCGATGGCGTGGACCTGATCTTTGACGAGCTGGACCCCAACAATGCTTTCACCGCCGAACCCGAGACCGGGGTCACCGACAGCCAAGTGATGTTCAAATACGCTGTGATGAACAGTGGTGACGAGCAAAGCCCCGTCGGTGTGAAATTGGCCCTCTATACCAAGACCAAGAACGCCGCCGATTGGCCGGGTACGCCCACCAACACCAGCAACCCCATTCCGGAGCCCGTCCGGGGCAACAGCTCCCACCGTGTGTCCGGTCCCATGGTCGAGCTGGGCTGGGACATCCCCTCCGACGCGGAGGGCTACTGGGACGTCAAGATCGTCGTGGATTACCAGGATGAGGTTGTCGAGACCGATGAGACCAACAACGAGATGGTATGGTCCATCATCCACAAGAACGAGCCTGGCGACGAAAAGTACTTCGAGGTGGTGAAGGAACTGCCCAACCTTCAGATAGACTCCATCGAACTGGATGGCATTGCCTACGCCGGTGAGCCCATCGACGTGACCTTTGAGGTGGTGAACAACCTGGGCCAGGTCATGGCCAAGGATGTGAAGATGGAGGTCAAGATATATTCCTACAACAACGCCACCGAGTGGACCGAAGTGGTCTCCGGTCTGGTGGGCGATGTGGGCACCGATGTGCCAACCAACTACGTCTGGTCCTGGACCCCGCCCGAGGTGGGCGATTTCGAGATCAAGGGCTATGTGGACCCTCAGAATGATATCGAGGAGATCAACGACAATCCCAGCGACAACAAGGATACGAAAGCGGTCACCGTCAAGGAGAAACTGCCCGATCTGAAGGCCGACGATATCGATTTTGGCCCCACCACGCCCGAGGGTGACATGCAGGTTGGTCTGCCTTCCTACATCACCCTGACGATGGTCAACGACGGCCTGCGTGAGCTCACCCAGGAGGAGGGCGACCTGCTCAACATCACCTTCAACATCAACTACGGTGAGGTCACCGGCGAAGTGAACTTCGGCCAGCCACTGGCCAAGGGCGCCACAGCCAAGGTCACCTTCTACCTCTCCGCCGAGAACAATACCGATATCAAGAGCCAGCTGCGGCGCAACATCGCCGTCGAGATCGACCCGGACAACAAGGTGGTGGAGATAGAGGACGATTACAACAACCTCATCGAGAGCAGTGTCTACTTCCTGAGCACCATCGATTCCTACATCACCAACATAGATCTCGACATGGCCCAGCCCCAGACCAAGACCCCGCTGGATATATCCTTCGACATCGGAGTGCAGAACATTCCGGTGGGCATCGAGAGCAACATCACCTGGATGATGGACATCGTGGACAACCTCACCGGTGACAGCATGGACAACCCCGAGGGTTACGTCATCCTTAACGTGACCAACAACCTGACCACCGTCACCTATGAATGGACCCCCCTCCAGGAAGGCAACTACACGGTCAAGCTCTCCATCGAGTACAGCCAGGACTACGATCTGGACAACAACGCCATCGAGCTCAACTTCTCGGTGAAGGAGTTCCACACCGACCTGCAGGTCGCAGCCAGCGGCGGCATCGTCATCGATACCAACACCGCCGGGGACCGGACCATAACGGTCACCGTGGGTTACGCGGGTGACGCGGCCTCGGTGAAGAACGTCAAGGCCTGGGTCAGGGTCTACGATTGGGTCAACTGGAACGGCAACTGGGACACCGCCGTCTTCAGGAAGGACCTGGGCAACCAGACCGTTAGCGGTTCCATCACCAAGGGCGACACCCGGCCCCTGACCTACAGCTGGACGGGAGCCAACAAGGGTTGTTACGTCCTGGTGGCCTTTGTCGATCCGGACGATATCATCCATGAGGACAATGAGGACAACAACCTCTTCCCCTCCAAGCAGATATCCATCGATAGCGGCTGCGCCGTGGCACCCACCGATGACGACGATGACGACGACAGCCCGGCCGCGGGCCTGATCGCCACCATCCTGGCGGCCTCGGTCGCCGTGGCCCTGGTGGCCCTCCGTCGCCGTCACTGAACCTCTGACCGGTCGAAACGGTTCCCTTTCCGAACCCACCTCCGCCGGGACCTGAATGGCTCAAGGTCCCGGCCCCTGCCTTTTTTAGGCTGCGTCCTTGACAGGACGGGAACCGACCATGCACACAGCCCTTGTCTACTTCCTGGGTCCCGCCGGTTCGGGCAAGTCCACCATGGTGGGAGCCTTTCATGGCTGGCTGCAGCTCAACGGCTACGATGCGGTACTGGTGAACCTGGATCCGGGAGCCTTGACCCTGCCCTACGAACCCTTCATGGACATCCGGGAGAAGGTGCGCCTGGACAAGATCATGGAGCAACATGGCCTGGGCCCCAATGGAGCCCAGGTGGTCTGCGCAGACCTTCTGGCCCTGGAGCTCAACTGGTTGATCAAGGGCCTGGAGGCGGTGGACACCCATTACATCCTGGTGGACACACCGGGTCAGATGGAGCTCTTCCTCTTCCGGGAGGCCGCCCGTCTCATCGTCAACAACCTGTCCGACCGTTCCATGCTGGCCATGCTGTTCGACCCCCTGCTGTCCCGGACGGCCAATGGTTTCGTGACCCAGCTGATGCTGGCCCAGACCACGGCGGTGCGCTTCCCCATCCCCCAGGCGGCCCTGCTTTCCAAGGTCGACCTGCTTGAGCCCGGAGAGCTGGAGCGGATCAGAACTTGGTCCCAGGATTTTGATTCTCTCTGGTTGGAGGCCATGGACGGGACCGATTCCCTGGAGGGCACCCTCTCCCTGGAGATGGTGAAGCTATTCCGTTCCCTTGCGGTGACCACCACCTTGATCCCCACGAGTTCCCTGGATGATGAACAGCAGGGCATGGACGATCTCTACACCACCATCCAGATGGTCTATGCCGGCGGTGAGGACCTGGAACGTTGATCACCACCCGCCACCATTTCGGACCGGCAACGGCAGGTAATGACGCCTCGGCCCAAGGCTCTTAATAAGGTGAGATGTTGAGCGTACCGCCATGGACCACATACTGCTGGAGACCTCCCCAGATGGCACCATCGCCACCCTGACCCTCAACCGCCCGGCCGTGCGCAACGCCTTCAACAGCACCACCATCACCGAGCTGCAGCGGGCCTTCCTCGACCTGGGCCAGGACCCCGAGGTGCGCTTTGTGGTCATCACCGGCGCTGGCAAGATGTTCTGTGGCGGAGCCGACATCAACTGGATGAGGGCCAGCCGGGACTTCACCCTGGACAAGAATCGCCGCGACGCGGCGGCCATGGCCACCATGTACCGCACCCTGGCCCGTCTGCCCAAGATAACCCTGGCCCGGGTGAACGGCCCCTGCTACGGTGGTGGTGTGGGCCTGGTGGCGGCCTGCGACCTTGCCATCGCCGTCGATTCGGCCAGCTTCGCCTTCTCGGAGGTCAACCTGGGTATCATTCCCGCGGTCATCGCCCCCCATGTAATGGCCAAACTGGGCTATGCCCGCACCCTGGAATACTTCCTTCGAGGTACACCCTTGAACGCCCATAAAGCCCTGGAGTACGGCCTGCTGACCAAGGTCGTCGAAAGTGATGGTCTCGATGAGGCCATTGCCGGCCAGCTCAAGGAACTGCGCACCTCGGCCCCTCTGGCCTGCACCGAGGTCAAGGCCCTCCTGCGCCAGCTGCCCTGGACCCCTCCCGAACGGGTGGATGATCTCACGGTGGGCATCATCTCCCGGCTGCGGTCCGGTCCCGAGGGTCAGGAGGGGCTGTCGGCCTTCATCGAGAAGCGCAAGCCTGAATGGGCCCGGATAGAGGAGGCGGGGTCACAGGCCCCGGAGGGTTCCTGATGTTCGATACCGTCCTGGTGGCCAACCGGGGGGAGATCGCCTGCCGGGTCATCGCCGCCTGCCAGGAGCTGGGGCTCACGGCCGTGGCCGTATTCTCGGACGTGGACCGGCAGGCTCCCCATGTCCAGATGGCCGACAAGGCCGTTCACATCGGCGAGGCCGCCCCCGCCAGCTCCTATCTGAACATCCCCGCCCTGCTGAAGGCCGCCGCAAGGTACGAGGCCCAGGCCGTCCACCCCGGCTACGGCTTCCTGTCCGAGAACGAGGAGTTCGCGGCGGCGGTGGCCAACGCAGGGATGCTCTTCATCGGACCCAAGCCCGAGGTCATCGGTCTCATGGGCAACAAGACCGCGGCCAAGGAGAGCATGATCAAGGCCGGGGTGCCCGTTATCCCGGGGGAGGTCATTCCCGACGATCCAAATATAAAGGAGCTGGAGGAGCAGGCCCAGCGCATCGGCTATCCGGTGATGGTCAAGGCCGCCGCCGGCGGGGGTGGCAAGGGCATGCGCATCGTCCACTCGGCCGAGGAGTTGATGCCCGCTGTTGAAGGTGCCGGAAGGGAGGCCCTGGCCGCCTTTGGCAACGGCTCCCTGTTGCTGGAGAAGTACCTGGAACGGCCCCGGCACATAGAGTACCAGATCCTGGGCGACCACCATGGCAACATCATTCACCTGTTCGAGCGGGAGTGCTCCATCCAGCGTCGCTACCAGAAGATAATCGAGGAGAGTCCCTCCACCGCCCTGACCCCCGAGCTGCGCCAGCGGATGGGTGAGGCCGCCGTCACCTCCGCCCGGGCCGTGGGCTACACCAATGCCGGCACCGTCGAGTTCATCTATTCAGAGGGGGATTTCTTCTTCCTGGAGATGAACACCCGCCTGCAGGTGGAGCATCCCATCACCGAGGCGGTCTGCGGCGTCGACCTGGTCAAATGGCAGTTGAAGATAGCCGACGGCCAGGAGCTTACCCTGCGTCAGGAGGAACTGCGCCAGCGGGGTCATGCCATCGAGTGCCGGATCTACGCCGAGGACCCCGAGCAGGACTTCCTGCCCGCCGGAGGCAGGCTCCACAACGTCAAGCCGCCCCACGGCGTCAACGTGCGCAACGACATGGGAGTGGAGACCGGCTACGAGGTATCCACATTCTATGATCCCATGCTGGCAAAGCTCATCGTGTGGGACGAGGACCGTGGTTCCGCCCTGGCCAAGATGGGCTGGGCGCTGGACCGGTACGTGGTGCTGGGCACCGCCACCAACATCCCCTTTCTGCGGGAGGTGATGGGCCATCCGGCCTTTGCCAGGGGCGACATCACCACCCACTTCATCCCCGACCACTTTGCCGATTACACCTACCAAGGCCTGGACGTCCCTGTGGAGGCCCTGCTGGCCGCCGCCCTGGCCGACTCTATGGCCACCCGATCCCGGGAGGGCGAGGGTTCCGGCGGCGAGGGCGCCAGGCAGACCGATGCCTTCACACCCTGGAGACGGGCCGGAGGCTGGAGGATCGGGCAGAAGAAGGAGGTCGAGCCATGACCGACCACTACTACCGTCGTGGCGACCGCACCTACACCATTCGCCTGGACCGGCGGGGTTCGAAGTTCACCGCCGATGTGGAGGGGACCCAGCTGGCGGGGCGCTGGCAGGAACTGCGGCCCGGTTACTTCGAGGTGGAGCTGCCCGATCGTTCGTTCCGCTGTTTCGTGGCCGCCGAGGACGAATCGCGCTACCTGTTCCACGAGGGCGCCGTCTACAGTCTGAACAGCTACGATCCCCGTGAGGAGGCCAGGGCCCGTCGTCGGGACGCGGCGGGAGCGGGTGGTGGCGGGAGCGGCTCGGCCGACCATCTCTGTCCCCTGGCCGGAAAGGTCCTGAAGCTCATCGCCAGCGAGGGTGATGCGGTCGAGGCCGGCACGCCCCTGCTCATCGTGGAGGCCATGAAGATGGAACACACCATCAAGGCCCAGGCCGACGGCACCCTCATCAAGTTCAACTTCCAGCCCGGCGAATCGGTGGAGGCCGGGGTGAGCCTGCTGGATTTCCAGCTCGACCCCGCCCCTGAGGCCGAAGGCCAGGAGGGTGCCTAAGATGCAAGTTATCGAGAGTCAGATCGAAGTGGGCTCCAACGAGTTCAAGTCCAACGACGAGCATTACCGCCTGCTGGTGACCGACCTGCACGAGAACCTTGACCGGGTCAGACTGGGTGGCGGCCCCGAGGCCATGGAGCGCCACACCTCCCGGGGCAAACTGCCGGTGAGGGAGCGCATCGAATCCCTGCTGGACCCGGACACCCCCTTCCTGGAGCTCAATCCCCTGGCCGCCATCGGCATGTACGATGAGAAGGCTCCATCGGCGGGTGTCGTCACCGGCATAGGCTGTGTCCATGGCCGGGAGGTCATGGTCATCGCCAACGATGCCACGGTGAAGGGCGGCTCCTACCTGCCCATGACGGTCAAGAAGCACATCCGGGCCCAGGAGATCGCCAGGGAGAACAAACTGCCCTGCATCTACCTGGTGGACTCAGGTGGCGCCTTCCTGCCCATGCAGGACGAGGTCTTCCCCGACCGGGAGCACTTCGGCCGCATCTTCTACAACCAGGCAGTCATGTCGGGCCAGTACATCCCCCAGATCGCCGTGGTCATGGGCTCCTGCACCGCAGGTGGCGCCTACATCCCGGCCATGTCCGACGAGGCCGTGATCGTACGCAACCAGGGGACCATCTTCCTGGGCGGGCCCCCCCTCGTAAAGGCCGCCACCGGCGAGGAGGTGACGGCGGAGGACCTGGGCGGCGCCGACGTGCACTGTCGCACCTCGGGGGTCACCGACCATTATGCCCAGGACGACGCCCACGCTCTCGACATCGCCCGGGACATCGTGGAGAACCTCAACCGTGCTCCCAAGACCCATCTGGATGTCGCCCCACCTGAGGAGCCCGCCTATCCCGCCGAGGAGATCTACGGCGTGATCCCCAAGGACACCCGCATACCCTACGATGTGCGCGAGGTGCTGGCCCGCATCCTGGATGGCTCCCGCTTCCACGAGTTCAAGGAGCTCTATGGCACCACCCTGGTGACCGGTTTCGGCCGCATCATGGGCTATCCGGTGGGGGTCCTGGCCAACAACGGCATCCTCTTCTCGGAGTCAGCCCTGAAGGGCGCCCACTTCATCGAGATCTGCTCCCAGCGCAAGATACCCCTGGTGTTCTTCCAGAACATCACCGGTTTCATGGTGGGCCGCAAATACGAGTCCGGAGGCATCGCCAAGGACGGGGCCAAGATGGTATCAGCGGTATCCACCGCCCAGGTGCCCAAGTTCACGGTGATCATCGGCGGCTCCTTCGGAGCCGGCAACTACGGCATGTGCGGCAGGGCCTACCAGCCCCGGCAGCTCTGGATGTGGCCCAACGCCCGCATCTCGGTCATGGGCGGCGAGCAGGCGGCCAACGTGCTGGGCACCGTGAAGAAGGACCAGCTGTGGCGCAAGGGCATCGAGATGTCCAATGACGAGCTGGAACAGCTCAAGAAACCCATCCTGGCCAAGTACGAGACCGAGGGCAATCCCTACTACTCCACCTCTCGCATCTGGGATGACGGCATCATCGACCCCGTCGATACGCGCCTGGTCCTGGGCCTGGGTATCAGTGCTTCCCTCAACGCCCCCATCCCCGAACAGCACTTCAGTCTGTTCAGGATGTAGGATACTGTAGGATACCCAACTAAGGCAAGGGCCGAGGCAGTTCGAGCCTCTCGCCCGTCTTTGGATCTTTGTAGTCCGCCGCTTCCTCACCGGTGGCTGGGATCGGGTATCTTGAATGACCATGTGGAGAAACTTCAGGTGATCTCTTTGATCCTTGACCCGGACCCCGGGGTGGTCCGTTCGGATGAAAACCCGGGCATTTCTCCCATTGAGCCTGGTAGGGACATTGCCGACAGGTTCGATCGATGACCTTCTCCCTCTGAGCACCCATCAGGGACAGTCCCTGCAGGCAAATGACAAAGACCATGATCCGGTACCAAAGGGGTCCAGGGAGGCTGAACACAAAGAGGGTCATGGCTCCCAGACCCAGACCCAGACCCAGCTTGACGATGATCTTGGCCGCTTTCGTGCGGGTGTAGCCTTTCAGACTGAGCAACTGGATGGCTCCGCCGGTCAGACCCAGGGCCAACCAGGCCCACACCGGAAGAGCGTTCGCGGCTGGGACCAGAAGGGAAAGCGCCACCACCACCAGGGCCAGTGGGTAGGCGATGAAGCAGCCCAGGCAGAGATAGTGTGACCCCACCCGGAGCAGGTCCGCCCTGAAGGTCGAGCAGAGGGGATGGTGGGCCAGTCGTTCCCTGCCCTGACTCGGTCCCCCTGTCCTTCGGTCTGCTGGTCGCCAGATGGCCATCGCTCAGGGTAAAGGAATTGCGGTTAACTTCTTTTGCACTGCTGTACAGCCAGGCGTTCCATGATCTGACCAACAGGAGCCTGTTCATTCTTCACACGATCGCCAGCCCAAGGATATAAATATTGAATGGCAATGGACCAGGGGGTTCAATATGGACGACTTCAGCTGTCCCGAATGTGGAAGTTCGGTATCACACGAAGAGGAATACTGTGAGTCCTGTGGGGCAATGTTCGGTTCCCAGGAGGCTCCCGCAAGACCAGATGGGAGTGTGGATGGTTCGCGCTCTCCCGCTCGCCCTGACCCCTACAGGGATCATCAACCGCGTAATAATGATAATCGCCCACCCCCAAGGGGATCCCAGCGAGGACCATATCCTCCTCCACCCCCCCCTCCGGATCAAGACCCTTACCCACCACCGAGCTACCCCCCGCAAGGCTACCCACCAGGCGGCCCTCCCCCTATGGATCGCCCATATCCGTATGGCCCCATCGGAGTGGTCCGGAATCCCTGGAAGCTCTGGATCGTCATCATCCTATTGTCCTTCCTCCCCTACATCTCAATCTTCTTCATGGTACCTTTGGAAAGCAGTGAATCCAACGACCCCAGCGAGAACGAGACCGAAGAATTGGATTCTATGTTCTTCCTGACCATGATCCTGTACATTGGCTGCAGTGTGGTTGTATTCATAATCGAGGTCTGGTGGATGTATACCATGTACAACGAGCTGAACATCTTTCGGGGTTATCTGCACAACCCCCTCTTGGCCGCTTGTATCCCCTTCTTCAATATCTATGCTTTCTACAAGTACACCGAGGCCTTAGAGCAAGAGTACAATCTACGCCGTATGGGCAAACCCCCCGAGCCGGTGCTCTATTGCTGTTTGTTCTTCATCTTTGCCCTGGGCCTGCCCCTGCTGCAATCGAAGATGAACGAGCTCTGGAATGCCATCAGCACCTATGGGGACCCCATGCAGGAGCCTCCCGACTCCGATCATTATCCTGATCCTGGATACCAACATTGAGGAGCGATAGCCGGTCCTAGTCGCCCCAGTCTCCCTCGTCGTCCTCGTCATCTTCCTCATCGTCGGCCCAGTCCACCTTTTCGGGTTCGGGCTCAGGTGGGGTCTCCGGTGTGGGCGGGGGCGTGACGGGGGTCAAGGGCGAGGGCGGCTGGCCCGGAGGCTGTCCCACCGGGATGCCCATGGGAGGGGCACCGGGTGGCATGGGCGGCTGGCCCACGGGAACCCCCATCGGGGGCGCTCCGGCAGGTGTTGCCACCGGCGCGGCCACAGGTGCAGCCATGGGTGCTGCCACTGGGGCGGCTACAGGTGCGGCCACCGGTGCGGCCATTGGAGCCGCGACAGGCGCCCCGACCGGAGCAGCCACTGGCGCGGCCACCGGTGCGGCGACAGGTGTCGCTGTCGGGGTCCCAGGTGAAACTCCCAGCAGTCCAGCCGGCAAGGGCGGTCGGCCCATCGGTATCGGCCGGTCCCTTCTTCGTTGGGCTAGGGTTGGTTCGGCAGCCTGGGCCCGCTGTTCGGCGGCGGCCTCGGCCTTTTCCTTCCGCCTCTTCTCATCAGCCTCGATCAAGTGCACCGGTCGCTGCCTTTGTTTGGAGTTGAACAGGCCCATGGACTTCACACCCCCAACAGTGCCAAGTTAAAAACCTCCACCTCGAGCAGGGGTGATAACCAAGCCGGTGGGCTCCGTCGTCTATTTAAGAGCTGATCCCATTGACCGTTTGATGACATCTGCCGATGAACCCTCTTCAGAATCTCAGGTCTGTCTCATCATGGGCTCGAGATCCGACCTGCCCATCGCCCAGAAGGCCACCAAGGTGTTGCAGAAGCTCAAGGTATCCTACGAGCTCCGGATAGCTTCAGCCCATCGGACCCCCGATCTGCTGGCCGAGGTGGTCAACAACTCGACTGCCGGGGTCTTGGTCTGTTTCGCAGGTCTGGCGGCCGCCCTGCCCGGTGCTGTGGCAGCCCTGACCCCGCGACCGGTCATCGCGGTGCCCTGCGGTGGCAAGGTCCCTTTCGACAGCCTCCTGTCCACGGTTCAGATGCCACCTGGCATCCCGGTGGCCGTGGTGGGCGTGGACCGGGGAGAGAACGGCGCCTTGCTGGCGGCCCAGGTCCTCGCCTTGGCGGATAAGGACCTGTTCGGGCGTCTCGTGGCCTATCGCTCCGAGATGGCCGACAAGGTATTTGCCGACGATGAGTATATAAAGAATGAAGAGATGTAGGTTCCTGTTCGAACATTACTCGACCGGTGTCAATGGATCGACCGTTGGATTCGATTTCTCTCATAATATATCGAAAGACATATTAACATCGACCATATTCATTATAATGGGCTGAATAGCCCAGGACATAACCATGAAACGAAAGCTCTGGGACAATGAGGAAGCCGTCTCGCCCGTTATCGCCGTCATCTTGATGGTTGCGATCACCGTCGTGCTGGCTGCCGTCCTTTACGTCTGGGCTTCGAGTTTCCTAGGTGTCTCCAAGCAGACACCCCAGGGAGCTCTTAGTGCTTCGAAAGTCGATGAAATGACCTGGACCATCCAGGTTGTGAAAATGAACCCTGCTGTTTCGGTGAACTCGGTGGATTACTTCCTGCTGAATCCGGATGGAAACACCCGGAGCACCGGTACGGTCTCGGATATCTACGGTTACTTCATAGGTAACGGTAAGGGCGTCGTATTTGCCGACAACGATTTCAACGGCAAGTTGAGCCCTGGTGACATGTTCACCCTTCATGCCGGCGAAAAAGGCGATGCCGATATGAAGGACCTTGCCAACCTGAACGACTTCAAGTTCAGGCTGAAGTTCAAACCGACTGATGACTCCATCGGCGTCGACATAACCCTGGCGTAGATCGGTCATATTGTCCAGCGGGTTGGGTCCTCGATCCAACCCGCCCTATTTTTTTTATTCCATATTCTCCTTCAGGGATAGCCCTCAGGACCGAAAGTGGATGATCGATCCTGGTACGATACTAATCTATTGGAATATCATTGGAGGAGGCCCGTATCCACTGGATCACGGTGGATCGGCTCAATGTTCCTCTAACCTGTCTTCCCAGGGCAATCCTGGATCCAGCAGGCGGGTCAAGAGTCCTTGACCTGGGCAATGCGGAAGCTGACCCGGCGCCCACAACCGCACCCGCCTGGGACCTTTCAATACTCCTTTCAATGGCTGGGAAACACTGATCTGACCGATATTGCCGGCGACCCAGCCGGGCAAGGAGGTGTGGGTCCTGAGACGCTGGACCACCAGGCGCCCCCGATGCAGGTGGACCTTACCCAGGTCATTTTCGCCCCATCGCTCGCGGAACGAGCCCGTGGAGTCCCGCCAGCCGTGGGGTCCCGGATGGAACTTGGTCCTTGGCAGATGGCCCCGTTCAAGCTCCATGGCCAGCATGAGCTTCTCATCATCAAGCAGGTGCTCCAGCGCCAGGGGGCCGAAACCGGCCTGCTCCACGCGGTCCCACAACTGACGCATGAGGGTGAGCACCTGGGGTCCAACCACCTCGCCGACCCCTCTCGGCCGCTCCAGTTCAATGGTCGCCACCCAGCTGCCGCGCCGGGCGGTCAATCCAGCCATCTCCCGCGAGGTCAAGGTGGTCTTGACCGGTGAAAAGAACAGCTGGCGGCGAGGCCGGTCCAGCAGCTCGCGGGCCCCCAGGGTCAGGGTTGCCAGGGAAGCCTCGCTCACCGCCGCCGCCACGTTGCGCCGCTGGTCCACCGGATCGGTGACCCACAGAGGCACCCTGTCATCCTGCTCTTTGGAGCTGGTAGCTGGTACCATTCCCTCGTCGGTGCCATCCAGTCTCAGGGGGGGTCGCCATTCCATGATGCCACGCAGCAGATGCTCCAGGTCCCCGTATCCCAGTACCAGCAATTCGCACAGATATCCTGAGAGGCCTCCCACCGCCGATTCGGCACCATAGACCCCCAGCGCCTTGCACAGCTGTTTGAACAGACGTACCTGGCCAGCACCCTCTCGCGTCAGGTGTTCCTTGACATAAGCTGTGTGCAGGGGCGTCCGGTCCACCGCGGTCCGGGGGTTCTGCCCAGGGCTGATCCGATAGCAGGGGACCACATCCGTCTCGAATCCGCCGAACTCACCTCTAAGGTAGGGGTGGCTGGCATAGAGGCGCCTGGGATTATCCAGAAGTACCTGTGCCAACTCCAGTCCATTCTGTTCCAGATGTTCCACAGGGACCTCAGGGGGGTAGCAGAGGAAGAGGTCCAGGTCGCAAGGCCACAGGTAGGTTCCCTTGGCCACCGAGCCCACGACCATTGGACTGGGTCTCATATCGGCCGTTCCACTGTCACTGATCACCTTGCCCGCCCTGGCCAGCAGTTCATCCTGCACCCTCAGGAGGCTCTCATGCTGCTTTCGAGAGGGAGCGATCTCATTCTCCACCTCTTGCAACAGGGATCCGAGTTTGTCAGCCGGAACGGCCATGGAGGCTCAGATTGACCTATGTTTATAACCCTAATCGACGAGAAGCGGCCATTTGCCAAGAGAATTAATCCTGCACAACAACTTTATATGATTTAGGTAATAAAAACCCCAATAGCCTTCCAGAGGCAAGCCGGCACATGCTACAAATCGTAAAACCCAGTCCAATCTTCAAACACCTCACCTCAGTGGATAAAAGACCGGAGGTGGATGCTCGATGACGGTCAGTGAACGGGCAGCCACCCGGGCCGAGATACAGAGAGAGGCCCTGTTCCGTGAAATGGACGTGATGGATTTCGATGAGCGCATCAATTCCGACACGGACCCCACCATGGAACGCCTGGCCGACTCACCCAGGGAGAAACAGGTCTATGCTCGCATCGATGCCGACCGCAAGGATCTCAACCAGGGAACCTTGATCTGGGTCGGTGGGACCATCGCGGCCGTGGGTCTCATTTTCTTCGGGCTCCTGAGCGAGTACCTACTGGTGCAGGTTCTGGGAGTCCTCTCTGCGATGTTCCTCATCGGGGTAGCGGCCCTGATGGGTCTTTCGCGAAGGGTCTTTCCGGCTGCCGAGGACCTCAACACCGACGCCATGCAGCTGGGTCTGCTGGAGGCCGAACGCTTCCCCGAGACCTATGTGGATGGTATGTGGGAGACGGTGAACCTCCAGGAGGAGGATGTCAAGTTCTGGTCGGTCATCGCCGGTGTGGCCCTGCTGGGCTGGCTATTGATCATAGGATTATTCGTGAACGGCAACATGGACATATACGTGTTCTACCCTGACGGCATGGTCGCCGTGGTGGGTGTTTTGTTGTTCATTTTCAGCCTGTACGCGATCGCAGGCCTGTTCACCGCCATCGAGCGGCTTGAAAGGGGCGCCCGCATCTGGGGTCGCCTCGAAGGTCAGGGAAAGCTCCGTGACAAGGCCGAGGCCCTGACCGAGGAGATCGAGGAGCCCATCGATGAATTCGAAGAGATCGTGACCGAGGAAGTTACCAAAGAAAAAGAACCAGAGGAAGATGAGCCAATGTACGAAGAAGAACCCCGACCGCGGGTGGATTACCGGGAGCCCCGACCCTACGAGGCTCGCCCGCCGGTGATCCAGAAGAGCGCACCGTTCCAGTGTCCCCAGGCCCAGTGCCCCCAGACAAGGGTCCAGTACGTTCAGGCCCCGGCCCCCGCCCAGCCCCAGCCCCAGCCTTACCAGGCGGCTCCGCCAACGATGTCCATCACCACCCTTGGGCAACCGGCGGTGATGCCCATGGCCATCCCTCAGGATAACAACACCTCGCTGAATCTCACGACCCAGCAACCCTATCCCCCGCAGGACAACCGGATCCAGCAGGAGGAGCTCTATCGGGCTCTGAGCTACCGCTTGCAGGACGTCCACGCCAGACTGGCCTGGCTGCGCCAGCGCCTGGAGCGCATGGAGGAGGCCCCGGTCCAGCAGGCGGCCCCTGGTGCCGCTCCTGCTCAGCCGATGGGCACCCCAGTGAGTGACGGTGAGCGCAACCAGCTGACGATCCAGATCCGGCGCCTGGAAGCCGAATCCCGTTCCTCACGGGAGGAGCAGATGCGCCTGGTCGAACGGATCCAGGCCCTTCAGAAAGAGAACCTGGGTGCCGCCGGCCTGAAGGCCGATTACGAGGCCGCCCAGAGAGAGAAGGAGCGGCTTATGGCCCGCCAGCGTCGTCTTGAGGACGACGCCGAGAAAGCCCGGGCCGAACTGGACCAGACCCTGAACGACATGGCCGAGAAGGACCAGGAGCACCGCAAGGCCATCCAGCGTCTCCTGGCCCGCATGCAGGAGGCCGAGACCGAGAAGGAGCGGTTGGCGATGGAGCTGGAGCAGTTGCGGAACATGCAGCAGGAGCCATCTGACTTCACCGATGAGCAGGCCCAGTTCGAGCAGATCATTCGGGAGAAGGAGAACGCATACAACCAAGCTCAGGAGGAGGCCGAGCAACTGCGTCAACAGTTGGAGGAGCTCTCCCAGCAGCCCCAGGAAGCGGCACCCGCCGATGCCACCACCGATGACCTCCTGGCCACCGGTCACCTTGAGCGCACCGCCCTGGACTACCAGGCCTACATCACCCTCAGGGACAAGTTCATCCTGGACGAGGTGGCCCGATTGGCCGCCAGCCCCCTATCTCGCGTCCTCTCCACCAAGGAGCTGGACAACGCCGTGGTAGAGATCCTGGAGGAGCTGGAGCTCTCTTTCCACACCGTCACGGCGGTTCGCAAGAAGAAGTCCCAGATGAAGGATTTCTATCGCAAACCGCGCATCGAATCGATGACCTCCATCATCGACAAGCAACTCTGCACCATCCCCGGTGTGGCCGATGACCCCAGTCTCAGGGCCTCCCTCATCGAGGCCGGCGTGGGTCGTCCCTTCTACAACTCACTCATCGAGCACGTGATCCTGGAACGTTCGCCCCCTGGAACCAAATTGCGGACCCACCGCCCCTCCAACAAGGAGCTGCAGCATGTGGCCCACGCCCTGGAGCTGGACAACGTGGTGCGTCATGTCATGAGCAATCCCATGCACATGCTGACCGCCCAGCCCAACTCCGAGGAGGACCGCTTCTTCGACACCTTCTACCTGCTTCCCAAGGAGCAGAAGAACCAGATCAAGAAGGTCCTGCTGGCAGCCTACAGTAAGTCCCGCCAGACCGCGGTCCACATCTCCATCAAGAACCTCAAACTCTGGTACGCTGGCTTCTACGTGGAGCCCGAGCGGATGGCCGATGTGGCCCATGACCGCGAGGCCATCGAGGAGGGCATCTCCCGCCTGCCGGAAAAGCAAGTGGAGACCGTGACCACAGTGGATGACGCAGATATCGAAGCAAGGGCCCCGCAAGTGCGCCCAAGCTAGAACCACATCTTTCAGTTTGATAAGGACGCGGTGACCTCGGAAGTTCCGACTGTCAGTTGAGCCTATTGCCGTTAGGCCAGATCAAGATAGAGCATATGTGATTGGCAGAGCTGATGCTCTTCCGGTGGGTCCAATGAGGAGGGATCTCAATACCGGCGGCCACCGCCACCGCCACGTCGGTCGCGACCGCCACCTCTGCGGCCACCGCCACCTCCGCCTCTTCGATCATCACGACCGCCTCCCCTGCGGCCTCCACCTCCGCCTCTGCGGCCATCGCGTCCTCCACCACGGCCACCTCCGCGACCTCCACCACGGCCACCGCCACGGCCACCGAAACGGTCAGGGGGTCGGGTGTCGCGGTACTCCAGTTCGCACAGGTCCAGGGAGAGGTTGACCTCATCGATGGCCTCCTGGCTGGAGTGCAGCTTGCCGTAGCGTCCGATGTAGAGTCGCATGTGGCCGCGCAGAAGTCCCACGTAACCGTTGTGGATCTCCACGGTCTCACCCTGGGTGACCGATCGGGCCTCATCATCCCACAGGGTCATGCGGATGGTGGCGGTCTCATCGCCCACCACCGCCTCGGTCACCGAGCGGGAGTCACCATCTCGGCTGTCAACGTTCTGGGGGGCTTCGACATCCACGACCCTCAACCGGATGAAGACCTTCTTGGAGTGGGGTGTCAGTTCGTCCACCTTTACAACCAGGTGGGAGGGCATGGGGGGGGTGACCGAATCTTCCATGAATTGGTCCAGGTCGGGCTCATCATCTTCGGGGCCGTCCGTTGGGCTGAAGTTCATAATTTCGCCTCGTCATCAAATGGCGTTCCGCCTATCGAACACCGGTTCCGTATTCGGGTCCCCATCCTGGAGGAGGTGCATCGGCCCCGGGTGTTGACTTATCGGATCTGTTACTTGGCGCTGGAGACAGGCCCGTGATAAAACGCTTTCGCCCGCCTTCTGGGCTTTTCCAGAGAGGTTCCCTGTGTCCGCTGTCCGTTCCATCATCCATCGGTATCGTATCCTTGCGGCGGGGTCTACAACCTCTTTTATGCTCCTTGGTCTGGCCACCCATGGCCCGTGCCGATGCGGTCGACGAAGCCGCCATCCAGGAACGCTGGAAGCAAGCTCGCCTCTTCGAGGCCGAGCCAGCCGTTGACGATTCCGGGAAGCCTCAACCCAAGTTCTTTGTCAACTTCCCCTATCCTTACATGAACGGCTACCTGCACATGGGTCACTGCTTCACCCTGCTCAGGGCCGAGGTGGCCGCCCGCTACAAGCGCATGCGAGGCTGCAACGTCCTGTGGCCCTTTGCCTTCCATTGCACCGGCACCCCCATGGTGGCCGCGGCCCAGCGGGTGGCCGAGGGCGAGCCCAAGCAGCTTGATATCCTGCGTCAGATGGGTCTTCCGGATTCTGACCTGCCCAAGTTCGCCGACATCGAGTACTGGACCACTTTCTTCCCGGCGGAGGCGCGCAAGGACCTGAGGCGCCTGGGCGTTGCCGTGGACTGGAGACGGTCGTTCATCACCACCGAGCTGAACCCCCGCTACGATGCCTTCGTGCGCTGGCAGTTCACCCGGTTGAAGGAAGGCGGCTTCCTGCGTCAGGGCTCCTTCCCGGTGGTCTGGGACCCCAAGCAGAAGACCCCGGTGGGCGACCACGACCGCATCGAGGGCGAGGGCGAGACGCCCCAGGAGTTCACCCTCATGAAGTTCCCCCTGGAGGACGAGCCTGACACCATGCTTGTGGCCGCCACCCTGCGGCCCGAGACCGCCTTCGGCCAGACCAACCTCTGGGTCGACCCCGAGCTCACCTACCTCAAGGCCCGGGTTGACGACGAGGTCTGGATCATCTCCCGGGAGTGTGGCGACAAGCTGACCCTCCAGGACCATACCGTCGAGATCCTGGGCCAGGTCACCGGACTGGAGCTCCTGGGCCGCAGGGGCATCGCCCCCATCGTTGAGCGGTCCATCCCGGTCCTGCCGGCTCCCTTCTGCGACCCCGACAAGGGCACCGGCATCGTCACCTCGGTCCCCTCCGACGCCCCCGACGACTGGATGGGTCTGGTGGACCTGCGGGACCCTGAGGCCCTGCGCCCTGAATGGGGCTTGACGGTGGAGGACCTCACCGCCATCGAGCCCATCGCCATCATCGACTCGGGTGAACTGGGCAGCCTGCCTGCGGTCACCGTGTGCGAGGAGATGGGCGTCACCACCGCCACCCAGCGGGAGGAGCTGGAGGAGGCCAAGCACAAGGTCTACCTCCATGGGTTCGAACAGGGGATCATGCTCGATTCATGCCAGGGGGTCGGCGGTCTGCCCGTGGCCGAGGCCCGCCTGAAGGTGAAGGAGCGCATGCTGGAAGAAGGCCGGGGGGCCCTGCTGTACGAGCTGACAGGCAAGGTGGTCTCCCGCTGGCTGAACCGATGCGCGGTGAAGATCGTGGCCGACCAGTGGTTCCTGGCCTACGGTGATGAGAACTGGACCGACCGAACACGCGAGGCCTTGGCCGACCTGACCCTCTATCCCGACAAGGTACGACCCCAGTTCGACCATGTCCTGGGCTGGCTGCGGGACTGGGCCTGCACCCGGGAAATGGGTCTGGGAACCCGTCTGCCGGTGGACGAGAAATGGCTCATCGAGTCCCTCTCCGACTCCACCATCTACATGGCCTACTACACCCTGGTCCGCCACATCGAGCACGACGGGAGCGTGCCCGTGGCCGCCCTCACCACCGACCTGTTCGACCACGTTCTTCTGGACCGGGGCGAGGCCTCCGCCGTGGCCGGCAAATTGGGTATAGCCCCCGAGCTGTTGGCCGAGATGAAAGATCATTTCCAGTACTTCTACCCCTATGACCTGCGGGTCTCGGGCAAGGACCTGATCCAGAACCACCTGGCCTTCTCCCTGTACAACCACGCCGCCATATTCCCTCCGGAGCACTGGCCCAAGGCCTTCGGGCTCAACGGCTGGATTCTGGTGGAGGGCAAGAAGATGTCCAAGTCCGCCGGCAACTTCTACACCCTGCGCCAGCTCCTGGAGCAGTACGGGGCCGATGTGGTGCGGGCCACCCTGACCAACGCCGGGGAGGGCCTGGATGATCCCAACTGGGACCCTGACTTCGCCGAAACCATCGGTGGCAAACTGGCGGCCTGGCGGGCCTTTGCCCGCGACAACTGGAACGAGGGGCGGCAGGAGGACCATCCCGTGGATGCCTGGTTCGCCTCCCAGCTCCACCGGACCCGCCAGGAGATCATCGAGGCCTACGACCAGATGCTCTACAAGAGCGCCTTCAAGCTGGCCTTCTTCGAACTGCAACGCCACTACCGCTACTACCAACGCCGCTGTGAAGGAGTGCCCGCCCGGGAGCTGGTGAACCAGTACATCGAGACCGTGACCCTTAGCATCTGCCCGATGGTCCCTCATCTGGCCGAGGAAATCTACGAGGGGATGCATGGCGGTGAGGGTCTTGCCAGCGCCGCCCGCCTTCCCGAGCCAGACCTGTCCCTGATCGACCCGGCGATGGAGGCCACCGAGGCCTACCTCATCGATGTCATAGACGACATCCGCAAGATAATCAAGGTCACCAAGCAGCGGCCCGGTCGGATCTTCCTCTACACCTGCCCGGCCTGGAAACGCCAGGTCCTGGAGCTGGCCTTCGGCCTCATCGAGGAGGGCAAGCTGGACATTGGCAGCCTGACCAAGGCCGCCATGGCCGACGCGGAGTTGCGGGCCATGGGCAAGCTCACCGCCAACTTCTGCAAGAACCTGGCCCTGGAGCTGCGCAAGGCCAGTGACACAGACCTAGATCAGTTGAGGACAGTGGCCGATGAGGCCGCCATCCTGTCCGGTGCCGCCGATCACCTGGCCCAGGTGCTGGAGGCTCCCGTGGAGATCCATACCGCAGATGCCCCCGACCTCCCCGATCCCCTGGGCAAGGCCAAGGCCGCAGTCCCGGGTCGCCCGGCCATATATCTGCAGCTGGCAAATCACAACAATTAAGTAGAGTCCGTCGATTTTCGTGCCTGTTCCTGGAGTGTGCTTATCATCATCCTACCGGTTGCGGTATCCTCAGCGAGAGACTGGCGCATCTGTTTCATCTTGATCATAGTTATGCTGGGCTTGCTGGGCCTGCTGCAGTTCTCTCCAATGGCCTCGGCCTACAAGGACACTGAGACCCTGGGCTCCGGTGGTTACAAGGAGTACGACATCACGGGTCTGTCCGATTCCTCAGAATACCTGGATTTCGAAGTGGAGGTGCAGGGCGACAATGAGATAGATATCTACATTCTCAACAACACCGAGTATTCCAAATACGTCAATGACGATTATTTCGAACCGGTCAAGTTATACGAGAGAACCCTCGATCGGAACTTCACCTGGGCGCAGCGTGATCCTGGTGCCCATTATCTGGTCATCGACAATCAAGACAATGCCCGTCGCGACGATGCCCATCCGTCAGGCACGTTGACCTACATGATGCAGTATAATGTGGAGGATTACAAGGACGGTGACCGTGGCCTTCTGTACATGTACATGTTCCTGATAGCCTGCTTTGCCATTATCTTCATCGTGATAGTTCTGGTGCTGGTCAAGGGCACCGGGTTCCTGGTCGGAAAGATCCGCGGCAGGCACGACGAGCCGGACCCTTCTACATCCTCCGTGCCCACCCAGGTCGGCGGTGGTCAATGGAAGGGCACCCACGCCTCCTCAACTTCCCAACACCCTCCACCGCCACCTTCGCCCCCAACCTCCACCACCCCCCATTCGGGCTATCGCCCCACTGAGCCGGCGGAACGACGGCCGGCGGAACGACGGTCTGAGGCACTGGTTCCCGAGCGCCACCATGACAGCCATCCTCCAGATTCCCCGGCTGGACCAAGTGTAAAACTTCCCCGACCGGTGGCCGTGTCTGGTGAAAGGGTCGGTGGTGTCCAGAGCGATGATAGCCCAGCCTCACCCGAACTTTGCCCAGATTGCACCAATCCCATCAAACCCGGATGGAAGGTCTGCCCTAATTGCTCGGGAACCCTGGAAACAGAGAAGCCGCCGGAGCCAGATGTCTGCCACGAGTGTGGACAGACCCTTGAGGCCGAATGGAAGGTGTGTCCCAAATGCACCAGTCCGGTGGAAGAGCCGGGACCGACCCTGTGCCCCAAGTGCGAGAACGAGGTGGAAGCCGATTGGAAGGCCTGCCCCATCTGTGCCAGTCCTCTGGACTAGGATGATTGAAGGCGATCTGAAGAGGTCATCGGCCATTCGGGGTCGAACTTGTAAGTTATTAGGTCCAGGTCCAATCCCCCATTAAGGAGATCCACCTTCTTGGTCCCGCGTTCCGACCCCGCCACCCTCGCCCGTGCCACCCTGCTGGCCGACCCGTGGGTCGAGGTACCATCCAGCCTCAGGCTACCTGTACGACTCTCCGGTTCCACAGCGGGTCCCGGCGCGGGAAGAGGCGCAATATTCATCGCCCAGGGCGATCGTCCGCCAGTCCGCCTCAGTGTCAAGGACGGGGCCAACTTCAAGCTGGAGGCGCAGGCCGGGGAGGGGGCGGAAAGCGAGGCTGGGGCCCAGGGCATCAGATTGCTCAGGCGGGGAGAGATCTTCCTGGAGCATGTGCAACTCATCGAACCGATGCTCCATGCCCCGCGCATGGCCTTCATCAACCTCTATTCTGGCTGTGATCTTTCCTGCCGATTCTGCACCCAACCTGGCAACCAGGACGCAAGGGTCCGTTCCATCCAGGAGATCGTTGGCATGGTCAGGGAGGCCATGCAGGAGGGTCGCCTCGATTCCATCGCCCTTACCTCCGGGATCTGCTCCACCACCGCGGCCACCAATCAGGCCCTGGTCTGGGCTCTCATGGCACTCAAGGAGACCTTTCCGGACATCCCGCTGGGTGTGGAGCCCTGCATAGAGGACCCGGCGGACCTTGAGCGGATGAAAGAGGCTGGAGCCGACGAGATCAAGCTGAACCTCCAGGTGGCCAGCCCTGGACTGTTGGAGACCCAGTGTCCCGATCTGGATCACGACATCATATGGTCCAACCTGAAGGCAGCCGTGGCTCTTTTCGGTAGGGGCAAGGTCCAATCCAATCTATTGGTGGGCCTGGGTGAGGAACCGGAGGAAGCCATCGACACCATCGACCGGCTCTGTGCCCTGGGGGTCCTGCCCACCCTCCGCCCGGTCCGCCATCCTGACCCCTCGCACCTGATGCCAAAGGACACGGAAAAGGCACCGGACCAACCCGGACCCGAGCGGTTGCTGACCCTGCTGGAAGCCCATCGGGCGGCCCTGAGCCGCCACGGTCTTGAGACCGCGGCCCGGGAGTCACTCACCATGTGCACCACCTGCGGCGGTTGCGGGCTTGAGCCTCACCTGGACCCGCCGTGAGCGCCCGTTCGTTCCTTTCAACCATGTGGTCAGCCTCAGCGGCCGCATTTGGCTCCCCCATGGTGCTCCTTCCGTCAGATTCATTTCGATGGACAGGCCTTTAAGTAAAAAGGGAACGAGTTCGGTCCAGTTGAGGTGCAAAAAATGATACGACTCACCCGACTGGCCGATTACGGTTTCGCGTTGCTCGCCTGCCTGACCCGCGATGGAGATGACAATGGGGGCTCGCCCGGCGACAGGGAGGTCTACAACGCCCACGAGCTGGCGGAGCTGGCCGGGTTGCCAGAACCGGTGGCGGGCAAGATCCTCAAAAAGCTCACCAAGGCCGGACTGCTGATCTCCCAGCGCGGGGCCCGGGGAGGTTACGGACTGGCCCGTTCCCCCGAGACGATCTCGGCAGTGGATGTCATAACCGCCCTGGAAGGCCCCCTGGCCCTGACCCATTGCAGCGAGACCCCGGGTGGAGCTTGCCAGCGGGAGGATACGTGTCAGATGGGAGGCCACTGGCAGGGGATCAGCCAGGCGCTCAACGCGACCCTGAGTGAGATCACCCTGGCCGACCTGGCCCGCGCCAATCCGCCCTCTCCCCAACCCTTGGCCTGAACCAGGGCCCCATGATGGCGCGAACATGACCCGGCCGAAATGGAAGTCCCGAAAGGAGAAGACCGATAGCTCGGCCCGATCCCCGATAACCAAGACCGAGGACCAGTGGCGCAGGGAGCTGACTCCCGAGCAGTTCCGCATCCTGCGGCAGAAGGGCACCGAGCCGGCCTTCACCGGCAGGTACTGGAACACCGATGAACCGGGCACCTACCGCTGTGCCGCCTGCAACACCCTTCTGTTCACCAGCGAGGCCAAGTTCGCGTCGGGCTGTGGCTGGCCTTCCTTCACCGAGCCCGAAGGCGAGGCAAGCGTGACCTTCGCCACAGACCTCTCCCACGGCATGGTCCGCACCGAGGTGCTCTGCGCCCGCTGCGACTCCCATCTGGGCCACGTCTTCGATGACGGCCCAGCCCCCACCGGCAAGCGCTACTGCATCAACTCGGCGGCGCTGAGGATGGAAGGCGAGGATTGACCAGACTGAACCTGTGGCGAGCCTCTAATTAGGCCCGGGTTGCTCCCGGTCCAATGCCCAAGCCTCTGGAGCAGGATCTGCCCTTCTGGCCCCACACCAGACTGCGGCTCGCGGCCCTCTGCGGCATGGTTGGCCCGCCCCTGGGCCTGCTCCTCGTGGCCGTTGCCATCCACCAAACGCCATGGTTCAGTTTCACCGACAACGCTCTGAGTGACATGGGCAGCTGGGACGAGCCAGGGGCCGTTTGGTTCAATGTGGGGGTGATGCTGGCGGGAGTGATGAGTGCGCTCTTCGTTGTGCAAGCTCTATATCCTTTCAGTTGCCAACTCGTGAGCCAGGTCTTCAAGCTTGATGGTTTTCATCTGGGTACCTTCAATCTGGTCGCGATATCGACATCTCTCCTCGGCGCAGGCTCGCTGGGTCTGTTATGTGTTGGATTGTTCACCATTGACGATTACAATCTTCACGCCTTCTTCGCAACAGTGTTCTTCCTCTGTACATCGTTGGGGATAATAGTTGCCGGCCATCTGCTCAGGACCAACGGTCTTGCAATCTTGGGAACGATGACCTTCGGCCTTGGCTGGTTAAGCCTCATCTTTGTATCGATGGTAGCGGGACTGGAGGTTTCAGGTGACCATGGGATAGCCATCCCTGAGCTGCTTGCGGTCCTGTGCATGGGCTCGTGGCAGATTGGAATGGCCCACTGGCTGTGGCGACTCGTTCCGGGTCCTATTTCCAGCCCATGGCAAGGTTTACCAGGGTCCTGACCCCCACACCGGTGCCACCGCTGGCCAGGTGGCTCTTGCCGCTGTCCATCCATCCGGTGCCAGCGATGTCCATATGGGCCCAGGGGATGGGGTCGGCGAATTCCTTGAGGAAGTAGCCGGCGGTGATGGTCCCGGCCTTGGGTCCTCCAACGTTCTTCAGGTCGGCGATGTCCGACTTGAGCTGTTTCTTATACTCATCGTCGAGAGGCAGCTGCCAGTGCCGCTCGCCGGACCGGGCTCCCGCGGCCATGACCTTCTCGATGAACGGCTGGTCGTTGCCCATGAGACCGATGAAGACATTGCCCAGGGCTATGGAGACGGCCCCGGTGAGGGTGGCCAGGTCCACCATGTGGGTGGCATCCAGCTGTTCCCGGGCGTACCAGAGGGCGTCGGCCAGGATCAGCCTGCCCTCGGCGTCGGTGTTGATGATCTCGATGGTCTTGCCCGAGGCGGCCTTGCGCACGTCGCCGGGCCGCTGGGCTCCGCCTCCGGGCATGTTCTCCACCGCCGGCACCACGCCCATCACCTTCAGGTCGGGCTTGAGCTGGCCGATGGCCGCCATGGCCCCCAGCACCGCCGCCCCTCCGGCCATGTCGTACTTCATCTTCTCCATGCTCTTGGAGGGCTTCAGGGAGATGCCGCCGGTATCGAAGGTGATGCCCTTGCCCACCAGGGCCAGAACATCCTTGGACTTGGGCTTGCCCTCTGGCTCGTAGGTCAGGATGATCAGCCGGGGCTCCTGGTGCGAGCCCAGGGTGACCCCCAGCAGAGAGCCCATGCCCAGCTCCTCCATGGCCTCCCGGTCCAGGGCCTCGAAGTGAAGGTCGTACTCCATGGCGATGGCCTCGGCCCTCTCGGCCATCACCGTTGGCGGCAGGTCGTTGCCGGGTGTGTTCACCAGGTTGCGAGTGATGTTGGCCGCCGTTCCGATCACCAGGCCCTGCCTGGCCGCCTCCTCAAGGAGGGCGCTCTCACCCTCCACACCCACCAGGACCAGTGAGTCCAGGCTCCGTTCCTCTGGCTTCTCCTTGTACTGGTCGCCCTCGTACAGCGCCAGGGCCACACTCTCGGCAGCCACCCTCCAGACCGCCGTGCTCTCCAGGTCCACCTCGGGGGGCAGGCTCAGGACCAATCCCAGGGAATCATGCCCCTTCGACCGGGCGTGGCGGGCCGCCTTTCCAGCGTAGGTCTGCACATCCCGCAGGGTGAACTTGTGGGTCTTGCCGCAACCCAGGGCCAGGATCCGATGGGCCTCCACCCACAGGGGGTCGAACAGGTAGGTGCTCTCTCCGGACTTGCCCTTGACCTCTTTGGTCTCCTGCAGTTCGGCGATGACCCCGCCCATCTTGTCGTCCAGGGCCGCCAGGGGGCTGTCGGCTATGGGCTGTTTCTCGAATAGCGGCAGGGCCAGACAGTCGACTGGCACGGATTGAGGTGGCTGGGTGGAGATGGTGAGTTCCATGATGAGGCCTCGCTGGTTCCCGGTAGATTGCGACCCAACAAAAGATTATGTGGGAATCGTTGGAGCAATGCCCCGTTGCATAATAGCCAGGCTTTGAGAGAACCCATGGTAGGATGTCAGTAGAAGCTCAGTAGAAGCTCAGTAGGTGGTCTCACCGTCCTGACTCAGCACCTTGCGTTGATGGTGCCCCTCCAGCCTGACCCTGGGACCCACCAGACACCCTTCCAGCCTGGCCCCCATGCCCTGGACCCCTTCCATTAGGATGGTACCGGTGGCCTCGCAGCCCCAGAGATTGGTATCGGGTCCCACCACCACGTTGGGTCCCAGGCGGCACCCCTTCAGGTTGGCCGAGGGATCGATGAGCACCGGGGGGATGATCTTTGCCCCAGCGTGTGACTTGGTGGATTCTCGTTCCAGCACCGCCCGGGTCGCCTCCAGATAGCTCTCGGGTGTTCCCGCGTCCACCCAGAACCCGGTGAAGGGATAGCCGTGCAGGCCCCTGTCGATCACAATCGGGTAGACCTCCCGCTCGATGGAGACCTTGCGGCCCGTCGGGATGTGATCGAAGATATCTGGCTCCAGCAGGTAGGTGCCGGCGTTGATGAGATAGGGCGGCTCGACCTGGCCAGGCTCGGGCTTCTCCAGGAAGCGGGTCACCCTTTGCTTGGGGTCCAGGCTCACCACACCGTAGCGACTGGGGTCCTGCACCTCCCAGAGGGAGAGGGTGCCGATGCCGCCGTGGGAGCGATGGAATTCCAGCATTGCCGACAGGTCCAGGCTTGAGAGCACATCACCGTTGAAGCCGGCAAAGGTGCCGGTCACATGCTCGCGGCAGTTGCCAAAGCCGCCCCCGGTGCCCAGGGGCTCGTCCTCCTCCACGATGACCACCTTTCGGTCCAGCGGATGGGCGCGAAAGTATTCCTCCAGCTGAGTGGCCCTGTAGCCCACGGCCAGAACCACGGTGTCGAACTCCTCCGGCAGGTTCTCGATGAGCCTTACCAGCATGGGCACGTTGCCTACCGGGAGCAGGGGTTTGGGGATCTTTTGGGTCAAGGGGTGCAGACGGGTTCCCTTGCCTCCCACCAGGATCAGTGCTTCCATGCCCGTTCACCTTTCATGGTCCGGGTCCATCCCCGGTAATGCCCTCCCTACGGCTGGGCGATGGTGACGATGTTGTTGCCCCTGAGGATGAGGGTTCCAAGCCTGCGCTGTCCCTCATCGATGGTCTCCACCGAATCGCTTAGCACCAGATTGAGATGGTCGTCAAAGCCTGTGAGCTTGCCTTCCAGGATGCGCCCGTCCTTGAGCAGGATGTTGATGCGCTTGTTGAGGGCCTTCTGCAGGATGGCTACGGGGAGGGTCATACAGCGGGCCGACTGCCTCGCCAGTTATAAGGATTGTCGGGTCGGTACGGTACTGTATTATTGCTAGATTCGGCCCCATATTGCACAATTTGGGCATTGGAAAAAGCTAAATGGGACCTATGGATTTCACTTTCAGACCCTGTCCAGTGGGGTACCCTGACGGGAACGTGCCGCAATGGTGCTCAACCGACCATCTGGAATCCACCCTCGCCTGGTTTTCATCACCCTGACCTTCTTCCTGTCCCTGGCAGCCATTTTCTGCCTGCTGGGCGGTGGGGAGGGTGTCAGCGCCACGGAGCAGATACTCTTCCAGGTGGAGCTCAAAGGAGGCAACGATACCGGCGATGTCCACGCCATCACCCTGGTGGATGATCACGCCTATGTCGTGGACCAGCTGTACGACCACCTCAACGTGATCGATGTCAGTGACCCCGACCATCCTCAAATGACCGGCTACGTGACAACCATCACCGACGCCCACGATGTGGCTGTGACCGGAGAGCACGCCTTCCTGGCCAACGGCCTTCAGGGATTGACGGTCTTCGATATCAGCGACCCTGACAACCCCCTGCCCGTTGCCGATGAGCCCACCGATGGCGAGGCTCGCGCCATCACCATTGTGGGGGACCTGGCCTTCCTGGCCATCAGCGGCGATGGCCTGGTGATCATGGATATCAGCGACCCTGCCGATCCCGACCCGGTCGGCCAGTTCGACACGACCTTCGCCCGGGACGTGGCGGTCGCCGATGATCTCGCCTACCTTGCCGATGATCTCAACGGCCTGGTGGTGGTGAACATCGCCGATCCGGCGAACCCCGGCTCAAAGGGCCATCTCGACACCGATGGTCAGGCCCACGGGGTCACCGTGGTCGGGACCATGGCCTACGTGGCCGATGGCGACAACGGTCTCCTCATCGTGGACCTCGAGGACCCTGCCACCCCCTCCCTGGCCGGACACAACATCACCGGCGGCAAGGCTCAGGATGTCTTGGTCCGGGGCGACCTGGCCTACGTGGCCGCAGGGGCCAAGAACCTCCAGGTCATCAACGTCAGCGATCCTCAAGACCTGCGTCTGGCGGCCCGGTACGAATCCGATTCCCAGACCCATCAAGTGGTGGTGATGGGCAACCATGCCTACACCGCCTACGGCGACCTGGGTATGCAGGTCCTGGAGTTCGTACCCGTGGCCCATATCGACAGTGTGCCGATCTCCATCGAGGAGGGCGCCCCGTTCACCTACCTGGGCCACGGCACGGATGATGGTCAGATAGCGGGTTACCAGTGGAACTCCTCCATCGATGGATCCCTCAGCGACCAGGCGACCTTCATCACCGCCGACCTCTCACCTGGCACCCACAACATCACCCTGCGGGTCCAGGATGACCATGGGGTCTGGTCGGCTGAGGCCCAGGAGACGGTGGAGATCGTGCCGCTGGGCGGCCCAGGCACCAAGGACCATCAGTACGACACCCTGGGATGGACTAGGGGGGTCGCCCAGGCCGGCCGTTACGTCTATGTGGCCGATGGCGACAATGGTCTGGTCATCGTGGATGTGAAGACGCCCTCCGCTCCCCGTTTGAAGGGTCATTACGATACGATCCGAAACGCCGAGAGCGTGGCCCTTCTGGACGATCACGTCTTCCTGGCCGCCAATCAGGAGGGCCTGCTGGTCCTGGATGTCAGCGATCCCGCCTCCCCCCAATTGGTGGGTCAGTATCTTGACAACAGCTGGACCAACCAAGTGCTCATCCAGGATGATCGCGCCTATCTGGCCGATTCCAGACAGGGGCTGGTGATCCTCGATATCAGCGATCCCACCTCCCCCCAACTTGTTGGCTCCTACCTGCCCCGCTTCCCGGCCGAGACCGTGGCTGTCGCCGGCGACCGGGCCTACATCGCGGCCCAGAAGGCGGGCCTGGTCATCGTGGATATCAGCGACCCCGCCAAGCCCGGGCTCATCAGCCTGTACGACACCCCCAGTCGGGCTCTCGATCTCGTGGTTGTCGACCAGCATGTCTATGTGGCCACCGAAGACCACGGAGTGATCGTGGTCGAGGTGACCGACCCGCGTGAGCCCGCCCAGGTGGGAAGCTACAACGACACCTCGGTGACCGAGACCAGTCTCCTGGTGTCCGGCGGTAAGCTCTACGTGGGGGTCAAGGTGGGCCTTCACGGAGCCATCGTGGTCCTGGACCTCAGCGACCCGGCCAACCCCCGCCTGCAACAGCAGCATCCGGCCATCGGCCAGGCCCTGGATGTGGTCATCGATGGTCGCAACGCCTACCTTGCCGCCGGTGCCAAGGGCCTGCTGGTGGTGGACACCAGGCGAGCCCCGTACCTGGTGGGCCATTACAACACGGCGGGATGGTCCGCCGGGGGTGTCCATCTGAAGGGCAGATACACCTACGTGGCCGACTCCGACGCCGGCCTGATGATAATCGATGTGAAGGATCCCGCCTCGCCCCAGCTGGTTGGCAATCTCACCACCTCCTGGGCCGAGGATGTGGTGGTCGATGGGGATCACGCCTACGTGGCCGATTCCGATCTGGGCCTGGTGATAGTGGATGTGAGCGATCCCACCCAGCCCCGCAACATCAGTGTCCTTGAGACTCCTGGATGGCCCAACGGCATCGCCAAATCGGGCCATCATGTCTATGTCGCCGACCATCACTGGGGTCTGGCGATCATCGACGTGAGCGACCCTGCCGACCCCCAGCTGGTGGCCCGGTTCGACGACCCTGGAGGTTCTGTGCTCGATGTTGCGGTCAAGGGGAAATATGCCTACCTTGCCTGCTGGAACCGCGGAGTGGTGATAGTGGATGTTAGCGACCCCACCGATCCTCGCAACGTGAGCTTATATGTGAACGAGACCGAGGGCTACGGTTTCCAGGCTACCGGGGTCGTAGTACCCGGCAGATACGCCTATGTTGTGGACAATGCCCAGGGCCTGGTCATCCTGGATGTGAAGGATCCCAAAGCGCCCGTGCTTGTGGGCCTCCACGATCCTGACAGCTGGGCTGGCTCATACGGCATCGCCTATTTCGACGCCTACATCTATCTGGCCTCCAGTTACAACGGTCTGTTCATCATCGATGCGAAGAAGCCCTCCCAACCGAAACTGGTGGCCCATTTCGACACCTCAGGCGATTCAAGGGATGTGGTGGCCAAGAGGGGTCACGCCTATGTCGCCGATGGTGACAACGGACTGGTGGTGATCAAGGTCCCTATACGGCCTGATGAGGGTCCTGGTTTCTGGGAGACCTGGTTGTGGACGATAATCTTGATCGTGGTCCTGATAATCGTCATCCTTTTGCTGGTGGCTGGCGTGCTTGAGTACAAAAGGTACCGCAGGGAGCGAGCACCCCAGCTGTTGACCCTCAAGGAGATGGGGATCCAGTTCGACAAGCGCAAGCTCAAGAAACGAAGGGAAAGGCAGCTTCGGGCCCCCAAGAGGGCCACCACGCCCCAGGCTCGCAAAGCCCATCAGACCAGAGAAGCTGAAGCCCATGAAGATGGACCGGGACCAGAAGAGGAGTCTGGACAGGAAGGGGAAGATAAGGGGAAGGCCAAGAAGGATGAGGGGAAGGCCAAGGAGGCAGAAGGACCTTTGAACGAGAACGGTTCCTCCTCAGAAGAGGGGTCAAAAAGTTCTGACTGATGGATGGTCAGGCTGTTCTAGTTGGTCATTTGATGCAACGTTCGATGACGCTCAATCTTGCAGCCAGTTTCACAGGGGCGGCAAAGGAAGCCCGGGCCCTTGACGAGTCCACGAAGACCACCTCTGGCCACAGCCCCAGGACCGGGGCACCCCAGGCGGGAATGTCGCCCAGGTAGTGCAGGGTCCGGAAGATGAGATTGCCATGGGTGCCATCGGGGGTCACCAGCAGGTCGCAGTGGGCCGCCGCCTCTTCGATGCGGATGTCGAAGTGGGTGGCGTTGTGGCCGTTTTCGCGCAGGCGAGCGGTCAGGGCCTTGCCAGCCTCCAGGGAAGCGGCGATGGCGGGTCCGCGATGTCCATCCTCGGTCCGACCCAGCGAGAGCACACCGATGGCCGGCCGCCAACCGTTGGGCATGTGACCGGCCCCCATTCTGGCCAGCAAACGGCTCCCCCTTTCGGCCAGCTCCAACCGCCCCTCCACGGTGTTCCCCTCGTCGATGCCCACCGGTCCCACCAGCCGCAGGGCACCCTTGACCTCCACCAGCACCGCCCGGTGGAGCGTGACGACTCCTCGCGGCCCACACTCATCAGGGGTCAGTCCATCTTTTCGACCGAACGCCTCCTCCAGTTCAGCCTTCACCTCCCGGGCCGGAAGATGACCCCGGATGGCCGCTCCCGCCTTGCGTTCTCGGAGGGCCTCCACCAGTTCTCCAGCCGAGCCGCAGGGCACCAGTCGGATGTTCACGGCTTCCATGAGCCGGGTCAGGTTCCCCAGTCTTTCAGGTTCCGGGCAGCCGATGGCCACGGTGGTGGACCGTTCCAGGGGTTCCTCCAGCAGGTCGGCAGGGAGATGGGCCAGGGCTTCCCTTCCAGGCTCAGGCATCCTCCGCTCCAACCCGCTCCAGTTCATCAAGCAGGGTCTGCACCAGCACGATGCAATGGGAGGTCAGCAGGCTCAAGGGACCCAGGCCCGCCCTCACAATTTGATTGTCATTCACCAGGGCCAGTTCACCCTCGGTGAGGTCCCGGTCATCACCCATGATGAAGGCCCAGGGGCACCCGCCGCTCTTTGATGCGTCATCGACCTCTGCCTTCTTGTCAACGGTGGTTCCATCATCGTTGCCGGTTCCGGCTCCTGGCATCGTCGCCAACAGGTCTTCGAGAACCCCTTTTGCCTCGTCGGCGCCCTCCTCAAGCAACACCATCCTGGCTCCGGCGGTGGCCAGGCGCTCCAGGGTCTCGGCCAGTCCGGTCCGGCTCACATAGACCCCGGGGGTCCGTTCCAGTTCGCCGATCTTGGGGTGCGGTTCCTGGGTCTCATCCCCGTTTTCGGATCCGGCCCCCGCTTCATCCTCTCCCTCAGCCTTGGCCTCCGTCACTGCCTCGACATTTCTCTCCCTGAGGGCTCTCTGCTCCTCCTCTTCCAGCTTGATCAGGGCGTGGCGCACCAGGGCTCCGGTGGAGCGTTCATCGGGATTGAGATAGCGGGCGTTGCCACCATCGAAACGGATGGTGACCGGAGGTCCCGGCGGCCCCTGGAGCACCATCCAGAGCTGGCTGTCGCGGCGGAGTCCGTTGGACAGGCACAGGGCCGAGTTTACACAGCGGCACAGCAGGTCCAGCCGTCCTGCGCTGCCTGGCAGATCGGTGAGGGTGAATCGAGGTGAGGTAGCTGCCCGGTGGCCCACCACCACGAAGTTGCGCCTGGCCGGTCCAGGTGGCGGAGCCGTGGGTCTGTGCTGGCGGGGGCCCCGAATGTTCCTGTGGCGTCCACGGTTGCGGCGGGGCATCTTACCGCCCCCATTCGAGATATCCATGGGTCCTGGTCACACTCATCTTCAAGGTCGGTGAGGCCTTCCGGGTCCCGGGCATTTCTGGTCTGTCATCTGTTATTTCAGTCATGGTCCACCAGCATGCGGTTGACATGGCGCGCAAAGTCATTGAGCACCGACCGGTCGTGGGCCAGTGGATGGTCGCAGACCACCGCCATGGTGAAGTCGCGAAAGTGAGTGTAATCGAATGAATCGGATGTCTGGTAGACCTTGGAGTCCATCCGGTAGGGCACCAGGGCCAGTCCGCCGTTGTCGTGGAGCGTGGCCATGTAGGCCAGCTGACCCAGCTGGTAGGCCATCTTGTCGGCCAGGGAGATCTCGATGTTGCCCACGCCGGTGTGGGTGTGGACATGGGAGTAGAGGGCCTGACCCTTAGACCTCTGACGGCAGAACTCCTGGAGCCGGGCCACATTGATCCCGTGCTCGCTCCTTTCCAGGGCCCCCAGTTGAGCTTCCAAGGCCTCCATGTCCAGCATGTCGGTCACCTCCACCTCGGCCACATCGTCCTGGGACAGGGTCACCTGGCAGATCAACACCATGGCCCGTTCCATCTGCTCTGAAACGGACCTCGCCACCTCCTGGTAGATGGTCATCAGAAAGGTCTCGGGAATGAGGATGTGCAGGTGTTCCACGAACTCCAGGGGGTAGGCCTCGCGACCGTCCTCGATGGTCTGCTTGTGGTCCGGCTGGGCAAAGTAGGTGTCCAGCAACCGCCGGCTGGAGGGCCGGTCACCCTTCTTGACCAGCAGAAAGTTCTTGAGCACCTTCTCCTGCGATTCATCCATGATGCGAACCTCGGTGTCCCGGGAGCGGTGGCGCCGAGAGGGGGATTTGAACCCCCGCGGGAACAGGTCCCACGGGCTCTCCAGGCCCGCGCATTACCTGGCTTTGCTATCTCGGCACCGCTCGTCGATGAAGAGGGTGGTGTAAAAAGGATTTGCCATGGGGAAGCAAGATCCCGTTCTCTGGCTGCCCGCAACACAGTTGAGGGGTGGGTCCTGATTCGGTGCAAATCCACAATGTTCATGTTGAAAAAGGGCCAACTTGCTCAAGATTTGAGAAAAATGTAAATAGAGGTTTGCCACTAAGGCCTGGCACTTCCGGAGGCCTAAGATGATCAGTGACCAGGAGCGATTGAAATCGATACTGCAGATGCTGGTGACCAGGTACGACCCTGAGAACAACATCACCGTCCAGAAGGTCTTCGACCGTCACATGTTGAGGGAGTTCGGACTGTCGGTGAAGAATGCCAGCATGACCGGCCGCAAGACCACGGCCCAGCTCATCGAGGAGGGTGTCCTCTCCATCGCAGATGAGGAGATCGCCAAGGCGGCCAACATCCTGCGCATCGATTTCGATGAGCTCCACAAGTTCGCCCAGAACCACCACATCGATCTGAAAGAAGAATCGGGTTGAACGGCCCCTGCCCCATCGGTTCCAAGGGTTACTGGACATGGGTACTGGGTCGAGCATTTCCCACCGTCACCTATCCGTACAGATGAGTTCCATGGCTCATCCTGTTATCAACATGGAATATCAGAGCGTGTGTTCGGCCAGTCCCACCCCGGCCATGATGTAGACGATATCGAAGAGGACCAGGTAGATCACGGCGTTGTCGTAGAGGTCGGTATGTCCCTCGACAAGATAGGTGGTGGCCGCCACCGACATCTCCAGCACAGTCTTGATGAGCAGGGGCACCACCAGCAGGGGCAACAGGACCCAGGCTCCGGGGACCCGGGCGGCGATGGCCGCCATCAGGGTGCCCACAGCGGTGATGCCCAGCCCTCCCAGAGCCATCACCATCACCAGCCGCCCCTCCTGGCCGCTGAACGGGTTGGAGCCGAAGATGGCCATGTAGGCCACGACGATGAAGGCCTCCACCACGTAGAGCTGGATCAGGTTGCCCACCAGCTTGCCCCCGAAGAGCTGACCCCGGCTCACCGGTGCCATCAGCAGGCCATCCAGGGTCCGGCGGTCCACCTCCTTGTTGAACGAGTTGCCCAGCAGGCCCAGGCCGGCAAAGACCACCGCCGCCCAGATCATCCCCGGTGCCAGGACGTCGGTCTCGGGCTCGACCGCCCGGTCCACCTTGGAGAAGCCGAACCAGAAGACCAGGAGGATCAGCAGGGCCAGGATGATGGAACCCAGCAGGGCCTGGCGGGAGCGCAGTTCCACCTGCAACTCCTTGGTCACCAGGGTCCAGAACGGGTTCATCCGGCCTGCCCTCCCAGTGCCTCGGTCACCTGCTCGGTGGTGAGCCCCGAGGGTCCCGGCTCCAGCACCCTGACCGCACCATCGATGAGCACCATCACCCGGTCGGCCAGCTCCAGGGCCCGGGGGATGTTGTGGGTGGCGATGACCACCGCCTGTCCCTGGTCGCGGTTCTCGCCGATGATGTCGGTGAGCACCTGGGCCGCCCGCGTGTCCAGTCCCTGGTAGGGCTCATCCAGCAGGAGGGTCGTGGGCTGGTGGAGCAGGGCCCGGGCCAGGGCCAATCGCTGGAGCATGCCATGGGAGAAGGTCCCGGCCGGGTCGTCGGCCCGCTGGTCCAGGTTGACCCGTTCGAGACCCGCCATCACCCGCTCGCGAGGATCGGACAACTGGTTCAGACGGGCCGCGAAGAGCAGGTTCTCGCAGGCGGTCAGTTCGGGATAGGCTCCGGCATGGTGGCCCAGGTACCCCAGTCTCGATCGAGCCTCCACTCCATCGGTCATCAGATCGAACCCGTCCACCTTGATGGCGGGCCGATGGGGATAGCGGCTGGGGCGGGCCAGGGAGGCGCAGATCCTCAGCAGGGTGGTCTTGCCCGAGCCGTTGAGGCCGCAAAGGGCCACCACCTCCCCATCCATGGCGGTGAACTCGATGCCTTTGAGCACCTTGCGCAGTCCAAAGCTCCGGTGGAGGTTGGCCACCTCCAGCATCTTATCCCTCCAGGCTTGCGGCTATCCGGCTGGCCAGTTCACCTGCCGCCTGGGCCGGGTCGGGGGCCTGGTAGAGACTGCGTCCCACGATGAGGAAGTCGGCGCCGGCCTTCAAGGCCGCGGCCGGGTCGCCGCCCTGGGCTCCCACTCCGGGGCTCAACAGGGTCAGGCCCGGGGCCGCCTCCTTGAGCCGGGACACCCATTCCGGACGAGTGGCCGGTCCGATGAGTCCGGTGGCCCCCGAATCGGCGGCCAGGCGGGCGATCTCGATAGCCACAGGGTCGAAGAACTGACCCGCCCCGGGATGGGACATCTGGGCCACAACGTAGAGGTCGCCGGGGAAGGTCTCCCGCAGGGTATTCAGGCTGTTGACGCCCACGAATCCGTGGGTGATGAGTCCGGTGGCCCCCGCCCCCGCGGCCGCCTCGGCGATGAGCCGGGAGGTGTTGGGGATGTCGGCAACCTTGAAGTCGCAGATCACCGGAGCTAGCCGGGCCAGTTGGCGGACGATATCGAGGCCGCAGTTGAGCACCAGGGGATAGTTGACCTTGATCCCGTCCAGAAAGGGAGCCGTGGCTTGCGCTATGTCAAGTGCGATATCGGTCTCGGTAACATCCAGGGCCAGCAAGAGCCGGGTTGCGGGCTCCATCCTAGAATTCCAGCTGACCGGTGAGGATCTGAACGGCGATCTTCAGCTCCCCGATGGCGGTCTTGGCTTCCCGCCTGACCTGGAAAAGGTCCTTCTGTTCCAGTGAACGGCCGATGTTGGCCTCAACGAACATCATCTTCTCCAGGGCCCGCTCGACATTGTCGATGATCATCTGGGAGCGAGCTGAGCGGCGTACGCCTTCGTTGTCGATATCTTCGGTCAGGTTTAGGCCTCCCGTGGTGGCAACCTATGAACATTGACTTGATATAGTTTACGGGGTGGGAGGAGGGGTTTCACGGCCTCTGTCGAGGGCTGTCGGCCACCTTGGAGGCGATGGCTCCCAGGATATCCTGGAGCCTGGAGTCCCCGCCGTTGAACGAGCAGATGTTGGAGGCGATGTTCTGGGACAGGGTGAAGACCGCCAGCTTGTGCTCCCGCTTTGACCGATGGAGATGATGGGGTGCTATGTCCAGCCGGTCGTACTCCACAAAGGCCCCGTCCCCGCCGTTGTTCTGCTCCAGGTAGCGTCTCACATGGACCAGGACGGCGTGGATCTGGATGAGCTCATCCTTTTGCAATCAGGCTCCTCCTCACTCATAGCCCACCGCGTCGTCGTCCAGGTGTCGATTCCAGTAATTGTAATTGGAGGCCTCGAGTTGAGCCGAGGTCTTGTCCTGAACTAATCCCCTGTTGTAAGAGCCGTATGCATCTTTGAGCTGCTCTTCGATGGAGCGAGCGGTGGTCACGGCCCGCTGGATGTGAGAGGTCTTGATAAGACTTTCTCCTTCCATCACAGCGATGTCGCCAGCCACCCGGATGACCCCTCCCAGCTCCCGCAGGCGCAGGGTCAGGCGCTGGGTCCCACCGTCCATATCCTTGGCCCGTTTGGCGGAAAGTTCAGTGAGGGCCTCCACCGCGCCCCGGTCCCCATGGGGGATGCGGCCGTCGGCCACCACCTCCTGGGCGAAGAACTGCCAGAGGTTGGCTCGGTTCTCGGGTGTGTCCTCCATGGTGGTGGCCATGAGCACCTCGTATCCCGAGCCGATGATCCGCGAGCGCAGGGGTGCCAGCAGCTCGGGCAGGTGTGAGGTGTTGCAGGCGCCCACGAAGATGAAATCGCAGGGCACGTCGTCAACCCGCACGGCGGCCCCGGCCGACTGGGGATTGCGGCCGGCGATGGGGAAGACCTTCTCCTGCATCGCCGTGAGGATCTGATGTTGCAGATGGCCCAGCTGGGGCAGTTCATCGATGAAGAGGACTCCCTGATGGGACTCGTGGACCTCGCCCGGGATGACCCTCTGATAGGGTGGTGTCCCCAGCTTGCCATGACCGCCGTAGGGGTCGTGGCGCACGTCCCCCAGCAGCTCGGTCTCCGAGGCGCCGGTGGCCATGACGAAGGGATTGCGCTCCATGGGCACCAGGCGCTTGCGGGGCCGCTGCTTCTCCTGCTGCTGCTGCCGCTTGCGGACCTTCTCGTCCAGCAGGCGGATGCGCTCACCAGCCCGTTCGAAGTAGGTGACCTCCTGGGAACCGTCGGAACGGGAGCTGGTGGTGCGCACGCTGGCCCGGCCAGCCTCGCCCTGGTTCAGGACCTGGATCAGCCCGTAGAGGTCGGTGAGGGGATTGCCGGTCTTTCCACCCGAGGTCTTGACCACCGAGCAGTTGGGACAGGTGGCCTGGTCAGGTGGTGAGTAGACCCGGCAGTTGCCGCACAGATAGCCCAGCTGCTGGGCCACTTGGGGCGGCGCCTCCTCGGGGTCGATGAGCTTGCCCACGTTGGCCTGGTCGATCTGGCGTTCCCGCTCCAGTCGCTCCCGGGTAGCAACCTCGATGAAGGGGCGCTCAGGATTGTAGGGGTCATGGACCACCTGGATCTCCTGGGTCACGGGGGGCAGGGAATAGGCGATGGCCTGGGCCACCATGGACTTGCCGGTGCCCGGTGGTCCCACCAGCAGCAGATGGCGATGCTGGCGGGCGGCCACCCTGGCCAGTCCCACAGCATGCTCCTGGCCGATGACCCTGTCCAGGGGATCGCCGGGCAGTTTCACCTGGTCGGTCCGTTTGAATCGGGCAGCTTGATTGACCGTTATCGTGTTCGCTCACCCGTCAGAGCTGGTTCTTGTCGAAGATCTTCAGACCCACCGGGCGCTTGGTGATGGGCCCCACCCGCACCGCCACCAGGGTCTTGACGTCCTTGGCGGTGGAGATGTCGATGAGGCGCTGGGTGATGATGCCGTCGAAGATGACCGTGGACACGGCGTCGGTGGCGTTCTGCAGGGTCTCGGTCAGGGCCGAGATGGCCACCTCTTCCAGGACCTCGTTCTTGTCGTTGAGCAGGCGGGCCTTGCGGCTCTTGTCCAGCTCCTTGAGCATGTTGCGGTAGGTGCCGGCGGCCTCCCATTCCAGGCCTCCTGGCGCGTTCTCATCCTCCTTCTTTGCCTCGGATTTCGACTTGGGAGCGGGTTTATCAGCCTTCTTGTCCGCCTTGACGTCCTTGGCCTTGCTGGCGGCTTTGGCCGGGGCAGGTTTATCAGCCTTCTTGTCCGCCTTGGTGTCCTTGGCCTTGCTGGCGGCCTTGGCTGGGGCGGGTTTGTCAGCCTTCTTGTCCGCCTTGGTGTCCTTGGCCTTGCTGGCCGCGGGCTTGTCCTTGGCATCGCTCTGGCCCTTGCCCTTGCCTTTGCCCTTGCCCTTGGCGGACTTGCCACCAGAGTCCTGGCGACGGCCAGATTTGCGGGAATCCTTGCCCCGTCCCCGTCCCTGGTCGCGGGTCGGCCCGTTCTCGTTGAAGTGGGTCAGCTCCAGGAACTGGTCCTTGGGCATCTTGTCTCGCAGGCACTTCATGATCTGCTTCTGGGTCAGGTCCTCCACCTCTTTCGAGGGCGGGGCTCGGGCCACGAAGTCCAGCTCGCAGTTCTGCAGCAGCTCCCTGAGCACAAGCTCGCCGCCCCGGTCGCCATCCACGAAGGCGGTGACGGTCCGCTCGGCCGAGAGCTCCTGGATGGCCTTGGGCACCGAGGTGCCCTCCACGGCCACGGCGTTCTTGATGCCGTAGCGCAACAGGTTGAGCACGTCGGAGCGGCCCTCGACGATGATGATGGCGTCGGAGGTGGCCACGTTGGGTCCGGCCGGGGCGCGACCCTCGCCGAAGCTGGTTATCTCCTCGGTCTGGAGCATCTGGCGCACCGAATCGGTGATGGTGGCGCCGGCGGTGCGGCTCTCGGTCAGGATCTCGCCCAGCAGCTCCTTGGCCCGGTCGATGATGTGGGTCCGCTTGAGCATGCGCACATCCTCGATTGCGTTCACCTTGATGTTGGCCTTGCAGGGACCCACCCGCTCCACCGTCTCCAGGGAGGCGGCGAAGATGGAGGTCTCCACCTGGTCGAGGCTGGAGGGGATGATGACCAGACTCTCGGTCCGGCCCTTGACGGTGTTGGCCGTGACCTCCAGGCGGCCCATGCGTCCCGACTTCTGCAGGTCGCGCAGGTCCAGTTCGTCGCCCAGGAGCCCCTCGGTCTGTCCGAAGATGGCACCGATGATGTCGGGCTTGTCAACCACGCCCTCGGCTGTGAGGGTGGCTTTGATAAGGTACTTGGTAGTATTGGGGTCGATATTCATCGAATCACGTTTGAAGGTTGTGGGGATCGTCCTTTCCCGATACCCCCGACAACAACTTCAGCTCGCTGTAAATGAGCCTGTCTGGCTTGTTCTTTGATGGTCAGGGTGCAGAAATAATCTGCAAGATGATAAAGGGGTAAAAGGGAAGGATAATCGAAATGGCCATCCCCAGCTTCCATATATGGTTTGCGGTGCTTCACCAACGGCAACTACCCAGTCGAAACCGTGTAACCCGCTCATCGAGGCCAGGCCAACGATTCGACATTACCTTTAAATGACCCGAGTTCAAGGCAGAGCTGACGATGGCACCCGATACCCACCCCCTTTCGCCCTCTCCCCCCCGACAGGAGGGCCTGGACCCCCAGGGTCCAGGGTCCAGTCAAAGTCCACGGGCCGCTTATGAAATGTACCCTGTGGCTCCTCGACAGGGAGTCCCAGATGTGGGCTCTCCCTGGGGGCGGTCCGAAGATCAGCCCGGCCCCGCGCCTGGGATCACAGAGCCACGCCCAGAGGAGTCCCGAGCTTTGGTCGTGGTGGTCGTCGTTTTGGTGTTGATGGCCACCGTGTTCTTCGGTGTCGTGGGATTTCTCATCCAGCCCGAGGAGGAGGATCCCGACCGGGATGGTGATGGGGTGCCCAACGGGCAGGACGCCTTTCCCGATGATCCCGACGAATGGGCCGACCTGGACAGCGACGGCATCGGGGACAACTCCGATCCCGACCTGGACGGTGACGGCGTGCTCAACGGGGAAGACCTGGATCCCAGGCGCGACCTGGCCGTCAGCTTCAGCCTCGACTGGGTCAACCTGACCACCAGGATCGGCCGTGGCACCTACGGGGATTTCTATGCCGAGCTCTACTCCAATCGCAGTGGTGAGGAGATCCGGGTGGCACGCTTCGATGACGATGGGGGTCCGATGCGGGTGCCCTGGGAGAGCCGCACCTCGCTGGGCCGGGAGGTGGAGGTCAACGTGCCCGACAACCAGACCCGCCACCACTTCAACCTGCGGGCCTACGAGGTCTACCGCTGGTCCGCCCAACTGCTGGACATCGACGGCTCAAACGACACCTACGGCCTGACCATCTACTACGACCTGACCACCGGCAATTGGACCGGTGACGACTCCACCGGCGAGCTGGACGGCGCCCTGGACAATGGCACGGACGAGTACGACGCCCGCCTGGGCTACGGCCTGACCACTGTGGACTTCGGCTACCTGATCAGCTACCGGTGGGATCACCAGGGGCAGGAGTACGACCTGACCTACCGCTTCGACCCCAACCGCTACAGCACCTACGTGGCCATGAGCCATCAGATCGAGTCGTACGACGATTTCATCGACTACGCCACTCCGGCCGACCCGGAGATAGTCGCCTTCGCCGGGAAGCTCGACGCCATGGCCGACCAGGGGACGATGGACGATGAGACCAAGGCCAACTTCTTCCTATCCTTCGTCCAGAGCCTGAAGTACACCCAGGACAACACGACCCAGGGCATCGGCGAGTATCCCCGCTACCCGGTGGAGACCCTGGTGGACCAGATCGGCGACTGCGAGGACACCGCCATGCTCTACATCTCCCTGCTTGAGGCCATAGGCCTGGAAGCGGTCCTGCTCATCCTGCCCGAGGCCACCGCCGAGGCGGGTCACGCCGCCGCCGGAGTGGCCCTGATGGGCGTCGACGGTTCGTACTACGAGGCCGAGGGTGTGACCTACTTCTACGCCGAGACCACCACCGTTGGCTGGAAGGTGGGCGAGATGCCGGAGCTGGAAGATGACACGGCCTACGTCTATCCGGCCTGAACCAAGTAACTAAATGTAACGACTGGATTTGTGTTTGGGATACTCATTACCGCAAAGAACCCGATCGCCCCGGTCAAGAACTGTGCGCTGCATTTTGGGAAAACGATAATAGCCTGGGGCCCCCTGTTCCCTCCATGCGTCATCAACCTCGCCCATCACCGCTTTGGTCTGAGGGACGATGTCCGATCCTATTCGCAATGATCGTGGCGGCGTTCATTCTTATCCTTCCGCTTCTGGATGGCAACATCGGTCTGAGTGGCTATTCGTCAGAGTTCGTTCCCAACCCATCTTATGATAGACCCGATGACAACTTGCATCCCCAGCTGGGGCGAGTTCTCGAGGAGTCTGCATCCGATGAGCTTGTCGAAGCTGTGGTCAGCTTTGCCGATACTTTGACAGCCGACGATAGAGCCATGGTCGTGGACCTCGGTCTGGAGTGGATTGCCGATATGAACAGCTTCCCCGTGGCCCTCGTTCGAGGTACACCGAACCAGGTCCGTGAGCTGTCCCAATACTCCAGGGTCGTGTGGATGGAGCACAACTTCGAGGTCATGCCTATGATGCACACCACCACCATGGTCATAGAGGCCTCCTCGGCATGGAGCAGCCGGACCATCGATGTGGTGAACCACGAGATCGAAGGGGTGTTGAACTCCCAGTCCATGGCCACCGGCATCGACGGTCGCGGGGTTGCCGTGGCGGTGGTGGACACCGGCATCGACGCTGCCCATCCTGACTTCGACTACGGAGAGAAAGTCCTGCTCAACCTGAAATGCGACATGGAGGTCGAAGGTGAGTGTGTGTGGATGGAAAAGGAGAATACCGACGACACCTACGGCCATGGTACCCACTGCGCCGGAACCATCGCCGGCAACGGTGACGCCTCGGCCGGAGCCCGTCGGGGAGTGGCGCCAGGGGCTTCCCTGATCGGGGTCGGAGGTGACTGGACTCCGGTCTACTGGTCAGTGGGAGCAGGTCTGGAATGGGTCTTCGACAACTCCCGGCCGGGTCAGAACCCCTACAACATCCGGGCAGTCTCCAACTCCTGGGGTCAGGGTGGCAACTCGGAGGTCTACTTTCCGGATGACATGTTGACCCAGGTGATCGAACGGCTGGTGTACGAGAACAACGTTGTTGTTGTCTTCGCCGCAGGGAATGATGGTGGCGATGGCAGTACCCTTGAAACCAATCCCTGGTCGCTGATCCCCGCTTCCATCTCGGTGGCCGCCGCCAATCGCAATGGAAATGGTCTGGCCGGTTTCAGCTCACGAGGTCAGCATGACATCATGGCCTCCTGGCCCGATGTGGCCACCCCCGGGGTCGATATCTGGGCTACCGCCGCCCGGTTGACCTTCATCGATGCCCTCACCTCCGATCAGGGCGATGTCTACTACTATTACATCTCGGGCACCTCCATGGCGACGCCACATATGTCCGGTATCGTTGCCTTGATGTCCCAGGCCGCTCCTTCCTTGCGAACATCTGCGATCCTTGAGGATTTTGACGAGAACTGGGTTCACCCGGTGGATGAATCGCGCCGCCGCATCCATGAAGCCGAACTTATTCTGAAACTTACCTCGGATTACATCACACCCAACGGGAACAACGGCATACCCGAGGGCAACTGGACCGGGCTGGATGACCGCCCCCTCGATTTCGGTCAGGGATACGGTCTGGCCAATGCCAGCCATGCCGTGGGTCTGGCCCTGACACTCCAGGCCATTCGCGACCATCACTATTCCCAAGCCACCGTCTATGACGCTTACGAGCAGTATCAACGGATCATGGGCGCGGACTACAGGGAGGCCAACACCGATCGGCTGGGCACCTCCTGGCGTGGTGAATGGACCCAGATCACCAACAACTCATCGCCCACCAGCGGAACCGATGTCTACGAGACCGACCAATCTCACTTCCTCTACATCCCTGAAGGCGCCGAGTCTGCGGACATAACGTTCCGGTATGAGGCTGTGAACGTCAATTCCCAGACCGCCAGTGACGTTAACCTTGAGCTGGATGTGGATGGGGATGGCATCAACGACCTCGACCATCAGCACGGCAGTGCCTCGGGTACCAAGCAGTATCACATCGATATCACAGATCCTGGCAGGGTCTGGACCTTCAACGTTCGAGGGACAGGCGTCACCCTCGATCTGGATCTGACCGACAAGTATCCAGAGGCCCGTGCCGAATACAGCGTGGACATGACCTTGAACCTGGCTCAGGGAACCGAGGTGGACATAGACAATTTCTACACCAAATCCCGCCATGGGCAGTGGGAGCCGGCCGAACCCTCCCAGGCAACGACCACCACGATATCCATAATCCGGCCCACGTACAATCTGAGCCAGATAGACTTCAGTCAGATCCCAAAAGAGGATCAGGATGATGACATGATATCCTTTGGACCGATATCCCTGGGTAAGAATGGTATCATCATGTTGGTCTTTGCAACGACCGTGATAGGATTCCTCATCGGTCTGAATTGGCGACGAGAGGAAGAGGTGGAACAGGCAGTTCGTCTAAAGGAGACCTTGGATGCTCCCGGTGAGGACGAAGTGCTAGAAGCCGAGCAATAAAGGGCTGGTCGATCAGGGATAACCTGCAATCCAGGTCGTGGGTAGCACCTTTAGCCTGGCCCCCTTTGGTCCATCGATGGCCGCCGCCTCCCCCCTCTACTCTCACTCCCGCCTCTCCACCTTCGAGAACTGCCCCTTCCAGTACAAGCTGCGCTATGTCGACAGGGTCAAGATGGACGATCCGGGGACCATCGAGCAGTTCCTGGGTTCCCGGGTCCACGAGGCCCTGGAGTGGCTCCATGACCTGGCCCTGCGGGGTCGGGTGGCCACCGAGGATGAACTGCTCGCAGAGTATGAGCGATTGTGGGAGGAGCTGTGGGATGACAGGCTGAGGATAGTCAAGACCGACCTGGATGCCGAGCATTACCGGGAGGTCGGCCGTCGCTGTGCAAGGGACTACCATCGCCGTCATCACCCCTTCGACTCGGGCCGGACCCTGGGTCTGGAGCTGAGGGTGAAGGTGGAACTGCCCGATGCCCATCGCCTTCAGGGATACATTGACCGCCTGGAGAAGACACCCGAAGGCCGTTTCGTCATCCATGACTACAAGACCAGCGGCCGCCTGCCTGAGCCCACGTGGGCCGCCAGTGACCGTCAGCTGGCCCTCTACGCCCTGGCCATCCGGGAGCGCTTTGAGGAGGCCGAGGCCGACAACATCCAGCTAGCCTGGCACTACGTGGCCTTCGATGAGATCGTCACCTCCACCAGGACCGGGGAACAGCTGGACCAGCTGGCTCACGACACCTCAAGGCTCATCGAGACCGTGGAACTGGCGGTGGCCGAGCGCAAGTTGCCCACCTCCACCGGCACCCTGTGCGAGTGGTGCGAGTACCGTCCCCTCTGTCCTGAGTTCGCCCATCAATGCCAGCTGGAGGCAGTTGGCTCTGGAACCGGTCAGGAGCAGACCTCGCTGATGGCAGCCGAGATGACGGCCGAGGAGGCCAGCGAACTGGTGGATAGATTGGTCGAGCTGCAGACGGCCAGGAAGGAAGCCTCGGCAACTGAAGCAGAGCTGAAGGAACGACTCGTGGAGTACAGCCGTCAGACCGGCCACACCACCATATTCGGCAGTTTGCGGAAGGCCAGGGTCAGTTCATCATCGGCGCTCTACCTGCCCTCGGCCGGAAGTGACGAGCGTCAGGACCTGGAGGCCTTCCTGAAGGAGGCGCAGATCTGGGACGAGCTCACAAGCCTCGATGCGGCTCGGGTCAAGCGGCTGGCCAAGGCCGAAGCGGCAGTTGATCATGAGCTGTCCAAAACGGACCAAGAGCGATTGAAAGGTCTTCTCGAGACCCGCCAGAACTGGCAGGTCAGATTGAGCAACCGATAAATCAGAGTGGATCAAAACAGAGGTGAAAGAGCCCGGCTTCTTCCTGGACCCTGAACCTCACCGGCAGGAACTGCTCGATGACCCAGGCCGCGGTGCGGGCATGTTCGCTCACCTCGGCCGTGGCGCAGGAACCACCCAGCAGGGCCAGATAGACCAGGAGCTGATCGGCCGTGTACCGGTCGACCTGGGCTCCCGCCGCCACCTGCTCCCACAACTCCTTGGCGCACTCCCGTCCGATATCTTCGGCTCGCCTCCCCCTGGCCGTCAGCTCGCCATGACCCAGACGGGGCCACTCGGACCACAGCACCAGACCGCCTCCCGGAGATGGGCTTGAAGCCCACTCTTTGCCGATGTGGACCTCCCCGGCGCCCAGGCGAAAGAGCTCCTTGCGGGCCGCTTTAGCCATCCGGTCCAGAACGTGCTCTGGCAGTTTCCCGGTGAAGGCCACACCCTGGAGGTTCATCTTGTGCGCCGGGAGCACATCACGTTTGGAACGCTCTTTCGGTTCCAGAGGCCTCAAGAGGTCTTGGGCGGGCTCTATCTTTAGCACCACCTTGCCACCACCTCTGGGAAAGTACCCTCTTTGCTCCACGTTCAGCTTGGCCTTGACACCGGCCATCCTGAGGTGTTCCAGAAAGACCCTGTCCCAGTGATCAACCGGCGGAGCCCACCGCACATCGGTCCCTCCCTCCACCGAGATGGAGACCGGCTCGGCCTCGGTTCGATATCCCTCATCACCATCACGTTCTGGTAATTCCAAGTACCCGGTTGCCGCCAGGGCCACCGGCAGGGCCGCCTGGAGGACCAGGGTCACCGCTCCGGCGGTGCCCACGCTGAAGGTGTGTTCTCCTCCCTTGAGCTGACCGGGAACGAACTCCAGTTCCATCGAGCCAAGCTCATCCCCGGCCATCCTTGCCCCGCAGATGGCGGCGGCGGCCCGAACGGCCGTCAGATGCTGGGCCGCCAGACCAGGCCTGGAACGATTGGCCCGGATGCGCTCGACGCGCACTGGTGTCCGGGTGACCCCCGACAGGCCCACGGCCAGACGCAGCAGCTGGCCGCCGCCCTCGCCGAAACTGCCATCCAGGGTCAGCATGGCCTCAGCGCTCAATCCATCAGGTCCTGCTGACCGTACCAGCGGAACATCTTGCGGCCCGGCTTCACCAGCTCCTGGGTCGCCCGAATCTCGTCCTCGGTGATCTGGTCCAGGGCCAGCTTCAGGGACATCAGGGGCATGGAGTAGTCCTCATCGAAGATGAAGGTGGAGACCCGGGGGTTGATCTCCATCAGGTAGTCACCCTTGTAGCAGATGTCCACGCAGTAGCTCAGCTGGATGTGGTCCAGCACCTCGGGCTGAATGATCTCGAGCCAGTTCTCCCGCTCCAGCATGGTGAAGCCCATGGCCAATCCCGAGGCGAACTGGAGCCGATGCTTCACCGTGCCCATGAGCATCCGGCCGTGTTCGGCGATGACATCCAGCTTCAGCTCCTCGCCGGGCAGGAACTCCATGACCATGGTGGGGGGGATGGTGCCGCCGATGCGGTCGCACACGTCCTTGAGCCCGGCCAGGCTGATGTGGCGGGCGTAGGGCCGGTTGAAGAAGAGCTGGTCGGCCAAGGTCTTTGGGTCCTCGGTGAGGGTCCGCACGCCCCGGGAACCCTTGCTGGCCGGAGGCTTGATGACCACCGGTTCATCAGGATAGCCCAGTTCCCGGGCGTAGTCCTCCAGGGCCGCAAAATCGGTGACCAGATTGTAGCGGGGAACCTTGGCTCCCGGCCTGCCCTCCAGCCAGCGGTACATCTCCAGCTTGTTGTGGGAGAGGGCCACCCACTGATGCTCGGAGGCCAGCACCGGAATGCCGCCCAGGCAGCGCTCCCGATCCATGGCCTGAGAGAGCACGAACATCTCGGCCGAGGTCTGGGGGAAGATGATATCGGCCTCCCACTTGGCGGCCTGGTCCTCCACCGCGGCGATGAACTCTGGATTGGCCTTGGGCATGGCCACCTCGTCGGACCCGGCCGGTCCCGCCCCCTCGGTGCCCAGCTCCTCCTGGGTGGCCCACGGCCCCACGGCGAAGTCGTCGCACAGGTACTTGCCGATGGCGTAGGGCTTGGCATCCATGCCGAAGATCTCGATGCCGGGCTCGTGCTTGTAGAGGTCGGAGATGAGAGCGTGGGCGCCGGGACAGCCGACACCGGTCAGGAGCACCTTCATGGTCCCGCAGACGGTGGGACGCTAATGACCTTTTCGGGCCCACCTGCTCAGATGAGCTAGGCTTTCGCCTTGATCAGCATTCATTCGTCCTGGGGACGCAAGGATTTGAAAAGGTAGTTGGCCTTGCGTCTGGGAGGCATCCAGGGCAGATGCCCGACCTCGTGACCGTCCCAGCTGGCTTCGTGTTCCAGGGCCTGCACATCAATGGCCATCGGGATGGCCTTCAGGGGCACCTCCACCCATTCCACAGCAACCTCCTCTGCATTCTCAGCCTTGGTCTTCCTTGTTGGTTGTGACCTCGATCGTTGTGCCTGTTGCCCCTTGCTTTGACCTGGAATAGTATCAGATGTTGGCATGGAAGGCGTGGAAGGCGTGGAAGGCGTGGAAGGTGAGGCAGGTGGGGGAGGCATGGAAGCCATAGAAGGCTGGGACTCGGTCGAGGGATGGACCTTGTTCATCGGATGCTGAGGACCTTGGACCACCCCGGGGCCGGTCACCGGTCTGAAGGTCACCAGGGGCTTGCCGGAAAGGGGTACGGGTTCAGCAGGAACCATTCTGGGTGCACGAACCGGATCTGATGGTATCAAGGGTCGGTGTCCCAATGATGTCGGTTGGGGTGATACTGGGGGCACGACCAGGCTGTCGCGGCCCCTTCCCCTTTCGATATCCTCCGGTCTGCCCTTCTCTTCCTCAAGCTTCTCCTTCACCTCAGGGTCGCTCTTTCGCCTGGCCAGTCCCAATCCCTTGGCAGGAGGCGCAGGGAAGGGCAGGGTGGAGGGAGTGGCCATCGAACCAAAAATCGGGCCTTCTCTTATTATATTTATGTTAAAACCATCGCAACCCGCGTATCACAGCCAGGATAAACCTTCAATTGCACCGGACTGGGAGGTATATCGCCTGTTCTCTCGCCAGTCCTCCCCCTATCTCATGAATAGTGCGGTGGGCGATCCCGAGATCGGACGTCCTAGGCGTAAAGGCCCTGGGCCTCGCCCTCGCCACCCCAGGCGCCAGCTTCCTGCAATTTCTCGGTGGCGGCATCGAAGTCATCCTTGGTCACCTGGTCCCGGTCGTGGCGGATGGCGAACATGCCCGCCTCGGTGCACAGGGCTTTCAGGTCAGCTCCGCTGGCTCCCTCGGTGGCCTGGGCCACCTCAGTAAGGTCGATGGAGTCGTCCAGGTTCATCTGCCGGGTGTGGATCTTCAGGATCTGCTCGCGACCCTCCCCATCAGGATGGGGTATCTCCACCACCCGGTCGAATCGGCCCGGCCGGAGCAGGGCCTCGTCAAGGATGTCCGGGCGGTTGCATGCCGCCATGATGCGCACCTCGCCGCGGGGCTTGAAGCCGTCCATCTCACCCAGCAGCTGCATCAGGGTGCGCTGCACCTCCCGGTCCCCGGCGGTGCCGCTGTCGATGCGCTTGGCCCCCACCGCGTCCAGCTCGTCGATGAAGAGGATCGAGGGGGCTTTTTCCTGGGCCATGGTGAAGAGCTCCCGCACCATGCGGGCCCCCTCGCCGATGAACTTCTGCACCAGCTCCGAGCCGATGAGACGGATGAAGGTGGCGTTGGTGGAGTGGGCGACGGCCTTGGCCAGCAGGGTCTTGCCGGTGCCAGGGGGACCCACTAGCAGGACACCCTTGGGCGGCTCGATGCCCACCTTGTCGAACAGGTCGGGTCTCAGCAGGGGCAGTTCCACGCATTCGGTGAGCTCCTGCCGGGCTTCCTCCAGGCCGCCAACGTCCTCGTAGGATTCGGCCGGCCTTTCGATGACCTCGGCGCCGGAGATGAGGGGGTCCTTGATGGAGGGCAGCACGTTCATCACCGACAGGGTCTGGCGATGGAGGGCCACCCGGTCGCCGGGCAGGAGATTGGCCGCCAGGCGCAGGGTCTCGGAGACCTGGACCACGAAATCGGGACCTGTGGAGGACTTGATGGTGGCCCGCCCATCGGGCAGGACGTCCAGGATGTGGCCGATGACCTGGGGGGGCGAGCGCAGGCGGGTCAGCTCGTTCTTGATGTGCTGGTTCTCGGTGCGGACCCGGGACAGCTCGGTCTCCATGTAGCGCCGCTCGGTATCGAACCGCTCGGTCTCCTCGGTGATCCAGCGGTCCAGCTCATCGTTGATGGGCGCACCCTCATCGGTCTCATCGGTCCCCTCCCCGTCCTCCGGCTCGGCTCTCTCGTCCACGGCCTCCTTGGCCTCTTCTTCGGCTCTGGGCTCGTTCTCGTCATTGACGGTCTTGGCCTCTGATCTGTCGTCGGACAAGGGGTGTCCTCCAGGCCGGTGCGGTGGAATCCGGCCCACTGATAAGCTTATCAAAGCGCTCCTTTATATGGCTTTGCAAGTCGGTGATACCATGCTGTGTGAACTCTGTGGCAGCGAGGCCAAATTCCTCAAGGACGTGAAGATCGAGGGCTCGGTGCTGAAGGTCTGCCCCGGCTGTGCTCCCATGGGTACCGAACCCACAGAGCGGGAGCGTCTGGGGGTCAAGGGCTATGTCAACCAGCAGTTGCAAAAGCGGGCCCGGCGCATGACCACCCGCAGTCCCTTCGAGGGCACCAAGGAGCTGGCGCCGGATTACCCGGCCCGGATCCGCAAGGGCCGCGAGAAGCTGGGTTGGGACCACGAGACCCTGGCGCGCAACCTCAACGAGAAGAAGAATCTCATCACCAAGGTGGAATCGGGCTCCTTCCACCCTCCGGACAAGCTGGTCAAGAAGCTGGAGCGCACGCTGAAGATCAGGCTCATGGAGTCGGTGGAGGACGACACGCCCGTGGGCCAGGCCCCGGGAGCGGCATTGACCCTTGGGGACCTGATCACCCAGGCTCGCAAGGATCAGGAGTGACCCCCCATCATGGCCGCGGAGTTCCGTGCGACCCGGCCGGTCGTTGTGGAACGCTGTCCTCGGTCCGAGAAGGAACAGACCAGGTGCAATCACCTTGGATTGGCACTGAACGCCGATAGGGCGTGGTGAAGAGATTGGACGATATCGTTATCATATTGCTGATGGCCTGGCTGGTCTACGCCTGCCTGGGTGCCCTGGTCCTGAGCGGTCAGCTTCGCCGGGCGAGTGGCCATCATCCTCGGGCCTTTGGCCCCCCCGAGTACGAGGCCTCCATCATCGTGGGCCTGCGAGGCGCCCATCCCCGTCTGAAGCGGGTCCTGGAAGGGCTCTGCCAGCAACGCTATCCCAGACCCTACGAGGTGATCATGGCCTGCGAATCCAAGAGCGATCCGGCCTGGGCGGTGGCGGTGGAGGTGGCCCGGGACAATCCCCAGGTCCAGCTGGTGGAATCCGATCCTGTCGATCCAAAACTGCGGACCGGCAAGAACCAGAACCTGCTGGCGGCGGTGGAGGTGGCCCAGTACGAGGCTCTGGTCTTCACCGATGCCGATGTGGTCCATTCCAAGGATTGGCTGGCGCGTCTGGTGGCCCCCCTGGGCAACACCCTTGAGGGTCAGGAGGTGGCCGCGGCGACCTCGCTCTTCTACCTTGCCCCCAGCACTTTCTGGGGTCGGCTGGCGGCCATCGCCGTCAACCAGGTCAACTTCTCGGCCGCCAACCTGCGACGCTGGGGCCCCTGGGCGCCCTTTGCTTCTGGGGCCTCCACCGCCGTCCTGCGCTCGGCCTTTCGTTCAGCCGGGGTGGCAAGGGCCTGGCAGGAGGCCTTCAACGATGATCTGGTCATGGCCAATCTGCTGGTGGACCAGGGTCATCCCATCTATCTGCTTAGGGAGGTCACCTGGCCCGAGGAGGACCTGGCCAGCTGGCGCGCGTTCGCCGCCAAGTTCCGGCGCTGGATCGTGACATTGCACTACTACAGCCATCCCCGACTGGCCCGCCAGGCCTACGTTCAGGCCGCCGCCCAGCAGCAGCTGCCGGTGGCCCTGGTCCTGGCCCTGTGGCTGACCCTGGCCGAAGGAAGCTGGTACGAGGGTGGGGTCCTGATGGCCTGTGGTATCATCTACAGTATATTCTCCCGGGCTTCCATCGCCCTGTCCATCGGCGAGCGTTTGGGGCCCTGGCTCCTGCTTGCGCCTCCGGCCTTCCTGTTCTTCATCGGGTATTACCTGTTGCTGTTGCTGCCCCGGGAGTTCACCTGGTCCGGTCGCCGCCACCGGGTCACCGAGTCCTACTCGAAGCTGCGCTCACGGTTGAGGAAGGCCGACAGCAGTACCTCCTTCAGCGAGCGGTAGTAGTTGGGCACAAGCCAGACCATCACGATCAGGCCGCAGAAGAAGGCGATGAGAATGCCCAGGCCGGTGATCACCAGGGGCACGGCGATCCAGCTGGTGTACAGGCCGGCCTCCTCCATGAGGTAGAAGGCCCCCAGGTAATCGAAGAGGAAGTGGAAGGTGATGGCGGCGGGAAGGGACCAGCGCACATAGAAGTAGGCGAAGAGCACCCCGGCCACGAAGGTCCCGGGTACCTTGAACCAGTCCCAGCCGTGGCCCACATGGGCATAGGCGAAATAGAACGAGGAGAACGCCACCAGCAGAAGTGTAGGGCGGTCCCAGGCCCCCACCCCGCCCCAGAGATGATGGTACCAGAGGGGTCCCTCGTCAACCCTCGGTTCGGCTCCATTGGCCTCGTGGTCTGTGGCCCCCAACGCATCCTCCTCACCCTCTCTCCCGTCGGACCTCGCCAGATGCAAGAGGGCCAGGGGCACCCCTATCAGCATCACCCTGAACATCACCTCCTCCCACACTGAGGCATTGGCCAGCAGGAAGAGCGATTGCCACACCGGTTCGGTGGACAGGTCCAGCACCTCGGGGTCGGCCCCACCGGCCTCGGCCCCGGAAAGGACGGCGATGGAGATGGCGGCACTGAACATGAAGAATCCCGCCATGATCCTCCAGAAACCCTGGTGGTCCAGGGATTCGTTGGGCCTGCTGCCTCGGGTCTCGAAGTCCTCCAGCAACTGTCTCAGCATCACCGGCAGGTGGCGGTGGAGCAGCCAGACCACACTGCCCATGAGGGTCAGCCACAGACCGATCCAGTAGAGCTGCAGCCAGACCCCATCCAGCCAGATCACCCGGTCCTCGTGGGACAGGGGGGTGTCGGGGTAGTAGAGACCCACCGGATGGGAATAGCCATGTTCCTTCAGGTCGGACAACACCATTGGACCGGCTATGGCCAGGGCGGCCAGGTTGCCCAGTATCAGCAACCCGATGATGGACCAGGTAAGACCGAAGAGCAGGACCCGGCCCACCTTGTTGGACAGCTTCTCGGTCTCGCCCCGATGGGAACCCCAGTATGGTGGTAGATGTGAGGGATGAGAGTATTGGTGGGGAGAATGGTGAGATGGATAGTGAGGATGAGGGGGATAATGATGCGGAAGAGGTTGTTGGTGGGGGTGTCGATCTTGTGGTGGATATGAGGAACGGGGGTTGTAAGGATAAGTATATAAAGGATCTGAAACCTGGGACCCATACGGATGATGAGGTTCAGCGTGGGGATAGGCCGCGTATCTTGGCTGGCTCTCGTGACGTTGATGAAGTTCCAGCCCCCGATCACCGTCAAGCTCTGAGGATCCTTCATCCGAGCCCTCCTGTTCCGGTCGACCCGAAGGGTCCGGTCCAGGAGGTTCGCCTCCTTCAGGGGGAATCCCCCATTCATGTGTCCTATAGTTTGGTTCATCCTTCCAGCCACACCGGGAACACTCATGCTCGACCCTCTCCTTCCCGCAGTCGGGACATGAGGTATCAAAGGGGTCTTCCGGTATGACCATCGACGATAACAGCCCTTACCGGGTTTTAAAACTGTGTTCCAGAGACCACGAGAGGCAACAGCGTTTTCAAGGTTTTTTCCAATAAACCAAATACCGAAATGGTTTAAATAAGGGGGAGGCTGGGTAAAACCAATGCAGGTGGTCATTGCCGGTTCCGGCGAGGTCGGTTACCGGGTGGCCCGTGACCTGGGCAACCGTGGTCACGGGGTGACGGTGATCGAGGCCGACAGCTCCGCCTGCCAGCGGGCTCGAGAGCTGGACGTCCAGGTGGTCCAGGGCAATGCCGCCGTTCCCCAGGTACTGGTCGAGGAGGCCAACCTGGCCAACACCGACCTGTTCATCGGGGTGACCGGCCGCGACGAGATCAACCTGCTCTGCTGCTCCGTGGCCGCGGCGTTCAAGGTCCGGACCATCGCCAGGCTCAACAACCTGGACTATGTCGCCCGGCCCACCTCCCTGGAGCAGTTCACGGTCTTCGGCGTCGATGCGGCGCTATGTCCCGACGACCTGGCGGCCCGCCGCATCTGGCACCTGCTTTCGCGGCCTTCGCTGACCAACCTGGAGATATTCGAGAAGGAGCGGATCCGGGTCTTCGAGTCCCGCATCAGCGAGCGTTCTCCGGTGGTGGGCCAGTCCCTGCGGGATGTCAACTTCCCCGAGAGCGTGGTCCCCGTGGCCCTCTACCGGGGAGAGTCGGTCATCATCCCAACCCCCGATGAGGTCCTCCTGCCCCGTGACCGTCTGCTGAGCCTGATGACGCGAATGGAGGCCATCCCCCAGCTCATGGAGCGCATGGGCCAGCCCCACGAACTGACCCTTGAGGGATCCACCGACAAGGTGATGATCGCCGGTGCCTCCACCGTGGGTCTCGAGGTCGCCCGGCGTCTGGCCAAGCGGTACAAGAAGCTGGAGATCATGGTGATCGAGGAGGACGAGACCCTCTGCACCAAGGCCGCCGACTCCCTGCCCAACCGGGTCCTGATCCTCAACGGCTCCCCCACCGATCGCAAGTTCATCGAGGACGAAGGCATCCGCAATGTCTCCCACTTCGTGGCCGTCACCAACAACGAGGAGCTCAACGTCGTAGCCGCCCTGATGGCCAAGCGGGAGGGGGCCAAACGCACCGTTGCCCTGACCTACAAGCCCGAGCTGGAGTACGCTCTGGAGGACACCTCCATCGACGTGCTGGTGAATCCCCTGATGTCCACCTACTCGGCCATTCTCAACCACGCCACCTCCACCGATGATGGCGCCGCCTTCGAAGCCCTGCACACCGGCGAGGCCGTGGCCCGGGTCCTGCCCGTCAGGGAGGGCTCATCTCTCATCGGCCGTCCCATCAAGAAGATCAAATTCCCGCGCCATACCATAATGGGGGCGCTCCTGCGCGAGGGCAAGGGGGTCATCATCGACCGGGCCCAGCCCATCCACGAAGGCGACCGGGGCGTGCTCTTCTGCCTCCAGAGGGCCCTGCCAGAGGTGGAACGCCTCTTCGGCTAGGAGGACCACAGATGCGGGTCAGACTGGTGATCAACACCCTGGGCATTGTGCTGTTGCTCTTTGCACCCTTCCTTCTGGTACCGCTGGTGGCGGGTCTGTTGCTGGGGGAGGGGTTTCGCGACGTTCTGCACTGGTATGGTTCGGTCTTCGCTTTGACCACTTTGGTGGGCGGTTCCATGTACTGGTCCACCCGCTCCACCACCGAGGAACTGCGGGACCGGGAGGCCTTCGTCATCGTGTCCGGGGTCTGGCTTCTCATCGGCGCATTCGGTGCCCTGCCCTACTGCCTCAGCGATGTTTTACTGCCGATAGAGGCCTACTTCGAGTCCATCTCCGGTTTCACCACCACAGGGGCCACCGTCTTCCAGATGGACGGTGATGTGGACACCGGATACTGGGAGGGCGTGCCCAGGTCCCTGTTGCTGTGGCGCTCCCTGACCCAGTGGCTGGGAGGCATGGGCATCATCGTCCTGGCCGCGGTGGTCCTCTCCAGGCTCACCGGCGGAGGCATCCAGCTCATGCGGGCCGAGATGCCCGGCACCGAGGAGGTGACCAAGCTCAGTCCCCAGCTGAAGCAGACCGCCCTGCTCCTATGGTGGGTCTACGCCGCCTTCACCCTGGTGGAGATAGTGGCCCTGGTCCTCGCTCGGGTGCCGCTGTACGATGCGGTGGCCAACTCCTTCTCGACCCTTTCAACCGGTGGCTTCTCGCCCCAGGCCCGCTCCATCGAGAGCTACAATTCGGCCTGGGTGGAGTCCATCATCATCCTCTTCATGTTCCTGGCCGGGGTCAACTTCATCCTCCACTTCCATTGGCTCTCGGCCTTCCTGCGGCCCAGGGAACATCGCACCCCCACGGACAAGGCCCAGTGGCGGGCACCGACGGCGCTCCCCGAGAGGCTCAAGACCGCTTTCAATCGCCTGACCCACGATTCGGAGCTGCTCAGCTACCTGGGTGTCATCCTAGCCGCCTGTCTTCTCATCACCCTCGGACTCGTCGCCGCCGGAGGCATGGGGGTCGGGCATTCTGTGCGGATGGCCCTCTTCCAGGTGGTCTCCATCGGCACCACCACCGGCTTCAGTTCCACCAACTATGTGGGTTCGGTCGAGGACCCCAACTGGGCTCCGGCCCTGCTCTTCATCCTCTTCCTGCTGATGTTCATCGGCGGTTGCGCCGGGTCCACGGCCGGCGGAATGAAGATCGTGCGGCTGTCGGTCATGGTCAAGGCCCTGCGCCGGGAGCTCATTCGCATCATCCACCCCCGGGCGGTCCTGCCGCTCAAGATAGGTCCCCGCACCCTGCCCGAAGGGATGGTCCGCTCGGTGGCGGTCTTCTTCTTCATCTACATCCTGCTCTTCATGGGTGGGGCTCTGGCGGTGGCCGCCCTGGAACCCGATCTCAACCTCATCGAGGCCATGTCGGCCTCCATTGCCTGTCTTTCCAACATCGGACCGGCCCTGGGTACCCTGGGTCCGGCGGGCAACTACGGGGCTCTGTCATCACCAACCCAGGTCGTCCTGGTGTCGCTGATGTGGCTGGGGCGACTCGAGATAATCACCGGCCTGCTGCTGCTCTTCCCCTCCAGCTACAAGGATTAGAAGCGACCGATGACCAGACGAGATGGGATTTTATAGCAAGACCGGTCATTGGTCCTTTGTGACCGACTCCGAGCCTGAACCAGATACCTCGGCCGATGAGGGTCCCCGATCCAAAGAGGGCGCCTCAGACAGGAAGGGGACCTTGGACAAAAGCGAGGCTGAAGCCTCTGGATATTCACGCCTGCCCTCCCTGGTCCAAGATGCCCTGGGATGGTTGGTGCAACCCGGCGCTCTCGATCTGGTCAACCGGTTGCGAAAGGCTCCCGAGGAGGGGGAGCGAATACCCAATTCCCAGCTGAAACTGGTGGGCTCGCTGGAACACGTGGGACTGGTCCGATCACTGGGGGATGAGCGTTTTCGACTCACCGGTTTTGGAACCACCCTGATGAACGATCTGGATCGGTTGGCACCGACGTGGGAGCGGCTGGCCCACACCGCCCTGGAGGCGGCCACGGAATGGGGCAGCGTCACGCCCCCTCCCCCTCCCGAAGCCTTCCTGGAATGGGGCATGATCGAGCTGGCCGAAGCGGCGCGAAGTGCCGGAGCCGCGGATGAAAAACTGGCCGAGGCAGCTCGCAGTGCGCGGGAGGCCAATCTTGAGTGGGCCGACCTGGTGACCGAGGACCACTTCATCGATTTCGAGGTCCTGGCCACTCCGGAACATCCTGATGACGTGGATTTCGGCCCAGTATCAGAACCGGTCTACGAGGTTATCTGGGGCGCTGTGCTCCAAGCGGCCCGAAGGGGTGATCCCTCCCTGCTCCCCAAACCCCGCAAACCGGTGCCAATGGATATGACCGTGGATCCGGCCCAGGTCCTGGGCGATCTGGCCCTTTCCAAGGCCCTGGTGGTCAAGGCCGTGGCTCACCTGCGGGCGGGACGCAACCTGCTCCTGGTCGGTCCACCGGGCACCGGCAAGAGCACTCTGGCCCGTCAACTGGCCGAGGCCCTCTGCGGCGTTGAGAACTACACCCAGACCCGTGCCAACGCCGACTGGACCGCCTCCGACCTGCTGGGCTGGCTGGAGCATGACCCGCCCAAGGGTGCTCGATTTGTGGAGGGCGTGGCGGCCGCGGCTGCCCGCAAATGTGACACATCGGCCCGGAACAGGCAAGGGCCCCGTCCCCACTATCTGATAATTGACAACTTCGAGCAAGCTGACATGGACCTGGCCTTTGGCAAGCTGTTCACCGTCTTCGAGTATCGGGAATTGCTGCCCCTGCTGACCGCCACCGAGTCCCAGGGCCGGCCCTACCTAATGCCTCCCGAGTTCAGGCTCATCGCCACTTTCGACACCGCCACACCCTCCGAATCGGGCTCGTTCCAGATGGGCTATGCTCTGCGTCGACGATTCGCATTCATCGAGGTACCCCTGGCTCATCCGGATCTGGAGCGCGAGATCCTGGACCCCCTTCTGAAAGAACAGGCAGACCATGAGGCCGATACCGACCTGGATCTGGAACGGATCACTTCCCTGGCCCGGATCATCCGCAGCCACTATCCTCTGGGCACCGGCTATTTGATGGAAGCCTGCATGGAGGTTGAAAACATGGGTCTGGAGGAGGCTTTGACCTTAGCCTTGCAGCCTGTATGGCCCTTGCTCAACCTGCCCGCCCGCAGGGATGTTGCCGCCAGCGCCCGCAAGCTCTGGGGTGATGGTTCAACCCTGGCCGCCATGCTGGAGGACCGGTCCCAGGGGCGCCCCGATCTGATGGAAGCCCTCTCCCAGGTATGATGTGATCTGGATCGGTGGGATGACGAAGCCCCCAAAGCTTAAGAACAACGAACAGGCTTTGGTTCCCTCCTCTCAGGACATCGGGGGTTAACCCATTGAAAACGGTCCAAGAAGTACGCGAGCTGCGGGTCAACCGCTACATGATCATCGATGACGAACCCTGTCGCATCGTGGAGATGACCACCTCCAAACCTGGCAAGCACGGTGAGGCCAAGGCCCGCATCGTCGCCATCGGGGTCTTCGACAACCAGAAGCGCTCCACGGTCCATCCGGTGAAACACAAGGTCCAGGTGCCCATGATCGACAAACGGCAGGCTCAAGTTCTCTCGTTGATGGGCTCTGAGGTACAACTCATGGACATGGAGAGCTACGAGACCTTCAATCTGCCCGTGCCTGAGGAGTTCAAGGAAGGCCTGGAACCGGGAGCCGAGATCAAGTACCTGGAGGCCATGGGCCGGCGCATGATCACCAAGGTCTAGGGGCCCCCTTACATGCCCTCCATTCATTTCGCCGACGCAGAGGCCAGTTTCGACCAGGCCGCCTTTGTCATATACGGCTATCCCGACGAAGGGACGGTCTGCTTTCGCCAGGGTACCGCCCAGGCCCCCGCCCAGATCAGGCATCATTCGGAGAATTTCGAGACCTTTCTGCTGGAACTGGGACTGGACCTGAAAGAGGTGCCAGCCAACGACTACGGTGATATTGAGCTGGGTGACGACCGGGCCGCCAATCGGCAGGCCGTGACAGAGCTTGTGACCCGCACTGTCAAGGCCGGCAAGGTCCCCATCGGACTGGGAGGCGAGCACAGCCTGACCCCGGCCGCAGTGGAGGGGCTCAAGGTGCGTTATCCCGACCTGGCGGTGGTGGTGCTGGATGCTCACTTGGACTTCAGGGACGAATACCAGGGTCATTCCCACAGCCATGCCTCCACCACCCGCCGGCTGGCCGACCTTGTGGGTCCCGAGAACCTGGCGGTGGTGGGCCTCCGCTCGGCCTCCAGAAAGGAGATTTCGAAAGCTCGTCAGCAGGGCCTGCGTTTCATCGACAGCTCCCAGATGAACGCCAGCGACATCAGGGAGAATCTGGCCGACGTGCTGGAATGGCTCTCGGCCGACCACATCTACCTTTCTCTGGACATGGACGTGGTGGACCCGGCCTTCGCCCCAGGGGTGGGGACCCCCGAGCCCTTTGGTCTGACCCCCTTCGAGATCATCCAGGCCATGAACTTCCTCTCCGATCGGCTAGTGGGTCTGGACTGCGTGGAGGTCTGCCCGCCATTCGACAACGGCAACACATCAGCTCTGGCCGCCCGTCTGGTACGCCATTTCATGGGCTGTGTCTGGCAGGCCCGGGGCGGTGCCTCGTGGACCCGGACATCGATGGAATAGGTCTATCAAACCGAGAAGCTCCTCTATTGGTGTCTTTATATACTTATCGAGATAAAACCAATCAAAGTGTAACAAGGGATCTGCCCGGCCTTTGCCATGGTTCAGGATTGAATTTCCTACCTGTCTTTATTGACAACACCAGGCCGGATGAGGGTATCGTGGTTCAAGCGCTGTTCTTGTCCCACCAGTGCTCACCGGGAGGCTCTGACTCCTCTTCCGGGGGGGTGCCCCGACCGCTGGGCCGGTAGTAGACCTGGCGGCCCCGCTTGATGCGCTCGACCTCGCCGCGGCGGATGAGGGTGTCCAGCTGGTGGGTCAGCCCGGCGCGGGTCATCCCCACGGCCCGGGCCAGGTCCTCCTGGCGATAGGACTCCTTGGTGACCAGCTTGTCCAGGATGGTGGTCTGGGTGTTGGTCAGGTGGCTGGTGCTCTGACCAGGGAGGTAATAGTAGCGGTTGGGCCCCTGGATGATGTAGTTGAAGGCCAGCAGGACCCGCAGGGCGTATCGCACGGTGGACTTGCTCAGAGCCGATTTCTTGGTTATCTGGCTGAGACTGATGCCATCATGGGTCCGCACCTGCTCGAACACCGAGGCGCGCACCTCGTTGTCCAGGACCTGTTCCGATTCTATGCGCCAGTGGGCCGGGATGATGCCGAAGGCCGTAAGCAGGTAGTGCTTCTTCTCCAGGAAGAAGATGCCCAGACCTGTGATGGCGATGCCGGCTGCGATGTAAGCTGTAGAGCCTGTAGTGGTGGAGTTTGGACTGGAAGCCACGTTCAATTCCAGTTGCATCGCATCGTAATGTTCGTCATCATATTCTTCACCATCACGTCGCTCCTTCAAGCTGAGCAGGAACAGATATTGACCATCATCAGCATCGGATGGGATCTCGATGATGATCTTGTACATTGTGCTACTTCCAGATTCTATCGCGCGTTCGGGGTCTTCGATGGTAATATAAAAATCAGGGTAAGGATTATCTAATTCCTCAATTAACACCCATATTCTTGGAGCTTCGGAAGGGTTATTGTTGTTGGTCACGCGAATGTTGAATTGTACATCATCGCCGGGTGAGCCTTCCCGTTCGCGAATATCACTGATAGTTAATGCCATGGCACTTGGCGCGATGAGCAGGACCAGCCCGAGCAATAATAGCAAAGATTTGCAGACTCGGGGGGCGTAGAATGACCAGCACATGGTTTTATATATGGTCACAACTTGTTATTATATCTTTTTCGTTAGATTTAAATAGACGTAGATAAAGTGTCAAAGTGCTTTTAATACATCTGAC
>CAYLMJ010000004.1:0-103862 GCA_964384995.1 uncultured archaeon | reverse complement strand
ATGATGAAGCTCGTATCAAACGCCGACTTGAAGATTTGGGATACATGTAGGAATGGTGAATAGTATAGCTTATTTTAATTTTTTAATCTGGTATACAAAAAGAAAACAATATACTACTACACAATTGTTATATCAAATCCCAAAGAAGAATTGATAGAAATATTATTAGAATCACAACTAAAATATCACAATAGGAGAGTCAATGCAAACCATGAATATTGTCGTATTAAGTCCTCACACAGATGATGCAGAATTAGGTTGTGGGGCAACAATATCAAAACTAATAGAGTTGGGCCATAAAGTGGAAATAATATATTTTTCATATTGCAGTAATAAAGGATTAATCAATGAGGCGCAGCTTGCAAGTCGAGAGTTGGGGATACATGATTATTCAATATTAGAATTCAAAGTTAGACAGTTTCCGAAACAAAGACAAGAGATATTGCAATTTCTTTTTGATTTAAATAAGAAAGTTGATATTGATATGGTTTTTTCACCAACATTGTCAGATTTACATCAAGATCATCAAGTAATAACAAATGAATGTATGAGGGCATTTCGTAGCTGTACAATTTTAGGATATGAATTACCTTGGAATAACATACAATTCACAACTAATTGTTTTTTTTCTTTAGAAGAAAGGCATGTTGATAATAAAATAAAAGCTCTTAATTGTTATAATAGCCAAAAACACAATTATTATTTTAAATCATCGTTTTTTCTTAGTGTATTAAACACAAGAGGAACTCAAATGGGAACAAAATATGCAGAATCATTTGAAGTTATTAAACTTGTATTGAATAACTTAATAGGATAACCAATGTCTCTGAAAGTAGTAATGCTCCTTGGTAATGATATATTTTATCCAAATATTGATAAACGAGTATTCATGGAAGCCAAAACATTGGTTAATAATGATTATGACGTTACAATAATCTGTTGGCCTCGAAGATTAGTTAAATATCAAAAAACGGAAATACATAAGAAGATTAAAATTAATAGAATAGAACAATTTATCAATAAAAAGAATCAGAATTTTTTCGTAAAATTGCCTCAATATGTCAGATTATCATTAAAAATGATAAAAGAAACCAAAAAAATCAAGCCAGATGTTATTGTATCACACGACCTTGAAATGTTACCTATTGGGATTATCACTAAATTGATGTTTTCAATACCATTAATCTATGATTCACATGAAAATTGGCCGGCAATGGAAACAAATTCAAGTAGATTACTAGGAATTATTACTTATATTCTTGAAGTTATATGTTTGCAATTTGTAGACTACGTATTTACAATAAGTAAATCTCTAGAAAGAAAATTCGTCGGTAGGGGAGTAAATACAAATGTTTTATACACAAGCAGACCAAAAAAAGAAGTGAGTGAATTAATATTCAGATCAAAGAGGATAGTACGCAGTGAATTAGGATACAAAACTACTGATATTATCATTGGATACTTTGGCGAACTTGAAGGTAAAAACTTACATATTTTAATTGATGCAATATCATATTTATATCAAAATTATTATACCGAACGAATTAAATTACTAGTAATAGGAGGTCCAAGAGATGAAGTAAATCGATTGATCCATATTTCGAATCAGAAAAAATGTACGAAACTTATTAAAATATTGAATTATATCAAATACGATGATATTCACAACTATTTTAATATTTTAGATATTGGTTTCACACAATTCAATCATTCATTCCAATGCCAAATAGCAATACCCGGAAAAATACTTGACTATTTGGCATTTGGAATACCTCCAATCGCGATTAATTATTATGAAAGAGCAAGGATAATTAAAGAGTCAAAATGCGGAATTATTTTTCATAATGCTAACGCTAAAGAAATTGCAATGGCGATAATACAATTTCTCAACATCAAAAATCCATCTATACTAAAACGTAATGCAATTAATGCTTTTAATAACAAATATTGTTGGGAAATACAAGAAAAGAAACTTCTTCAAACTTTAAAGGAATTGATAGGATGAGGATTGTTTCTATCGTGGGGGCTCGACCTCAAATAATTAAATCAGCAGCACTTATACCAAAGTTAAAAAAAATAAGTAAGGTTACAACAATTCATACAGGTCAACATTATGATTTTGAAATGTCAAAATTACATTATAATACATTCAATCTATCTTCTCCTAAATATAACTTGGGGGTCGGATCGGGATCTCATTCTCTTCAAGTGGGAAAAATAATGATGAAATTAGAGAAATTTCTAATAAAGGAAGAACCAGATATTGTTATTGTATATGGTGACACAAATTCAACTTTAGCAAGTGCAGTAACGGCAGCAAAATTGTTTCTACCAATAGCACATATCGAAGCAGGATTACGATTAGAAAGACTATTGACACCAGAAGAAATTAATAGACGTTCTGTAGATTCAATTACTTCATTATTTTTCCCCCCTACTAGATTTGCCATGGAAAACCTTATAAGTGAAGGTCATATAAGAAATAACTATTTATGTGGTGATGTAATGGCCGATATATTATTAAATTCCATTCAAAAAGATCATTTTTCAATTATTAATAAGGTATATGGTATTGAAAAGAAAGAATACAATTTACTAACAATTCACAGGCCGGTAAATACTAACTCTTTATCGGGAATTCGGAATATTCTACTTGAATTATCAAAATCAGAGATACCAATTCTTTTCCCTATTCACCCAAGAACAAGGATAGTGATTGAGAAGTTATCAAAAACGACATTTAACAAACAGATAAAAATTATTGACCCAGTAGATTATATCACATTTATTCACTTAGAAAAATTCTCAAAAAAGATAATAACGGATTCTGGTGGTGTTCAAAAAGAAGCATATATACAAGGCATACCTTGTATTACTCTTATGAATTGGACATGTTGGCCTGAGACTGTAAAAGAAGGAATGAATACTTTAGTCGGTACCGACATTAGCAAATTGGAAGAAGCCATCAACTGTTGGGAACCAAATAATGTACGTAAAAATCTATTTGGTGATGGCCGAGCTTCAATTAATATCACCAATATGATTAGGGAATTTATTGAGAACAAATAATGACTTTACATTATTCATCTCTTCTTTGTCACAACCCCTTCAATTCACTAGCCATATACCGACTCATTTCTTTAGGATGAATAGCTTCCCATATTCTTCTAACATCATTAATAGAAGCCTGCTTCATCAACATCATTATCAACCAATAAAAGGTTAATCCAAACAAACTAATTAATATCAACATCCACCACCCTGCAATTACTACTAGGCTGGAAATGCTATTGATAAGAACGAATGTAACCATTCCTGCAAAAGCAGCCAAGAGAACACGATGGGAAGAATGGAGATGAAGATGTCGATAGGTCTCGACCTGAGCTATGATTAGGGCTAGGGCCGTAGCGACAAGTAATGCCCAGGCAGCACCGACCGCCCCCATGTCGCCAAGCTCGTATCCACCGATATAGGGTGGAAGATTCTTTGGTACTAAAATGCATGTTAGAATTATCGTTCCAAGACCCCTTGTCAGACCAACACGTGCAGCAAGATCCGGACGATCTATTGCCCGTAGAACGATACGATAAGGGCGGAGAATAATACGCAACAATACCATTAACGAGAGTAGACGCAGAAGTAGATAACCATCAGTAGTAGCAACACCTTTAGATAGAAGCACGAGGATGGTCGTTTCGGGAATGGCCCAGAAGATGACGATTACCGGAATGGATAGTAAAAGTAACCAGCGTTCGACCAGATGAACCCGTTCTCTCAATTGCTTTGAGTTCTTCTCTTTAGCGTGCATGGATGATAGCTGAGGGAACAATAAAGCCTCAACCGCTGTAACCAAAGTAAATAGGATCAACACCACTCTCTGGATTGCATAAAAAGTACCCAACTCCTTACTATTGCTAAAGATGCCCAGAACAACTTTGTCTATGTAATTGGTAGCATTAGAAATTATTATTACGAACATTAAAGGCCGTGCGAATCTATAATATGATTGAATGGTCTCCCTCGAAGGTTTCTTAATGGGATAACTTCGAAAGAGGATCAGCGAAAGAACAAGAGTACACAAAATACCGATAACATATGCATAACCGAGATAGATGACGCTCATTCCCATGAGGGCAACAAGACACATCATTGCAAGCCTGACAAGATTACCGATCAGGGTAGGTAAAGTTACCTTTGTTGTTTCCTGGCGAGCGATGAAAGAGGCGTTGGGAATGCCATTTACAAAGAATAATAGATAATAGACCAGGATGATCAGTATCAACGCCGCACTGACATCGGTCAATGGTTTGTTAAATACATATAACCAGGCTCCCAAGGCCCCCAGAACAATGATAGCCAACAAGGCCAGCAGACCGATGCGAATGTAGGCAAAGGTACCGATACAACGGCCCAGGTCCTGACCCTCCGAGACCCTTTTCACATGAGCCTGACGAAAGCCGAGCAGGCCGATGAAGGAGAAGCTGCCGACAAGGGACAAGGCGAAGGCAAGCTCGCCGAGAGCCTCCTTGCCCATGTGCAACAGGATCAGCTTGATGGCCAACCAACCCAGGATGGCGGCTGTCAGTTCACTGGACAGCATCAATACAATCTTACGGGAGGTCGCCATGGTCGCCCCGCCTACCGTATACCTTTAATAAAAACACAGGATGAAATGGAGTAATCGCATTGGGACTGGCTCCGCATTTCATTTGATAGGACATCTCATATATCCATAGTCACTAGGGGGAGGCCCCATGGCCGAAGAGCCCTTGATAGCCCAAAGTGAACACCCCCCACTTCCGCCCAACCAGCGTAGCATCAATCGTGCAGCCCAGGCCACCCAGGAGGATCTGGTGGAACTCTGGAGGGGTTTTTTCACCACAACTCCCTACCTGGAACCGGGTCGCAAGATCGAGTATGATACCCAGGGTAGACCCAAAACCGGCCTGCCGACCTATGCTGATAGGATAAGGGAGATCGCCGGTGCTTATCCCGACGAGCCGTTCCTGAAGATACCTTTCGAGGAGGTGGACGATCACTCGCCGGCACTGGCTGCCACGTTGTTGCAACGGCCGACCGAGGCTACGAAGGCTGCGGAGATGGCGGTCCTGGAAGAGGTGCCCGAGGCTGAACGGGAAAGGGTGAAGCAGGCTGGGATCGGCCCACTGAAGATCGGAGTGGAGCCATCGGACATACCCCAGGAGGAGGTGGGCGTCGATGTTCGGAACATCCGAAAGAGTCACCTTAACAAGCTGATATCGGTCAAGGTCCTGGTACGCAAGGCCCTCGAGGTTCGCCCCCGGGTGACCTTGGGCCATTACCTGTGTGAATGGGAGCGCCACCCCAACCGGCTATCACAGGATTTCTTCATATTCAAAGAACCGCGTCTTTGCCGGGATCGGGATTGCAAATGCACCGATTTTCGCTTCATTCCCGAAAGGTCGATCTATGTCGATTCCCAGTTGCTGGAGGTGCAGGAGTTTCCAGAGGCCCTTCCTGCTGGGGCCCAACCCGAGAGGCTTGTGGTCTACGCCGAGGAGGCCTTGGCGGCCCGGGTCATGCCCGGGGATCGGGTAATCATCAACGGTATCTTGCGACAGCGCCAGCGACGCAAGGGAGGCCAGCCTCTCACTTCGTTCGATATCTACCTGCATGCCATATCCATGGACGCACGGGTGACCGAGTTCGAGGAGGTGGCCGTCAGCGATGAGGAGCGCGAACAGATCATGGATCTGGCCCAGGTCCCCAACCTGCGACACAGGATCGTCAGCTCCATCGCCCCTTCCATATACGGGATGCAGATGGAGAAGACCGCCATCGCCCTGTTGCTCTTTGGTGGTGTGGCCAAGCAACTTCCCGACAATACCAACATCCGGGGAGATATCCACATGCTGCTGGTGGGTGATCCCGGTGTGGCCAAGAGCCAGCTGTTAAGATATGTCAGTCGCCTGGCACCCAGAGGGATTCTCACCTCGGGAAAGTCCACCACCTCCGCCGGTCTCACGGCAGCGGCTGTTAGGGATGAGTTCGGGGATGGCCGCTGGACCCTGGAGGCCGGGGCTCTGGTGATGGCCGATGGTGGAATCGCCTGCATCGACGAGATCGACAAGATGTCCGATGGTGATACGGCTTCCATGCACGAGGCCATGGAACAGCAGACCATCTCGGTGGCCAAGGCCGGTATCACTGCCGAACTGAGGGCTCGCTGTTCGGTCCTGGGAGCAGCCAACCCCAGGTATGGCCGTTTCGACGAGGCCCAGTCCCTGCACTCCCAGATCGATATGCCGCCGACGTTGCTATCGCGTTTTGATGTCATCTTCGCCATCCTTGACAGACCCAACCCCGAAGTGGATGGAGAGATGGCCCATCACATCCTGGAATCCCACCATGCCGGTGAACTGCTCAGACAGGAAGGGGAAGGCATCCTGGATGACGACGGTTCCAAGAGCATCAAGTTGGCCAAGGAATCTGTTACCCCAAAACTGGATCAGGATTTCCTGCGCAAGTACATAGCCCTGGCCCGCCGCAATTTCCTGCCCGTGCTGACTCCCGCCGCCCAGGAGAGATTACGGAACTACTATGTTCACATGCGGGCCCTGTCGGCCAGGGAAAAGGACAAGATAAGCATCACTCCCCGACAGCTGGAGGCCCTGGTCAGACTGTCAGAGGCGTCGGCCCGGATGCATCTGCGTCAGGAGGTCCTGGATGAGGATGCCCAGCAGGCCATCGATATCCTGGAGCACTTCCTTGAGCATGTGGCGCGAGGCGATGTGGACTCCTTCATGACCGATTACTCGTCTGAGGAGCGGGCCGCCGAACCCAAGGTGATCATGCTTACCACCCTGCGCGAATTGGCGGCGATATCCCCCGATGGACATGTGGATGAGGAAGAGCTCATCAACGAGGTGGTCAAGAAGGGCATCAAAGCCAAGAAAGCCAGGGAACTCTTGGTTATTTTACATGAAGAGGGTTCCATGTTAATGCTAAATGGACGATATCGCCCTGCCTGATCGGCCCCATCCAATCATGCAACCCCACCAATTGATACAGGCCCTCTCGCAAGTTCCGGGTTTTAATACCCATCGTCTGGAATGGGAGCAGTACGACACACCACCGGAGACCGCAACCAGCATGCTGTTGGAAGCCAATCGAAGGGGCCATCTTCAGGATCTCACGGTGGCCGATCTGGGCTGTGGGACCGGTCGCCTGGCCATTGGCGCCGCCCTGTTGGGAGCCCGGGCCGTGGAAGGGGTGGAGGTGGATGAGAAGGCCCTGGCCCAGGCGCGGGAGACGGCTACAACGATGGAGGTCATTGATCGCTGTACCTTTTCCCTGTCCGAGGTCAGCCACTGGCAAGGGCAGGTCGATACCGTGATCATGAACCCGCCTTTCGGCTCCCAGCGCAAACGGGCGGATCGTCCCTTCATGGAGAAGGCCCTCAATGTTGCTTCACACATCCACACCCTTCATCTGGGGCTGAACACTTCCTACTGGGAGACCACCCTGGCCCGTCGGGGCATCGAGGTCGAGACCGTGCAAAGGTTTAATATCGAACTGCCCTACACATATCCCCATCACACCCGTTCAACGAGAACCATCGAGTTGGTCCATCTATATATTCAATCCACGAGGTAAATGAATGTCCGAAGATCAGATAGTATTCCCTGGAGATTTCATCAGCACCAGTGAGGAGCACACTCCCGGACCGGGGGTATTCGAAGAGGATGGCAATCTGTATGCCAGTCAGACCGGCCTTGTGAATCTCGATAATGACGATTTTCAGGCCCAGGTAAAACCACTCACTGACACAGTTATCAAGATCCAGCCTTCAATGGAGATCATCGGCCAGATCACCCGCATCAAGGAGTCGGCAGTGGTGATGAAGATAATCGCGGTTGTCGGTGAAGGCACGCGCATCGATGTGGAATTGGAGGCCACGCTCCATGTATCCAAAGTGGCCCGCGAGTATGTGGACCGGTTGCGGGATCGCTTCAGGCTGCTGGACACCGTGAGGGCAGGGGTCCTCTCGGTCGACCCTTCAGTGCAGGTCGAGACAGCCTACGCCAATGGAGGGGTCGTCAACGCCCTGTGTGGTTCGTGCCGCAAGCCCATGACCCGAAAGGATCGCGACCTCTGGTGTGAGCAGTGCGAGCGAACCGAGTCACGCATGCTTTCCGCCGCCTATGGCCAGGCAACCTAGGAGCACCCTTGGTACGAACCTATCCTGCAAAAATCTCGCTCCTGGCAACTGCCTTTGTATCACTTTTTGTTGTTCTTTCCACCTTATCGGTCGAGGCTCAGGTTTCAACGGTCACGGCCACGGCAAACGGTGAGTCCCATTTGCTCATCGTTGTTTCAGGGACAACGGTTGTGTTCCAGGGCAATCTTTCAGGGCTCTCCGAGGCGGAGCGGAAGAATGTGGACAGCTATGGATGGCATTTCAATCGCTCACACCTTAACAGTCCCGACAACCTTTCCGTAACCTGGCCCCTCTTTGCCGAGGGGGTCTACAACGCCACCTTCTATGTGGATTTCAACGATAGCAGTCGTTCTGAGCATCTGGTCCTGGTCATCGTGCTCTTTGAAGAGGAGGATGACCCGACCTATCCGACCTGGTTCTTCACCATCCTGGGATTGGGTGAGATGATCGCCGGATGCTACCTCTTCTACGCCACATGGAAGTTCAAGCAGGATCGGATCTATCTCCATGAGGCCCAGAAATTTCTGGAGCGGACCGGGAAGAAATAGGAAGTTGTCCGGAAGAGGCCTCCCCGCTATTGCTCGGTACTGATATCCAGGTCCCTGTAACGCAGAGCGAATATGGCCAGGGTAAGAAAGGTGATGCTGATGAGCACCAGGACCATCATGGACCAGACCCAGCCCACCGCCAGGCTATCGCCGAAAAAGTCGTTGAGGTTCAGTATTGACCTGGCATCTGATTCACCGGTGAAGGAGGCCAGCAGGGGCAGGGCCGAGGAGCGTATCCAGAACGAGACGGTCAATCGCATGGTCCAGAACTGGAGTAGATCTCCAAAGAAACCCTCCCAGAGAAAGATGTAAGCTGTACCGATCAGCAAGGGCCGCCTGAGGACCGCCGATATGGCAAAGAAGATGGCCGTGTAGGCCGCCACCGAAAGGAAGGTTAGCAGTAGGGTCACCCCCAGCAGTCCCAGCTGGCCCACCAGGATATCGCCCCCGGCCACGCCCATGAACAGCATGTAGTACAGCACTGCAGGCAACCAGGTGATGGCAGTGATGATGGGCACCCCGGCCACGTACTTGTAGAATAGCACCTCGAAACGACTCAGAGGGCTGGTAAGCAGCAAGGGCAGGCTCTTGTCTTCCCGTTCCTCTTGGATCAAACCCGCGCCTATCAGCAGGACCGCCACCAGTACCAGGATCCGTAGGTGGATCACGTAGTAGGTTATCAGGAATATCCGGGCCGAGACATCCTCTACGGTATCACCATCCTCGAATACCCGATTGCCCTCCTCATCGGTCTGGATATCCTCCTCGTTCAATCGCTCGTACCAGACCCAGGCCAGCAAGGATGGAAGGAGCATCACCAGTAGCAGCCAGTAGGTGGCCTTGCGCTTGATGATCCGGTTGACCGTGTCCTCGATAATTGCCATTCCCTTGGTGGGCGCATCGGCCAGGAAGCGCTTCACTAGTTCTTCCATTGCCGACCTCCCACAAGATAGTTGTAAAGTGTCTCCAGGCTGTCATCCAGGGAGGCGATCTCTCTTACCGCTATCCTCTCTCCCACCAGCAATTGGGGCAGCTCCCGATAGAAGTAACCGGCATAATGGGTCTGGATCTCCACCTTGGGCAGTGCCTCCTGGATCTCCCGACCTTCCCCCCCTCCTTTTCCACCTTGTTCCCCAACTCCGCCTTCACTTCCCCCGCCTCCTGTCAGCTCTATCTTTTGCACCGAGGGCAGGTTCAGCAGGGCGTGGGCCAGACGGTGGCGATCGGCTGGGTCCTGGGGGACGACCACCACCCTCTGGGGGATGTGTTCGATCATCTCCCGGATGGAGCGCCGATGACCGTGGGCCAGGACCCGTCCCTGGTTGATGAGCACGATGTTGTCGGTCAGGGACTCGACATCCTGGAGGATGTGGGAGGAGATGAGCACCGATTTGCCCCGCTCGGCCCAGACCCGGATGTTCTCCATCATCAACTTGCGGGTGGAGGGGTCGGTGCCCTGGAACGGTTCGTCCAGGATCAACAGATCGGGGTCATGACCCAGGGCCCGGGCCAGCTTCACCTTCTGGCCCATCCCCCGGGAGTAGGTGGCCAGTTTTCGACCGCGAGCCTCCTCCTTCAACTCCATGCCGGCAAGAAGATGGTCGGCCCGGGCTTGGGCTTTGTTCTTGGTCAGTCCCTGCAGACGCAGGTAGAAGGTGACGTACTCCTGGCCGGTCATCCAGGGGATGTAAGCCTCATGCTCGGGCACGTACCCGATCTTGCTGAACACATCAACTTTGGCAGGATCCACTCCCATTATCGATACCTTGCCGACGGTGGGATGGATGAGACCCAGCATGAGCTTGATGAAGGTGGACTTTCCGGCGCCGTTGGGGCCCAGCAGGCCGGTGATACCCTTTGGTATCTGCAGGTAGACATCGGTCAGTCCCAGCACCATCTTGTAGCTCTTTGACAGACCCTGGGCCTCGATGATTATATCCTCCGATGGGGGAGACGGAGGGGCCGATGGTTGGCCCGGCGGAGGGGGCGCTGGTGGCCCGGGAGGTGACCCCTGGGAAGGCACCGGAGGTGACCAGTTTGATGGTCCATTTGATGACAACGATGGTTCGATCCGAGCCTGATGAACATCCTCCTCCTCACGGGAGGCCAGATCCTTTCCAGGCTCCGGTTCTCGGCTCATATCTTGCCCTCCACGTTGCTCAGGCGGTGCAGGATGTAACCCACGCACCCCGCGCAGATCAGGGCCAGAACACCCAGGGCCCGGCCCCATTGCAGATCGAAGACCTGCTCCTCCCGGACCATCTGGTAACCGATGACCTCCAGGTTGCGGACCACGGAGATGTGATAGTAGATGTCGTTCTCGGAGATGAGGGCCAGGATGTCGGCGAAGTTCAGCGTGAAGAGGAAGGCGATGAAGATGCCCACGATGGACCAGTTGCGCCTGGGAGTGGAGGCTGAGAAGGCCAGACCCACCAGGGCGAAGACCAGGATGTAGAACAGACCGTAGAGGATCATCGCCCCCAGGGTCCACAGGTTATCCAGGAAGACCCCCCACGAACCCCCCGCCAGACCCATCATGGTCAACCAGGAGATTGTGTTGGGAAGGATGGTCACCAGGCTCAGGACCATCATGGAGCTCAAGAGCCGTCCGGCCAGATAGTCGGCCTTGGATATGGGACGAACAAGATAGAGATAGAGGGATTTGTCGGCCAGGTCCGAGCTTATGTAACGTCCGGCGGTCAAGGCGGTGAAGGTGATGACGAAGAAGGTCAGACCCGAGTAGAATTCGATGCTGGTCGCCGGATCGTACTCGCCTCCGGATTCCGCCAGAAGTTCGGGAGCCGAGAAGATGGAGGTCATGATGGAGATGAAGAGGACGAACACCAGCAGGATCTTGGTCCATTTGCGTTTCAGGGTTCGAAAGAACTCGGTCACCGCCATGTTCCAGATGATGGCAGGCCGGTCCCGGAGGGTTCCTTTGTAGGGCCGGTATTTGCGGGCTATGTGGCCCGACAGCGGGAGCGGGACCTTGGGATAGGGCGAAGGGGGTCCTGAACCGTACGGACCGGTTCGGGGTGGCGGTGGCGGCGGTGGCGGCGGTGTTGGTGGAACGTAGGAACCCGCTTCAGGTTCAAAGGTCTGAACTTGACCCGGTTCATCCCGATTCATCCATTGTCACCCCCGGTCTTTTTCGCCACCGTCTCCAGGTAGAGGTCCTCCAATCGATGGGTGCCCTGTTTCAGGTGGCGGATCCCTACCCCCAGCTCGGCGGCCAATCCCACGGCGGCTATCATCACCTTGTCGGTGTCCCCAAGGACCTGGAGCTCCTCGCCATGACCCTGGATCTGGAAGCCCCGCTTCTGCAGACCCTCCCGCATCCGGTCGGGGGCGTCGGTGTGCAGGGCCACCATCCCCGACTGGCGGTCCAGGATGTCCTTGACCTGAGAATGGATCAGGAGCTGCCCCTCGTTGATGATGACCACCCGGTCGCACAGGTGCTCGACGTCCTGGAGCAGATGGGTGGAGAGGATGATGTTCAGCTCCCCCTCCTGGCTCAGCTCCCTTAGCATGCCCAGCATCTCCTCGCGACCGATGGGATCCAATCCCGAGGTGGGCTCGTCGGCCAGGAGCAGTCGGGGACTGTGGACCAGGGCCTGGGCCAGCTTGACCTTCTGGCGCATACCTCCCGAGTACTCGCTGATGGGTCGGTATCGTTCGTCTCCCATCTGGAGGTAATGCAAGACCTCGTGGGCTCTCTGGAGGGCCTCCCCCTTGACCATGCCCGAAAGGCGCCCCATCTGGGCCACGAACTCGACCCCGGGTACCTCGCCCGGCAGGCAATCGTGCTCGGGCATGTACCCCAGGAGTCTGCGCAGTTTCAGGGATTCGGGTCCCACCCGGTGTCCCAGCACCTCGGCCTCCCCGTTGGTGGGCTGCAGCAGGCCCAGGACCAGCTTCAGGAAGGTGGACTTCCCAGCGCCGTTGGGTCCCAGGAGTCCGATGCGACCCTCGGGTATCTCCAGGGTCAGCTGATCCAGTGCCGTGAGGCTGCCGTAGTTCTTGGACAGATGGGCGGTGTTGAGCAAACTATCGGGGTACCTACCAGGGCTTACCAATTAAAGTTTGTCCGGAACCACCAGTTCCCTGCGTTGCCTGTGCCAGTAGATCATCGAGACTGCCAGCAGGACGGCGGACCAGTAGGCCAGGATGACGGCGAACGTACCCCCACCCAGTTCGGGCAAGGCCCACAGGTTGAGGATGATACCGGCGAGCAGGAAGAAGGCCGCCCCCAGTCTGAGGTAGCGCCGCTCCAGGAGGAAGCCCCCGGCCAGGGCCAGGTTGCCCGCGGTGGTGTAGGCCAGGTTGGCTGAGAGCAAATGGGCCTCGGTATCCATGGGTTCCAGGTAGAAGTAGGCGGGCAGGAGCAGCAGCAGGGCGGTGAAGGTGAAGGCAAAGGTCAGGGGTTCCCCGGTTCCCCAGCGCTCCCAGATCAGGCCGAGGCCCAGCAGGATCAGCAGGCCCAGGACCAGACCCCCGCCGGCCATTCCGGCCCCCTCCATCCGTTCCAGTCCCACGTAGATCACGGCCAGGGCTCCCAGGTAACCCAGGGGGGTAACAATCACATCCCGGTGCATCAGGCCCAGGGCGAAGATGGCGGGTCCCACCAGGGGCGCGGCCAGGACCAGTCCCGACCAGTCACCCTTGATCTGCAGGTCGAAGGAGCTGGCCATCAGCAGCAGCAGGGTCGCCGGCACAACATCGTACCAGCGATACCTATCACGGTGAGGTCCGATGGTACCCAGGAAGAGGAAGACCAGCAGGGTCACAACGGCCATGTCCCGGACCAGCTCCCATCCCAGGACCTCCCGGGCCGGGTCGTGGAGCATGGCGAACACATGCAATCCCGCCAGGGTGGCCGCCCCCCAGGGGACCATCCACGAGAGGGGCCGTCCAGACCAGTGGATGCCGGCAAGAACGGTGGCACCCAGGCTCAGCACCGCCAGGTACCCGGTCGCATCCTCCCCCTGGGTCACCAGGGCCGGGGCCAGCGGCAGAAGCAGACCGGCGATGAGCCATGGTCGGTGAGGCTCCTTCAACCCCGCCCGCCGGGTCTCGGTCCAGACCGCGATCAGGCTGCCGAAGTGGACCGTCCAGACCCCTTCCCAGCCCATCTCGCCGGTGAAGCCGAAGACGATGAGCCACATGGTGGTAAGGGCCCCCAGGAAGGGACTGACAAAGAGACGATAACGACCAGCGGTCGCTGGCGGTTCCAGAGTGAAGAGACCCCACAGCAACATCGTGCCCAGGGCCACGATGTAGGGTCCCGGATACTCGGGCACAGCGGCGTAGGCCACCACCAGCATGACCACGGTGCCGAAGGCTACGCTCCAGTCGTCGCGGACCCGGGGGAAGGTGGCCGACAGCAGGGCCAGGGCCACGCCGACCATGAGCCAGCGCGGGTCCATCCCCTCCACTTCCACGGTGCCGCTGAAGGCGCCGCCGCCCACGGCCGCCAGGACAATGAGCATCAGGGCCCAGTCCTGGGGATGGTCCTTGAGCACCACCAGCAGGACGGCCAGGGCCAGGGCTCCGACCTGGATGACCAGGGGTATCTGCAGGATCAGTGCCGCCGGCCAGGCACAGGCCAACCAGGCGGCCGGCAGGCCCAAACGCCCCCAGGCCCCACCCAGCGACATGTGGAGCAGGGTGAATGCAACAAGGGGCAAGACCAGGGCCAGGGCCTGCCATTGTGAGTCCAGGTGGGCCGCGGCAAGCGCCCCCGCCACCAGTGCGGTACCCAGTTCGAGATTGAAGATATGGAGCCATTTTTGACCCCTGACCCAGTCGGCTCCCTCGCTGCCTCCGGTGAACAGATACCGGAAGGGTCGTAGGTCGGGTCGCAGGTGGGCCTTGGCCAGGGCCATGACCATGAGGTATCCTGCCACCGTGAGCGCCGGCCACCCCTCGGTCCCCTCCTCGCCCAGCAGTTGATGGAACAGCACCGACCAGATGGCCAGGACCGGGGTCAGCAGGAGGGCCAGGTCGATGGCCGAGCGTTTCCAGAGCAGGACCACGAAGATGAGGTGGAGGATGATCAATCCGGGACCCAGTCCCTCGGGGCCGACCCATCCCAGGACGGCTGCCAGGGTCAGACCGGCGGTGAGCAACGCCCAACCGCCCGCCAGCAATCCCTCGGACAGGCGGCGCAACTGGCGAACCACCAGTACCGCGGTCCATCCCAGGACCAGGCCCACCGAGACCAGGACCAGACCCTGATGCCAGTCGTTGAGGATGCCGGCCAGCAGGAGCAGTGCCGCCCCGCCGCCCAGGGCCCAGCGCAGTCCGAGCGGCTCGGTCCGTTCCAGGGGCAGATATCCCGCCAGCAGACCGTAGATGGCAAGTCCCACAAGACCGCTCGCCACCATCCGCTGAGCCTCCGCTCCCGGTTCAGCTACCCCTTCAGCTCCCACCATGAATCCGGCGGCCAGGGCGAAGGTCCCTCCCATGGTCACCACGGCACCGTAGGACAGATACCGCTCGGGAAGGGAGGGGTGAAGCTCGCCGATGAGGCATTGCCGCTGGGCCAGGAAGGCCTGCAAGCTCAGGGCCAGGGCCAGGACCATCACTCCGGCCATCAACCCGCTCTCCCGTTCGATGGTGGCCAGGGGGATGCCACCGATGGAATCGACCTCGGCCAGGCTCAGGGCCAGCCAGGCGAATCCCACCGCCAGGGCCCCCAGCACCGCCGTCTCCCAGCGCCGCCAGAGGGCCGTCACGGCACCCAGGGCCAGAGCGCACATCAGGACCATGGCATAGGCCTCAACATCCAGATGCTCCAGGTCGGCGGCCAGCGAGAGCCCCACGACTGCCAGCAGTACCGCCGAGGCATGGAGGGTCTGGGAGAGATACCTCTGGGTGAAACCGGCATGGACGGTGAAGATGGCCAGCCACAGGACCATGAACGGATCGGCACCCACCAGGTCCATGTGGAAGTAGAGGGCCCAGGCCCCGCCGTAGGCCAGCTTGAGGCCTCCAAAGGTCAATCCCCGGGGATAGAAGCTCTCATGGTCCAGGCGAAAGAGCCATTCGCCACCAACCAGCAGGACCAGCGCTCCCAGGAAGAGAAAGCCCGCCTGCACTTCGATGGGAACCCCGGGGATGGTGAAGATGCCCAGGAGGATGAAGGAGAACGAGAGCATGCTCAGGGATCCGGCCTGCAGCCAGGTGGCTCCCAGACGCACCTCGGTGGTTGGGGTGCCCAGGCTATCCTCCTCGGCCTTTTGGTCGGCCTTGGTGAAATCGAGAAGGTCCTTCACCGGTTCAGTCTGGCCTCTGCCCGTTCCACTATCCGGAGTTCGTTTCACGGTGGTCCTTTTCAGATCGGCCTCACGGGCCTCCCGGTCCGCCTCCGAGAAATCCAGGAGGTCCAGGGGTGGCTTGGAGGCATCTGCCCGCTCTCCGGGAGGGTCAGGGGACACAGGCGTCCATGGCTGGCAGGCAAATAAAACTGAGGGGACGGGTCGAGCCTCTGCGATATTGGAGAGCGGCCCCCCCATTCCGCCTCCATCGCTGTTGAAAAAGGGAAAAAAAGAAATACTTTCAAAACATAACGTATGACAACGTGCGGGGGATGCACTATGGTTTTTTCAAGATCAGATGTCGGTCAGATGGCCGCGCTCGGCGATGTCGCCGGGCTTGTCAAGGTTCTAAAACAGGGCAACCCAAAGGTGCGCAGGGACGCGGCCGCGGCCCTGAGGGTCCTGAGAGATCAGGCTAAAGGTCAATCGACCCCTATCGGTACAACTCCTCAGGATAACGAGAGCTCAACGACCACCTCGATCCATGGGGCCTCTGAAAGGACCTCCAACCACCATGCCATCACGGTCCTGCTCCATCTGCTGTTCGACACCTCACCCGCGGTCAGGGCTCAGGCCATAACCGCCCTCCGCAACCTGGATGATCCAAAGGTCATGGACTATCTGTTCAGGGCCTATCACAACGGAGACCGCGAGCGGCGCAAGCAGATTGCCATCGCCCTGAGCGGTCTGGCCGATGAGCAGACCATACTTGAGCGGCTTAGAAGGTACAAAGGCTAGCTCACAGCATAGCCAACATCACGTTGCCCAAAGGGTCGGGAAGAACGGGGTCTAATGAGGCCAGTCGATGCCCAGCCGGTCAAGGGTCTCAGCGGTGGGTCTGCCCTGGTCGTCCCAGCCTCTCAGGTCGAATATCTCCCCCACCTGCCCGTCGAACAGCTCCCTGGGTATCTTGCGACCCTCCATCAGGCCGGCACATGAGGGCTCCTCGAAGAAGCGCGGGGGCAGGGTATCATCGGCATGGGTCCGGCCGCAATGGAGGTTGTACATCCGGGCCAGGGTGGCTACGCGCTCTCCCACCTCCATCATATCTCCCTCCGTGAAATCGAAACCGGTGGAGGCGTTCAGGAAGGGCACCAGCCGGTCGAAGCCGAAGGGCAGGAAATCGCAGACCACCAGGCAGTTGCGGGCGTTCACCTCGTCCTGCCCCGCCTTCACGTAGGGTGGCAGTTTCTCGACCTCCAGCTGGCCGCACATCTCATCGGTGGCGCTCCAGAAGCGAGTGTGGCTGGCGAAGTCCGAGGTGGCCAGGGCCAGACCCATGGAGTAACTGCCCAGGGGATTGACCCCCGACAGCTCCATGCCGCCGGTGTTGATGGCGAAATGGTCGCTACCCTTTCCGATAGTGGCCGATGCCCGCCGGGTCCCTTCGGCCAGAACGTCCCCTAACCCTCGGCGCATGGCGATGTCCTCGATGAGGCCATGACTGGATTTGGCCGAGCCGAAGCTGATCCGCTGATTGTCAGCGTCGGACAGGAGACCCTTGTCGGCGCATTCCATGGCGAAAGAGATGGTTACCCCGGTGGAGATGGTGTCCATTCCGTACCGATCGCATAACCAGTTGGCCTGGGCCACATCCCGGGCCGAATCGAGCTCGCAGTTGGAGCCCAGGTAGGCGGTGGTCTCGTACTCGGGACCCTCCATCTCCTTGCCCTCCCATTTGGACACCTTGGAGCAGCGGATGACCCCGCAACCGAAGCATCCCGTGTGGCTCCAGTCCAGCTCCCGGTTCATGGTCTCAGAGGTGATGTTCTCGTAGTGTTCGAACTGCCCTTTCTGGAAGTTGCGAGTGGGCAGGAAGCGGCCCTCCTCCTGGCCCATGCGGATCCACATCATGGTGCCCAGCCTGTTGCGCTTCTGGGCTCCGGGATGCTCCTTCAGATCGGCAGTGAGCTGTTTGGCCAGCTTTTTATACTCATCGTCGTCAGAATGCTCTATCCGCTGTGACCCTGTGACCACAATGGCCTTGAGGTTCTTGGAGCCCATGACCGCTCCCGAGCCGCCCCGGCCGAAGTGACGGTTATACTCGGTGCCGATGGCGGCAAAACGCACGAGATTCTCCCCCGCCTGGCCGATGCAGGCCACCCTTGAACGGGCATGTACCTTGCGCAGGGCCTTCTCGGTCTCGAAGGCGTCCTGGCCCCAGAGCCCATCGGCTGGAAGGAACTCGGCGCCTTCAGGGGAGACCAGCAAGTAGGCGGGAGAATCGGCCTTGCCCGTGATGGACAGGTAGTCCCAGCCCGCCCGCCTGAGAGCCGGTCCGAAATGACCCCCGCAATGGGAGTCCAGGAACCCGCCGGTCAGGGGCGAGCGGGTGACCAGGGCCGAGCGGGCCGAGGTCTGGATGGCCGTGCCGGTGAGGGGTCCGGTGACGAAGATGAGGGGATTGCCCCCATCCAGCGGATCGGAGGAGGTGTCCCGCTCCACCAGCAGTGAAAGGCCCACGCCCTTGCCGCCAACGTACTTTTTCAGCCTCTCCCTTTCGATGGTCCCTGACCCGACGGTCTGCTTGGAAAGGTCCACCTGAAGGTGCCTGTCGAATGTCCCCATGGTATGGCCTCGATGGATGGTGGAACGCCAGAGCCAGGAGCGGTTAAAAGCCTCCAGGCTGAAGGTATGGAAAGTAGATGCCCAGCAAGCCCGGCGGAGGCCTGAATGGGGGGAGTCCTGTGAGGGCGAGGCTCAGACCGAGATGACCTCGTTTATCTCGGGGTAAACTTCCTTGAGGACCGCTTCGATGCCCATCTTCAGGGTCATGGCGGACATGGGACAGCCGCCACAGGCGCCCTGGAGCTGAACGTAGAGATGGCCCTTTGCTTCATCGAACCTTACGACGGCCACGTTGCCGCCATCCATCTGGAGGCGGGGTCGGATGCGCTCGTCCAGGGTCTTTTCGATCTGATCAAGATCCATGGTAGATCACTATGGAGACAGCCGGCGGGCCAATTAAAGCACTTGCCCTCAACAGGGATACATCCAGCACTGCGGGTCAGGCCAAGGTTTAAGGGAACCGGGACCCTAGAAGCGGCGATGGAGCGGGCCCTCATCGTCGGGAGATTCCAGCCTTTCCACGCAGGACACCTGGCAGTGGTCGAACACGTCATCGGACAGGGCTATGTACCCCTCATCGCCGTCGGCTCGGCCCAGGCCCATGACACCTTTCACAACCCCTTCACCGCCCATGAGCGGAAGCGGATGGTGGAGGCCGCTCTGACCCGCCTGCCCGCCTTGGGCCTCCCCATAGATGTAATACCTTTGGAGGACCTGTTCGACCCGCCCAGATGGGCTGCCATGGCCCTGGAACGACTCCCCTCATTCGCTCTGGTATTCTCCAACGACCATGTGACCATCGAGGCCTTCGAAGGACACGGCGTTAAGGTGCGCAACATCCCCCACCAGCAGAGGGTACGGTGGCAGGGAAGCGTCATCCGGGAGCAGATGGCCAACGGTGACCCGGCGTGGAGAGAGGCCGTGCCCGATGAGGTGGTCCATATTCTGGATCAACTGGGTGCTGTTAAGCGGTTGGCTGAGTTACGAAATATGGAAACTCACCACAGAAACACAGAGAGCACAGAGACGAACACAGAGAAAGGACACAACCCAACTGAATCAACGGACGATACATCCATGGGATCAAGGAGTGCAAAGGAGAGTTGAAATGACCGCCTCAGACAACGCCCAGGAACTCGCCCAACAACTGCTGGACGTCCTGAAGGACAAGGGACAGACCCTGGCAGTGGCCGAATCCTGCACCGGCGGCCTGCTGGGGGGAGCCCTGACGGCGGTCCCTGGCTCCTCGTCGGTCTTCCTTGGCGGCGTCATCAGCTATGCCAACCATCTGAAGGTGGAACAGCTGGGTGTCCCTGAAGCGCTCATCACCACCCACGGCGCTGTCTCCCACCAGGTGGTGGAGGCCATGGCCCGGGGTGTCCTAAACCGTCTCAACGCCGATTGGGCCCTGTCCGTCTCAGGCATCGCCGGCCCCGATGGCGGCACCGAGGACAAGCCGGTGGGCACCGTGGTCATCGGAGCCTTCGGCGCAAAGGGCGGAATGGTCAAGGCCTTCCACTTCGACGGCGACAGGACCGAGGTGCGGCACAAGGCCGTGGAGGCCGCCCTGGAGCTGGGGCTGAGGCTGGTCGATCTGCGCAACTAGTTTTTTCCATTGCCGCCTCACCCTTATATCCAACCTCCCCCCTCCTGGACCCTCACACAGCACACCGGAGAATCCATCATGTCCCTGCGTCCCATCACCATCTTCGACGTGACCCTGCGCGAGGGAGCCCAGGCCGCTTCCGTGGTCCTGGGTCCCGCCGAACGGCTCCGTCTGGCCCTTCAACTGGAGGAGCTGGGGGTCGATATCGTCGAGGCCGGCTTTCCCATAACCTCCATGGCCGATTACGAGGGCACCTGGGAGGTGGCCAACAATCTCACCCGCTGCACCGTGGCCGCCAAAGCCCGGGCGCTGGAGAAGGACCTCGACGTTGCCTGGCGAGCCATCGAGGGCGGCAAGCGGCCTCGCCTTCACACCTTCATCTGCGTCTCCGAGCTCCACATGGAGCATGTAATCAACAAGACCCCTTCCCAGGTCCTGGACCTCACCAAGACGGCCCTGGAGTTCGCCACCGACCGGGTGATGAACGTTGAGTTCTCGGCCGAGGACGCTTTCCGCGCAGACCGGGAATTCCTGTATCAGGTCCTGGAGCTGGCCCTGGACCACGGGGCGGCGGTCATCAACCTCACCGATCCTGCCGGTTCCGCCACCCCCGCCGAGGTCACCGAGGTCATCAACGATGTGCTTGACAACGTCAACGGCCTGGCCGACGCCACCCTCTCGGTCCACTGCCATGACGACCTGGGCCTGGCCCTGGCCAACGCCCTGGCGGCCATTATCGCCGGAGCCGATGAGATCCAGTGCTCCCTCAACGGCCTGGGCGATCGGGCGGGCATCATCCCCCTGGAGGAGCTCATCATGGCCCTGGCCGTGCGCCCCGATGCCTATCACAGCCTGACCAAGATCAAGCCCCATCTGCTCAACCGCACCTCCCGGCTCACCTCCAAGCTCATGGGTGTAGAGGTGGCCCCCAACAAGGCCATTGTGGGCTCCCAGGCCTTCGTCCACACCGCCGGCATCCATCAGCGGGGCGTCCTGGCCAATCCGCTCACCTACCAGATCATCGATCCGGTCGCCGTGGGGGCCAAACAGCAGGGCGTCGTCCTCTCCGAGCATTCAGGACACCATGCCCTGGAGACCGAGATCGCCCGCCTGGGATTCCAGCTCGATGAAACACAACTTGACCGGGTCCAGGCCCTGGTGAAGGAGCTGGCCCGACACAAACGCACCGTCGAGCCCCAGGATGTGGAGGCCATCGTGGAGTCCATGGTCCTGATTCCCCCGGAGACCTGGCGACTGGACGATCTGACCATCGCCGGAGGCTCCCGCACGACCCCCAAGGTCAGGGTCAAACTCTGCCGGGGCCAGGAGTGTTTCGAGGCCGAGTGCGAGGGCGACGGTCCGGTGGATGCCGCCTCCAAGGCCATCGAGGAGATCACCCAGAGCGGGGGGTACATCGCCGACTACAACGCCGAGTCCGTGACCCGCGGAGGTCAGGCCCTGGTGGAGGTGCGCATCAAGCTGGATGTGGATGACCAGGCCTACATCGGACACGCGGTCTCAACCGACATCATCGAGGCCTCGGCCAAGGCCTACCTCAATGCCCTGAACAAGGTGCTGGCCAATCTGGGCCGTCCTTCGGACGCGGTCACCCAAACCTTACCCAACAACGAAGCGAACGTCCCCACACCCTCACAACCGGTGGGAGGCGAGGCACCCCATCCCGAACCCGTGGGTGGACCCGCCCCATCACCGGAGGAGTAGATGACCGACCTCTCGGCTCTGCTTGCTCCCGGGTCGGTGGCCGTTGTGGGTGCCTCACGCTCACCCTTGAAGATCGGCTATGCCATCTTCGCCAACCTCCAGCGAGCCTCCTTCCCGGTCTACCCCATCAACCCCCGTTCGGACAACATCCAGGGTCACCAGTGCTACCCCGATCTGAAGTCCCTTCCGGAGGTCGTGGACCTGGCCATCATAGCCACTCCCGCCCGCTATGCCCTTGACCCTGCTCGAGAGGCGGTGGAACTGGGCGTAGGCGCCCTGATAGTCATCGCCGGAGGCTTCAATGAGGCCGGTCCCGAAGGGACTAAGCGGCAGGCCGAGCTTCAAGCCATCCTGAAAGGCTCCCGGACCAGGGCCCTGGGCCCCAACACCCTGGGCGTCTTCGTCCCCCACCTCGGTCTGGACACCATGTTCACCGACCCGGTACGCTCGCCCCGCCCTCAGGCAGGCGAGATAGCCTTCATCTCCCAGTCGGGTGCGGTGGGCGAGTCGTTCATGAACTACGCCGCCGACAACCAGATCGGCCTGCGGGCCTTCGCCGGATTGGGCAACAAGGCGGATCTGAACGAGGTGGACCTGATGGAGCATTTCGCTCATGACGAGGGGACCAGGACCCTCCTGCTCTACCTGGAGGATTTCGAGGATGGCCGCCGCTTCCTGACGGTCTGCCGGGAGGCTTCAGAGCACATGCCGGTACTGGTGCTGAAAGGGGGTCGCACCGACCGGGGCGCCCGGGCAGCCGCCTCCCACACCGGGGCTCTGGCCACCTCCGGAAAACTGGCCGAGGGCGCTCTGCATCAGGCTCGCGCAGTGCCGGTCTATGATGAACAGCAGATGATGGATGCCGCCTTTGCCCTGACCTATGCCGAGCCCATGCAGGGTCCCCGGGTGGGCATCCTGACCTCGGCCGGCGGCTATGGTGTTATCACCACCGATCTGGTGGATTCCAATCCCCACCTGCGGGTTGCCGATCTTTCGGAGGAGACCGTGAGGACGATCAAGGAACTGTTGCCCTATGCCGGCGCGGCAAACCCCATCGATCTGACCGGTTCGGCCACCGACGCCATGTTCGACACCGCCATCGAGCTCCTGATGAAGGATGAGGGGGTGGACGGCATCATGGCCTTCATCCAGTTCCAGATGCCCCTGGTCACCGACCGCCTGTTTAATATCACCGTGGACCACTTCGACAGGGGCACCAAACCCATGGTGGTCTGTTCCATCGGAGGCGGGATGACCGCCCAGTACCTTGCCCGCCTGCGCCAGGCGAAGATACCCTCCTATCCCGCCATCCACCGCGCCGTCGGTTCCCTGGCGGCTCTGGCCCAGCGGGGCGACCATCTTGCGGAGGCAGCCAAATGACCGGAGAACACGGACCCGACATCAGCACCCTGGAAGAACGCATCAAGGCCCTGCAACCCCTGGCCGAGCACGAGGTCAAGACCCTTCTGCGAGCCCACGACATCCCGGTTCCCTCGGGCCTGGTGGCCCATGACCGCAAGGAGGCTCAGTTAGCCGCCGATAACCTCAACCCTCCCTTTGCCCTGAAGGTCACCGGTCCCGAGATATTCCACAAGACCGAGCTGAAGGGCGTGGTGCTCAACCTGGAGACCAAGTCCGAACTGCTGGAGGCCTACGATGAGATGGCCCCTCGTTTTCCAGACAATCCCCTGCTGATCGAGGAGATGGCCCCTTCGGGCCTGGAGCTGATCCTGGGTCTCATCCACGATCCCCAGTTCGGCCCCTCGTTGATGGTGGGCCTGGGCGGCATCTTTGCCGAGGTGCTCGAGGATGTGGCCTTTCGGGTGGTGCCCGTGGACCGCGAGGATTGCAACGATATGCTGGATGAGCTGAAGGGGTCCAAGGTACTTTCCCCCGAGGGCTTCAGGGGCAAGGTCTACGACAGGGAGGCGCTCCTGGAGCTGATGTGCAACATCGGCGGTGACTGGGCGGCCAAGTACGGTCACTACCTGCAATCCATGGACCTGAATCCCGTTTTCATCTACGAGGCCGGGAAGGGCCTGGTGGTGGTGGATGCCAAGATGGTGCCCCAACCCGACTTCCAGGCTCAAGAGGAAGAGGCAGATACCGAGAAAGAGTAGGCCGCAGTCCCTCCCGTTATAACCATCCATGCCCCTTCAAGGCCGATGCTCTACTTCGCCTACGGCTCCAATCTGTTCTGGCCCCAGATGCGGGAACGCTGCCCCTCGGCCCGCTTTGTGACCCTGGCCCGCCTCCTTGACCATCGCCTCGATTTCACCCTGGAATCACCACCCGAGCGGCGCAATGGCGGAGTGGCCGATGTTGTACCTGCAGAGGGTATGGAGGTCTGGGGCGTGGGGTATGAGATACCGGACCAGGATGACTGGGTGACCCTGGATCGTTGCGAAGGGTACCGGCCCCATCGGAGCGAGGCCAGCGAGTACCTCCGGCAGGAGATGGAGGTGGAGCTCCACAGCCCTGAAGGGGGCGATCAAGGTTCAATTTCAATGGCCCGATCGGGTCTCAAATTGCGGCCGATGGCCATCTATGTGGTTCGGGACAAGACTGAAGCGACCATTCCGCCTCACCGGGAATACAAGGGACTCATCATCGAGGGGGCCCGCCACTGGGGATTGCCACAAGGTCATATCGCCTATCTTGAGACCTTTCCCGATAACGGCCGCCCTTGACCTCCCTTAGTCCCAAATGCGATTATCACAACCAGCATTTTCGACCGAGCCAAAAATAAACCCCCCCTGAATAGAGGCTCATGGCTTCCGACCGCGACCCGCGGATGCTTCCTTTGGCCCTGACCGTGGTTGGAATCCTGCTCATCGTCTGGGCGATCCTGTTAACGGTTCTGAGCGACATCATCAGGGTGGCCCTGTTCAACCTGGCGGTGATAGTCATCCTTCTGGCCTGGCTCTGGGTCCATCCCAGCGAGTCAAGGTGCTACTACGAATCTCAGGTCAGTGCCGTGCATGAGGAGCTGAACCACCACCCCTTGCCCCATGTTGAGCTGCAACGGGTGATGTCCGGGGAATACCATGAACGCATCTGCCACTGGCGTAAACTGCGTCCCGGCCTGAAGATGGAGGGTGGCCCCTTCAGCAAACTGGTGCTCATCCCCAATCCCCACGGTATCGGTTACACTCCCCTGGAGATATGGTATCGCATCGATGATGATCCAGCCTACCGGCAGTTCGAGCATGTCCCCCACCGGGGGGTTCTGGATGGCGAGCCACCGGTCTACTGGGTCCTGGAGGTCCAGTCCGAGGACTTTCATCGGGAATACATCGGCCAGGTCCATATCGCACTGAAATATGGCCACCTCTACGGTCGCGACTGCATCTACATCGCCAGGTTCTTCAAGGCCATGGGCACCCTGACCTGGATGATCGACCGCAACAGCCAGAGGTTCTACGTCAACGATCCCCGGCTGGATGACTGGTACCGGGTCCTGCCCCCTGCCCACCCTCCCACCTATGAAGAGGAGTTGGATGAAGTGCTCGATGAGCCTGATGAGCCTGATGAATCAGATGAACTGGGCGAACCTGATGAACCTGATGAACCGGGCGAACCGGATGGACCGGAGGAACCGGAAGGATCGGATGGATCTGAAGGTCCCGCTGAACAGGAAGGTTCAGAACCCACAGACACATAGTTTAGATACCCCAACGATTGGGACGGAACATCGTTGGACCGATAGAGGTCCATCCAAGTTGCTCCAATGGATGATCCAGTCGAGGACAAATCAGCCGAACTGACCGAAGGGACCGGGCGAACCGCGCCGATGGACAAGACCCGCTGGTTGACCTACGCCCTCTGGCTCCTGGTGGGTACCCTGGTCTACAACCTGGTGGAGGCGTTCCTGGCCCTCTGGGCTGGTTATCAGGCCGGCAGCATCGCCCTGGTGGGTTTTGGACTGGACAGCGGCATCGAGATCCTGGCCGCGGGAGTGGTGCTCTGGCGCATGCGAGTGGAAGCCCGGGGCGGGTCCATCGAGGCGGTGGAGGCGGCGGAAGAGCGGGTCCTCAAGATCGTGGGTTACTCCTTCTTCATCCTGGCCGGCTACGTGGTTCTCCAGTCCCTGTGGGTCCTGAGCCAGGAGTCGGGCGCAAAGGAGAGCACGTTGGGCCTGGCCCTGGCCATCGCCTCCCTGATCATTATGCCCGTCATCGCCTGGGGCAAGTTCAAGGTTGCCGGCCAGATCGACAGCCCCGCCCTCATCGCCGAGGCCAAGGAGACCCTGGCCTGCTCCTACCTTTCCTTCTGCCTCTTCCTCGGATTGGCGGCCAACGCCTTCTGGGGCTGGTGGTGGGCCGACCCGGCCGCAGCCCTGCTCATGGTACCCTGGCTGGTCCATGAAGGGCTCGAGGCCCTGGAGGACGAGGATGAGGACGAGGTGGAAGAGTCCGAATAGTTAGGATGGCAACTGCCACAATGAGAATTGAAAATCCTCTGGGAACCGCTCTATCGCCCGGTCCGGAACGGCCTTTCAGTTCCCCCTATCCCGATGGGGTTATTATCGACGATGATTATATAAATAAAAGTGAGACTTTAAATAGGGTCAAGATTATCCTCATCTGACCTTTTCGAGGAGATCTCCGTGTCCTCTGAAACCCCCGACCCCGACAGCCCGCCGACCGCCTCTTCGAGGCCCTCCCAAGATGGCGATCCCGGCGAGTACACCGCCGACAACATCCAGGTCCTGGAGGGTCTCTCGGCGGTTCGCAAACGACCCGCCATGTACATCGGTTCCACCGATACCGTAGGCCTGCATCATCTGGTCTACGAGGTGGTTGACAACGCCATCGATGAGGCCATGGCCGGTCACTGTTCCTGGGTCCGGGTGACCCTGAACCGGGATGGCAGTTGTTCGGTCCTGGATGATGGGCGGGGCATCCCGGTGGACATCCATCCCAAGCACGGTCGGCCTGGTCTGGAGATCGTGATGACCGTGCTCCACGCCGGAGGCAAGTTCGACAAGGATTCCTACAAGGTCTCGGGAGGTCTCCATGGCGTGGGGGTCTCGGTGGTCAATGCCCTCTCCGAATGGGTCAAGGCCGAGGTCTACCGCAAGGGTCACATCTACCGCCAGGAGTACAAACGGGGCATTCCCGTGGCCGACATGGCCCAGGCCGGAACCACTCGGGAAAGGGGCACCAAGGTCACCTTCAAACCCGATGGCGAGATCTTCGAGACCGTGGAATTGCAGTTCCCCATCCTCCTTCCCAGGCTGAGGGAGCTGGCCTTCCTCAATCCCGGCCTGCGCATCGAGCTCATCGATGCGGTTTCAGACCAATCCCAGGAGTTCCATTACGAAGGAGGCCTCTGCGCCTACGTTGAGCATCTCAACCGGGCCCACACGCCCCTCCATCCCGACGTCATCCATCTGGGTGGCGAGGCCGACAACATCCAGGTGGAGGCGGCCATGCAGTACACCGACGGCTACCGGGAGAACCTGCTCACTTTCGCCAACAACATCCACACCCTGGAAGGCGGGACCCACCTGACCGGTTTTCGCTCGGCCCTGACCCGCATCCTCAACGATTACGGACGGACCAAGAACATCATCAAGGAGAAGCAGTCCAACCTTCAGGGCGAAGACGTCCGGGAGGGCCTCATCGCGGTCATCGCCGTCCGGGTCCCGGAGCCCCAGTTCGAGGGCCAGACCAAGGGCAAGCTGGGCAATTCCAACGTCCGGGGCATCGTCGAGACCATCGTGGCGGACAAACTGGGCACTTACCTGGAGGAACATCCCACCGAGGGTTCCACCATCATCGCCAAGTGCATGCAGGCCTCGGCGGCCCGCGAGGCGGCCAAGAAGGCTCGGGAGTTGACCCGACGAAAGGGGCTGTTGGAGGGTGGCGGACTGCCGGGCAAGCTGGCCGACTGCCAGGAACGGGATCCCTCCCTGTCCGAGCTGTTCATTGTGGAGGGTGACTCGGCCGGAGGTTCGGCCAAGCAGGGTCGCGACCGGCGCACTCAGGCCATTCTGCCATTGCGGGGCAAGATCCTCAACGTGGAGAAGGCCCGTCTGGACCATATCCTCAACAACAAGGAGATCCGGGCTCTCATCACCGCCATCGGGGCGAGCATCGGCGAGGAGTTCGACCTGGAGAAGGTCCGCTATCACAAGATCGTGATCATGACCGATGCCGATGTGGACGGCGCTCATATCCGCACCCTGCTGCTAACCTTCTTCTATCGCTACATGACCCAGCTCATCGACCTGGGTTACATCTACATCGCCCAGCCCCCCCTCTTCAAGCTGGCCCGGGCCAAGAAGATCCACTACGCCTACTCCGAGGATGAGAAGGATACCCTCCTTGCGGAGGTCTTCGGCCTTGATGGGTCAGAGGGGACCAAGGGCGTCAACATCCAGCGGTACAAGGGATTGGGCGAGATGAACGCCGAACAGCTGTGGGAGACAACCATGGATCCAAAACACAGGGCCCTGGTACGGGTCCATGTCCAAGACGCGCTGGAGGCCGACGAGCTATTCTCCATCCTCATGGGGGATGTGGTGGCACCTCGCAGGGAGTTCATCGAGAACCATGCCACCGAGGTGGCCAACCTGGACGTTTGACCGCTCTGTGCCAAAGGACTCTGTTCGGCCCCTTGTTGCGATTCCAATTATGGAGACAATGTTGTCCCGTATCGTTCATGCGAATTGGCATATCTGGGCCTCCTGTTAACGGGCCGTGGGTGCGGGGTTATTAACAATTCAATAGACCGATATCGATTTGATATTGATACTCATTTAAGAGCCCGGGGCCTGTTCGGACCGATGTAAATGGTCAGTACGTTATTGCAAGATGATCAAGATCGTTAAAGTGCAACACCAACACCGTTATTCAAATCCTGATGGGTTTACTAGATGAACGATAGAGGCCTGTTGTGATTAAAAGCAGTGATTCTCAACGATAAAAACAATGGCAATATATCGAAAATGATTAATAGGACAGCTCCATGGACAATCGAGGCCATCCCATGCCCAAACTCGTTGAAATATCCAAAGAACAATTCCATGCAACGACTAAAAAGCCACGGGCAGCAAATAAAAAACTCACAAAGCGTGAGAAGATCCACCGACGGTACCTGCGCATGCTAAAACCATATGTCAAAGGTGGTTTTGTGGAAGTGACTGTGCAGAAGGGTGAGACCCGCCAGACGGTAAAGAATCGTCTGAAGCGTGCCGCCGATGACCTGGGTGTCAAGCTGGAGTTCAAGAGAACTCGGGGCAAGATCCGCTTTGAAGTGAAGAAGTAGGTACGCAACTTACCCAGAGCAGAATCATCGATACCCGAGAGCTCGTGCCGACGCTCGGGGCCAACAACTGACAGGTCAGCTTCGACCAGACCACAATGGTGTTTGGCCGGGTTGAAACAGATAATCATCGACCGCTTCACTTATCGATAGGCTAACGTAGTTTAACTTGGAGTCCAACCAAATTGTTTAGAGAGCACCTCTTTCCAAAATCTATCATTTCGACGAAAATTGTTCCATAGAATTTCCATCAACAGATTAATGCTTGATCGGAACGGAAATTGAAAATATCATTAATTCAGAAACGATTCGTTAGGAACAACTTCATGGCCTTGTTCGAGAGCCCCTCTGACCCATACCATCCACAGTCTGCAATTACCAAAGTATCGAACTATTGGCAATCGAAACCTTATCTACACTCGGCCCTATTCCCTACCGACCAGCGTCATTGAACAATGAACCACGATGATCACGCCATCCCCGCCGTCGATGCCAACCTCGATCCCCCTCGTGAGGTCCCCTCCGGTTCATGGCGGATACGGGTGCTCACAGCCACCTATCGCAATCAGGAGTTCGAGGGCACTTTACAACCGGTCATATACCTCTTCGGTCGCACCGATGATGGCGAATCAATCACGGTCCGGTACCGGGGTTTTCGCCCCTACTTCTTCATCGTCGAGCCCACTCCCGAATCGATCCAAACCGCCAGCGATCATCCCGATATAACCGAGACCGACTCGGTTCAACTGTGGCATTCTGGCGCCCAGCGCCAGTGTCTGAAGCTCTATACAAGGACCCCGGGTGTGGTCCCCAATCTACGTTCATTGTTCCAGGCCCAGGGCCTCACCGTCCTGGCCGCCGATATCCCTTTCGCTCACCGTTTCTTCTACGATCGGGACCTCAGCGCCTGCGTAGCGGTCAGGGGAACCCCCCTGTCCAGGGAGGACCAGACCCCCGAATTCACCACCGACCTGGTCGTAAAGGCCAGTTCCATCTCCACCACCGAGCCCTTCAAGGTCCCCTTCAAGGTCCTCTCCTTCGATATCGAGAACTCCCTTCACGATGAGCATCTCTACTGCCTGTGCCTGGTGCTACGCCATCTCGATGGTTCCCACAGCGCCCAGCAGCTCCACGGACCCGAGAAGGAGATAATCCAGAGCTTCATTGAGGCTGTCCGGAACCACGATCCCGACATCATCACCGGGTACAACATCGATGGCTTCGACCTGCCGGTGCTGGAGCGGCGGGCCCAGGCCAAGCGGGCCGGTCCACTGGTCCTGGGTCGTGACGGCTCAGTGGCCAAGCAGGCCTCCAACCGCATCTGGCGGGTCTCGGGGCGCGTTGTGGCCGACGCCTGGTGGAACGTTCGCCGTGAGGTCAGGCCCAAGCGGGAGTCCCTGGGAGCGGTATCTTTGCAACTCCTGGGACGGACCAAGCATGATGTGGACCCCCGCAAGATGGATACCGAATGGGCCTCCGATCGCCAAAGGGTGCTGGATTACTGCCAGGAGGACGCCCAGCTGGCTCTCGAGCTGCTGGAACACATCCGGGTCATGGACAAGTACCAGGACCTTGCCACCGTGGCCAAACTGCCATTGGACGATGTGATGAACGGACGCACCTCCACCATGATAGATTCGCTCATGATCCGCGCCGCCGACCAGGCCGGAGTGGGAGTCCCCCTGACCCGCCATCAACAGCGGACAGGTCACATCGAGGGCGGTTACGTCCATACCCTGAAGCCTGGACTCTACCACTGGGTCTGTGTCCTGGACTTCAAATCGATGTATCCCTCGGTCATCATCGCCAACAATCTCTGCTTCACCACCCTGGACCCTGCTGGGAAAGGCGAGATCGTCAGCCCCACTGGGATCCACTTCCGATCACCCACCTTCCGGGAGGGCCTGCTGCCCGGTCTGCTCAGGAACCTGATGGCCGATCGGGACTCGGCCAAAGCCTCCATGAAGGCGGCGGGTACCGACGAGGAACGGGCCTACTACAACGGTCTCCAGGAGGCCATCAAGATCCTGATGAACTCGGTCTACGGGGTCTTCGCCTCCTACTTCTACCGCTTCACCAACCTGGACATCGGAGCCAGCATCACCGCCTGGGCGCGCCAGAACATCACCAACATCATCACCGAGCTGGAGCGGGAGGAGATACCGGTGATCTACTCCGACACCGACTCCATCTTTGTGGCCAGCCCCCACAGTGATCTGGACCGGACCGTGGCCTTCGGGCAAGGCCTGGCCGAACGATACTCGAAGACCGATGCCGTGTTGGAGTTCGAGAAGGTCCTGGAGCCCTTCTTCTCCCACGGGGCCAAGAAGCGCTACGTGGGCCGCATCCTGTGGCCCGAGCCCGGGACCATCGTTCGCGGTTACGAGACCCGCCGCTCCGATGCCTTCACCTTCCAGACCCAGGCCCTGAAAACCATTTTCGCCAGGATCATGGATGCCGATACCGAGGGAGCCTTGCAGCTGGCCCGGGAGCAGGTGACCCTGGTCAGCGAGGGCAAGGTCCCCGTCTCCGACCTGGTGATATCCAAGGGAGTGGGTGATCCGAGCCGCTACAAGGACCCCGATTCCCTGCCCCATGTCCAGGCCCTTCGGAAATATCAGGCCACCGGCCGCGAGGTGGTCCCGGGCATGAAGGTCTCCTTCGTGGTGACCGACAGCTCCCGCACTCCCATGCAGGTCGAGCCCTACTTCGACGACGACCCCCCCAGACCGGACCACCGCTACTATGCCGGTCGCATCGCCCGGTCCCTGGCCAGGGTCACCGAGGTCTTCGGCTGGACCGAGGCCGACCTGCTACTGGGCTCCCAGCAGGCAACCCTTTTCGATGGCTTCGCTCAGCCTGCGGCATCCAACCAGACCACCGCGGATCAACCACCGGTCAAGCCATCTTCCAAGCCCAGACAGCAGAAGCTGTTCTAGCTGTGAAGTAATAACTATTTCTCGACGATAGCTATATAAAGCCAAACCAAGCCTCGCATCATGGGAACCGAGCTGATGGTGGCAAAGCTCTTGGCCTTTTTCATCAAACCTACGAAACGTTCACCATCAGGAAAGGCAGCCGCTGTCTCGGGCAGGTATCGGTAGGCTTCCCGATCTCCCGATATCAGCCCGCCGAATGGGGGCATGACGTGCTTGGCGTACCAGCGGTAGAGAGGTCCAAACACCCTGCCTCGAGGTTGGCCGAACTCCAGGACCACCACCCGGCCATTCCTTTTCACTACTCGGGCCATCTCCCGAAGGCAATCCACCCGTTCATCGATGGAACGGATGCCGAAGGCGATGGAAGCGCAATCGAACTCGGCCTCCTCGAAGGGCAGGTCCAGCACGTCGGCCTGTTTCAGATGAACTTCAAGGCTTTTCCTTTCGGCCTTGGCCGCCGCCAGTTCCAGCATGGGTTCGCAGAAGTCGACGCCAACGACCATACCCAAGGGGCCAACCGCTCGTTTGAAGCCCAGGGCCAGATCACCCGTGCCCGTGGCACAATCAAGGACCCGGTCCCCTGGCCCAACATCTGATAGCCGGATCGCCCTTCGCCGCCACAGGTGATGAAGACCAAATGAAAGAACGGTGTTGGCCAGATCATAGCGGGGAGCGATGGAAGAGAACATCGACTGGACTGCGTATGGATCAGACATTGGTTATCCTGGCGCCCCCTTCGGGAGCCTCCTCCACCCGCAGGGCTGTCTCCACCAGCTCCTTGACCTGTTCGATATGGGTGATGAGGATGATCTGGCCGAAACGGGTGCCCAGATTCTGCAGGCCGGCCATGATGGCCAGACGTCGCTGTTCATCCTGTGAGCCAAATATCTCATCCAGGATGATCAGGTTCATGTCGGCGCCCGAACGTTCAGCCAACAGGCGTGAGATGGCCAGTCGCAGGGCCAGGTTCACCAGATCGGTCTCCCCTCCCGAGAACCGGGCCAGGGGATAGGCCTCGGCACCGTCGTACACCTTGATATCGTAGGTGCTGGGATCCACCTGGACCTGGGAGTAACGACCGTTGGTCAGCGGCCCGATGAGCTCCGAGGTGTATCCGGCCAGCAAAGGCGCGATGCGACCCAGCAGGTGCTCGCGGAAGGCCTTGAACAACTGTTCCAGACGACCATGGTAGGCTCCCTCGGTCTCAAGGTCCCTGATCTCCTTGAACCATCTTTCCTGCTCCGATATGGCCTTCACGGTGGTCTCCAGATCTTTATTGACACTCACCACCTTAGCTTCGTGTCCCGCCAGGTCCACCTCGGACTGGCGCAACCTGTCACTGGTGGTACGATAGGCTTTCTCGGAGGTGGCATAAGTGGCAGGTTCGAAAGCCAATTCTGACAGCTTGCTCTGGTATTTTGAGACCTCGGCACGAGCTTCGGTCTCACGCTCCTGTTGAGTTCTCATCTCACCTTCAAGCCTGGGTCTGTTGGCGATGGCCCGGCGCAGTTCCTCGACGGTGCCGGCCAGCTTCTGAAGTTGTTCCACCTTGGCTCTGGATTTCTCATAAGCTTCCTTGTGGAAGGCCACCTTGGCCAGTGGGGAAAGGTCATTTCGAATCCTCTTGATACGTTCATTGAGTCCTGTCAGGTCATTCTCCAAAGCCTCCAACCTGGTTCTCAGAACTGCTCCTTCCGCCTTTATTGAATTGTACCTTTGCTCCTTCAGGTTCAGCTCCTTCAATCCCTGGGAAGCGACCTCCAGCTCCTTTTCTTGAACCTCGATCTGGACCTTGAGCTTGGCTTTGTCTGAACTGTTCTCATCAAGCTGTTTGCGATACTTGGCCACCAGGTTTGGTTGATGTTCCTTCAAGGGACGTTCGCAGGTGGGGCAGTTACCTTTGGCCCCCAAGGTATCGATCTGCTGCAGGTGGAGCCTGATGGATGAGCTCTGGCCTTCCAGGGCCTTGGCCTTTCCCTGCAGATCACCGACCTTGTGGACCAGCTCATCCCTGGTCTTGACCATATCCTGACGATGATTGGCCAAGCGCTGCAGCTGCTGACTGGGGTCTGGTTTTCCTTCCAGTTCCTTTGCAACCGAGTTTTGGAACTCCTTCTTCTTCTTCACCTCGGCATCGATCTGCTCCAGCTCTTCCTCCAGGCGGTCTCTTTCGAGCACCTGTTCCTTCCATCGCTCCTGCTCGGCGAGGGCCTCCTTGGCTCCGGGCAGGCCCGCCATCTTTGGCTCACACTGTTCCAGTTCCAGCTCCTTGGCTTCCAGCTCCAGCGATCCCTGCCTCAGGGTCTTCAAGGTTTCCTGGGCTGTGTGAGCTCGGGCTTGAGCCTGGGCCAGGTGCTTTTCCAGATCATGATGACTTTCCTTCTGCCGCTGGGCCGCCATCCACGCGGTCTCTGACTCTTTCAGGGAAGCTCTTGCCTTCTGAACCGAGGCATCGAGGTCGGCATTCTCTTCGGCCAACCGGGCTTTGAGCTCCTGGAGTTTCTCTTTGCGAGCCTGCAAGGATTCCACTTTGGACCGCCCCTCCTCATCGGTGGTCTGGTTTCGCCGGTCCTCCAGCCGACCAGCATTGTCACGGTTGGTCTCCCTTACCCTGCGCACCACCTCATCCAGCAGGCTGATGCCCAGCAATCGCTCCACCATACCTTTACGTTCGGCTGAAGTCAGGGCCGAGAAGGCGTCCAGCTCCTTCTGTCTGGTGAAGATGGTGGTGTAGAAAGAGCGCCAATCCAGTCCCAGCCGCTTGGCGACAGCCCGGGAGACGTCCATGGCCCCTTCGGCGAGTTGCTCGTTGCCTCGGTAGAAGAGTGCCTCGGGTGTCAGGTTCTTGCCCTTGAGGGTCCGAACGACACGGTACAGCTCACCGGTCAGTTCGAACTCCACGGCCACGCTCAGCGGTTCGGATTCGGCCACCCCGCTCGAACGCAATCCCTCGGCGGGTGTGCGAGCGGCGGCCTGCCCATAGAAAGCCCAGGCCAGGGCCTCAATAAGGGTGGATTTTCCAGCTCCATTGGGACCCAGCAAACCCACGATACCCTCTGGAAAGGCGATCTCGTGATGTCCTGAGTATCGACGGTAGTTGCGCAGTTCCAGGGAGCGCAGTCTCATGAACCGCCTCCAGCATCCATCAGGTACTCACGACCAAGTTCTTCAAGCCGTTCCCGGCCCAAGCCCTCCAGGGGTTGATGGGCCATAAAATCCAGGAACTCCTCATCCAGTTTGCCAATGGCCGTTGAGCCTGCCTGTACCTGTTCGCCCACCGCTTCCAGCTCAAAGCGAGGCTGGTAATGGACCGCACTGGCGGTCAGCTTGCGCAGGGCCACAAAGTCCACCAGACGGTAGAGCTCGGGAGGACAGTTGAGGACCTTCTGACGTATGACCTTGCCATCGGGCCGACACTGCCTGAGGGCCTGTTGCAAAAGACCATTGAGATCGATGTGGGTTGCCCTGTCCCCCGTCGGTGCTCCTGGATCTTGATCCTCAACGGTAGCCTCCGTAGATCGAGGCTTTCCATCCTCACTGGCAGCCTCGGGAGAGGGGGCGACCCAGCTGTCAAAGGTCAGTTGACCAGGCGATCGAGAGGGCTCCTTTGACGAGTCGTTACCAACCTCTGTGGAGCCCCGTCCGAGGCGTTGAAGTTCACTACAATCGAGCCATGGCAGGTCAACGAAATCACGCCCGGGGAGCTCATGATGGGAAACTTTCAGATCGGGTAGCTGGACCATCACGTAGCCCTTGGTCTCCTGGGCTTCGGCAAAGGAGAAGCGCTCTGTGGAACCACAGTAATGGGTGTTGTCCTCCACCCTGGTGAAACCATGATAGTGGCCCAGGGCGATGTAATCCCATGTCGGTTTCAGCAGACCCGAACCGATCTCGGCCTGATTGAGTTCTTTAGAAGGTAATTCCAGCCCGGTCACGACTCCGTGAAGAAGCAGGATGTTGTTTTTATACTCCTCGTCGGGAACAGCCTTGGCGATCCGGTCGGTCATTCCGGTATGACTGTGAGGTACACCAACGATTCGAAGGTCCTCCAATCCTGGCACAACGATGGCTTCAGCTGGCCCCTTGTATATGGGAAAGAGCAGGGGGCTTTCAAAGCTCTCCAGAAGACGGAAGACATGCCCCGTCTCCCTCAATCTTGGTGTTTCATGGTTGCCTGCGATGAGCACCACCGGGATGCCCGCCCGGGTGAGCTTGCCCAGCCCGCTGATAGCCTCATGCAGGGCTCGATTGGAAGGTCGTACGCTGTCGAACAGATCACCGCTGTGGACCACGACATCAGGTTTTTCCTTCAGCGCCGCCTCCACCACTCCATGCCATGCGGTGTAGATATCGGCCTCCCTTTGATTGAGCCCCGACCACGGTTCCCCTTCGGGAACCAGCCGCTGGTAGGCTGAATATCCCAGGTGGGTATCTGCAAGATGGAGAATACGATGGTCAGGCACGATGAAGGTAGCGGATATGGGCTTTTAGGGATTGGGGGAGAGCTTTATCTATGGCGTCAAAAGGAGAGGCCACAAACCCTTCAGGTGGCTCACTCCAGGATCCTCGCGATGTCGGGCATCAGCACTCTCGTGCAGAGATTCTTCAGGGCGAAATTGGAGCCCTCGCCGACCCGGCAGACAAAGAGGTCCCGGTTGTGGCGGATGAGCTCGAATTCGTCCAGACCGGCAACACCGCCGCACACCTCCATGGCCATGGTCAGGTGATCACTGGCGCGCCTGGAACATTCGATCTTCACCTTGGCCGCAGACTCCCGATCCAGCTTCCCTTCATCGTACTGCTTCACCAGATGCAGCAGCCAGGTGAGGCTCTGCTGCAGGGTGATGTCCATATCCAGAACCACATCCTGGACCCGCTGGAATCGTCCGATGGGCTTGTCGGCGAACTGGATCCTCTCCTGGGCGTAGGTGCGGGTCTTGTCCAGGCCGAAGGCCAGACTGGCCAGGGCCAGGGCGGCCACGAAGAGGCGCCCACCATTGAGGGTGGTCACCATCACCTTGAAGCCCTCGTTCTCCTCGCCCAGGATGGCCGAATCGGGGACGAAGGTCTCATCGAAGGCGATGGAACCGGTGGATGACTGTTGCCAGACCCGCTTGCCCTCCATCTCCTGGTAGGCCACTCCCTCTGCATCCATGGGAACAATGAAGCAGGTAGAGCGATGGCCCGGCCGGCCCTCGGGATCGGTGAGGGCATGGACCACCACATGGCTGGCCCAGTAGGCATTGGTCGACCAGCACTTCTCGCCGGTTATCTTCCAGCCCCCGTCGGTACGGACCGCCTTCACTTCCGGATTGGCGGCGTCGCTGCCGCGACCCGGTTCAGTCAGGCCGAAGACGAACATCCGCTTGCCGGCGGCCAGGTCTGGCAGGTGGGCCTTCAACTGCTCCTCGTTGCCGAAGGCCTGCAACGGTTTGGTGCCCAGGCTGAGGGCCGCCCCCGGGGTGATGGCCAGGCTCTGGCTGTGATAGCCAAGGGCCAATCCCATGAGCACCAGATCGATCATGGAGCCTCCCTGGCCTCCGTACTCCTCGGCCACCGGCAGGCCAAAGAGCCCAAGTTGGCCCATGGCCTTGATGGTCTCATCGGGGATCAGGATGTGATCGCGCTCCCATTTCAGGTACTGGGGCATAATCTTCTTGGCGGCAAAGTCGCACACATACTGGTAGAACATGAAGCGGTCTTCATCCACCAGGGGCTCCAGGTAGGTGTCCATGCGGCGGTTCATGTGGTCAGCCTCGGGTAATAACGGGTGAAGGCGGGGTAAGCCTCCAGGAATACCGCGTTAAGAACATCCAATGAAAAAAGGGAGGGGCTCCAGGTAAGTTCAAGCCCGGCTCCTGCATTCAATTATTTTCAACGATCCTGGCCAAGGTTTTATTGATATGAAGGGCATGAGAGCCCCATGACCCGACCGCCCTCCAAACCGGTCACCATCACCATGGCCGTGGTCCTTCTGCTGACCATCCTGCCAGTGACCGGATCGGTGAGTATACCATCTGAAGGTTCATTAGAACCAGTAAACGGAAAATCCCTTCGACCGGGTTGGACCACTCAGATCCCGGTCCAGGAGCCCCGTCCAGCCCCTTCGGAAAGGCACTGGTGGGAGACCACCACCCGGGACCTGGACCGCAATGGCATCGTGGACTGGCTGCAGGAGCGAACCGACCCCTATCCGGTGGGTGTGAGTTACGATCATGAGCCCACGGTGCAGGACCGGGCGACCCTGGCGGCTTTGGGTCACGAGGTAAGGGCCACCCTGACCGATGCCCTGCTCATCGGCCTCACCCCGGCTGAACACTACCCTGTCCTGGCCTCCTTGCCGGGGGTAGTGATGGTCGAACCCTACGGACAGGTGGTCCTGTTCGGCGATGTTCAGACCGCCGCTTCCAAGGCCCGCAACTCCACCGAATACCCGGTGGGAGCATGGGACCTGGGAGTCTCCGGATACGGCGTCAACATCGCCGTGGTGGACACCGGTATCGACGATGGTCATCCGGGCCTGGCCGGCAAGTTCGTTGCCGGTTTCGACGCGGTGTGCACCGATGACGGTTCCTGCATGGCCACCCAGGGCCAGGGCGACCCCAACAGATATGGTACTCAGACCCAGCAGGATGATGGGGGTTTCAACCCTGACGACAAGCACATGCATGGTACCGCCTGTGCTGGAATGGCCACCTCCACCGGTGCCGACCCCAACAATCCCAGCAGTCCCGACGGGGTCTTCATGGGCGGCGCGCCTGAGGCCCGCCTGGTGGATGTGCGCATTGGGACCAAGATCGGCGCCGGTCCATTCGAGAATTACCTGCTGGCTCAGGAGTTCTACGAGTCGGCCATGAACGGGTTGGACTGGACCATCGACCACAAGGAAGCCGAATGGTCTGGAGTGGACGAGGAGTGGTATGGAGCGGACATAATCTCCCTATCCTGGGGCATCACCTCCCACGAGAACGGAGGTTCGGACGGAACCGACATGCACTCCCGCCGGCTGGATGAGGCCACCGAGGCGGGCTACGTAGTATCGGTCGCCGCAGGCAACGATGGACCCAACAACGATGGTTTCTCGGGCATGGGCTCCTCCAGCCTTTCCATCACCATCGGCTCCACCAACGACCAGAACACGGTGCTCCGTGTCGATGACACCATATCAGGATACTCCAGCCGGGGACCCCGCAGGGACAATGGCGATGGCTACCCCTACGATGAGCTTAAACCGGACGTATCGACACCGGGACAGAACATAATCTATGCTGGTGCATGTACCAATGAGGTCCCATACGATCGTTGCGATGCCGAGGACGAGAGCTACAGCAGCAGTGGCAGTGGCACCTCCTTTGCCACGCCTCAGGCGGCAGGCATCATGGCCTTGATGCTCGAGGCCCAGCCGACCCTGGAGCCCGAGGATGTCAAGGAGATACTGCGTTACACTGCCGAGCGTCGCGGTCCCGCCACCCTGCCCGAGCTCGACCCCTATTGGAACCGGGATTTCGGCTGGGGCATGATCGATGCCTTGGAGGCGATCAAGACCACCCAGCTTATCGACGAGGATTATATAAAAGAGCTGAATGTGGAACTGCAGGCTCACATCACCGAGCAGAAGCTTACCAACTACACCGAGGGCGGCCGGTCCATCGAGGGCCTGGCCTGGGCCCGGGTCGGAACTGTTGACAGGGTGGAGGTGAGCCTGGATGGCGAGCGCTGGTGGGAGGTGGAGTACAACGAGAGCCTGGATGGAGTGGGCACAGGCGATTACATTCACTGGCGTGTCGAGGTCCCACGCCCCTGGTTGTATCATGATGGTGAACAGGTGCTGATGGTGCGGGCCGTTGCTGGTGACGAGCACTCGGTCCCGGACATACTGGAGTTCAACAGTGGCCCCAGCAAGGAAGAAGATGAGAAGAGCAACGCCAAGCTACTGGCCTTGTTGGCCGCCCTGGCCCTTGCGGGCTTGCTGGTCACCGGTCTGGCCAATCGGTCCAAGAACGAGGATGAGATACTGGAAGGCGAGCAGCTGTAGATTCAGCTTCCGTGCTCCTTCAACCACTTTGCGAACTGCTTGAACTCGGAGCTTGTAGCCTCGTAGAACAGCTCGAAGGCCGCCGCTTCGGCGGTTGTTGGCAGAGCTCCCGAATGGAGCATCTTGCGGAAGCCGGTCTTGTGGTCGGCCTCGAAGCGGGAGGAGAGGCAGTCCCTGGCGATGTGGACCTGGAACCCCCGCTCCAGCAGGTCGTGGACCGTCTGGCTCACGCAGATATGGGTCTCGATCCCGACCACCACCACCTGTTTTCTTCCGGCTCTGGCATGAGCGGCCATGACCGCCTCGAACTCACCGGCTCCGCAACAGCTGAAGACGGTCTTCACCAGAGGCTTGTACTCTGGCAACAGCTCCACCGCCTCGGGGTCGGTGACCCCCAGCCCTTTGGGGTAGTGCTCGGTGACCACCACCGGAACCTCCAGCAGTCTGGCCGCCTCCATCAGGATGGCCAGCCGGTCCAACAGCTCCTCGGGCTTGCGGCAGATCCTGAACAGTGTCCCTTGCAGGTCTATGACCACGATGACCGTCGAGCTCGCATCCAGCAGGTTGGGATGGCGATCAGATGGTGTGGAGGCCTCATCGGGCAAGATGCTCACCTACCGGCTGGCAAAGATGCGCTCCACCAGCCAGGCGGCGTCGAAGGGCATCAGGTCGTCGTATTCCTGGCCCAGGCCGATGAAGGCGATGGGGCGACCCACGGCATGGGCGATGGATAATGCGGCTCCACCCTTGGCGTCCACGTCGACCTTGGAGAGGATGACCCCATCGATACCCACTGCCTCGTGGAACTGGCTGGCCTGCTCCACGGCGTCGTTGCCGGCCAGGGCATCCCCCACGTAGATTATCAGGTCGGGCTCGGCGATGCGTTTGAGCTTGCGCATCTCCTGCATCAGGTTCTTGTTGGTCTGCATCCGCCCCGCTGTGTCGATGAGCACGACATCACGACCCCTGGCTCGGGCGTGCTCGATGGCATCGTAGGCCACCGCCGCGGCATCGCCTCCCGACTTGTGCTTGATGATGCGCAGGTCAAGTTTCTCGGCGTGGACCGTGAGCTGTTCGATGGCTCCCGCCCTGAAAGTGTCGCCGGCGGCCAGGACCACGCCCCGGTCCATCGAGTTCAGCCAATAGGCCACCTTGGCGATGGTTGTGGTCTTGCCGGTACCGTTGACCCCCACGAACATGACCGCCAGGGGCTCCGCCCGTTTCTTCAACAGTATCTTGGGATCGAACTTCTGAAGCGAGAGCACCTTGACCAGGGCGGCCTTGAGGGCTCTTTCGATGGTGGGGGCGATCTCCTTGCGGGCGCCCACCCGGATCCCGATGAGCTCGCTGCCCACCTGCTCCTTGATGACCTCCACCACATCCAGGGAGACATCTGATTCCAGCAATGCCAGCTCCAGCTCCCACAGCAGGTTGTCCAGGTGCCGGGCCTTGATCTTGGCTCCTTTCTCACCCTCACCCACCTCGAAATCCTCGTAATCCAGTTTGAGTTCAGGCTCACTCTCGGCCAGCTCGTCGGCTGCCTCATCGCCCATCTTGGCCAAACGTTCCCTGAGTCTCTTGAACACCTTTCAGCCTCCTGTTGCTTTAAATAATCATCGTCGTGAGCTCGTGGTACTTTGGCAGTAAAGGACCATGCCTTATGGCTGAGCCGCAGTGGCACCCTTGGCCCGAGCTTCCTGGATGGCCAGCTCGGCCTTGTCCTTCAGGTTGGCGTACTGGTTCTTCATCTGGTTCAGGGATTTCATGTAGCCTTCCATGGCCTCCTCGGTCTCCTTGAGACGCTCCTCCACCCTTTCTAAGGCCTCTTTCATGCTCACTTTCTGGGTGACATCGCTGCCCAGGGAGACCATGGCCGCGTCGGCGTCGGTGAGCTTGCCGAAGATGAAGGTCCCCTGACCTATGGGTATCAGCAGCTCCTCACCGGCCTTTGCTTTCTTCAGCCCCTCCAGGGTGGCCTGGGCCCGGGCATGCTCGCGGCCCACCTGCTCCAGAAGGGTCAGCTGGGATGAGAAGGCGTTGATCTGTGACTCGTACTGCTGGAGGGTGGCCAGGGTCTGTTGTAACTCTTGCTCGTCCGTAATGAATCCTCCAATTTGCCCAATCCGGAGGCGGTTATAAGGTTTGGCGGACCGGCACGGTTAACGGATGATCAATCTGCCTTCCATTTCCAGCTCCAAGGCGACGGGTTCCAGATGCTCCTGGACCTCGTGCGTGAGGCGGCTCATCCTCGCCTTTGATTCACCGTCAAAACCCTCCTCGCCCTTGATCCCGGAAGCGGAAAGCGCCACCTGGGTCCCGTACAGCACCGAAAGGGAGGCATGGGCCTGGGATCTGTGGATCCACACCTCCTTGATCTCCATGTCCACCGCCAGCGTGGATGGTTCGGTTTCATCGTTCTTCACGGTTTCCGGTCCATCCTCTTCCTTCCCATCTCCCTCATCCTTCCTGCTCTTCTCATCCTCGGGGTCTGCTTTCTCCTCCTCAATGTCCTGGCCGATCTCCTTGGACCCCTGGCTGATGGTCAGGCAGGTGATGCCGAACCAGTAGCCCAGGCTGGGCCAGACCTTGAGCTCCCTTTCCTGCACCTGGAATCGCTCCTTCAGCGCCACGATGATGTGCTTGGCCGCCTGGTCCCCCCTCACCTTTCTCAACAGCAAGGCCGGATTCTCCCGGCGGATGGATCCCTGGATGCAAAAGACCGACCCCATGACCCCTATGATGGCCGCTACCAGGCCAAAGGCCCATGGGACCAGTCTCAGGGGGTTATCCAGCTCCCACAACCGGGTGGTGAGGATGGCGATGATGAGGAGCAGGGTCACCGCCAGCACCGGGATGCCGGCCATGAACCACTCTCGGGCCTCACTGTGCCACTCCGGAGGCGGTTTGGAGATCATGACCGGGGCTTCCTCCTCCTGGGAGGCCATGGGGCCCAAGCATCGCACGATGGTATAAGCCTGGCGGCCGACCTTCGTCTGCTGGCCATCCTTCTCCGGGCGGGGCTTTTTATCACGCTCCCCCATGAACCTGGGAAGTGACATGGTAGTGCTCCGGGGCTCCAACGGCTGGGGTGTAGACTTCACCCTGCGGCGCCATCGCAAGGCCGACATCGAGGCCCTGCCGCCCATCCTGTCCAATCCCAGGATAATCGAGAACCTCCTTCAGGTGCCTTACCCCTACACCGTGAAAGATGCGCAGGAATGGGTGAACCGGAACATCTACTCGAAACCCTACCGGGCCGCAAATCTGACCCTGGCCCTGGACGTGGAAGGTCGGCTGGCCGGAAGCGCAGGCTTCATGGAGATAGAGCGGGACCACAAGGCGACCATTGGCTACTGGCTGGCGGAGGAGCACTGGGGCCTGGGCATAATCTCCGAGGCGGTGCGCCTGCTGGTGGAATACGGTTTTGTGGAGTACGACCTGGTGCGCATCGAGGCTGGCCTCTTTGGCTGGAACGCGGCCTCCCAGAGGGTGTTGGAGAAGAACGGATTCGTTTCCGAGGGTGTGATGCGCAAGCGCCTGAAGAACAGGTTCGGTACGATCGGCGATGAGCACATGTACGCCCTGCTTCGCCCCGATGAAAAGGACAAGTAACCGTTCCCCTCTCCGTTCGTATGCCTCCATGCCTCCTGCTGGTGAGCAACTCCACCCAGCACGGCTCAGGTTACCTCGACCACTGCGCCGATGAGATAGTTGACCTTCTTGGTCCTAGCACCGAACGGGTGCTCTTCATCCCCTACGCCCGACCCGGCGGGATAAGCCACGACGAGTACGCCGCCAAGGCCCGTGAGCGTATCGAACAGATGGGTTATCAGCTCGATTCGGTCCACACCAGCGAGCAGCCCGCAATGGCCGTCAAGGAGGCCGAGGCCATCTTCATCGGAGGCGGGAACACCTTCGTCCTTCTCGACGAGCTCTATAAAAACGAACTGATCGAACCGATCCGCAGGAAGGTCCTGGAGGAGGGCCTCCCCTACATCGGCACCAGCGCCGGCTCCAACGTGGCCACACCCTCGCTGATGACCACCAACGACATGCCCATCCGCCAGCCTCCCGGCTTCGCCGCTCTTGGTCTGGTGCCCTTTCAGATCAACCCCCACTACCTGGACCCCGACCCCGGATCCCAACATCAGGGCGAGACCCGGGAACGAAGGCTCAAGGAATACCTGGTCTTCAACGACACGCCGGTCATCGCCCTTCGGGAGGGCTCCATGCTGCGCATCGAGGACCAGAAGATGTGGCTCAAGGGCACCACCGCGGCCCGCGTCTTCCGGAAAGGGCGAGAGCCCGAGGAGTTCCAGCCGGTCTGTGGATTGGATTGGTTGTTATCATAACCCTTTTATTTTGTTGAACGATTAATTCGACAAACGATCACGGGTTGTACATGACAGATGAGAACATCAGAACCGAGAAAGGTACTTGCATCGAAGTATCGGATGCGGGATTGACCATCTATAAACTGATCGGAGACCCGGAATTCATCCCCAGAACGGATGTTAAGACATTGTATCCAAAGTTCAAAGCAAACCGTTCATCATTTGGCGGAGATATCCAGCCTACGCTCTGTTTTGAAGGTGAGGACAGAGAACTAATCTGTGACACGTTCAATCTGGAAAGCATTGAAAGGATTTATCAGATGTACACTATGGATATCCCCGACTGGAAGGAGACGGAGAGACGATCCATAATTGATTCCTACAATGGCATGATTGATGATTACAAGCGGAAGATATGGAACCGAGACACGATCGCCATCATTACAATGCTTTGCATTGCTCTCATTGCTTTCGTTCTGCTCCCTGACCGGAACCTTGATGATGAGAAGATTGGAATCTTTCAAAAAGCATTTTCCAGCATATCCATGGGACTAGGGCTTGCCGGAATTTACTTAATTCTGTTCTGGCTTGGATACACATGGGAGTATAATGCAAAAACCAAGGCTCATGAGTTCAGGATCCATTTGTACAAAACCTATCATGCCGATCCAGAAGAAGAGAACCTTGCCATTGATTATTCTGAATACAGGGTACTTCAGAAGAACACTGACCAAGGGGTGTTTCTCTTTTGTGGCTTCGTAGTTTTGATGATGATCATATTGGCATTATTACCATCAACCCCGGTAAGAACCAAGATACTTTTGATAGTGGCCATCATCCTGCCCTTAGCCCTCCATCGGTTCATACATGAAAAGAAACCTGGCGAGACCAATAATAGGACCAGGACCAAATTGTAATTCCCTTTCCGAACCAAAAGTCAATTGTAGACCCGGTCGTTCGGTTGGCCGAGGGACCGAAATGGGCTTTCTAGATGCGTTCAGGAACACCTTCAACCTGGCCGGCACCAAGATAACCATCGTCACCGAGCGTCAGGAATACTGCCAGGGAGATATCATCCGCGGCACGGTCTACCTGCGGGGAGGCGAGGTGGAGCAGAGGGCGGACACCCTGACCCTGAAGCTCCAGGAGTACTGGACCGAGAACGACACCGATGATGATGGCCACACCTCCGAGCGTACGGTGACCAACACCGTCCAGTCCCGCAAGCTGGCTTGGCAACTCACCATCGCACCCGGTTCGGAGCAGAGATACGATTTCGAGATGAGATTGCCCATCAACTGCCGTCTGTCCAACAGCGACGAGGGCTGGTTCCTGCGGGTGAAGCTCGACGTGGCCCTGGCCCTGGATCCCAAGCACTACATCGAGTTCCAGGTCCGACCGGCCCGCGAGTTCGAGGCCATCGTCCAGACCTTCGAGCGCGAACTGCGCTTCATGGAACAGTACCGCCATCGCAACTGGCACGAGCGACACCTGTTCACCAGATTTCGCCTCCGCCCCCCCGGAGCCCTGGCCAAGGAGCTGGATTATCTGCGTCTGAGGCTGAGACAGGATGGTCGAGGGGGTGTCGTCGGTGACATTCAATTCGACCTGCAGGAGAAATCGGTGAAGGATTACTTCAAGGCCCTGGTGGCCGCCGATGATGTGTCAAGGCCCATTTCGTTGACCTACCAGGAGCTCTTCGCCCCCCACTGGAAGCCCAGATATCGCGAGCTGGCCTCCACCCTCATGGCCCTCATCGAAGAGGTCATCCTTGAGCGCAAGGGTCTGGTCTGATGGGCCTGCGGGTACTCTACGGCGTCGTGGGGGAGGGTCTGGGTCACGCCACCCGCAGTCACGTGGTCCTGGAACATCTGCGGATGGCCGGACACGACCTTCACATCATCGCCTCCCGCAAGGCTTTCGACTACCTCTCTCGCTTCTTTGCCAACGTCACCCCCATCGAGGGCTTCGAGTTCACCATCGATGACAACGTCCTGGACCGCAAGGCCACCTTCACCAACTTCATCAGGTCCCTGCCGGCCAAATCCTTGGCAAATGCCAAAAGCTTCCTGGAGGCCATTCGCACCGACCGGCCCGACGTGGTGGTCAGCGATTTCGAGAGCTTCTCCTATGCCTACGGCAAGTTCCACGACCTGCCCATCATTTCCATCGACAACATGCAGGTGCTCAACCGCTGCCGGGTGGAAGTGCCCCCGCCCCATCGCAGGGACTACCTGCTGGCCAAGGCCGTGGTGAAGAACAAGCTGCCCAACTGCCATCACTACCTCGTCACCACCTTCTTCTCCCCTCCGGTATGCAAGCCCCGCACCACCCTCTTCCCTCCCATCGTCCGCCGGGCCATCATGGAGGCGCAGGCCACCGAGGGCGACCGGGTCTTCGTCTACCAGACCTCCACCACCGGCAGTTCGCTTCTCGAGGCCCTGAAGACCATCGATGCCTCCTTTGTCATCTACGGCTACGGTGTCGGTCGCCGGGAGGACAACCTGACCTTCCGTGACTTCTCCCAGGAGGGTTTCATCCGCGATCTGGCCTCCAGCCGGGCGGTCATAGCCAACTCGGGATTCTCACTGCTGAGCGAGGCCCTCTGCCTGCGCAAGCCCTACCTGGCCCTTCCTGTGGCCAACCAGTTCGAGCAGGTGCTCAACGGCCACTACCTGCAGAAGCTGGGCTACGGCGAGTTCCATCCAGCCTTGGACGGCGATATCATCTCGGGTTTCCTGGAGCGCACGGGAACCTACAGGAAGAATCTGGAGGCCTTCGAGCACGATGGGAACCGGGGCCTGCTGGCCAAGCTCGATGAACTGCTGGCGGGCTTGAACTAAGGCTTTCTCTGCCCCATCAGAAACCGCGGTGCTTTGGGCCCACAGCGGCCTCATGTTCAAACCAATCTGTTCCATTTTTTCAAATAACCAGTCATATAACTCGAATTGGATGTTCATTCGAGAACGGGCACATCCAATCACCCCCCATCCCCCCCCGACTGCAACACACTATGCTCACCGCATTCTGTTTTTTTCCCGTTCTCATTTCTCTTCCATCAGCATAAGCTCCGTGGTCTCCAGGTCAAATATATGTTCCACCATTTCTACGAAAGACCTATATAGTTTGAGGGCAACCTAAAAGTATGGCTGAGAACGGGTAGTGTTTCTCCCCTGGTCATGCAGAAACGTCCCCATCGTTTATTCCTGCCCGTTCTCTCCTTTCTTTCTCCTTACTCTCAGGGGCGACAGGAGCCTTATGCCAAGGCCTGCCCGATGGTGTACATCGATGAACAGCCGATGAACCAGCCGATGAGCGCAGATGTCTTTCAATGTCTTATTTAAATACCCCCTATGGTTAGACAAGTCGAGGCCCTGTCTTCGGATTCGGGCCCCATAAAGCCAACAGAGGCAAAATATGTATGACGAACGTAGAGGTGGCGGCGGCGGCGGTGGATACCGTGACCGGCCCCCACGCGAAATGCACGATGTGACCTGCTCTGACTGTGGTACCGAGACCCAGGTGCCCTTCAAGCCGGATGGCGAGCGCCCGGTCTACTGCCGGGACTGCTACCAGAAGCGCCGGCCCAAGCGGTATTGAGACCTATCGATCCAAGAACAGTTTCTCATAGCAAACCATCGAAGTTCCCTGGCCAGCCAGGGGGCTTCCAACAACAGATCTCCCATCATTCATTTCGTTGAGGATGGAACGCCTGGACTTTCCTTACCAAGGCCCAGGCCGTGAACAATAGATGATAGTTCAGCCAGAATGATCGCTGTCGCGCCCCAGACCTTGTGACCCCGGAAGGCAAAGTAGGGCACCTCCATGGGCCCGGCCACGGTCTCCTTCATCTCCCTCTCTCTCAGCCTGGGGTCCAACAGTTGGTCCAGATCGATGGTGAAGAGGTCCTGGACCTCCCGCTCCTGAAGCGAGACCGACCAAGGCAATCGATCCCATCCTCTATCTTCCAATGAACGGGAAGAGGCTGGAACCCTCACCTGGGCTACCCCTGTTGAAGCCTCGCCAACTCCATCGCTTGCGATGAGGCCCAGGACGGGGACGACCAGGTGGCGGCTGACGGGGATGGGCACCGGTGTCAGCCTGCCGATGATGGTCACCCGGGCGGGGTCCAGGCCCACCTCTTCCCTGGCTTCGCGCAGGGCTCCCTCCTCGTCGGTCTCACCCACCTTTAGACGGCCCCCGGGCAACGATACCTGGCCGCTGTGGACCCGCCCGTCCTCGGTGCGCAGGATGAGGGGCAGACGCCAGGTCTCACCATCGTGGAACAGAGCGATGAGCACCGCTGCCCGTCGATAGCTCTCAACCGGCAGACCGGTCATGGCACGGTCCCGGGGCACCATCTCCATCTGAGCCGTGAGGCCGGGCAACCCCTGGGCAAGATTGGACCGCAGGCTGTCGGCCATATCCTGGACCGAAGTGGGAAGGGAAACGGAGGACACAGGCCGAGCTGGCCGATCGACGGCATAAAGGTTGCGGATACTATCAGAACGAGGAACTGAACTACGTTCTTCTCCTTTCAGATCTCAATCGTCATCTTCATCCTTGTCATCAGCTTCAGTCTCTGCGCCCTCGTCCTCTTCCTCGAATATGTATTTCCACACCAGAGCCGCGATGACGGCGCCGATGATGGGAGCGACCCAGAAGAGCCACAGCTGTAACAGCGCGTCATGTCCAACCAGTACTGCCGGTCCCAGGCTCCTGGCGGGATTCACCGAGGTCCCGGTGATGGGAATACCGATGAGATGGATCACCACCAGCGAGAAACCTATGGGCAGGCCGGCAAAACCTTCCTGGGCTCTGCGACTGGGAGCGCCAAAGATGACGAACAGGAAAAGGAATGTGAGCACGACCTCGGCGATGAAGCAGGCTTCAACCGAGTAATCTCCCGGGGATAACGAAGCATAGCCATTTTGGCCAAGACCATTCCCCGGACCCGGGTCAGTAAGGGAATAACCGGCCTGACCCGAGGCGATGGCGAACAGTAACCAGGCCGCCAGTATCGCACCGATGCATTGGGCCACGATATAGGTCATCGCCTCCCTGGCATTGAGATTCCCTTTGATCAACATGGCGACGGTGACGGCAGGATTGATGTGGCATCCCGAGATCGGTCCGATGGCATAGACCATCGCCAGAACGGTCAGGCCAAAGGCGAGTGAAATGCCCAACAATCCGATTTGTTCCCCAGCGATCACCGCACTTCCACATCCGATCAGGACCAGGGTGAACGTCCCAATGAGTTCGGCTCCGTATCTTTGATATTCATCTTTGGTTGTCATTGGCCGGCCTCCGAATCTAAAAAGCGGAGCAAGAGTGATGATATTAGACTTGTGAGAGCCAGAAGCCTCATGGATATCGGAAAGTGACCATTCTATGAGATACTGGATGTGATGACAACCGATTCGACGAACAACGTACTCCACAGCACCAAGTAATTATAGTATGAACAACATGCCAGCCATGAGCATTATGGTACCAATACAACGAAATGGGATATCACCGCCCAGGCCGCGCTACGATTATTCGGCCAACGGTGGCTCCGGCTCCAACCTCGATGTGGAGCTGAGGCTGATCTACGACTCCATGGTGGACCTGAGAGAGTAGCGCGGGTCCAGACACGGCAGAAGCCCGGCGAGGGAGGCAGGCCGCTCCTGCTCGACCCGTTCCTAACTGGTCTTCTCTATCCTTCCCTTCCCACCTCAGCGTACCTGAAACAGCCTGTCAAATGGTCGTTGACCAGACCCGCGGCCTGAAGATGGGCGTAGATGATGGTGGAGCCCACGAAGGAGAAGTCCCGCTTCTTGAGGTCCTTGCTCAGCTCATCCGATTCCACTGATGTCGCCGGTATCTGGCCCTCCTCTTTCCAGGCGTTGACCTTGGGCTTGCCCTCCTTCATGAACTGCCAGATGTAGGCGTCGAAGCTTCCGAACTCCTCCTGCACCTTCAGGAATGCGTGGGCGTTCTTCACCGCCGAGTTGACCTTCAGCCGGTTGCGGATGATGCCCGGGTCCTGCAACAGCTCCTCCACCTTGGCCTCATCGTATTCAGCCACGATACGGGGGTCGAAGTCGGCGAAGGCCGCCCGGTAGCCCTCCCGCCGCTTCAGGATGGTGGCCCAGCTCAGGCCCGCCTGGGCCCCTTCCAGGACCAGGAACTCGAAATGCCTGGCATCATCGTGGACCGGCACTCCCCATTCGGTATCGTGGTATTCCACCATCGACTCGTGGGAACCCCACGGACAACGGGCCAGGTGCTCGGAGCTTGCATCATCAGACATTTGGATGGTCTCCTTGTGAAGATGGAACCACAGAGAACACAAAGAACACAGAGTTACGAAATTCTCTGTCCTCTCTGTGAACTCTGTGGTATGATTCTCTTATTCGGTCTCAGTCTAATGCAAGGCAGGCTATAATCGATTGGTTGTTCTGGCAATTATAATAATCCATTACAGGCTGGGCGGCGCGAACCATGTCCCATCAAAGCGACGAGCTCAAGCGCAAGGTCCTCATCCCCTCGTTCAAGCTGGCCCTTGTCGTCGGCACCCTCCTGAGCCTCATCAACCAGACCCACTGCTTCATCGACTGGGACTTTCCCGTCCAGGCCCTCTCACGCATCGGTCTCAACTACACCGTACCCCTGTGCGTCTCATCCTATGCCCGCTATTCCACCTGGAAGGACCATCAGCGTGAATTGCTTGCTCTCGGGTCGTGACGATCCAACGGAGCGCGGGAAGGGATGATGGCCGGCGCGAAAGGAGTGATGTAATGGAAAGGTTGAAGGGAGTTGTTACATAGGAAGCGAGCACCGACCATCGTTATGTCTGAAACGCCCCGGTTATTTTAGAAAATTGGATTGGGTTCTTGACACACTATTTAGGCCTTCCCCTTCACCGGCCCTCCGCGTGCATTATTCGACCTCCTCGGAACCCACTGGGGGCCACCGATGGTCTCAAAGGGAGGCCGCCCTTTCCCATGGCACCGAACATCATTGAGGATCCCATCATGACCTTTCTTGACCTGGCCGGAATGGAGGAGAGGGAGCTGATCGAGGGCTACCATGTCCGGTTCGTCCACTCCGAGAACATGACCCTCGCCTACTGGAACATCGAGGCCGGCCACAACATGCCCTCCCACGCCCATCCCCACGAGCAGGTGGCCAACCTTCTGGAGGGCACCTTCGAGCTCACCGTCGATGGCGAGTCCCGCACCCTGGAGCCCGGCTCGGTGGCGGTCATCCCGCCCCACACCTTCCATTCGGGCCGCTCCATCACCGACTGCCGCATCCTCGATGTCTTCCATCCGGTGCGCGAAGAATATCGATAACATTCTCTCGACGATACGTATATAAAGTCAAATTGAACGACTCCCATCATGCCCAAATGACAGTGCCGGGGTCAATCGGATCGTGAGCCAGGCGGTTCATCCCGGGCGGCCTCCATCCTGTCATCGGCCACACAGCACCGTACCAGGAGGGCCGCTCCCAGGCAGAGCAGGGCCGCGATGGTGAAGGTCCATTGCCGTCCGATGGTATCGGCTCCCAGGGGCCCCAGGAAGGAGGCCAGGGCCGCCGCCAGCATCGAGGTGGTGGTCAGCGAGGCGGCGATGCCGCTGGCATGGCGGGGTGCCAGTTCGATGCAGTAGGTGGTCAGACCGGGCCGGGTGTGGGAGAGACAGAAGCCGATGGCCATGGTGATGACGATGGGGATCACGAGAGCCTGGTCCAGGGTCCAGGCGAAGGCCAGCACCGACGGGACCATGAGATAGGCGGCGCCCATGGAGGCCCGCTTGCGCCCCATCCTGTCGGCCGCCCGTCCACCCACCAGGGTCCCGCTCAGAGAGCCCAGGCCAAAGGGTATCATCACCAGGCCGATCTTGAAGGGCTCCAGTCCGTGCTCCTCATCCAGATAGCCGGGCATCAGCGTCAGGATGGTGTACATGGTGCCGAACATCACCCCTGCCAGCAGGGCCCACAGGGCGATGGGGCGCAGGCGCAGATGGGTCAGGGACTCCAGGGGATGGGGACGGTTCCGGGGCGCCTTTTGGCGATCGAGGGTCTCGGGAAGTCCCAGGGTCACGATCACCAGAATGACCGCCCCCGCTCCCGCCAGGACGTAGAAGATGCCTCGCCAGCCCACCAAGGCTTCGATGAGACCCCCCAGGGGTGGGCCGATGATGGGTCCGATGAGCGGTGCCACCCCGAAGATGCCCATGGCCTGCCCCCGCCGTTCCCTGGGAAAGACATCGGCGATGGCTCCGGCCCCAACCACCATTGCCGCCGCCACCCCAAGGGCCTGAAGGGCCCGGAAGGCGATGAGGGCCTCGATGGCCCAGACCTGGGCGCAGAGCAGGGAGGTGATCACGTAGATGGCCAGGGAGACCTGGAGGATGGGCTTGCGACCGTGGCGATCGGAATAGGGCCCGTAGACCAGGGGCATGAAGGCGAAGAGGGCCACGTAACTGCTGATGGTCAGGCCCACCATGGCCGCCGAGGTGTCCAGGTCCTCCTCGATGACCTTCAGCGAGGGCAGATAGATGGTGGTGGTGATGGGCACCAGGAAGGCCGGCAGGGAGACCAGCAAGAGCACTTTGCGCCGCAAGCTTACTTTGGGATCGTGGGCCTCCTCATTGACTGTGGGAGAGCTCGCTTCGTCATCGGCATGTTCCGGTCTGTCATCCTCGGTCATTCTGCCCTGGTCCACCTTCACAGCCTACATAGCCCTATGGGTATCAGACCCAGCTTTCTTAGCTGACCCATCCCATACCCGCAGGTCATGACCGCACCCTTCACCGACCGGGTCATCCGCATCATCGCCGCGATACCAGAGGGCAGGGTGGCAAGTTACGGTCAGGTGGCGACCCTGGCCGGCAGTCCCAATGGAGCGCGACAGGTGGTCCGCGTCCTTCACAACCAGTCCCGCAAGCACGGTCTGCCCTGGCACCGTGTCGTGAACGCCAGGGGCGATATCGCCCTGAAGGACCCCCTGGGGGCCGAGGAACAGCGTCTGCGTCTGGAGGCCGAGGGTGTTGAGGTATCCCCCGAGGGAAGGGTCAGCCGCTCTTGCTTTTGGGAAGCCCCAATCCAAATGTAAGATAATGGTTCGAGAAGAAAGAGTTCCAGGTACATGGAGCGCAGTTCAGCACGACCATGTCGTCATTCGATCCTGAAGGCCCAGCCTGGTGGTTGCCCAGTACAGGGCCTAACCAGCTAATCGTTTCAAGTCCACACCTCGGTCCTGAAGGTGAGACTGCCCTTCTCCAGGCCATTGAGCCATTGGCGCCAGAGCACCAGGGCCGTGGCAAGCTGGGTCGCAGGCATGTTGGCGGGCATTGCCGGGCGGGTTTTGATATCGTTCGATGACATACTGTCAATAGTAATATTGTTCGGGCTCCTATTTATAAAATTGCTTTTACGGTCAAAAGTCTTTTAATACCCTTACTTTTCGAAGATAATTACATAATAATGGTCTTGATAAGTTCTAGTGGAAATAGTTATATATCTGATTTGAAAATATATAAAAAGACATAGGTAAACGATTGATTACCAAAGATTGCCGTCCCTGCCATTTCGGCCCCCCTGGAGGCCCCCTTGGGCCCTGAGTCTTTCAGTTTGGTATACAAGCAACTATATGCGGCAGAGGCCTGAGATGACCGAAAGCATGAGCCCCATACGAAAGGTATCCCAGGTACTCGTTTCACAGCCCACGATGGAAGGTGCAGGGGTCAGGCTGAACCGGGTCTTCGGCAACGCCCAGGTCCCCCTCTTCGATCCCTACCTGTTGCTGGACGACTTCCGCTCAGACGATCCCGACGACTACATCGCCGGCTTTCCCTGGCACCCCCATCGCGGCATCGAGACCGTGACCTACCTGCTGAAGGGCCTGGTCAGGCACGAGGACAGTCTGGGCAACAACGGCGTCATCGGACCTGGTGACGTCCAGTGGATGAGCGCCGGCTCGGGTATCGTGCATCAGGAGATGCCCGAGCAGAAGCAGGGCCTGCTCCACGGCTTCCAGCTCTGGGTCAACCTGCCCGCGGCCCACAAGATGGACCCGCCCCGGTACCAGGAGGTCCAGGCCACCGACATCCCCGAGGTGGACCTGAAGGATGGCGGCCGGGTCCGGGTCATCGCCGGTGAGTTCCAGGGAACAGAGGGTCCGGTGAGGGACATCCTCTGCCGGCCCCTCTACCTCGATGTCAGCTTGCCGGAGGATGGCCGGTTCGAACTCCCCATCGAGCCCGGCCATACAGCCTTCGCTTACCTGGTGGAGGGCGAGGCCGTCCTCGCCCCCGATGGTGGCGAGAGCCACGGACCTGGAAAGGTCATCCTCTTCGAAAGGGAGGGTGACAGCCTCCATGTGCAGGCCCGGAGCCCTCTGCGTTTCCTGCTCATCGCCGGCAAGCCCATCGGCGAGCCCGTGGTCTGGTGGGGCCCCATGGTGATGAACACCCAAACCGAGCTGGAGACCGCCTTTCAGGAGTACCGGCAGGGCACCTTCATCAAGTAGTGAACTGCCTACTTGGGCGCCAGGCTCTCGGCGAAGGCCACACCGCGACCCACCCACTCCTTCAGGTCGTCATCGGCCTCGAAGCCCTCGGGGTCCACGTAGACGAAGCCGCGCAGGGGCTTTCCAGTGAAGTCCATGGGTCGCGAGTAGATCTCGGCCAAGGCCTCCTCGTAGTCATCGGGGCCCACCCGCACCATCAGGTCCTCGCCGGTGATGCCGCAGGCCATGTTGCCGTTGATCAGCAGGCACAGTCCTCCGAACATCTTCTTCTCGCTCAGGTCGGGGCGCATACCCAGCATCTCGCGAATGCGTTCGGCCAGTCCTTCGTCATAGGGCATGGTCACTGCTCCTGAAGGTCAGGGCAATTGGCATGGGCGATAAAGCCTCTGCGGCGTAAAACCCCGGTCTTGTCGGTCGGAGCTCTTTACCCAACATACCTCAAAGCCTCGGCGGGCGGCACCTTGGAGGCGGCCTTGGCGGGGCCCACGGTGCAGATGAAGGTGAAGAGGTAGGCGATGAGCGATACCGGGATGATCATGTTCCAGGGGATGACAAAGTCGCCCACGAACTCGGCCTCAGGCTCCAGCCAGAAGCGGACGCCCAGGATGATGCCCAGGATGACCCCGATGATGATGCCCAGCAGGGCGATGTACGAGGTCTCGATGAGGAAGCTCTTCCAGATCATCCGCTCCTTGAAGCCTATGGCCCTCAGCATGCCTATCTGCTGCCTGCGTTCCGCCACCGCCCGGATGGTGATGACCCCCAGGCCGGCGATGCCCACGATGAGCCCCAGGCCCAGGAAGGCCTGCAGCAGGTAGAAGAAGTTGGTGAGCATCTCCAGCTGGTCCTCGATCTCGTGCTTGATGATGAAGGTCCGCATGCCGTAGGGCAGGAACTCCCGCTCCAGCTCCTTGGCCAGCCGGTCCTGCCGGTCGTCGGAGGTCCCGTCGGCAAAGGTCATCAGGGTGATGTAAGAGGTGCGGGTGTCGAAGCCCGATGGCTCGGTCACCACCTCGGAGCGCACGAAGATGCCGGTGAGGATCATCTGCTTGGTGAAGCCCACTATCTTCACGGTCCGGGAGTGGTTTGCCGCGTCGCGGATCACCACGTAATCGCCAATAGACACCTCGAAGGCCTTCTCGTACTCGGGCCCCATGTGCTCCTGGGTGAGGGCCTGGATGGTGATGTCAGCCACGGCCAGGGAGGCGTTGGCGGCCAGGGCGGCCCAGACATCATGGTAGTCGGGGTACTCGGCCTCGTCCCAGCTATCCAGCTGGTAGTCGCTGGTGGCAAAGAACCTCTGGGAGCAACCGATGAGATTGTACTGGGTGGCGTTCTCCTGGAATCCGGGAAAGGGCCGCGTCATGTTGTCCGCGATCCTCTCGTCAACCTCCTGCTGGTCGGGCCCGCCGGCCACCGGATACATGAAGGCGTAGGCGGTGTAAAGGGGCACGATGTTGTCGTAATCGCCGTTGGACAGGTTGGCGTTGGCGGCGATCTGGCCCTCGATGTCCTCCATGGGGACCGCGGGGTTGCCGAAGGTCACCATGTCGAAGCCCCCCGAGTTCTCCTCGGTGATGGCGTCGATGTTGCCGTTGATGAGTCCCATCATCATGCCCAGGGAGGTGATGGTGAAGATTATCAGCGAGAACATGGCCAAGGTCATCCCGGTGCGGAAACGACTGGCCATGGGGTAGGAGATGGCTGTCTTGAAGATCGCCGATAGGGATTCGAAACGGCCGAAGATCCAAAGCAACCCCCCCAGGATCCGCTCGCTGTTGTACATTATCACCATGAGGGCGGCACTGACCATGAAGACCCCATCGAAGAACCACATCTCCATGTCCATGATCCCGTCCAGCTCGATGCCCAGGACCTGCTCGTACAGATCGTAGGGATAGCTCCAGAGCAGGAGCACGACCAGGCCGGCGGCGGTGAAGGCCTTTTCATCGGGGACATACCGTCGCAGCAGCAGGCCGATGCCGTAGATCAGGATGCTGAGGCCCACGTAGCCGGCCCAGGCCTTGTCGTAGAAGATGCCGATATCCACAAAGGCCGCCAGCATCAGGAAGGCCCCTATCGCTATCATCACCACCTCGTACTGGCGTTGCAATACATCCATGAAGAGCGTCTTGTACCGCCTGAAGGCCGATACCGAACTGTCCAGCCGGGTTATCTCGTGGCGGGAGTAGCGGGGCTCGGGGATGTTGCGGATGGCCCGGATGATGTTGAGCTTGCTCACCTTGCGGGAGGCGAAGATGATGGTGCCCATGGTGATGAACATGCCGCCCACGAAGGCCATCACCAGGCTCTCGCCGGTGAAGGTGAAGAACTGCAGGGAATTGAAGCCGCCAAATATGGAGCCGAAGGCCAGGATGATGACCCAGGCCACGCCCAGGCCTGCGAAGGTGCCCACCAGGGAGGCGATGAACGAGTAGGCCGTGCCCTCGAAGAGGAACATGTACATGAGGTGCTTCTGCTTCATGCCCACCGCCCGGGCGATGCCCATCTCACCCTTGCGCTCCTCGGCCAGCATGACGAAGATGTTGATGATGAGCATGACCCCGGCGATGATGGAGAAGCCGCCCAGGGCCATGAAGAGGGTCTGCAGACCGGCACTGCCGGTCTCGGCCATCTCGACACCATCCTGCTTGCCGGTCTCGACCCGAAGGGGCACGGACCGCTGGCTCAGGTAGGGCGCCAGTTCGTCGGCCACTGCCTCGGAGTCCTCCATCCCCTCCTTCACATCGCCGAAATTGGTGAGCTTCAGGAAGTTGATCATCCCAGTTCGGTTGAGCAGGGTCTGGGCCTGTTCCAGGGTCATGACTATGTTCAGACCGCCTCCCCCTGGTCCCCAGCCGAAGTTGGCCCGACCCTCGTTCTCCACCACATCCTTGACGATGAACAGCTGGCTCTGGTTCTCGCCAAGGAAGATGAGTAGACGATGGCCAGCCTTTATATCCATCTCGTCGGCCAACCATTCGTTGACGTAGACCTCGTTGGGGGCGAGTTCCGACCCGGTGGCGGCCGAGCCTTGCTTGGGGTCCAGCTTGCCGAACTGGGGGCTTTCAGCATGATCGAAGGCGGTGATGGCCACGCTGGGTTCAGAGAGCTGGCTGTCCACATCGAAGACCGAGACCCGGTGGTAGATCTCGGGGGAGATGCCTTCCACCCTGCCGGCCAGGTAGGGGTCATTGGCCACATGGTCGGAGAGGGCTTCGTACTCGCTGTAGGGGATGAACTCGTAGGTGCCGTTGAGATTGATGGCGTACACCGTCTCGTCGGTCTCATCGTAGCTTTCGTAGACCGCCTTGGTGAACATGTTGTCCAGGGTGTCGCCCACCACCAGGGAGCCCGAGATGATGGCCGTGCCGATCATGAGCCCCAGGATGACGATCATGGCGTTGGTGCGCCGGCGGGCCGCGTTGCGCAGGCCCATCTTGGCGATAATGGGCATGCGATAGGCCTGGATCCCGATCAGGCCCAAGAGGACCATGACGATGAATAGCAATATACTGGTCAAGGGTCCCATGGTCGACCTCCCTCAGGAGATTATCTCGTCCACAGCCCCGTCGTGGTTCTCTTTGACGATGGTCTCGATGTTCTCCTTCAGCCGGTCCGACTTGTCGGAGAGGCCGTCATCCAGGATCTTGCCGCTCTCCATCCATACGATGCGGCCCATGCGCTCCCCCACCTTGGGATCGTGGGTCACCACGATGAAGGTCTGGGCGTTCTTCCGGTTCAGCTCCACCAGCAGGTCGATGACCTCATCCGAGTTCTTGGTGTCCAGGTTCCCGGTGGGCTCATCGGCCCAGATGATGGCCGGCTTGTTCACCAGACAGCGGGCGATGGTCACCCGCTGCTGCTGGCCTCCGGAGAGCTCGGCCGGTTTGTGGTCGGCGTGCTCGGCCAGACCCACGGTCTCCAGCATCTCCATGGCCTGGATCCGGGCCTGGGCCGGTTTGACCCCGCCCACCAGCAGGGGCAGTTCCACGTTCTCCACCGCGGTCAGGACCGGCAAGAGGTTGAAGAACTGGAAGATGAAGCCCATGCGCTGGGCCCGCAGCTCGGTTTTTTGGTCATTTGTCAGTGTGTCCAGTGGCCGTCCCTCGATATTGACTTGGCCCTCAGTGAGGTCGTCCAGGCCGCTGAGACAGTTGAGCATAGTGGTCTTGCCACAGCCGCTGGGGCCCATGATGCCCACCATATCCCCCTTGTTGACCTTCAGCTCGATGCCCCGCAGGGCCTTCACCTGGACCTTGCCGGTGTCGTAGGTCTTGTGTATGTTCTGCGCGTCGATGATGAAATCACTCACATTTTCACCTTCTCATCTTGTGGTTGGAAATCGCCTTGGGCTTTCAGGAAGGTGGCCGCGATTATCTCGGCACCCACCTCCCTTAGAATGTTCTCTATGAATTCGTTTGAATCGTCATGGGTCAGACCGACACAGATCAGGGAGGCCAGTCCGTGGGTGAAGATCCACATCTTGTGCAGCAGATGCTGGCGGACCTCATCAGTCAGATGGCCGTAGCTATCGTCCAGTCCCATCTGCTCCTGCATCCTCTCGCCGAACTCCTCGATGATCTCCTGGTACTCGGTCTCCTCCAGGAAAAGAGCCCTGAAGAGCGGCTTCTGCTCCCTGGAGAAGATGGCCAGGCCCAGGCCCATGTTCAAGAAGATGTGCTCGGTGTAGTCTCCCCTGGTATACTCGATGAGGAGATCCCGGGCCTTGATGATGACCTCGCGTTCCAGCATGGCCATCGAGTTGAAACTGCTGTAGACCGGGGCCGTGGAAGAGCCAAGGCGATCGGCTATCTTGCGCGCCGAGAGCTCCTTGAGCCCCTCCTGCTGGGCCACCTCGAAGGCTGCGTTCAGCACATCCTCACGATTGAACTGGGTCTGTGGGGGCGACATATGACAAGCGTTATGTAACACTATGTATATAACGCTTGTTATCTAACTGTTTTTACCTTGATTAAGGATAGTTGACCGTCTCGTCACTGTTGTTGTTTAAGGGGGTCTATCAGTATCTAAGCTGGCTTGGGATCGCTTCCCGCCTCTTCTCCGATCTCCGTATCTTCGATGACCTCGCTCCAGTCATCTGCATTGTCTTCTGTGGGCATGGCACTTTTCTGGATATCTGGTATCATGGCATTCTCTGTCACCTGTTCTTTGGGTTCATCTGTATCGCTTTCAATGTCATCTTCCCGGTCCTCGACCACCTCAACGGCCACCTCGGTCTCCTCCGGGACTGGTATCGCCTCCAGAACCTCCTGGTCCTCAGAGTCAGGGTCGGTGGGTGTATCGATCACCTGAGCCTCAACTGTATCCTTGGGACCTCCGTTCCGGGCCAGCTTCTCGGCATGCTCCAGCTGGATCTTCTCGTCCTCGGAACGTTTCAGTTCCAGGGCCAGGCTGGGCATGTTGTCCAGGTGGGAGAGGGGGTTCTGCCACCTCAGACGGTTCAGCTCGCCTCCCATCTGTTCGATCCCCTCCAGCATGTCGGAGACCGGTACCGGTTCGGGGTCCAGGGTGTAACTTGAGGCTGTATGGGACATCTCGTTCTCTTTCCCCTCCGAGGGTCCTGCCTCTTCGGCTGAGGCATCGGCGGTCTCGACCATCGCCTCGGGTGCGTCACCCTGCTCGGGCATCTGCAGCAGTCCGTTGACGAATTCCGAGTCCTGTGAGCCGATGGGCGGGTAATCATCACTGGTGTAGAGGTTCTGGTCAGGCTCCTCGAACGAGAGGTAGGTTTCCAGGGGTTTCACCAAAGGACCGGTCGCATCACCCGCCGGACCATTCTGGATGACCCGCTGTTCCTCCTCGCTCTCATGGATGGCCTCCACGATGGGCTGGTCCTCGGATCCCTCGTCTTCTTCTGCATGGGTTTCGTTGACCGCCTCTTCGGATTCCACCACGACTGCGGGAACGGGCTGGTGCTCCTGATCCATCACCTCCGAATCATCGAAGATGACGGTCTGCTCCTCCCAGTAGTCATCCACCAGGCTGAGGTTCCGCATTCCCAGGGCATTAAGGGAATCGTATTCCTCAGGGCAGTTGGCAATTGGGGTGGCCCCTTCATTCCGTTCATTGAGGAACTCGATGGCTTCCGCAGAGGGCAAAGGCGTGGGGAGGTCCTCCTCGGCGATGGGGTCCATGAGACTTACCATTCTCTCTTCAGCGGTGACCTCTCCGATCTCCATCGCGTGGGGGTCCGGGGGTTCACCATCTGACTCCTCGATCTCCGCCATCGGCTGACCCTCCCCCTCGTTCAGTTCAACGACATCCATGAAGATGCTGTAACTGCCTTCGTTCCTGGAAGCCTTCTGTTGCAAGATCATCGCCGCCACGCCGATCAACAGGAGCCCGCTCATCAGCTGACCCAGGTAGGGGATACCGAAGGGGTGGGTCGAAAGATTGGAGTCGGCGGTCATGTAGATATTGGAGCCTCCGCTGAAGGATTCTCCGGTCTCGTCCGTGCCAACGACCTGTACCTCGTAGGGCTTGTCGGGATCGAGATCCTGGATGGTTATCTCGTGGTACTGGGAGGCGGTGACATTGCCGGGATAGGTGGTAGTGACGCCACCGGAGGTGATCATCAGGCTCGTCCGTACGGCCCGGTCGGTCTCCCAGTGGAACTTGATGGTATCCTCATCGAGGATCGTCCTTTCGAAGGCGGTGATGATGATGGTGGGCAGTTGAAGTTTGGACAACCAGGGTCGATAGGTCACGCCGTCATCAAGAGGGTCACCACCACCATCGGGATTGGTCTGGACCTCGTGGGGACCCGAAGGGTCGCCCCACCAGTTGGAGGTGGCATTGACGGGTACCTCGCTCTCAATGGCCAGGTTCCGGTTCTGCTCGAAGATGCTGTCGTGGATACCCAGTTCCAGCCCCTCGGAATCCACCACTCTCAAACCGATATCGTTGCCTCGGAAGGTCATTCCCTGGACGGTGAACTGGCCAGTGGTTTCATCGATCAGCCATCCCAGTCCATTCTCCTCAAAGGTGAGATCATCGACCAATTCAGGCATCGCGGTGATGGTGCAGAGCCCCATCGTCAGTTCCTCGAAGACAAGCTCCCTAAGGACGACATCATCCGAACGTACGATCAGACCGGTACCCTGGCCCGAGCCCGCAAAACGCAGGCCGGTGAGGTTGATCCCTTCGGAGACAACGGTCAGCACCGGCGTCACATCATCTTCAGGTACAAGGGTCGCCCCGTCCCGACCCACAATGGTCAGGGGCCGGTCCAGGACCCAGGAACCGGTGTACTCCCCTCCATGGAGGATGATGGTCCAGTCGGCCTGGGCCACCCCCAGGGCCTCGCTCAGGTCAGTGAAGGGGAACTGCTGGGAGCCATCCTTCAGCTCGGAGGGGCCGGGAGCCACATGGACCACCAGGTCCAGGAGCTGGGATACCACGGTTATCCGCACCATCGCCGGTGAGGACCAGGCGCCGTGGTCGTCCTGTACCTGATAGAGCAGTTCATGGTATCCCGCCTCCAGGGCAATGATGAGATCGGGGGAGAGACTAAGCAACTGTCCATCGGAATGTTCCCATCTGTGGGCCACGATGAGGCCTTCGCTGTCCCGGCCGGTCCCCTTCAGGGTGATGGCCTCCCCTGCCAGGGCGGGATTGGGCTCCACCGTCAGGATCTCCGCTTCGGGGGCCTGGTTCACCATCAGGTCGAACGTTAGCGGCAGGGAGGGGATCCCCAGCGCCGAGTGGACCTGGAAGGTGATCTCGTGGGAACCCGGGGCCAGGTCATCCAGAACGAATTCGGGCAGGCTGGAAAGCAATCCCGACCGGTTCGAGGTCCAGGTGTATCCAACCAGCTCCTCCACCGGTTCGCCTGAGCCGGCCAGCTCCACCGTGGTGCCGTAGGGTACCACCTCCTGGGGCTGGGTCGTGATCAGGGCCATGGGACGCTCGGCCACGGTCAAGGAGGTTGAGAGGGGCTTGGAGATCGCACCCTTGTCATCCTCCACCTTTAGGGTCAAACGATGGTATCCGTTCATCAGATCGGTGAGCGTCAGGTTCTCACCGATACCCAGGGGACCCTGGATATCCGAGGACCAGGAATAGATGAGCGAGGAGGGGGGACCATCGTCGGTGCCGGCCGCCCTGAGGGTCACCGGATCGCCGTAAGGTGAGACCCCCTCGCCGAGGGTTGTCTCAACACCCAGCAGCTCCGCCACGGGCCGGCCGTTGACCTGAAAGGAGACCGAGTCGGGGTTGGACCACAGACCGGTGCTGTCCAGGACCCTGAAGTACAGGGTATACTGGCCGGGAGCCAGCTCGGTCAATGTGCAATCCCGCTCCGTGCAGAGCGGTTCCTCACCGGCCAGCTGCCATTGATAGGCCATGATCGGGCCGTCATCGGCACCCGAGCCCTCCACCAGCAGTTCCTCCCCCTCATTGATCAGCTGGGGGACCTCATTATCGATGGTGGCTGTGGGTCTGAGGGTGACCACCAGGTCCATGGTGGCCGGAAGGGACCAGTGACCGCTTGAGTCGGCGACCTGGAGACTGATGGTGTGGTGCCCCAGAGAGAGGTCGCTGAGTTCCAGCGAGGGCATGTCACCGATCACCCCTTGCAGGTCCGAGGTCCAGCGATAGGAGCTGACCAGGGTGTATCCAAGACCATTGCCCTTGAGCACCACCTTCTCGTTGTAGACCGCAGGGTTGGGGTCGATGTAGTTGATGGAGGCCATGGGCAGGGCCCGGGCGAGAAGCAGGCCCGAGGGGCCATTGGCCAGGAATACGGTGTCCTCCATGGCCGCCACGGCCAGGCCATAGCCTTCCGTTCCGAGACCGGCCAGCCAGAGGGGATGGGCAGGATCATCGGCGCGGGCCAGCCCCAGTCCATCCCGGTAAAGGGCCAGGTAAAGGTAATTGCCGGCACTGTCTATGTCACGGACCTCGTCACCGACCGAGAGCTGACCCACGGCTTGAGGGTGGGAAGGGTCGCTCAGGTCGAGTACCAGCAGGCCCGCCGTGCCCTGGGCAAGGTATCCGTATCCGTTGATGAGGGTCACCGCCAGGGTGGGATCTTCGTTGGACCACTGGGCCCTCACCTGCGGTTGCAGGGGATCGGAGATGTCGACCACGACGACTCCATCATCACCCAGGGCCACCAGGGCCATGCTGCCTTGAAGGTCCAGATCCAATGCCGCGGACTCAAAGGACAGGTTCGAGACCACGTTGGGCTCTTCCAGGTCCCCGATGTCCACGATCACCAGCCCCTCATCGGTGGCGAGGTAGCAGTAGGACGCCTGCAAGGTGAGAGCCCTTGTGGGTGCCGATATCGAAAGGGTCGATATCAGTTCTGGATCGGCAGGGTTCTGAAGATTGAGGATCAACAATCCCGTTCTATGATCGGCCACGAATCCGATATTGCCAAGCAGTTCCACAGCTACGGCATCATCGACCGTGTCCAGATTGGCCATCGTATCGGGGGCCTCTGGATCTGAGATATCTATGGTGTAGACCCCGGCCTTGCCGCTGGCCACGAGGGCCAGGTCGCCCTCAACAGCGACATCTTGGGTCAGCGAATCAAGCTCTACCTCTTCCAGGCCTTGCCATGGTGGCTCACCATTGGTGGCCACGGCCAGAAAGAGCACAGTCATCAGGGCTGCCAAGGCGACAATGATAATGGCTGTCAACCTTTGCTGAGCCTTGAGACTCAATCGTGGGGAGTACTGGACCTCCATCGCCATAGTTGCCACAACCGTGGTGTGTCGAACCGGTTTAAAAAAACGCGTTTAGTATACATTTGGGCATCCCACCCATTCAACGGATATACCCCCAACCTATATTAATATATGGGAGAATATTACCCTTCCCTCGTCGGTGCGAGCCGCATTTTACTCACTAAAGTAGGTTTTAGTACCATCCTCCCAATGACCTCTCATGGGCGGAAGTTCGACACCTCCAGAAACCGGTCGTCTGGGGCGAATGGGACATGCCACCGGTGCGGCCTTGCTCTACACTGTATCACTTCCCGAGCGATTGTTGCGGGCTCTTACAGCCTCCATAGGAGGCGCCGTCAAAGAGAGCACCGACGTCCTCATTCCCACCGCCTTGAAGCATTCGACCCTCTACCGGATCTTCATCGATAACCTTCTGCGCTACGCCCTTGAGTACATCGGCCAGGTGGAGGGCGTCTACCACGCCGAGGAAGAGGAGGGAGGGGACACGGTCGTGGGCAAGGACTACCCTGTGCGCAAGACCGTGGGCAACGTTCTCGAGGCCATCAGCATCGGGGCCATCCATATGTCTCCCCTGTGGATCTTCGCCATAGGTTCTGACCTGCTCAAGGGAGGCCGGGCCTATGTGGAGGAGTTGCAGAAGGAACTGGCGGACCGGGGTCTGGCCAAGGGGGACATGGAACCTGGCAACACCTACCAGCTCATGGCCAGCCTGGAGGCCACCAGCGACGCCCTGGCAGCCAATGTGGACACTCCACCTCTGTCCAGGTCTGACCTCAAGGACCACGGGGACAAGATGAAGGAGGCCCTGAAGGAGGTCCGGGACGCCCTGGCCGGCTCCAAGGACAAGCTTCAGGAGACCTTTGATGATTTCAGGAACGTGGCCGATGAGGCAGGCAACAAGCTCGAGCTGGCCGGTGTCATGACCCTGAAAGCCGTTCAGCAGGTGCCCTTGAAGACCAAACAGGTGGCCACAGGAGCCGAGGTGGCGGCGACCATGGTGGTGGACCAGCTTCTGCTCTACTACCCGCGGACCCTGGCTGAGATCCATCAGCAAGGCTACGCCAAGGTAGCCTCAGAGGCCCTTGCCCCCTATGGCCGGGCTGTGGTGGCTAATTTCAAGGCCACCAACCCCACATTGACCGAGCGCTTCTTCAAGGGTACCGGACGGCGATTGAAGGACCTGCTGACCGGACGTGGACGATTCTCCAAGGAAGGGACCGACGAGGAGTGAGTCCTCTCAGCGGTGAACCTCACACCAGTTCCAGCATCCGCTCCAGGCTCCGCCGGGCCATGGGTTTGATCCTCTCATCGACCTGCACCTGATTGATGACCCTGCCCTCTGCGAGCCCTTCCAGGACCCTCATCAGGTCAAGCGGATCGATGCGATACATGGTGGAGCACTGGCAGGCAAAGGGGGTCAGGGTGACAATGAAGTGGTCGGGGAGTTCGGCGGCCAGGCGATTGACCATGTGATGCTCGGTGCCAACGGCCCACTGACTGCCTGGTGGTGAATCGCGGATCATCCTCTTGATGCCTTCTGTGGAACCTGTGTAATCGGCCTGCTGGGTCACCTCGAAGGCGCACTCGGGATGGGCCGCTATCTGGATCTTAGGGTATTCGCTACGCCAGTATTCGATCTGTTGGACCGTGAACTGTTGGTGGACCGAGCAGTGTCCTTTCCACAGGACCACTTCAGCCCCCTTCAACTGTTTCGCTGTAAGACCACCTTCAGGTTCATTGGGATCCCAGATCACCATTTTGTCCAGGGGCACGCCCACCGCGTGGAAGAGATTGCGACCAAGATGCTGGTCGGGGATGAAAAGCACCTGTTCGGCCTGCTGGCGGGCCCAGGTCAGGACCGTGCTGGCATTGGAGGAAGTGCACGCAGAGCCGTCATTGGCCCCCACCAAGGCCTTCACCTCGGCCGATGAGTTGACGTAGGTGATGGGCAGGATCTTCCGACCTGGTTGGGTTTCGGTCAAGATCTCCCAGGCTTCCTCCACGTCCTCGATGACGGCCATGTCGGCCATGGTGCAACCGGCCTCCAGGTCCGGCAGGATGACCGTCTGATCGTCCCGGGTAAGGATGTCGGCCGATTCGGCCATGAAGTGGACCCCGCAGAAAACGATGTAGCTGACGTCGGGATTGGCGCCGGCGGCCTTGGCCAGACCGAAACTGTCGCCGGTGTGGTCGGCAAAGCGGTAGATCTCGTCGCGTTGGTAATGGTGGCCCAGAACCATTACCCGGCCTCCCAGCGTCTCCTTGGCGGCCTTGATCCGTAGCAGGATATCCCCGGGAGTCAGCGCGGTGCCTTGCTCCATTGCCGATGATTAGGCATGTGTGTCCTTAACTTTTTGCACGTGGTCCATCTACATATGTAGTTGCATACACCATGTGGGAGTGTCAGGCTCAATCCGAGCTCTCATGCTCACTGTCTGGGTTCAATAGGACGTCCAGCTCCTCTCGCTGTTTATCGGTGTAATCCGAGAGCAGGGCTTCCTTCAACTTCTTCTGGGCGATGGGTGCCAGCAGATAGTAATCGCTGATGAGCTCCTTGGAATCACCCTTGGTCAACTGCTCGGTGATCTTATCCATCTCATCCTGCCTGAGCAGTTCCAGCCAGCTGTCCAGCCCGGTGGCGGCGGCCACCCGGGAATAATCATCCAGGTCGGGCTCGACGGGTTCACCATCCCCTTCGGGGAAGACGTTCTTTACGATGCACAGCCTATAGAACGGATCTCCAAGCCCCTCCAGGATCAGGCCCGCGCGAAGGGCAGGGTCATCGAACCCCCTCACGGATCGGAGCTTCTCGTCGAGTTTGCAAACCAGGTCCTCGGCCTCCTGGGGAGTCAGACGGAGGTCCTTGTGCTTGGTCTTGGCCACGCGCAGGTTGCGGATGCGCCAGTAGGTGGCATCGGTTCCCGACAGGATGTCCAGGACCATCTCATCCACCTCTCGGCTGTGCAACAGGTTCGAGAAGGGCCACTTCATCAGGTTGTTGACCTGTTCCACTATGACCGAGTTCGCCACCTTCTGCTCCAACACCGGTTCGGGGATGGAACTTGTCTCCACGGCCAGGAGGTCCTCCTCGGTGGGCATCGGGGGAGCCTGGGCGGTGTCACCAGGTACGCCCCCCATGACCATAGGTTGCAACAGGGGATATTGACTGCTTCTGGTGGCAACCGCCATGAGGTTCGTGGGCTCCTTCTCTTCAGGCCAGGTCTCCACCAGGTTCTCCAATTGATTGCTCAGTTTCTGGAGGTTGTCGATGACCGCCTCCATCAGGTTGCACTGCTCTGTGTGACGCTGTTTCTGGGCCTCTTCACGGGCGTCCATCAGCTCGATCACGACCTCGGAGAGCTCCTTGGTCTTGATTCCGGCCTCGAGAGCGACCCGGGCCGCCACCTTGGGAGGCACCATGCCCTCGACCATCCATTCCTCGTCGGTGCGTCCAGCATAGTAGGCTTCCGCCTGGGCCAGCGGGCTGAGGGTCTCTTCGACTGCGGATTCCAGGTGTTCATCCACCATGGTCAATCCTTCGTCTTCCTCATCCTCCTCTCCGGGGGCACCCAGATCGAGGGAGCCGTATTCCTCTTCCTCCTCTTCCTCCTCTTCCTCTTCTTCTTCCTCGATCTCGGGATCCTCGAGGAAGGGCAAGGCCAGCCTGACCTTGTTGACACATTGCTTTTTCCAGGTGCCTATCTGCTCCTTCAATTCCGGCATGGTGGGTTGTCCCAGCAGGATGTAGACCAGGCCAGCCCCGATGAGGATCATCAACAGAGCTATGATCAGCAGATAGAATCCGGTGATCGACCAGAGGAACGGGGTGAGGATCAGCAGGACTATACCGAGCAGGAAGAGCGCCAGCGAACCGTGGACCCATTTGTCGTAACTTTCATCACTGATTCGATTCAACAGTAAGCGATCCCAAATAGATGAACCCTCTGAGCCATTCTTTTCAGGAGTGAATCCTCCCAGATCATCGTCACCTCCCTCTTCGCCGGCAAAGTCATCCAGTGAATACTCGTCCATGGTCAGCCTCAGGTGTGGTAGATGTTCATCTGTTTGGCACTAAAAGTTGTCTGGCGTCCTATTTAATACTTCTGCCTTTATTATCTCATCGAGAGAAACATCGTTCTTACGAGCTTCCCTACGGAGAATGGGGACAATGAGACACGGGATAGCGGTTGGAACATCATCCCTTCAGACCCAGGTGACGGGCGATAACGAGCCGCTGGATCTCCGAGGTGCCTTCGTAGAGCCGTAGGATCCGCGCGTCGCGATAGTAACGCTCCACCGGGTAATCCCGGCAGAAGCCAAAGCCCCCGAAGGTCTGGACGGCCACATCGGTGACGTAGGCTGCGGTCTCCGAGGCATACAGCTTGGCCATGGCCGCCTCCTTGCTGTGGGATTGTCCCGAGTCCATCAATTGAGCGGCATGATAGGTCAGGTGCCTGGCAGCCTCCAGACGTGTGGCGCATTCGGCCAGGGGAAACGAAACCCCTTGATTGGAGCCGATGGAACGGCCGAACTGGGTCCGCTGGTTGGCATAGGCAACGGCCTCCTCCAGCGCCACCTTTGACACACCCAGCGACTGGGCCGCCACGGTCACCCGGCCCACGTCGGCTGTGGCCAGGGCGATGGTCATCCCTTCACCCTCGGCCCCCATTCGGTTGGCCTCGGGAACCTCCACATTATTGAGGCTGAGACTGGTGGTGTGGATGCCGTTGAGCCCCATCTTGAGCTCGGGCTCTCCCACGGACATACCCCGGCTCCCCTCGTCGGTACGGTCGACTATGAAGGCCGAAGTGTTGCGTCCCCTGGGACCCTCGGGAGCGGTGACCCCAAAGATGATGAAGAGCTCCGATTGCGGAGCGTTGCTGACCCTGATCTTAGTCCCGTTGAGCAGGTATCCATTGCCCTGGCGAACGGCGGTGGTGGTCATCGAGGCGGGGTCGGAACCGGCCCCCGGCTCGGTTAGAGCGCAGGCGCCGATGGCCTTGCCCGAGGCCACCCTGGGCAGGTACATCTCCTTCTGTCGATCTGAGCCAAAGCGAATGAGGGGCTGGGCCACCAGGGAGTTGACCACTTCGATGATGGTGGCCGTGGACATGCATCCCGCCGCCAGCTCCTCCACCGCCAGGATGTAGGAGAGGTGATCGACCCCTATGCCACCGTACTCCTCTGGGATCAGCATTCCAAAGAGACCCAGCTCGCTCATCTCCTTGACCGAGTCCCTGGGGAACTCACCGGCGGCGTCAACGGCCGCCGCCCGGGATACCAGATTGGCCTTGGCATATTGGCGCACCAGGTCGCGGATGCGTGTTTGCTCATCGGTCAAATGGAGGTTCATGACGGGTCGAGAGCCCATCTGACTTTAACCCTATGTCACCATGTCGCTGTCGTGGCCCGACCGAAAGGGGAGCCTGCCCCACCCATCGATGAGATATCGACCCCTCGAAGGGCCCAGCCCACGATCCTGGAACTGCTCAACCGGTTGAGATGGGACGGTGAGATGGATCCGACGGAGTACAGCCTGGGTTACTGGGACCGGGTGGCTCGCGAGATCATCGAGGCCCCCTTGACCAGGGTGGACTGGGAGGACTCCGACAAGTTCGCCCTGTGCCTGGCGGATGAGACTGGCCGAAAGTGCACCGTGCCCCTGCACAGGATCCGCAGGGTATGGAAGGGTGAGTTGTTGGTGTGGCACCGGGAGGGACCCGAAGGAGCCCTTCAGACCCGGTAGAAGTTGGCGAACAATCTCGGGCTGATCGTCTCGTCGGCCCACTTCCTTGTCCCCAGGGCCTCCTTCACATCGTGACCAGCCTTGGCCACGTACTCCACGATGTCCCGCAGGAAGAGCAGCCCATCCTCGCTGTTGATCTCGGGATGGAACTGGGTGCCCCACATGGGTGCCTCCTTCACCTTGAAGGCCTGAACGGCGCAGTTGGCCGATGTGGCCATGACCAGAAGTTGGTCGCCGACAGCCTCAGGGATCACCTCGTCGAAGTGGCTGTTGAAGGCGTGGAAGCTTGAGGGCAGGTCAGAGAAGATCGATATATTGTCGTCGTTGTCCTTTTTATACTCATCGTCGAGGGTGGGATTTGATCTTTCCAAGGCAGGACCGGTCAGGGTTATCTTTTGCCAGCCGAACTCGGGAGTGGCTGAGCGGCGGACCGCATGGGGTCCCGCCAGGGCCCTGGCGATGAGCTGATGACCGTAGCAGAAGCCGATGGTGGGTATCTTCGATCTGACCAGTTCCCGGACCAACTCCATCTCGGTATCCACCCAGTCCCGGTCCTCCACCACCGAATCCTCGGAACCAGAGACTATGACATGTTCGAAACGGTTCAGGTCTTCCGGTTCGGGAAAATGCCCCGCCGAGGCCTGGTAGCTCTCCAGATCATCGGAACGGTACCGGGAGAACCATTTGGAATACCTGGCGTCCAGGAAGTTGTCCAGCAGGAGCACGGCCATTGGAGGGGGAAGGGGCAGTCAAGATAAACGGTGCGGGCCTCAGGCGTTGGCCAGGGCCAGCCAGTCCTCTTGCTCCAGACGCCAGCCCAGGGCTCCCAGGTTCTCCGTAAGGTGGGACGGGTGGGTCATCTTCGGAATGGTCACCACATCCTCCTGGTCCAGCAGCCAACGCAGGGCGATCTGGGCATGGCTCTTCCGGTACTTCTCCACCATATCGTTCAGCAGGTGATGACCCAGGCTCGTGCTGGTCAGGACTCCCCGTTTCAGAGGCTGGTAGGCCATGAGCAGGATGCCATGTTCGTGACAGTAGGGTATCAGCTCTTCCCCCTGTTCCCGGTCCAGCAGATTGTAGTGGACCTGATTGACCACGATGGGATGCCGGGCCTGGCTCTGGGCCCGTTTCAGCTGGGCCAGGTTGAAGTTGCTGACCCCGATGTTGCGGACGTAGCCCCGGTCCACCAGATGGTCCATGGCCGCCAGGGCCTTGTTCATGGGATAGACCGGGTTGTAGAAATGGATGAGATAGAGGTCAAGATAGCTGGTCCCCAGGCGACGCAGGCTGGTCTTGCAGGCCGCCAGGATGGCGTCGTAGTTGAGGTTGTCAGCCCATTTCTTGGAGGTGATGAACAGCTCCTTGCGCCTGAAGCCCTTGATGGCCTCGTTCACCAACTCCTCTGCGTGACCCTGACCGTACATCTCGGCCGTGTCAATATGGCCCAGGCCCGCCTTCACCGCCGCCCGGATGGCCTCCACCTCTCGGGTGTCGTTCACCTCGGAGCGCTGCTGCCAGCCGCCCATGCCCCAGGTGCCCAGACCCAGGGCCGGTAACTGAGAGTTGCCATTGAAGGTCTTGAACTCCATCTCTACCATGGTTGGAACCTGAGCCACCTACCTTAGAAGGTTTTGGGTGTTCCCCATCTTTTATCAACTGCCGGGGAGGCGGTCGTTCATCGAACCCGAATCCAACAAAAACCAGGCGGAGGCCTTAAGCTCGCGACCCAATGAGCGGCTATGGCCCTCAGATTCCCCGATTTCAGCCTTCTGCACCAGTTCATTCCCAAGGAGGGTTCGGCTCCCCTTGCAGGAACCACAGGAGAGATGGGAGGTTCCGAGCATATGCCCCTTCCTCCTGCCCCTGAACTGGTTTCCGCCTGGCCTCCTGAAGGGAAGGTGGACCTGGCGCTCTCCAACGTCACCGGCCTGACCTACCGGGAATTCCGCGAGCTCGGGGCCGAGGGGATGCCTGATGACCTGAACCTGGGAGATCCCTGCCTGAAGATAACCCCGACCCTGCGTGAGCTTGTGGCGGCCCGTCACGGTCGACCCGGGGAGCCCGAAAGGGTATTGCTCACCAGCGGGGCCTCGGAGGCCAACTTCCTGATCATGGCGACCCTGCTGGGCGACCCCATCAACGGCGGACCCGGTCCATCCGAGGGCTCCACTCCCGTACCCTCGTTCTCCCGCATCATCCTGGAGGACCCCACCTACCCTCCCTTGCTCAATCTGCCCCTGGGCTTCGGTGTCCCGGTCCACAAGTGGGAGAGGGACCCAGCCACGGGCAGTCAGGCCACTACCGAGGGTCTCAGGGAGCTGTTGGAGGCAAAGGGCGGGCCAGCCCTGGTGGTGATGACCAACCTGCACAACCCATCTGGAACACCCACCCCTCCGGCTCAGATCGGGACCCTGGCCGAGATGGTGGGCGACAGCGGCGGCCTGTTCATGGTGGATGAGATATTCAGGGAACTGGAACCGGGTCTTGAGACTGTGGCCACCCTGGGGGATCACTGTCTTTCGGTGGGTTCCATCTCCAAGATCTACGGCGTCTCCAATCTCAGGGTCGGATGGATCATCGGCAAGCCATCACTCATCCAGCGCGCCAAAGAGCTCAAGGAGCACGTGACGGCGGTCAACGCGGCTCCCTGCGAGCTCCTGACCTATCAGGCCCTGACCATCGGGGACCGGCTGGTCCAGCGAGCCCGAGATATCAAGAAGGCCAATCGGCCCCGGGTGGAGGCCTTCTGCCAGGACAGGCCCGAGCTGACCTGGCATCCCTCGGCGGGGCTCATCGCCTTCATCGGCGTGGACCATCCGTTGGGCTCCCTGGGACTGGCCAACCGGCTCAGGGACGAGCATTCCATATTGATCAGCGCTGGCGACCATTTCGGCTGGCCTGGCTATCTGCGCATCGGATACGGCTGTCCTCCAGATGATTTGGAGGGTCGTCTGGAGGCCCTGGGTCTGGCCCTGGACCACCTTACTTGACCGGAATGGATCCGCCCGGATGGTGTTCATGGACCATTATGACCCGTTCCCACCGCCAAAGCCTTAAGGTCGCCAAGGGTCTGACAACATCATGAATCTGGCCGGACCCAAGCTGTACGCGATCATCATCGTGACCATATTGGTCGTGGGCATCGGCCTCTACTACGTTCTGGAAGAGGATGAGGCCACCTCTTACACCATCATCGATTTCGACTATGCCCGCGCCTATCGTGACCTTGAGTACCTGGCCGGAGACGACTTCACTAACCGGGCCTCGGGCACCGACAACGAGCGCCAGGCGGCTCAGTACATCGCCGACGAGTTCAACGCCTCGGGCCTGACCAACATCATCATCCACGAGTTCCCCTGGATGTTGTACGAACCCACCGGAAATCCCTCCATCAGGATAACTCACGAAGAGGATGGCCCGTTCGGTTTCGGCAGATCCGAGATCCAGCGGGATGACCTCGTCCACCACGATGATTTTGTCATCCTGGGTTTCTCTGGTTCCCTTAACCAGCAGGACATCGAGATCGTCTTCGTGGGCAATGGCAGCGAGGAGAACTACACCCAGGCAGGCAATGTGGATGGCATGGCCGTCCTGGTGGAGAACGACGGGACCTTCAGCTACTCCCAGATATATCGTCAGGCGCTCAACCACTCGGCAAGTGTCTCAATGGTCTTCGACATGCGCCGTGAGACACCCATCGCGAAGACCTCGGTGGGTCCCGATCTTGACAGCGGCGATGCCGAGCACATGATCCCCTTCCCCACCGCCTATGGCTACGAGCCCGACGATCTCATCCCCCATGTGATGCTGGGCAACGAGACCGGATACAACATCATGGACTGGCTGGAGACCGCGGAGCAGAACGGCGAATACGTGGAGGTCGACATCAACCTGAACGTCGTGGTCGAGGAGCGAGATGTACTGGTTGTCACCGGCGACGTGGAAGGGAGCTCCGACGATATCATCATGCTGGGAGCTCACATGGACACCCACTATGTGGGTCCCGGAGCCATCGACAACGGCGTGGGCACCGTCACCGTCATCGAGCTGGCCCGACAGCTGGGCAACACCACCGGACTGAAGAAGACCATCCGCCTGGCCACCTGGGGCGGAGAGGAGATTGCCCTCCTGGGCTCCTACGGCTATTTCAAGGACCAGCGCGAGGAGCTGGAGGACCACCTCAAGCTCTACCTCAACTTCGATATGAGCCATGCCAGCCTGGAGAACGGTGCAGTACGAGTGCCCCTGGAGGTGAATGACAAACGCCATATGGAGCCCCTGGAGGACATTCGCGACCAGTTCTTTGCGGCCAATCCCGACCTGGCCGACCAGTACGAGATGTCCATCACCTATCGGGAGTCGGCGGGTCCCTCGGACCATCGCACTTTCAACATCGAGGGCTTCGACAGTCTCACCTCATACGGCTCGGGGGCCCAGCATTACCACACCCGCGACGACACCCTGGAAGAGGAGACCGTGAATCCCGAATCGTTACAGCTCGCGGCCTGCGTCGAGGGCAGCTACGCTTTATATCTGGCCCGTCGGTGAGAGACCATGGGAGGGACCAAGGAGGAACCCCGGTCCAGGGAACCGGTCACGACCGTCAGACTGCTGGATGAGCGGACCATCAACCAGATCGCCGCCGGAGAGGTCATCGAGCGCCCGGCCAGCGTGGTGAAAGAGCTCACCGAGAACAGTCTGGACGCCGGGGCGACCAGGGTCGAGATCCGACTGCGCGACGGCGGCAAGGAGCTCATCTCCATCAGGGACAACGGCCACTCCATGGAGCGGGGCGACCTGCTGCTGGCCTTTCGCAAGCACGCCACCTCCAAGATATCCAGTTTCTCCGACCTGGACCGGGTCACCAGCTTCGGCTTCAGGGGCGAGGCCCTGGCCTCCATCGCCTCGGTCTCCCGGGGCCGGGCTCTCTGCCGCCCGCCTGGGGAAACCACAGGCACCCAGCTCATCGTCGAGGGCGGGGAGGTACGTTCGGTGGAGGAGGCCGGCGCCCCCAAGGGTACCCTCATCGAGGTGGTGGACCTGTTCTACAACGTTCCGGCCCGGGAGAAGTACCTCAAGACCACCTCCACCGAGCTGAAACACTGCCTGGCGGTCCTGACCGGGATGGCCTTGGCCCACCCCGGGGTCACCTTCCTCTGCGAGCACAACGGCCGGGAACTGCTGAACGTTCCCGCCACCAGCCGGGAGCGGGAGCGGTTGGGGGCCCTGCTGGGCCTGGAGGTGGCGCGCGAATTGATACCGGTCACCTACCGCGGTCCCCGACTGAGCATAACTGGCTGGATCGGCAAGCCAGCGCTCATGCGCAAGACCGCCGGGGCCATCCATCTTTCCATCAACGGCCGGCCGGTGCAGGCCAAGGTCCTCCAGCGGACCATCAAGGAGGCCTATGGCAATTCACTACCCTCGGGCCATTTCCCAGTGGCGGTTCTGGATCTGGCCCTGGAGCCCACCCTGGTGGATGTGAACGTCCATCCGGCCAAGCTGTGGGTGCGCCTGGTGGATGAGGCCGGCGTATTGCTCTCCTTGAAGGAGGCCATCCAGGCCGCCCTTCACGAAGAGGCCCTGATCCCCCAGTTGGAGTTGTCCGACACCAAGACCCCCTCCCGGGACAGCACCCTCGATGGAGCCGAAGGCCCCATGGAGGAGGTCGTTGCCGCGACGGACACCGGACCTGAGGGGCGCTCCTCCGATGGTAAGGCAAGCCTCCCCGGCCATTCCCAGGTCCAGCTGGAAGTTGGCGAACCTGGGGAGGTGTTGCCTGCCGCCACGACCCTGCCCACCATGGAGCCCGTGGCCCTGCTGGACCGCAAGTATGTCGTGGCCCGCGACGGGGAGGCCCTCTACATCATCGATTACCACGCCGCCCACGAGCGGGTCATGTACGAGCGCCTGCGGCTCTCCCATCGCTACGCCAAGGTTGCTTCCCAGGTCCTGCTCGAACCGTTGACTGTGGAGCTGCCGCCTCCGTTGGGAGCTGAACTGCAGGAGCATCTGGATGAGCTGGTGGACCTGGGATTCGAGATCGAGCATTTCGGTGGCCATTCCTTTGTGGTCCGGGCCGTCCCCTCCCTGCTGGGGGGAGCCGCCAACGAACAGGACCTGCGGGACACGCTGTCCGAGCTGGCCGAACAGGGCCGCACCCGGACCCTGGCCCAGCGACTGGAGGGCTACCTTCACACCGTTGCCTGCCATTCGGCCCTCAGGGCCGGTGAGGAGCTGACCGAGGCGCACCAACGCTGGCTGCTCAACGAGATGGCCACCATCCCCAATCCCTACGCCTGCGTGCATGGGCGTCCCACCATGATGACCATCACCTTTCAGGAGCTGGACCGGAAGTTCAAACGTCAGGGATTCTGAGCTCTCCCGCCCCCATTTTTCGGTGCATGGAAAAGCTTAAGAATATGGCCAGGCTTCCACGGATGTATGCCTCAGCCCAAATTTGATGCGCTGATTACCGATTATAATACCAGAATTTCCACGTTAGAGAAATTAAATCGGGATTATGCGGCCGAAAAAGAACAGAAGCTCAAAGAATTAGACAAGAAAACCAAAACCAAGGTCAACCGGTTGAAGAAGGAACAGGACAAATTTGAAGCTGAATCGGGGAGCGAGATCAACAAGTTCTACGAGGACTTCGGGGCCCAGAAGAAACAACTGGAGAACAAGATAAACCGCGAGACCAAGCACCTCCAGGATTGGACCACCAAGTTCACCAAATCCAAGGATACGGTTGTGAAATTGGAAGCCGCCAAGGAAGAGAAGAACAACCGCTTCAAAGATAAACTGGCAGAGCTGGAAAAGAACAAGGGCGAGGACCAGTCGGAGTACGACAAGGTCATTAAACGGCTCATGTACCTGGATCAGCAGGCACGCACGAATTACGGTGCCTTGCACGAGATCCCGCCCCTGGATATCGACAAGATAACCCACGAATCCAACAACAAGATATCGGCCTACACCAATGAGATCCTGTGGGCCCAGATCCACAACACCAACGAGACCTTCACCCTGTCCAACAAGAAGATCGAGCTCGACAAGCAGATCGACAAACTGTCCAAGAAGATCGCCAAGACCACCGAAAAAATGGAGAAGGACCTCCAGCTGCTGGATGCCGAACTGGAGGAGCCCCGTTCCACCTTCAATTACAACGAAAAGAACATGAAGAAGTACAAGGGCATGCTGGGCCGGACCCGGGATGACATGCAGAAGTTGCTGGACACGGAAGAGCCGTTCAAGGGCAAGAGCGAGGCCGAGAAGAAGAAGGCCATCAAGAAGATCAAGGGCAAGATCAAGGCCATCGAGAAAGAGATCCCCGATGAGCGGGACAAGATAATCAAGGATTACGACGCCATGATCGCCGCCAACGAGAAGACCATCCGGAATCTCAGATCCCAGTTGAAGAAGACCGAGCTCTGGGAATCCCAGTTGAAGAATCGCCTGGACGAGCTCAAGTAGGACCTCGCCAGCGAACCGGCCTTGAACACTGAGGGTGAGCCTGGAGGCTCAAGCGGGCTCAGGACAATTCATATCAGACAGAGGGGCCGGGGAGGGGGTTCTGCCCCTTCACTCTTCTAGATCTTCCAGGTCGCCTTCCAGAGCGTCTTCATCGACCTCAACATCGAAGTAATCCTTCAGGTTCTGGATGATCTCCCGCTCCGAACTCTTGGAGTCCTCCTGGATCCGCTCCATCTGCTGGGTCAGGGCTTTCAGTTGCTTGATGTTGGAGTCCTTGCGATCGATGTAGGCATCCCACTTCTTCATGGCCTCGAGGTTCTGCTGGGCAAAGGAGCCGATGACCTCGCCGATGATGGCGAACTCCTTCTCGATGGCGATCTTCAGGACCTCCTGGGAGATGACCTCGGCCTCGAACTTGTACTGCAACTGCTCCTGTTTGTGGATGGCCTGAGCGGCCACATCCTCGAGCTTGCCGATCTCCTCTTTGTATCTGGACTGGAGCTTCCTGGCCTCGGACAGGTCATCCTCCAGGGAGCCGATGATATCCATCTTCAACTCCATCTCCTCGTCGAAGTTGTCCATCTTGTTCTTCATGTGTACGTAATCGGCGCTCTTCTCCGATTCATCCACCATCTTGTCGTACAACTGTTTCTTCAGCTCCTCGAGCTCGGTGGACAGGTCGATGTTCCGGTCACTGGTGGCGGCATAGAGGTTCTTCACATTCTCGTAGAACTTGGATAGTATGTTCAGCTTCCGCTTCATGGTGTCGTAGTTCTGGGCCTTGGTGTAAAGCACCGATTTCTCGTAGAGCTGTCGGTTCAGTGAGTTCTGCAACCTCACCGCCTGTCCGGCCAGCTCCACCATCTCCTGTTGTTTCTCCTCGTAGGAGGCCTCGAGCTGTTCGATGTTGTCCTTGGCCTCTTCCAGCTCGTGCTGGGTCATGTCCCGTTCCTTGGTCGCCTCAACGTAATCGGCCCGGTTGCTGTCCCGCTGCTGCTTGATCAGGTCCACGTTCTTGGACAGGATCTCGTACCTGACCTTGTAATTCTCCGATTCCGCCTGGTTGTCCTCGATGCTGTTCTCCAGGTCCCGGTAATCCTGCTTCTGCTGGTTGAGCTCATCCCTCAATCTGCTCAGCTTCTCGTCGCTTTCCGCTTCCAGCTCGTACATCCGCTTCTCGTGGTCGATCAACAGGTTCTTGTACTTCGAGGAAAGGACGGCCATCTCCTCCTCCAGCTGATACAACTCGTCCTCCTTGTTGTTCAGGGCTCTCTTGAGGTATTCGATCTCCTGTCTCAGATTGGCATTTTCCTCTTCCAGCTCGATGGCGCTAAGCAAATTGCTCATGTTGGGGTACAGTGTCCCTCGGTTCTCGGGATCGATGTCGAAGGTAATTTCCGTGGAAGACTGGCTTGCACTGGATGATTCTGAACGCTCGGATGAGCTTTGCATGGTTTATCCTAGTTTGGAGCTTATAAAAACCTTGTGCAAGTGAAGAACATATGATTATCATATTAAATAATAAGAAAAACCACCATTTCATCACAAAAAGGAACCCTTTTTGGTAATTTTTGGCTCAATTTTGTTTTGCGTCTTTTGGACAGAGGCAGAAGAATTACCGCAAGAATGGGGGAAATCGGGGGAATCTGATGCGCTCAACCCAGACCCTGGATCAGGTCCTCGAGCACCGCTTTGGGGTCCGCGGCCTTCACCACACCCGAGGCCAGCAGGATCCCCTGGGCCCCCAGTTCCATGGCCTTGGCCACGTCGGTCCGGGTCTTGACCCCCGCCCCGCAGAGCACAGGCACCACCGGGGAACCCTGACCCTCGGCCACCTCCCGGGCCGCCTCCACCGCTCCCGAGACCACCTCGGGTCTGGCCGTGCTCACCGAGATGTCGCCACCGATGAGCTCGGGAGGTTCCACCGCCAGGTAATCGGGATGCAAGGCGGCCCCGGCGGCGGTGGTGGCCACGGTGTCGGTGCAGAGCACGGTCTGCAGGCCGTTCTCGCGACAGCGTGTAATCACCTCGCCGATATCGGCCAGCTGCAAGCGATGTTCCGAGTGGTTGACCAGGGTGCCCACGGCCCCGGTGGCCGCGACGGCCTCGGCCAGCACCGCTCCGGTGTAGGAACCAAAACCGGCGGGATCCACATTCTGGGCCAGCACCGGCACCCGGCTGTTGGCCACGTAGTTGGCCACATCGACCGGTCCCGCGGCCGCGGCCAGACAGACCCCACTGGCCCGGGCCAGCTCCTCCATGGCCCGGGTCAATTCAAGGCCCGCGGGGCCGTATCCCTGTTTGTAGGTCTTGTAATTTACGATGATGCAGGGGGTGGTCAGTACAGGCTCCGAGGGCATGTTCCTGGCAATGGAGGTCAGCATATAAGCGAGGGGTCAGACCGGTCATCTCCGACACAGGGAGGGTTTTAAACCAAAACTCACTGGGCCCCCCATGTTCCGGCAGGCCCCATCGACCGTATCAGGCGGGTGCTATTGACATGGCCCGCCCCTGGTCCAAGGTGACCAAACTGGTCCAGGCCGGTGACGCCGCCGGTCTGGTGGAGCTGCTCTGCAGAACTCCCCCCTTCAAGGAGGAGCGGCTGAACCAGGTGGTGGAGGCGCTGGAGAGCCTCTCGGTGACCAAGGTCCTGCCCCCTATGCTCAAGGCTGTAGGTCACGGCCGCGTGGCCTCCGCCGAACTGGTCCCGCGCCTGGAACGGCTGCTGGTCAACAAGTGCCGCCAGGAGGGACTGGCCGACCTCTTCACCCTGGCTCGTACCGACGAGCGGGTCCGAACCCTGGTCAAGGAGCTGACGGTCCGGTTGGGTCCTTCCAGCACCCTGGAACCCCTCATCAAGATGCTGGCCGACAGGGACGAGGAACTGCGCCGGTGGTCCAGGGGGATCATCCGCTCCTTCGACCCGTTCCTCACCGTTCCCGCCCTCCTGGAGCGACTGGACGGTTCGGCCGATATGAAACTGGGAGTCGTGGAGACCCTGGGACTGATCCGCGACCCCCAGGCCCTCAAACCCCTGGTCACCCTCCTGGGCAAGGCCCGGGGACCATTGCGGGAGCAGGTCCAGAAGGCCCTGGTCCATTACCAGACCCTGGCCATCGAGCCCCTTCTGAAGGTGGTGGCCAGCGAGGGCAAGAGCCAGCGGAAGGTGGCCATCCAGACCCTCGAGATGTTGGGCGAGCTTCCGGTGAGCACCCAGGTCAAGATCCATCTCTACCAGGGGGCCGAGGACCAGCTCCGCCAGATCGGTTCCCGAGCCTTCGAGACCCTGCGGGAGGCCATTGATTGGAAAGACCCGCGCCATCGCTTCCTGGCCGCCAAGTTGCTGGGAGAGATGGAGGAAGAGAGGGTGCTGCCGGCCCTGGAACGGCTCCTTGATGACAGTGACCCTCCGGTACGTCACGTGGCCCTCGAGGGCCTGGGCAAGCTGGGTCAGACCGAGGCTCTCCCTTCGCTGTTGAAGGGGCTGAAGGACTCCCACGATGAGGTGGCTCGCACCGCTGCCATGGCCCTGAGCAAGCTGGGTCAGCCCGGCCTCCAGAGTCTTGTGGAGGCCCTGGAGAGTGAAGACCGACGGGTGGGTCAAAGGGCCGGCAAGGCCCTGCTCAACCTGGGGTCCGAGGCCGTCGAACCCCTTTGGGCGGCCTTCCTGGGACCCAAGCCTGAGCTGGCGGAGAAAGCCGCCGAGATCCTGGGCCGAACGCCCGACCTGGACCTGGCCCGAAGGGTGGAGCTGTTCCTCCGGCAGGAAAAGCCCGACTCCCTGGTCAAGCTGGGGTCCCAGGCCATCCCGCTCATAGTCGAGGTCCTGGGCGACCCCGATGACCAGCGCCAGGGGGTGGCCATCACCGCCCTGGAGAAGATGGGCGCCGAGACCGTTGGACCCTTGGTCAAGACCCTGGCCGAGGATGACCTGAGAAGGCGCAGAGCGAGCCTTCAGCTCCTGGCGAACCTGGGTCAACCTGCTTTCGAGGGTCTGCTCGAGGCCCTGGGCTCCACCGATGCCCGCATCCGCCGAGACGCGGTCAGGGCCCTTGGCCTGTTGGGCGAGGGCAAGGCCCTTCCCTCCCTGGCCCAGGCCCTGGAGGATCCCGAGCCCAGGGTGGCCAGAGAGGCGGCACAGGCCCTGGTGAGGCTGGGAGCTCCAGGGATAAAACGTCTGGGCAAGACCGGCAGCCGGTGGGGCGTCGAACCCCTCAAGGCCCTGCTCCATCAAGGGACCCAACTGGTGACCGAGACCACCCGGGCCCTGGTGGGCGCCGGTTCACCGGCCCGCAAGGTACTGGAGGAAGCTCTCGATCACCCCCAGTCAAAGGTCCGCCTGGAGGCCGCATGGGCCCTGGGCGAGCTCCGGGAAGCGGCCAGCGCGTCAGCCTTGCTCAAGAGCCTTGCCGATGAGGATGCCAAGGTGCGGGAGACCGCCCGCAACAGCCTGGCCGCCATCGGGGTCAAGGCCCTCCCCTCCCTGTTCAAGGGTCTCAAGAGTCCCTTTTGGTTCGTTCGACGCGAGGCGGCCCTGGCCCTTGGCGGGATCGGCGACCCTCGAGCGGTGAAGCCTCTGATCGAACGTCTCGGGGACAGTGACAGTGAGGTCCAGAACGCGGCCGTCAAAGCCCTGGCGAGCTTCAAGGAGGGTGCCCAGGAGGCTCTCCTGAAGGATTTCGACCAGGCACCCCAAAAAGAGCAAGAGATGCGGCGGGCCCTGCTTGAAAGACTTGGGACCGATGATCTTGTGGCTCCCTCGAGTGCCGACCTGTCGTCTGACAGCTCCCCCGTTCTGGGGGACCTGATGGAAGGTGTTGCACCCATGGAAGAAGAGGTTGGTCAACCTGAGGCCTCGGGGCAGTTGGGCACCGCTCAGAAACCAATGCCCGGCGCCGATGTAGGCGATCCCATTGACCTTCCGACACCCGAGACCACCAGCGAAAGGTCCACCATATCCCATGGGAAGACAGGACCCGGTATCGATACTCCGATGGAACGGACCAGCGAGATCGAGATCCCCCAGGCTCAGGCACCTCCCTCCGAACAGGGATCGTTGACCAAGGCCTGGGAGCCCACCAGCGATGTCTCGACCCAGCTCCAGCGTTTGATCATCGCCCACAAGGAAGGGGCACTGACCGACCAGGAGTTCGCCAAGGCCAAGGAGAAACTGCTGGGGCTCTGAAACGGAGGCCTGCGGTGACCGGTTGGAACCACTCGTTGCCTGCTAATTAGCCTCGGCGCCCGAATCGACAAGGAGCCGGAAGCCTGGGGTCGATGGAGATCCGGTTCAACCGCGGTACTCGTCGTAGTCCAGTGGATTCCAGACCCGTTTGCGGAACTGCTCGGGGTCAAGAGGCTGGGGTATCTCCTCCAGGATGGCCCTGGCGGTGTCCAGTTCCCGCTGGGCCTCGTCCTTGTCCTGGTACATGTATGGGTTGGAGACCCGTTCCTCAGCGGCTGACACCTTGACCTCCAGGTCCTTGATGAGCTTGCTCTGACGGGTCATGGCCGCCTGGAGGCTGTCGGTCTTCTGGCGCACCACCACCGCCCGGTTGATCTCCAGGAAATGGGTCAGTTCCCGGGCCACGTTGGAGTAGATGGCATCAGCGTTGTCCCTGGTGATTCGCATGGCCACCGCCAGGTCGTCGAGGGTCAGGTCCTCGGCCTTGAGGGGCTCTTCCCGGAGGTAGCCGCCCAGCTGATGATGGGTCAGGTACCAGGGCATGAGCCCCTTCACGGTGTTGCCCGGAGGGGACATGGCCCGGCCCTTGATCCAGCCCTTGGGTTGGATGCCCTGGATGGCCACCTGGGCCACCTCGGGGCGCATGGCCTCCTTGGGTGGGAAGTATCCGAAACGCAGGGCGTCCTGGATGGCGGTGCCCGACATGGTGAGATGATACTCTGGAGGGTGGGGGCAGGTCTTGGCCGTGGCCATGCAGGAACAGCGGGTGCAGTAGAATGAGTTCTGGAAGAAGAGGGGTTCGATGCCCAGTTCGCCCGCCTCGAAATCATCGAAGATGTGCTGGGCGGCGTAGGGGTCGTAGAAGTCCTTGAAGCCGGCGTGGTCCCGGCCCAGGATGAGATGGGTGCAGCCGAAGTTGCGACGGATGATGGCGTGCATGATGGCCTCCTTCGGGCCGGCGTAGTTCATCAGCACCCGCAGGGGAGCCATGACCACCCTTTCGGCCGGGTAGTAGTTGGCCAGGGCGGCATCGTAGGCGGCCAGGCGGAACTCGTTGCGAAAGTAGGCCTTGCGGGTGGTCTCCACGATGGGATGGATGAAGAGACCGTCGTGGAGTTCCAGGGCGCACTTCTGCAGGTACTCGTGACCCCGGTGGATGGGATTGGCGGTCTGAAAGGCCACCACGCTGTTCCAGCCCCGCTTCTCGAACTCGGCCCGCACATCGGCCGGGTCCTTGCGCAACCGCTCGAAGGAGCCCCAGTAGGTCTTGCGCAGAAGGTGGATGGGTCCCGCCAGGAAGGTGTCGCCCAGTCCCTGCATGGCATAGTTGCAGCCTGGATGGGTGGTGTTGGTGGTGCCAAAGACCGACTGGCAGTAGAAGTCCTTGTCCACCGTGAAGAGCTCCTCGATGTCCAGCAGGGCGATGGGAGGGCGGTCTGGATTGGAGCTGAGCACGATGCGCTGCCCCTCCTGGACGCCGGCCTTGGCCAGGGCCTCCTTGCTTTCCGGGAGGTTCCGGGGTGCCAGGGGATAGGGGATGGTCCAGGGCTCGCCGGTGGGCAGATGCATGGTCCTGCAGATGGAGTCGATGGCCTCCGAGCCCACAAAGCCGTTCATGGGCGAGAGGACCCCGGTGGCGATCATCTCAGCGTTGATGCCCACCTCGGGACCCACCGCCAGCACCGGCAGCTCATCCAGTTCCGAAAGAGCCTTCTCGCGTTCCGCACCGACGAGGACCTGGTCAATGAGCTGGCCGCCCAGGGGTTCTGGCAGGGCCATTTTGAAACCCACCTTCAGGCGTGGAGCCCGCACTCCTTGGTCTCGGGGTTCTCCCACCACCAGCGGCCGGCCCGCTCGTCCTCGCCGGACTCGATGGCCCGGGTGCAGGGGGCACAGCCGATGGAGGTGAAGCCCAGATCGTACAGGGCGTTGCGGGGGATCTCCTGCTCTTTGGCGTAGGCCATGATCTGCTCCTGGGTCCAGTCGGCCAGGGGGTTGAGCTTGACGATGCCGCCGTGCTTCTCATCGTACTCCACCTTGGGCAGGGAGGTGCGGGTGACGGCCTGCTCGCGGCGCAGTCCGGTGACCCAGGCCGACAGTTCGCCCAGAGCCCGGTTCAGGAGCTCCACCTTGCGCACGTGACAGCAGAGCCGGCGGTTCTCCACCGAATCGTAGAAGCAGTCGATGCCCTTGGTCCGGACCACGGCCTCTACCGACTCCGAGTCGGGGAAGAAGGCCTCCAGCGTGGAGTCGTACTTCTTCTCCACAGCACCCCAGACCGCGTAGGTCTCGGGGTTGAGCCGGCCGGTGTCCAGGGCGAAGGCCCGGGGAGTGTCGCTGAGCTTGGACAGCATGTCGAAGACCGTCAGGTCCTCCAGGGAGAAGCTGCAGGCCAGGGAAATGGTGTCGCCAAAACGCTCCAGGGCCCATTTCAGGACCTCCTGGGGTGTGGCGTTCTCAAGGTCGGAGGCGGCCTGGGCCACCTCCTCGGGTGTCATCTTCATGTTCGCGGTCGATTCTGGGCACATGGTCATGGTCTCCATGATATCGCCTGTAAGGATATGCTGTAACCAGTTCGGGCAGGGTATATTAAGATAATGCCAAAATGGAGGGCATTTTCACTTAGGATTTCTAAGTTAAACTCGATATTGAAGTATTGCATTCTAAGTATCGTTGATGATTAAGGCTCACCAACGCGCTGCAACATCATTTTTCTTTGAATATGTACTGCTGGTCATGGAAACGTTAAGAAATTCAAAATTTAAAGGAGACGTGCCGGGTGAGTACAGCCCCATCCTTTTTGAGCCTCACAGGCCATCCTGTCACCATCGGTTGCTTTTTTGAAACTGGAAGGCCCCCACATCCAATATCATCGAAAATCTGCTGAAGATCAACAAAATGACTTTCGGTCATGTTAATTACCAGCCAAACATTTGCCTCCCGAGGTGCATTCCCATGGTATTTGGATTTGGCAAGTTCAAGATGGAGATCGACCTGGACCAGGAGACCTGGAGCGCTGGTGATACCCTGACCGGCAATGTCAAGCTCGATTTCAAGAAACCCACCGACGGCAACGAGCTGTTCGTTGACCTGATCGGATACAACTACGAGCCGGCGGAGTTCGATGATGGCGAGCTGGAGGGCGCCGAGTGGAAGGAGTTCTTCAAACACCGCATCCCCCTCGGTGGCTCCCAGGAGTACGACTCAGGGGAGTTCCCCTTCGAGTTCAACATCCCGGCCGAGATCCCCAACCCCAAGAAGGAGAGCGACGAGAGAGAGCGTTGGTTCCTGAAGGGTGAGCTAGACAAGCGGGGCCTGGACGTCCGCAAGAAGATAGAGTTCAACATCAACACCGGCAACTGAGCCAGGATCAGAACCTCTCCGGATGATTTGAACTCACAGCCCTGGCACCATTAGGGTAACCTTTGCCTGTGCCTCCCAAAAATGCCAGCCAGGGCTATGCATCCTAGAAGAGTTGTCACCCATCCAGGTCCCGCCAAGAACCCTCCATCCTCCTGCCACGCATCCTTTGGTGCGATGATCACTGTGCAAGCGACGTTGTTACTTTCATTTGCCTCAGAGTGTTCATCGTTGGGATCTACAATGCCACAGATCTCGTATTGCCCCTCAGCTGGGAAATACCAGGATAGTCTATACCATCCTGATGCATTTACCAAGGACCAGTTTATTCCTTTCGTTTCGTATGTCGTGTTGTCGACCTCGATTCTCATCTTCCATAGATCATCTGACCAGTTCGTGAGATTGGCTTTTCCAATAGTGAAAAAGATAGAATAGTACAGTGAATCATTGTCATGGTTGCGATATAACGAGATCATTCTGCTGCTTACACCGTTCAACCAAACATCGGGCAGGGGCTCGGGCTCAGGTTCTGGCTCAGTGCGGTTGTCCAGCGGTCCTTCGGTCTCGTTGCCCCAGGGCTGGGCCAGCAGCCACCATACCGCCTCCAGATTGGCCTCGGTCTGCTCGGCGGTCATCAGTCTGGGCAGCTCGACGGTGTAGGCCAGGGTCGAGTGGTTGGCGAAGAGCCAGTCGGCCAGGTCCCCCCGGGCCTCGTAGCCTCCCAGGCCGGGGTCCGTTGCCTGCCCGTGGTCGTAGCCGGTGAGAAGGCTCAGGTTGGAGGAGATGGAGGTGAAGTTGGCCAGTTCGTCATCTGGAAGCTGAAGGCTCTCGTTCCAGCCCCAGGGATAGTAGATGGCCGGCCGAGAGGTGCCCGAATGGTAGCTCAAGGTGGCGCTGAAGTTGATGGCGTTGGCCAGGTCCCGCAGGGCCATGGTCTCGGGCTCCGAGAAGGGCTCAGGTCCGTGGTAGAATTCCGACGCCGGGTTGCTGGAGGTGTGTTCGTCCACGCCCCACTGGTGAGCAAAGTTACGGTTCAGGTCCACCCCGTCCATGTCCGGGTCGAACTCGTCATCCTCGTCGTTGTCCCGCCCGTTCTTGCGGGTGTCCAAGGCGTAGCCGTCGGGATTGGCCACCGGGATGAACCATAGGTCGCGGGCCTTCAGCATGGCCGTCAGGTTCTCATCGGTACCGTATCCTTCCAGCAGTTCCCGGGCCAGGGTCAAGGTCAGGTTGACCCCCTGCTTCTCATCGCCGTGATGGGCCGCAAGGAAGAGCATGGCGGGGTCGGGTGAGACGGTCAGCTCGCTGAGGTTGGCGATGCTCTCGTTCAAATACCCCTCGTCGAAGATGCGCAGACCCCAGACGGTCCTGCCCTGCCAGGTGGAATCCAGGGCGTGGAGGGCTGTCAGGTTTGGATACCCATCGGCCAGCTCCCGCATCTCCCCTTCCACCTCGCTCCAGGTCTGGGTGTCGGCCCCCTCACCGTTCTGGGGGAGCACCAACAGCAGGAGGCAGGTCAGGATGAACAGCAGGCAGGCGGCCTTGGTCATGTTCTTCATGCAGGGATGAGAGCTCTGGCTCACGCCATGATATTTGCTTGCGGCCATATGAAGCTTGGCCGGGGGATGGGGATCCAGCTCACCCGATGTAGCTGAGGTGATCGCTCTTGGAGTCCTCGCCGGTGAACTGGGATTCCATGTCCTTGAGATGGGAGGCAAGCAGGTCCATCTGTTGGGCCTTCTCCTCCAGCTGGGAGATGTCCACCTCCAGCTTCAGAAGCTTCTGGATCACCGACAGGACCGCCTGGGCCGACTTGGGGTCCACCAGGTAGCCCGAGGTCTCGCCCATCAGACAGCCACCCTCGATGCCCCGCAGGGTGCCCATGCCCAGAAGCAGGCCCGAGGCGCCCACGATACCCGAACCGGGCTCGTCCTTGGAGAACTCCACGCCGGCCTCGGTCATCTCGTTGACCACCTCGTCGGTGGTACCGGCACCCAGGACCCGGGGCGAGGGGACCATCTTGCCCAGCCCGTAACCGCCCAGGGTGTAGACCCGGGTGACGTTGAGCTTGGCGGCCAGGTCCAGGATGACGTCGCAGAGCTCGTACTGGCCCTCGGGGGTCAGACCCTGGTACTCCCCGGTGAGGATCAGCAGGTCCGGGGCCCCGGCCGGGGCCTCGTAGTAGAAGATCTCGTTGGAGACCAGCTTGACCACGCCCTTCTCGTCGATGAGGACCTGGGGCGGGAAGTGCTTGGAGTAGAGCTCGATTATCTTGCGGGTCTTCAGCTCGTCGATGAGATGGGCCGCGGCGAGCTTGCCCACGTTGCCCACCCCCGGCAGGCCCTCCAGCAGGACCGCCGACTTGGGTGTGACCTTCTCGATCTCGTGTACTACGACTGCTTCCATTATCTTGCCTCTTGCTTGGGTGGGTTGTTGGATGGTGATGGTTGGCTCGGTTCATCTGACCCGGTTTCCCGCTGCATCCTGAGCAGGGCCCGGCGGTACTTGCCGTAATGGTCCTCTGGTGAATACCTGGGCGGCAGGGGTGAAAGGGTCTCGGCGCCGCACTCCGGACAGGCGGCCGCAAGGGTGTAATCCTGACATGTCGGACAGCGCAGGATCTGGGAGCGCACGGCTCAGCTCCTCTCGAAATCGAGTTGGGCCGAGGAGGCCGACAGGCCGTTCCTGAGCTCCTCCAGGGTGGACTCCAGCTGGGCCTCGGCTATCTTGTAGTTGGGTGCCGAGACCGAGAGCCGGTAGCGGGGAGCCCCGGCATACTGGATCTCCACCTGGGCCTCGTCATGGGAGGCGGCGACACCGGACAGGGCCTTCTTGATGTGGTTGATGCCCTCGGGGTGGCGGGTGGAGAGCTGAAGGTAGCCCTCGATGGAAACGAAGGGGGGCGAGATGTTCTCGGTGGCGGTCTGGAGGAAACCGGGGACCCATTTGCCCTTGAAGCCCTCCTTCTCCAGGACCTTGTCATCCACGGCCGCGGCCTCGAAGGCCCCGTAGAGGGTCCCGAAGCTCTCTCTCAGCTGACGGCTCGTCTGGTTGATGAAATCCTTCTCTTTCAGGCCCACGCTCTCGGTGAGCATCTCGAAGAGCTTGTTGGCCTTCTGCTCGTTCTTCCAGGCCCGGATCTTCTCCTGCTTGCGGTAGCCCGAGACCTGCTTCAGCGACAGGTCGATGCGGCCTCTATCGGCCCGGACCCGCATGACCTTGCAGACCACCTTCTGGTTCTCGCGAATGTAATTGCGAATGTTCTTGACCCACCCTGAGGAGACCTCGGCGATGTGAACGAAGCCCCGCTGGCCCTCGTATTCCAGAAGGTTGACGTAGGCTCCCTGGGCCTCGACCCGGTAGACCGAGCCGATGACGAACTCTCCTTCCTCGGGCAGGCTGGGGCCGGCCATTACTCCAGGGCCTCCACCAGTTCTCCCAGGAGCTTGCCCTTGCCGCCCCGGGACTCCATGAGCTTGGCCCCGCAGACCTGGCAGCTGACCTCGGTGGCCGGATGGGAGAAGGTGACCTTCTCGGTCTCGCAATCGTTGCACTTGATCTTGATGAAGTTGGAGGTCATTATTCCACCAGCTCGTACTTCTTGGCCCTGATGGAGGCCGGTTGGATGGCTTTCTTGCACTTCTGGCACCGGTAGCGCCGGGCCACACGTCGTGTCGGTTTCTCCCTTCCTTCGGGCTTGGGCCTGGGGAAGCCGCCGTAGCCGGCGGTGACCCGTCTGAAGAGGCGCTGGCCGCGCTTGAGCTCGGAGGCCTTCTTCTTCTTGATGCGCTCCACCTCGTGCTTGGTATGGGTGGTGCAGGAAGGGCAATAGGTCTTGATAAAACGAGGTTGTTTCATGTATCTCCTCGAATAGCCCGGCCTTCTTCGGGCTGGGCTCAGGGGAAGGTGCCAAGCAAGGGCCCTATTAATATCTTTATGCCGACCGGAAGCCACCCCGTAGCCCACCTGGGAACCACTGGAAGCGGAACGGCAGAACCTTCACTCGCCCTTGGGCCACTCCACCTCAAGACCCACAGAGCGCACCAGGTCACAGTCGCCGGGAGGCAGGCCCCGCTCAAGAACTCCCACCTCGGCTCCCAGTCCCGCCGCCAGCACCCGGGCCACCTCCCGCCGCACCAGGTAGCCGGGACGGAGCACCACATACCGGGTGGACAGGGCTTCGAGAGCGGGGACCGGACCGCCCATCACCCTGGGGATACCTTCCACCTCCATCCAGCCCACCGCCGCCTCAACCGCCTGGTTGCGATGCCAGTGGCGCTGGCCCCGGATGACAAAGGAGCCCTTGGCCAGGAACTCCCCGGTCTGGGGGGTCTTGGAGACCTGGTCCGCCTCGGCCCAGTAGGTGTGACCCGAGGCCACCCGGGCCGACCAGGCTTTGGAGTAGGCCAAAGAGTACAGACACCCTTCGTGGGCCGCTTTCTCTGACACCTCGCCCTGGGCGTGCTTCACCACCACCGAGGGGGCCCCGGTGAGGTCGGCGTGGCAGTAGACGTCGTTCTGCTTCAGGTAGCGCCGGACCACCGTCTCGTTGGAAGCGGCGTCCCGGCCGGCCACCCCGATGTTCCCGGCCGAGGTGACAAACCACCTGAACCGCTCGAACCAGAAGGTTCGCTGGGCGTGAGCCCCATCCTTCTTGTCCGAGCCATCGGCACGGGGCGGGGGTTTCACCGAGCCGGCCTGGGCCTCCACGGCCCCCTGGGCCTTGCTCTCGGCCCGCTTGGCCAGACGATAGAGGCGATTGGCGTTGGCCTCCACGCTCTCCTCCACCTGCAGGGTCAGCTCCCGGTCCCCCAGCCTGAGCTCCACCTCCTTGCGGGCTGGGTCCATCCTCACCAGACCCGGAAGCTCACCGGCCGATTCGATCAGTCCCTCCCAGCCCATCCGCTCCACCGCCTCTCGCAGGGTCTCCAGCATCTGCTGGGCCTGGGCGTAGTTGGCGTAGAGGGTCTCGGCCTCCTCCCGTCTCTGCTGGGCATTCTCCCGGTAGCGTCCGATGGCTCGCTCCTGCTGGGCCATCCTGCGCTCCCAGCGCTCCAGCTCCGGGTCGGGAGCCTCCTCCTGCTCCTGGTCCTGCCGGGCCTCATGGAGCTGAGCATAGGCTTCAGACAAGGAGTCCATTGGCTTCGGTTCACATTCAGGATGCAACCTGGAGGCCCAGGGATAGGCGGCCACGGCCCGCTCCTGGTCACCCTCCTTGTCAAGGTAGAGGTGGGGTCGGGTCAGCGCCGGGTCCAACAGTTCCAGGACGTGACCCGCCACCGTCTGCAGCTGAGCCAGCCCCAGTTCATCCACCGGGACCTTGGGCTCCAGATCACAGCGGGCCACCACCTCTCTGGCCGGTTGGGGACCCAGGTTCAGACCCCGGGCCAGGGCCAGTTCAAGACCTCCCTCCTGGCTCTGGAAAACTTCTACCAGTTCTTCCAGCTCCATGATGGTGGGGTCCACACCCTGGGGCGGCAGCTGGTAGGCCTTGCCCACCCTCAGGGTCCGATGGCGGTAGCTTCTGGGCTTCAGGACCCAGATCAGGATACCGTTCTGGACCAGCAGGAGATTGCCCTGGCGGAAGAGCTCCACCACCAGGCGGCTGGAGGTCTCCTGGCGTTCCAGGTCCAGCCACAGGATGCGGTCCAGGCCCGGCTGTTCGATACCGGTGACTCGAGCGTCGCGCAGATGCTTGCGCAGGACCTGGGCGGCCAGGGAAGGGGTAGATGGGGTGGTGAACTTCCCGGGGTTGAGATGGGGCAGGCCGGCCAGGGGCAACAGCAGCTGTCGACGGCGTCGTTGTCGGTCCTTCAGGCGGAGCAGGAAGGTTCCGGGGTCCAGCTGGTAGAGGTTATCCAGCCTGGAGCCGTCCAGTGGCTCCCGCAGCTCACTCGCCAGATGGCGCAGAGCCGCCCCGCTGAGGTTGAAAGGCATTGCCTCAGCAGGGCTCTATCGCCTTTAAAGTGGAGGCGGTCGGCTCAGCCTGGACGGGTTCGGTCGGACCGGAAGGGTTCCAGTCTACTCTTCGTCCTCGTCGTCCTTGTGGCGTCGGTAGCGGCTGGCCATTCCGGCCAGGACCACGGCGACACCCAGCAGGGCGATGAAGCCGACATTGAATCCCGGGGACGAGGTGGTCGAGGGGACCAGCTTGAAGGTCACGGTGACGTCGTTGTTGTCCGAGTTGGACTCACCGATGTCCAGGTCATTGGCGTCGTTGGGGTCGGGGAACATGTCCACGAGGATGTTGATGATGAGATCGGTCTCCTCCTGGATGCCCTTGTTGGGGATGAAGGTCATGGTCACGACCTGCTCCTCACCGTTCTTCAACGACTCGATGTACTTGGTCTTGGAGCTGGAGCCAGAGCCGCCCATGTCCACCATGTTGTTGAGCTCGACGAAGTCGACGTCAACATGGTCGGTGGCCCGTCCGGCGCTGTCCCGGTTGCCGCCGTTGTTGCTGACGGTGACGGTGATGGTGACCTCCTGGGAGGCAGTACCATCCCGGTTCACCCAGGCGGCGCCGTGGGAGAACTCCACGTCACCGGGCTCGATGACGAAGTCGGGCAGGGGGATGATGGCATCGGCCCGCTTGGAGATGGACACGTTGGTGCCGGTGATCCTCAGCTCCAGTTCATACTGACCGGCTGCGGCGTTGTCAGGCGGGGTGATGGTCACCGAGGTGTCGTAGGTGTTGGCGCCTCCGGCCCGGCCTCCGCCACCGGAGCAGGCTCCCGGCAGGGTGACCTGGTTGCCACCGGCGAAGACGAAGCTCCAGCCGCCCACGGGGCTGGGATTGCCGGGTATGTAGACCCCACCGCCAAAGGAGAAGGTGTTCTGGAAGCAGCCCGCGTTGACCACGGTGAAGCCCCACTGGATGCCGGTGCCCTGGATGACGTTGATGTTGCCACCGGAGTTGACATCGTCGATGACCATGGTGGCGTCCTGGGCCTTGACCGAGGTCAGCTTCAGCTGGAGGGTGTCACCGTTGGGGTCCTTGGTCACGTTGGCTCCCTGGGTCAGGAAGCCCCAGTTGTCGTACCCCATGACCTGGATGGTCCGCTCACCAAGGAGGTGACCGTTGGTGGTGGTGTTGACCCAGAAGTAGACATCGACACTGCTGCCTTTCGGGACTTTGACAGCGTCATCTATGTAGCCACCCGAACCATGGGTCTGTCCCCATAGAACTGGTGCTAATGATTCGAAGGAACCCGGGGTTGGTGAAAACCCATTGTCCCAAACATCACCGGACTGGAAGCTGGCCTCTAGCTGGACCGGTTGAAAGTCGTATTCACTATCGGTGTTGTCCAGGGTGATGGTGTACCAGGCTGTCTCCCCGTTCTCCACCTTCTGGTTCACGGGATCGGCCGAGATTATCACCTCGGAAATGTTGATAGCAGTAGAGTTCAAGCTGTAGAGGCCCAAAGACCCCAACAGCAGTACCGCAATGGCCATGACTACGGCCACGCGGCGTCCTGTTATGGACTCACGGTAATTTGCGTTTGTTACCATTTTATCTACCCCAATTTGATTGGGAACGCCCAAAGGGCGAATTTGCTTACTTTCTGTTTTTATAAAAGGATTGTGATTTTCCATCATCGGTGCGGGTCCTCAGTTTTATAGTCAATTCTCCCATGGCAGACCATGCCCTCGACGACCGCGGACCCCGGCCACGCCAAGGGAAAACCCGACAACACCAACGCCCTGCGGATGGCCCTGGATTGGCCCCTTCACCTTCGGACTGCCTGGGCCCGGGAGCTGCCCGACGCAAAGGATGTGGAGACCCTGACCGAAGGGACGAGGGGAGTCTGCGTCACCGGCATGGGCGGCTCGGCCATAGGTGGCAGTCTGGCCCGGGCCCTGCTGGGTCCCCACCTGTCGGTGCCAATGGAACTGGTGCGAGATTACCAGCTGCCCGCCTGCGTAGGGAACGACTGGCTGGTCATCGGGGTGAGCTATTCGGGCAACACCGCCGAGACCCTGAGCACTTTCCAGAGGGCCGTGGACAGGGGATGCCGGTGTGTGGCCTTGACCACCGGAGGGAAGCTGAAAGCAATGGCCGAGACCCACGGAGCCTCTGTGATCATGGTCCCTTCCGGCTTTCAGCCTCGGGCCGCCCTGCCTTACCTGCTGGCCCCCCTGCTGAAGCTGATGCTGCCCCTGTGCCATGATGACCCGGGGCTGGATGTCGACAGTACGTGTGAGGCGTTGAAGGACGAGCCGGGGACACTGCTCAAAGCCACCGAAGTGATGGAAGCACTCGAGGGCGGTCTGCTGGTCATCTACGCCTACGAGCCCTGGGGTCCGGTGGCCTACCGCTGGCAGACCCAGGTGAACGAGAACGCCAAGGTGCTGGCCTTCCACCACACCCTGCCCGAAGGGGACCACAACGACATCGTGGGCTGGGAGGGAGCCGTTGAAGGGATGGTGGTGGTCCTGCTCCGCAGTTCAATGGAGCCCGCCGAGGTGCAGGCCCGCTTCGAGATGACCCGCAAGCTGGCCTGGGACCGAGGTGCCAAGCAGGTCATTGAGGTGCAGGCCGAGGGTCAGGACGCTTTGACCCAGATGCTCTACCTGGTCCTCCTTGGCGATGTGGCCTCCATCATGCTGGCCGACCGATTGGGAGTGGAGGCCGAGCCGGTCCAAGTCATCGAATCCTTGAAGGTGAAGCTGGCCGACATGGCGGTGGGCACCGACGGGGAGACCCCTGGACCGGAGCGCGAGGTCGCCCCATGACCGCCATCTGGGTCCAGCTGCTGGAGGGCCTATGGCTGACCCTGCCCGCCTACCTGCCCAACTCGGCGGCGGCCTTCTTTGGCGGTGGCAAGCCGGTGGATGGTGGGCGCAACTTCCGCGATGGACGGCGACTGCTGGGGGATGGCAAGACCTGGCGGGGGACCATATGTGGTACGGCCTCGGGCTTCGTGCTGGGACTGATCATGGTGGGCCTGCTGGCGATGTTAGAGAATGTTCAGGACAAGTCCTACCCGAACTACTTCGAATCCTTTCCGGTCCTGCTCTGGATCCTCTTCCTGCTCTCCTTCGGGGCCCTGTTCGGGGACATGAGCGCCTCCTTTGTGAAACGTCGTCTGAACGTGGAGCGGGGCGCCAAGTTCCCCATCCTGGACCAGTACGACTTCCTCATCGGAGCCTGGCTGCTGATCATTCTACTGGCCTGGCCTTGGGGCTGGTTCCGGGACTGGTTCCTGGACTTCGACCCCCTGCCCTGGAGGCTGCTGGCCGTGCTCATCGTCACCCCGGCGTTGCATCGCGGGGTCAACATCATCGGCTACAAGATGGGCAAGAAGGAAGTGCCCTGGTAGAGGCAATGTCTAGGAAAGGCCCAGTCTAGATAGAGGCGGAACGTTCCAAGCCAAAATTTGTGTGAGAGATCTGGAGCCTGGCAGCCTGATGTTATCAATTCAGTAGCCCGAATTCAACCCTGCTTATTCTTCCGCTGTTCCCGAATGGTCTGCCCCATCTGGTTCAGCAGTTCCTCCTTGGAGCCCCGCTTGCCAGGATAGGTGACCTTGAGCCTGCCCGAGGAGGCATGCCACGCGGCGGGATGGGAGGCCTTCACGTCGACCTTGGCCTTGAGCCCCAGGGTCTCGATGGCCTCGGTCATCTCGGCGAGCTTGGGATTCCTTACCGCCAGTTCCCTGCCGACCCTGCGCCCCTCCTTGCGGCTCAGGCGGGAATCGAAGTACGAGGGCCAGATGACCCAGCAATCCTCCTGGCGACCCCGGCGGCGGGGACGAGCCATCTTCACCTCTCGAGCAGGATGGCGTTGATGATGCCGTGCTGTCCCGGTCGGGAGGTCACCCGGGCCGGACCCTTCTCGGTCTTGATGACGGCGCCCTTGGTTATGATGTTCCGGCGCACGTAGTGGGGGTTGGCCGCGTTCTCCAGCACCTCCAGGACCGGGGTCTTGACGGTGGTCTTGGTCTTGGGGTCTATGACGTTGGCCGTCTCGGCCTTGAGCAGTCTGACCTTTCGGTTGCAGCCCCGGGTGCGGGCGAACTTCTGCCGGTGGGGGCCGATGGTGGTCTCCTGCCTCTCGGCTCCGGTCTCGAATGGCCGCTTTGCGCGGTGGGGGCGGAATCGACCACCAGAGGGTCGGGTATGGGAACGTCCTTGCCAGAGTGCCATGGTGTTCACCGTTTGTATGGGGGCGCCCTACCCTGGCAGGGTTATTTAAAAGTGGTGGGGAAAAAGGGGAACATGAGGGTCCAAAGGAACCGGGGAATGAAGCCTGTCAACCCAAGGATCTGGATCTGGGAAAATGGGTCTGGGAAAATGGATCGACTGAACAGAGAGACAAAAGGAAGAAGAGAAAGAAGGTAAAGGATGGGGACGAGGTACCAAGGGGTGTGTGAGCGACCCGAGCCGGAAAAGTTTCATACGTGAAGAGACCCGGGACTGTTAGGTGGGCCTTCGCCCCCAGGAAAAAACGTCTGCCATAAGTTAAGAATCTTCTGCCGCTTAACTACAGTTGGGGAGCGGTCCTTGAGCCCAGGTAGCCCTTCAGAACCGGTTCTTCATGGTCGAAGAGCAATGAGCAGGTGGGAGGGGTTGTGAACAGTCCCCTGAACCGGCTTCGGATGGGCTGGGCCGCCAGGTTGCCTCCGCCTCCCAGGACCATGGGCAGGGTGGCCCGCAGAAAGCCCAGGGCGGTGCTTGTGCGCCGGGTCCAGCCACCCTCGGGATCGGGTTCGAAGGTATGGTCCAGCAGGCGGTAGGCCGGCTCCCCACCTTTATAACCTGCTCGTCGGTAACTGGGATACTTCTCCATCAGCCAGTTGACCCTGCGGTAGAGGGCGTTGCGATTACGCTGGGACTGGGGACTGGTGATGAAGGCGGCGGCGATCTGGGAGGCCATGGCCGGGTCGTGGTGAAGCAGGGTGTCCAGGACCAGCATGGCCCCGCCCGAGGGGGTGATGTGGGAGTAATCGAGAGGCAGGAGATGGCCGATGCCGTAGCCCAGGATGCGAGCCCGGTGGGCCATCTGCAGGCGGTGGAAGTTGCGCTTCTTGCGACCCACCTTCAGCACGGGGGCGGCCAGAAGGGTCAGGCGCTGGGTCATCAGGCTCACCCGCTCGGGACGGTCCAGGCATCCTTCCAGCCAGTTCAGGCCCACGGCCCAGAGACCCAGGGAGTAGCGGCGGCTGCAAAAGATACGGTACTGGGGCCGCTGACGCCCACGATAGAGCTCCAGCACCTCCAGATGGGTGGGGCTGTCGGGTCTGGCCCTGCCTGCTCCCAGTCCATATTCCCTCTTCCCTGCCGCCTCCTTTGCTTCTTGCCTCACATCATCATCGCCCAGGGAGTCCAGTTCGAACCTTCCGGTGGTGTGGTAGAGCAGGGGTCCCATCAGGGCCACGTTCTCGATGCCCGCGGGTCTGGGGAGCAGGGGCCGGTAGAGGGCTACCAGTCGGTCCAGGTCGGCTGCCTGGTATTCTCCCCGCACAAAGCGGAGGGGTGGAAAGGAGAGCACTTCCCCCCGCGGGTGGGCCATGGTGTTGAAGGGACAATGGAGGTAATAAGGGTGCCTTGCCGGGTCTCCGGTGGCCAAGGGAGAGTGTGCTCACCCGCTTGCCTCCTGCTGTCGCCACCCGGCATCCAGTGCCTCCTCCCGCTGCACTTGGCCTTGGAGGCATTTCCATCAATAAACAGTGATGGGCCCTCACAAATCGACCCTCCAAATCCCTTAAGTAGCTCACAAAAGGACCGTCCAAAGTCCGTTTATAAGCTGAACCCATTCATGGTGATCGATGGTGGGGCACTGGAGTGGGCTGCCCGCAGTATCATTGGCCTTGCTGGTAGTGATATCTCTGTCAGTTGCCTTTGCGGTCCCGACCGGGGCCGGGGACAACGAACAGCCCACCGCCTACATCAACGATATCGACCCCTTCCCGGCCCAGGCCAACGCCTCCCTGGATTTCGTGGGGATGGGTGTGGACACCGACGGCTCCATCATCAGGTACGAATGGGACTTCGATGGAGACGGTGAGTACGACTGGAACTCCACCGAGAACGGCGAGGCCACCCACTCCTACACCGTGCCCGACACCTATGAGCCCCGATTCAGGGTCCTGGACGATGGCGGCAACTGGAGCGAAGCGGTGACCTCCTCGGTGGTGGTCAAACCCGCCAAGGTGGAGACCGGCCCCGGCGATGACCAGGACGAGGAGGGTGATGGGGCCTTGCTGTCCCAGGAACAGACCCGCTACTTGATCTTCCTGGTCCTTTTTGTGGTCATCGTCGGGCTGGGCCGCACCGTTCTGGTACAACGCAGGGCCAGGGTGATCATCCCTCCCGGAGCCGATACCACCCCCGACCACTTCCAGTGCGCGGTCTGCGGAGTGGACACCATCCCGGGAGAGCGGACCTGCAACATCTGCGGGGCCATCCATCCCCGGGTCTGGAGCCCGGCCAAGACCAAACCCCAGGCGGCCGAGGTGCGCAAGGCCAAGGCCGACAGGCCAAAGAAGCTGACCCGACGCCAGGCCCGTCGCAAGGCCAGGGCCCAGGCCGAGCTGGATTCTGTGCAACAGGCCCCCCTCAACCACATCGTGGAGGAGGTCTTCCAGATCCATCACGACGGCCGGGTCATGAACCACATCGGCCAGATGGATTCGGGCACCGATTACGACCTGGTGGGCGGTATGTTCTCGGCCATCATGGACTTCGTCAAGGACTCCTTTGGCCGCCCCGGCTACCTGGGCGCCATCGAGTACGGCGACAACAAGATCCTCATCGAGATGGGCCGTCACAGCTTCCTGGCGGCGGTGGTCTACGGAGAGACGCCCAAGAGGCTCAGGGAGCAGGTGGCCGAGGCCCTGGCCCGCTCCGAGACCTTCCTCAGCGGCGTCATCGAAGCCTGGAATGGCGACCGGGCATCGATGATACCGGCTCGAGAATTCCTGTCCCCCCTGGTGATGGAGACGGCCGGAGTGACCCGCAAGCAGGTGGCCATGGCCCTGGCCGGCGAGGGGGTCAAGCTCACCTCGGCCTGGGAGTACTACCAGGGCTGCATCCGGCTCAAGGTGGCCTGCGTGAACCACACCAACACGGTGATAACCGACCTCAAGGTGGACATCGATTACGACCGTCAGCTCCTGCGCTGGGACCATCACGAACCCGACTTCCATCACGAAGGCTCGGTGATCCATCTGGGCATCGTGGAGGGCGGCGGCAAGAAGACGGTGGCGGTGGCCTTCGACCCGCTGATGTGCCAGAAGACCTCCCTCAATGCCCTGGCCTCGTTCAAGGACGCCCGGGGCGAGCTGGACACCACCACGATGAAACGGAGAGTTGTGGAGGTTGTCTGTCCCCTCTTCTTCACCCCCGAGAACGCCTCCACGGCCACCCTGCGGCGATTGGTGGAGGACAAGCTGGACCACAAGGACTCCAAGCTCTTCATCATCCCCGACCGGCTCAAGCCCGTCAAGGCCCTGGAGCAGGCGAAACAGACCCTGGAGGGTCGCGACGTCAAGTTCGTGAAGCAGTACATCCAGCCCGAGCCCTTCAAGGCCGAGGCCTGGTACTACGGCGTCACCAAGGTGAAGAAGGACGAGATGGTCATCCGGGTGGGCATCGACCAGGAGGCCGGCCTCATCTCCCTCTTCGCCGCCGCCAAGCAGAGCGCCTCGCTGGTGGGTCTGCTGGCCGAGCTGGGCCACGACCTGATCAAGCTGGCCGCCAGGCAGGGGGTGACCCTGAAGGCCGTCACCGACCAGCTGGTCAAGGATGAGCTGCTGACCGCCAGCTACCTGCTGGAAGAGAGCCTGAGAGAGGCCGCCGCCCGGGAGGCCCAGGCCGCCCAAGCCGATAAAGAGAAGGTGAGCGAGAGAGGCGATGATGAACCGGCCAAAGAGGAAGCCTCACCCATTCACGAACCAGAGGTCGAACCAGAGCCCGAGCCTGAACCCGAACCTGAGCCCACCGAGATAATCCTGCCCACCGGTCGCCGGACCTTCGATCCTGCCAAGCTGACCAAGGTGATGGAAGCCCTGGAGGCTCGTGAGGGAGGCCAAGTGACCGAGGCCGACCTGGAGCCCGATGAAGCGAGAAAGGCCAAGAAGATCAAGAAGGCCAAGACCAAAGGGTCCAAGCAGAAAAGGAAGAAGGGGGCCACCAAGGGTGCCTGAACACCTGAAAACGCTCTCACGGACCGTCCTTCCAGCGGACTCACAAAGAAGTCATCCACATCATTTTAATAGCTCACAAACGGCCCTTCCATTCTCTATATATTCGAAAAAGAGGATTTGATAGGTATAAACCCGAGGCAACAGAAAATGTCATCCAACCATCCCCTGGTCTCGCGTCTCATCGTCATCCTGTTCCTGATGCCAGGACTGGCCACCTTGCTGCTGGTGACTCCCATGGCCGATGAGCTGGGACTGGTGGGTGAGGCGAGAGGCGAGGATGGAACGCCAGAGTGGAGCTACAGTACCGGGGAGGAAGTGAAATCTGTCGCCATCTCGGCGGACGGCGAGTACATCGCCGCTGGCGTCATTGCTAATGGTCGGGTCTACCTCTTCCACAAGGACAGCAGTACACCACTCTGGAGCCATGACACCGGGGATGGTGTGTGGTCGGTGGCCATCTCGGCGGACGGTGAGTACATCGCCGCTGGCTCCCATGATTACAAGATATACATCTTCCGCAAGAATAGCAGCACGCCGCTCTGGAGCTACACCACCGATGATAATGTTAACTCGGTGGCCATCTCGGCGGACGGCGAGTACATCGCCGCTGGCTCCCATGATTACAAGGTCTACCTGTTCCACAAGGACAACAGCACGCCGCTCTGGAACTACAACACCGGGAGTTATGTGGATTCGGTTACCATCTCGGCGGACGGCGAGTATATCGTCGCCGGCTCCCGTGATAACAAGGTTTACCTCTTTGACAAGGAGAGCAGCACACCGATCTGGAGCTATGACACCGGGGATTGGGTGGATTCAATCGCTAACTCGGCTGATGGGGAGTATATCATTGCCGCCGCCTCCGACAAGGTCTACCTCTTCGACAAGGATAACAGCACGCCACTCTGGAACTACACCACTGAGGGTAATGTGAAATCTGTCGCCATCTCGGCGGACGGCAAGTACATCGCCGCTGGCTCCGGTCAGGATGACGATAAGGTCTACCTCTTCAACAAGGACAGCAGTACACCGCTCTGGAGCTACACCACCGGAGTTGATTTTCCCCCCGATAAAGAGCCTGTCGCCATCTCGGCGAACGGGGAGTACATCGTCGCCGGCTCCGATGACGAGAATGTCTACCTTTTCAAGAACCCCCTCCCGGACCTGACCCTCGGCTCCGACGATATCAGCTTCTCCGACGCCAACCCCTCGGTGGGCGACACTGTGACCATCGAGGCTGTGGTGCGCAACATCGGTGATGCCAGCATCGACCAATGGCAACTCACGAGTCATAGCGAGGATCAGACGTACCCCTCCTTCAGCCCCGACGATACGAAGATAGCATATGCCTCGGAGGAGGACGGGACCTCCATCTCCGATATCTGGGTGATGGACAGTGACGGGACCAACCACACCCGCCTCAACAACGACGACGACCATGCGTTCCGTCCAGTGTTCTCTCCCGATTCAGCCTATATCTATTACATGCTACAAACCGATGGATGGGACATCTACCGGATGGAAGCCAATGGTGACAATCCGGAGGCGATAATCGACGGCTCTGGATATCAGGGCTCCCATGCCCTCTCCTCCGATGGTACTCTCATTACCTACATCAACGATGATGACATCTGGGTGGCCAACAGTGACGGCTCCGACAAGAGAGCGGTTTCCACCAGCGGGATCGGTCAGAACTACCCCAGCTTCCATCCCGACGGTACAAAGATAGTGTACGGCTCAAAGGATGATGGTGGTGACCATTACGACATCTGGGTGTTGACCAGGAATGGCGATAGATGGAACACTTCATGCACCAAACAACAGATAACATTTGAAGATGAGAATGAGGATGACATTTATCCCCACTATACGCCCGACGGAACGAAGATAGTCTACAACTCCTGGGAGGATGGCGGCAGTTACGACGACATCTGGATCATGGATTCGGATGGCACCGATCATGTACAACTAACGACCGAAGATCAGCGACAGGTCACGCCCTCTGTATCGAATGACGGGACCAAGATACTCTATTCATCTGAATGGGACGACATCTGGCAGATCAACGCCACCGCCACCGCCACCGTGAACTTCTACGATGGCGACCCCGACGACGACGGTACACTCATCGGCTCCGACGACATCGTCGTCTGGGCCAACGCCACGGCGCGGGCGAGTGTCGAATGGCAACCGGAGGAGGCCGGGGCGTATGAGGTCCACGTTGTCATCGAGGATGTGGAGCCTGGGGACGGGAACTGGACCAACAACGAGGCGAGCAAGGATGTGGTCGTCAGCGGCATCTGGCAGAGGATGGATGAGGAGCCGAGTGCCCGCGAAGGCAGTGCGATGGTCTACGATTCGAAGAACAAAGTGATGGTACTGTTCAGTGGACGCGATGGCAGTGAGAAGTTCCAGGACACCTGGCTCTACGATGTAACTCGCAATGTCTGGATCGAGAAGCATCCCACCACCCAGCCTCCGGGCCTTGAGAGGCATGCGATGGCCTACGACTCGGTTAACGAGAAGGTTGTGCTCTTTGGGGGCTATGATAGTAGCAGTACACGAATGGATGAAACTTGGCTCTACGATGTTGCCACAAACACATGGACCGAGATGGACCCCTCTCCCAAACCCGAGGCTCGTGGGGGGGCGAAAATGGTCTTCGATCCCAACAATGCAAAGGTCGTGCTGTTCGGAGGTAATCACGCATCGGGTGATAGTTACAAGGATGACACCTGGCTTTACGATGTAGCAACCAATGAATGGACCCTACAAAGCCCACCAAAGAAACCATCGCCAAGACACACCCATGGATTGGCTTATGACTCAAAGAATGAGAAGGTCATCCTCTTTGGTGGCGGCGATGTGGATAACCTCGACGATACCTGGGAATATGATGTGAACGAGGATGAATGGACCAAGCTATATCCAACCAGGCATCCCCAGAAACGCCACGGCTTCGAGATGGTCTACGATTCACACAATGAAAGGATCATCACCTTTGGAGGAGGAAATGGAAGTGGGGCCAATTACGAGACCTGGACCTACGATTATGCCACCAATAATTGGACCAATATGCAACTGGATCATAGGCCCTCGAGTCCTGGATATCCAGCGGTGGCTTATGACTCGCAAAACAAGAAAGTAGTTCTCATTGG
>CAYLMJ010000003.1:0-120939 GCA_964384995.1 uncultured archaeon | reverse complement strand
CATTGCCGTTGGTCAGGCCATTGCCGTTGGTCAGGCCATTGCCGTTGGTCAGGCCATTGCCGTTGGTCAGGCCGTTGCCGTTGGTCAGGCCGTTGCCGTTGGTCAGGCCGTTGCCATTGGTTAAGCCCTGGTCCGCGCGGGATAGGGCTGAATCAGTGGGAGGTTGTTTTACTGGCATATTCTACACCTGGCTGTGGTTGCCTTGGTATGAAGCGTTCTATAATTAAACGTTTCGATATCAATCGAGAGAAACACCGACGATGGGACGGTACAGTAGGGAAATAGAAAGATCGGTGGAATCAAAACACCTCGGTATCGAAAATGAGAACAACCTGGAAAGTATCGATTGGAAAGTGCAATTGGACATGTCAAAAAATGCAACAATTCCATAATGTAAAAGAACCGTTATAGAGCTGTTATTCGGTCCAAAATGAGTGTTTTTCAAAATATTCGCCGATTTTACCTGAAAGGTGATAATGGTTGGTGAACGGCTTCGCAATCGGAAGGGAGCGAGATGATCCGGGCGACAAGATGCATGCCTTTGACGGGTCCTCCGGAGGGGACCAGGATATCAAGGTTGACCCATGGTTATGACCATACCAATGTTAATTAAACCCAAAAAGCCTGAAGTCGCATGTCCGAACTGGATGTTGAGACCATCCGCAAGGATTTCCCGGTACTTGACGCAGATGGCGGTGACAATGATGAGCCGCTGGTCTACCTGGACAACGCCTGCATGACCCTGAAGCCCGAGCCGGTGGTGGAGGCCATGAACGAGTACTACCGGGGATTCCCAGCCTGCGGTGGAAGGGCGGTCCATTCCCTGTCCAACGAGGTGACCATCCGCTACGAGATGGCCCGGGAGCAGGTCCAGCGCTTCCTGGGGGCCAGGGACCACCGCGAGATCGTCTTCACCCGCAACACCACCGAGGCCATCAACCTGGTGGCCCGCTCCATGCCCTGGGAAAAGGGGGATGTGGTGATCAGCTCGGACAGGGAGCACAACTCAAACCTGATACCCTGGCTGTGGCTGGCCCGCTCCCAACGACTGGAATATAAAGTAAGCCCGGCCCGGCCCAATGGCTGGGAGTTCGATCTCGAGGCCTTCAAGGAAATGCTGGGGCCCCGCACCCGGCTGGTCTCGATGGTGCTCACCTCCAACCTGGACGGCTACACGCTGCCCATCAAGGAGATCATCGATTGCGCCCATGACCATGAGGCCCTGGTACTGCTGGACGCGGCCCAGGCCGCCCCCCACAGCCCGCTGGACGTGGCCGAACTGGGAGCCGATCTCGCGGCCATCTCACTGCACAAGATGTGCGGACCCTCGGGAGTGGGCGTGCTGTGGGGTCGCTACGACCTGCTGGCCGACCATCTGCACCCCTTCATCCTGGGCGGCGACACCGTGACGGGGACGACCTACGAGGATTTCACCCTTCTGGACCCGCCCCAGAAGTTCGAGGCCGGACTGCAGAACTACGCCGGGGTCATCGGAGCGGGCGTGGCGGCTGAGTACGTAGACCGCATCGGCAGGGAGGCCATCCACGAGCACGAGGTCAAGCTGAACCGGAGGCTGAGCAAGGCCCTGGAGGCCTTCGACCCCATCGACATCCTGGGCCCACCCAACCCTGCAGAGAGGGGTGGCATCTGCTCCTTCAATCTGGAGGGGATGGACAGCCACATGGTGGCCATGACCCTGGACGACATCGGCAACATCATGATCCGCTCGGGCATGCACTGCGTTCACTCGTGGTTCAACGCCCGCAACATCAACGGCTGCGCCAGGGCCTCCTTCTACATGTACAACACCGAGGCCGAGGTGGACCTGCTGGTGGAGAAGCTCCACGAGCTCAGCGGTTGAGACCTCCCGCTCGGGGCGAGGGAACCACCCGGCGGTTGCCCGCCGGTGATCGGATTGGGACTACCTGCGCCGATAGACCAGGCCGACCAGGGACAGGATGGCGATGGCGACCATGGCCTGGAAGCCGGGTATGAAGCCGCCCTCGTCATCCTCCTTCTCACCGATGGTGACCTTGACCTCATCGAAGCCGGTGGCTCCCTGATCATCGGTGACGCGCAGTTTGGCGGTGAAGGTGCCCTCGCGGGTATAGGTATGGGTCGCTGAGCCGGTGGTGTCGGAGAACTCGTAGGTGCCGTCGCCGTCGAAGTCCCACTCGTAGAGCACCACGGTGCCGTCGAGATCGGAACCGCTGCCAGAGAAGGTGATCTCCTTGTTCACCTCGCCCTCGATATCGGCACCGGCGTTGGCCGTGGGGGCCACGTTGGAGCCGAAGATGGCGAAGATGCTGAAGGTGTCCACATGACCCCAGACGTAGTTGTCCACCATGTTGACGCCGGTGGGATCGGCCTCGACCCACTCGTCGGTGGACTCGATGTAGTGGAAGAGGACCAGGCTCTGCTCCTCCACATCGGCGGGGATCTCGGCCTCGTCGTAGTAGACGGTGATGTTGACGTAGTCCAGCTCGGCCAGGATGGAATCATCGATGTCGATGGAGACGTAGATGCCCAGCTCCTGGATGCCGGCCTCGGTATCCTCCTCGGCGACTGGGGCCGGAGCGGTGGTCTTGGAGACCGATACGCTGCCGGTTGTGCCGTTCTTGGTGTGGATCTCCAGCTTGGTGTCGGTGGTGTCGGTGTTGTCGACAACGGTGGGGACGTCCACCTCGGTAACCACGGCCTCGATGGAGGCTGTGGTGGTGGAGGTGCCCAGGTTGCCCGAGGCATCCTCGGCGGAGGCGGTGACCACGTAGTCGCCGGCTTCGATGGAATCGTAGCTGCCGGTGTAGTTGCGCTTGTCCCCCACGCTGTCGGGGGTCATCACTATGACCGTCTCGGCCCGGCTGGAGCCGTTGTCCAGAGTGACGTTGAGCTCGTAGAGGTCCTCATCTGAGCGGACGTAGATCATCAGCTTCTCGGTGTCGAAGTTGGGTTCCACCAGCAAGCCCACAGCGGGTCCGGTGCTGTCCCGGATGGTCACCGTGGCGGTCTCCCACTCGGACCAGTCGCCGGAGTCATCCTTGACGCGGAACTCCACGTCGTGGGTGCCCACGGTCAGGTCGTCCCTGGTGAAGGAGGCGGTGTCGTTGACCACCACGCCATCGATCTTCCACTCGTAGGCCACGATGGTGCCCTCCTCGTCCTCGCCCGAGCCGGTGAAGGTCACGGTCTCTCCCTCGTCGGCGGGGTTGGGGTCGATGTCCTCGATGTCCGCCGTTGGGGGCTGATTGGCCGTGGGCGGGAGGATCTCAAGGTCCTCGGTCTCCACCATGCTCCAAGCACCGTCATCGTCCTGGACCGAGAAACTGACTGTGTAGGTCGCCTCGGTCAGGTTGGCCAAGGTGAAGGTGGCCAGCTCGGAGGCCAGCCAGCCGTCGATGAGCCAGCGGTAGGCGGAGATGGTGCCGTCCTCGTCCGTGCCCGAACCCTCGAAGGTCACCGTGATCTCCTCCTTGGCGGGATTGGGTGAGATGTCGTCGATCTCGGCGTCGGGGGCCTCGTTGGGCACTTCCTCGATCTCCAGGGTCTGGGTGACCGCCTGGCTCCAGAGATCATCATCGTCCCTGACCCGCAGGGTGATGGTGTGGATGCCAATTGAGAGGTCGGCGGTGCTGAATGTGTCGGATGGTCCGTTGTACAGCTCGCCGTCGATATCGGACATCCACCGGTAGACCTCGATGGTGCCGTCATCGGTGCCGTCGCCCTCGAAGGTCACGGTCTCGCCCTCCTCGGCCGGGTTGGGGCCGATGTCGTCGATGATGGCCGTGGGCGGGTCGCCGGTCTCGTTGACCTCCAGCCAGTTGTCCGGGATGGTGAAGTTGTCCAGCAGCATCCCGTTCATGTCGAAGAGCCTGAACTCGAAGGTGAAGTAGTCGCTGTAGTCGGTTTCCCAATCGTAGGTGAGGTCCTTTGAACCGTTCACGTCCACCTGGAAGTCCTCTTTCTCCACGATGCCCGTGGAATTGTAGACCGTGACCTCCACCATCATGGTGGCCTCGTGGTCGTAGGCGGTGAGGATCTCGAACTCCACCTCCTTGGTCTCGAAGTACCCGTCCTCGTCCTCGTCCAGGTCATCGTAGTCCCATTCACCGAACCACGCCTCCAGCTTGGGGGGCAGGCAGACTATGAAGGTGCCGTTGTGGATGAGGGTGGTCTTGGTGTCGTCGAGCCAGGCCTGGAAGGTGTAGCGGCCCTCGGTGAGGTTGCGGGCGATGAACCACTGCCGCTCATCGTGCTCCTCGATGGGGGTGCCGCTTGCAACCAGGGTACCGTTCTTGTCGAATACCTCGGCATAGACATCGCTGATGGCACCGGCTGTGTTGTTCAGGGAGTAGGCGAAGTCGTCGTTCAGCTGGCCCTTGCCCGGATGGTCCTCGGTGTCCACCAGGATGGCGGTGTGGTTGTAGTCACTGCCCGCGTTCACCAGGAAGTAGCCCCACTCGTCCAGCATGGTGCCATCTGGAGCGTAGGCGGTCCAGTGGTACAGATCGTCGGTGAGGTTGTAGAACACCAGGAAGTCATCCTCGACGCTCATGTTCTCGACCTCCTGGCCCGAGCTGTCGTAGAGGTAGACGGCGATGCCCTCGATGGGCTGTTTGCTCTCCCAGAAGGTGACCAGCATGGCATCATCCTGGTCGCCGGTTCCGTCACCTTCGAAGTCGCCGATCCAGAAGTCCAGGTTGGAGCAGTCGTAGGGATTGCAGACCTCGAAGTAGCCGATCTGGACGTACTCCTCCTTGGAGTCGGTCATCCAGATGGTGTACTTGTACAGTCCGATGGACATGTTCTGGGCCATGAACATATGCTGGGTGTCGGGTCCGTCGCCGCCCTCGTCGGGGTCCTCACCATCGCCGCCGCCGTTGCGGCCCTGATCGTTGGGTGACATGTTCCCCTCGACGACCAGCGCACCGGTGTCGTTCCACACTACCTCGACGAACATGGTCTTGTTCTCCCCGCTGAAGTCGGAGGAGCCGGCTATGAAGTCGTTGGGATACCAGTCATCATCCATGTTCCCAAGGTAGCCGAAGTACTCGTACAGGAAGTCCTGCTCGATGATGAACTCGCCGCCCTCGTGGCCGATGAGGTTCTCCTCGGGGTCAAAGGCCAGCCAGTAGTACTCGCCGGCGGTGAAGTTGGCGAACCAGAGCTCGCCATCCTCATCGGTGGTGTCGGAATCTACGAGTGAGTCATCACTGGCGTCGTATATCTCAATGAGAACATCGGAGGCGCTGGACTTGTCGCCATCGTCGCCGAAGTGGGCCACGAAGACCAGGTCGTCGGCAACCTCGTCACCGTCCTCGGCAAAGACGCCGTTGGCGATGTTGAAGCACATGATGCAGAAATCGTCCATCAGGTAGTAGTGGTGCCACTGGGTGTGCCAGTTCTCGTCCTGGTTATCGTTCCAGAGGCTCACTTCGATCTGGTATTCTCCGGGGTCCTCGACGTACCAGTCCCAGTTGAAGTGGTAGGAGCCGTTCCTGTCGATCTCGAAGTACTCGCTCCTCTCGTACTCGCGATCATGGGATTCGTATATGACGATCTTCAGGTAGCCTTGGATGAGCTTGTCGGAGTCAGTGACGATCTCTCCCTGAACGTAGAACCGGCCGTTGTCACCCTCCTCCTCGTCGTGCCAGACATCCTTCCATTCGAACCAGGCGGGCGGGCTGTAGCAACCCTCGCCCAGGCAATAGGAGTGCTCCTGGTAGTGGACCTCCTCCTCGCTCTCGTTGTAGATGCGGACCTCGACGTAGTACCAGCCCTGCTCCTCGGTGGACCAGTTCCATTCGAAGTACTGGGAGTTGTTCTCATCGATCTCGTAGGCGTTGGTGGTGGTGTTGACCAGATCATAGGTCCCGTTGTAGACCTGGAACTCGATGTAGCCGGTCTGGGTCTCGTTCAACCAGGTGGCGATCTCGCCGTCGAGGTAGAGCCAACCGGTCCAGTTGTCGCCATCCTTATACTCGTCCTGGTAGCTGTCCTTCCAGTCGAAATAGACGACCTGGCGGCTCTCGAACTTGAAGTAGTGGTACTGCAGGTGGAAGGCCCCGTCGGCGCCCTCCTTCCACAGCTCGACCTGAGCATAGTACCAGCCGGTCTCGTAGGAGGTCCAGTTGAGGTAGAAGTAGTGGTCCTCCCTGTCCGTGACATTGAAGGACTCTGAATAGTCGTAGAGCTGGGTCTCGCTCTCGTTGTAGATGTAGACCCACATGGTGCCGTTGCGGGTGGTGTTGCTGTCGGTGACGATGTAGCCGTCGAGGTACCAGGTGTCGTAGACGCCGTCCTCGTCCTCGTCCTCCACCCAGTCGTCCTTCCAGTCGAACCAGAAGGGCTCCTCCTCCTTGAACATGAAGTAGTGGTACTGCAGGTGGATCTGCTCCTGCTCGCCGTCGTCGTACCACAGGGATATCTCGGCGTAGTACCAGCCTGGGTCGCCGGACCAGTTCACGCTGAAGTAGTGGCTTTCCTCGTCGGTGATGTTGAAGGGTTCGGAGTAGTCGTAGAGCTGGGTCTCGCTCTCGTTGTAGACGTAGAGCTCGTACCAGCCTTCGACGCTCTCGTTGCGGTCGGTGACGATCTCGCCGTAGAGGTACCAGGTCTCATCTGTACCGTCATCGTCCTCGTCGTGGACATAGTCATCCTTCCACTGGAACCAGAAGGGCTTCTTCTCGTTGAACTCGAAATCGTGCCACTGGTCGTGGGTGGAGTTCTCCTCGCCCTCCAGCCAGAGGGATATCTCGGCGTAGTACCAGCCGGTGGTCTCGTTGTACCAGTTGGTCTCGAAATAGAAACCATCGTCCCTGGTGATGTTGAAGGATTGGGAAAAGTCGTAGACCTGGGTCCAGTTATCATCGTAGATGTAGAGCTCGTACCAGCCCTCCTGGCCCTCCTCCCTGTCGGTGGCGATGTAGCCCTCGATGTACCAGGTGTCGGTGATGTTGTCCTTGTTGGAATCCTCGACCCAGTTGTCCTTCCATTCGAACCAGGCGGGCGGGCTGTAGCAACCCTCGCCCAGGCAATAGGAGTGCTCCTGGTAGTGGACCTCCTCCTCGCTCTCGTTGTAGATGCGGACCTCGACGTAGTACCAGCCCTGCTCCTCGGTGGACCAGTTCCATTCGAAGTACTGGGAGTTGTTCTCATCGATCTCGTAGGCGTTGGTGGTGGTGTTGACCAGATCATAGGTCCCGTTGTAGACCTGGAACTCGATGTAGCCGGTCTGGGTCTCGTTCAACCAGGTGGCGATCTCGCCGTCGAGGTAGAGCCAACCGGTCCAGTTGTCGCCATCCTTATACTCGTCCTGGTAGCTGTCCTTCCAGTCGAAATAGACGACCTGGCGGCTCTCGAACTTGAAGTAGTGGTACTGCAGGTGGAAGGCCCCGTCGGCGCCCTCCTTCCACAGCTCGACCTGAGCATAGTACCAGCCGGTCTCGTAGGAGGTCCAGTTGAGGTAGAAGTAGTGGTCCTCCCTGTCCGTGACATTGAAGGACTCTGAATAGTCGTAGAGCTGGGTCTCGCTCTCGTTGTAGATGTAGACCCACATGGTGCCGTTGCGGGTGGTGTTGCTGTCGGTGACGATGTAGCCGTCGAGGTACCAGGTGTCGTAGACGCCGTCCTCGTCCTCGTCCTCCACCCAGTCGTCCTTCCAGTCGAACCAGAAGGGCTCCTCCTCCTTGAACATGAAGTAGTGGTACTGCAGGTGGATCTGCTCCTGCTCGCCGTCGTCGTACCACAGGGATATCTCGGCGTAGTACCAGCCTGGGTCGCCGGACCAGTTCACGCTGAAGTAGTGGCTTTCCTCGTCGGTGATGTTGAAGGGTTCGGAGTAGTCGTAGAGCTGGGTCTCGCTCTCGTTGTAGACGTAGAGCTCGTACCAGCCTTCGACGCTCTCGTTGCGGTCGGTGACGATCTCGCCGTAGAGGTACCAGGTCTCATCTGTACCGTCATCGTCCTCGTCGTGGACATAGTCATCCTTCCACTGGAACCAGAAGGGCTTCTTCTCGTTGAACTCGAAATCGTGCCACTGGTCGTGGGTGGAGTTCTCCTCGCCCTCCAGCCAGAGGGATATCTCGGCGTAGTACCAGCCGGTGGTCTCGTTGTACCAGTTGGTCTCGAAATAGAAACCATCGTCCCTGGTGATGTTGAAGGATTGGGAAAAGTCGTAGACCTGGGTCCAGTTATCATCGTAGATGTAGAGCTCGTACCAGCCCTCCTGGCCCTCCTCCCTGTCGGTGGCGATGTAGCCCTCGATGTACCAGGTGTCGGTGATGTTGTCCTTGTTGGAATCCTCGACCCAGTTGTCCTTCCATTCGAACCAGATGGCAGGCCCGCATTCATCACCGAAGCAGAACCCATGGTCCTGGTAGTGGAAGAACTCGGTATCGTTCTCCAGGGTGACCTGCACTCCGTAGGAGCCGTTCTTCTCAACGGTGTAGTTCCATTCGAAGTACTGCCAGTTGGTGGAGTTGACGTTGAAACCGTAGCTGTCGGTCTCACTGGATTCGTCGTAGTGGACCGTGAAGTTCAGGTAGCCGTTGATCCAATCCTCGCGCTCGGAGGCGATGGTGCCATTGAAGAATATGGTATCCTCGTAGCCATCCTCATCGGTGTCCTCGGTCCAGTAGGTCTTCCAGTCGAACCAGACCGGGGAGTAGTAGCAATCGTCGCCAAAGCAGTAGTCATGCCACTGGTTGTGAACGATGTTGTCATCGTAGTGGATGGTCACGTTCAGGTAGTACCAGCCCTCGATCCTGCCGCTCCGGGAGGCCATGGTCCAGTTCCAGTTGAAGTAATGATTGTCATCATCGTAGACCGTGAAGTCAAGGGTGTCGTAATCGACGTAGGACATGTTCTGGTCGTAGATCTCGAATCCCAGATAGCCGCTGGCCTCATCCATGTCGGTCTCGAGATAGCCCTCGAGACCCAGCATGGCGTACCACTCGCCATCGTCCTCCCACTCTTCCATGTAGGTGTACTTCCAAGTGAACCAGATATCATGGCCGTCACCCTTGTCGTCGAGATCGATGGGCGGACAGACCACGAAGGTGCCGTTCTGGATGAGCTGCTCCATGGAGTCGTTGAGCCAGAGGTTGAAGTAGTAGCGGCCGAACGACAGGTTGCTCAGGACGTAGTAGGTGGTCCCCTCGTGCTCGAAGTAGGGATTGCCTGAACCCACCAGGTTGGTCATGGTGGTGTCGTAGACCTCCACAAAGGCGTCGGTGCTGGATTCGCCAGAGATGTTGAGGTAGGCCACGAAATCGTCGTGCCAGGTGTCGTTGCCGGTCTCCTCGATGGCCACCAGGAAGGCGGCGTGCTGGTACGCGTTCTCGGTGTCGACCAGGAGCCAGAAGCCCTCCCAGATCACCAGCTCGTCCTTCACCGAGGCGTTCCAGTAGTACTCGCCGTCGGTGACGTTGTAGAAGATGACCGGGCCGTCGCCGCTGGTGCCGTTGGCGACAAGGCGCATCTCGTCATCGAAGAGATTGATGGTGATGCCGTCGAGGTTCTCGTCGCCGAACCTGGGCATGAAGATGAGGTCGTTGGGGATGCCATCACCTTGGCCGGGGAACTCCATCACGTTCACGTCGATGTTGAGGCAGTTGGCCAGGTGGCAGATGACGAAGGTGGCGTTCTGGTAGAAGGTGGTGTGCTGTTCATCGCTCCAGATCTGGTACTCGTAAAGACCCGCCGTGAGGTTGTGCTGCATGAAGATGTGGGACATGTCGTCATCCCAATCCTCATCGTTCTCGACCATCTCGCCCGAGTATTCCAGGCTGCCCTCATCGTCGTATATCTCGATCCACAGGTCGGCATCGCCACCGGAGGTGTCATTGGCCGCGGCGATGAAGTCGTTGGGGAAGTACTCCCGATCCATGTCGAAGATTATCGCATAGTAGACGATGGTGGATTCGGCTATGATGTCGAAGAAGCCGCCCACATCCACGAGCTGGGCGCCCTGTACATCATAGGCCTCCCAGTAGTAGCTGCCCGCGGTGAGGTTGGCGAAGAAGGCATTGCCATGGTCATCGCCCTCCCCTCCGGAGGAGGTCTTCTGCTGGCCAAAGAGGGTACCATTGTCATGGTACACCTTGATGGTGATGTTGCTGATCCCACCCTCATGGAAATGGGCCCAGAAGATGGCATCATCGGCCATGCCGTCATCATCCATGGCCATGACCCCGTTGGCAACATCGAAACAGGGGTCACACTCGGCCGCAGCGTTCATGCTTGAACCGAGCAATATCAGAAAACTAGCACCTAATAGAAACAACAGAGCTGTCTTGAGCGAGTGAACAGGTACCATCATGGCACACACCCGCTCTGTGTTTATCCAAGCTTCCATATAAGCGTTGGGATTGGATTATTGAGAGGGAATATTGGCAAATGCGGCCTTTTGTCGACGGAGAATGGAAATCGTCATTACAATACCCGGCCCTTGTATTTACAGGCTCAGGCCCTTGCCTCATCTGACAAAAGGCACCCGAACGGGCTCCAGCTCCGGTCCCGGATGGACCCTGGAAAGACACCCTGGAATGGCTCTCTGAGGCCATGGGAGGAGGCCTGCCTTTGGCCCAAAAGCCGGGCGGTCGCTCACCCATTGAGAGGTTCTGGGAGAGGGCGTAGTTTGGGACCTTAGAGCTGTGGTCGGGAGCGGCGGGCCAGGGCGGCCACACCGGCCAGGGCGACCACGGACAGTGCCAGCGGGAAGCCGGGGATGAAGCCGCCGTCATCATCATCGTCGCCGTCACCCGATTTGGTGACCTTGACGGTGATCTCGTCGAAGCCGGTGGCGCCCTGGTCATCGGTGACCCGGAGCTTGGCGGTGTAGTCGCCCTCGGTGGTGTAGGTGTGGGTGGCGGTGCCGTTGGTGTTGGAGGCGTCGTAGGTGCCGTCGCCGTCGAAGTCCCACTCGTAGAGGACCACCGTGCCGTCCAGGTCGCTGGCCGAGCCATCGAAGGTCACCTCGGTGTTCACCTTGACGTTCATGTCGGAGCCGGCGTCGGCGGTGGGAGCCACGTTGGAGCCGAAGATGGCGAAGACCGAGAAGTCGCTGACATGGCCCCAGACGTAGTTGTCCACCATGTTGACCCCGGTGGGGTCGGCCTTGACCCACTCGTCGGTGGATTCCACGTAGTGGAAGAGCACCAGGCTCTCCTCCTTCACGTCGGCGGGTATCTCGTCGTCGGAGTAGTACATGGTGATGTTGACGTAGTCCAGCTCGTCCAGGATGGCATCATCGATGTCGATGGAGACGTAGAGGCCCAGTTCCTTGACGCCGGCCTCGGCCTGGTCCTGGGCCACAGGGGCCGGGGCGCTGGTCTTGGAGACCGACACCTTGCCCGATGTGTCGTTCTTGGTGTTGATCTCCAGCTTGGTGCCGGTGGTGTCCTTGTTGTCAACGACGGTGGGCTCGTCCCTCTTGGCCGTCACCTGCTCGATGGTGGCGGTGGTGGTGGTGGTGCCGTGGTTGCCTGCCGCGTCCTTGCCCTTGGCCACCACCTCGTAGTCGCCGGCGTCAATGGAATCGTAGGTACCGGTGTAGTTGCGCTTGTCGCCATCGGCCGCAGGGGTCATGGCGACGAGGTCGGCGGCCCGGGCGGAGGTGAACTCCACCGTCACGTTTAGATCGTAGATGTCCTCGTCGGCCTTCACGGTTATCGTAAGCTTGCCGTTATCGTAGTCGGGCTCCACCAGCAGACCCAGCTTGGGCTCGATGGAGTCGCGGACAGTGATGGTGGCCGTGACGTTCTCGGACCAGGCGCCGGTGTCGTCCTTTACGCGGAACTTGATCTCCCAGGTACCCACCTCATGGACAACACCACCGATCGTGAAATCCTCATCCGTGCTGGCCAATATGCCTTCGATGTACCATTCATAGGCCACTATTGTACCATCATAGTCCATTCCAGTACCGTTGAAATAGACCGTTGCATCCTGGTCGGCCGGATCGGGCTCAATATCGTCGATGGTGGCGATGGGGATGCGGTTGCCCACGAATATCTCCAGCTCGATGTCATCGTGGGTCTGGTTGTGGAACTCCACCACCTTCAGGTAGTCCCAGATGTGGATAACGAAGCTGTAGGTGTCGGTGACCGTGGCGGTCCAGTTGAAGTAGACGATATCGGTGGGGTCCTGGCCGGTGACCATGAACTCGACCGACTCGATCGCGACCAGGCCACTGAGGTTGTAGACCTCGATGACGATCCAGCCCTGCTGGGTGTGACCGATCCAGGTGTCCACATCGAAGGTCCAGTTGATGGACTCGTTGGCGCCGTCGTCCTCCTCGTCGTAGTAGTCCCACTCCTTGTCCTCGAACCAGGCCCACTCGTAAACCACCTCAAGGTAGATGTCGTGGGTCTGGTTGTGGAACTCGATGGTATACTCGTAGCTCCAGATGGTGATGTTGAAGGTGTAGAGGTCAGAGTAGCTGGCCGACCAGTTCCAGTAGAGCATGTCGGTGGGGTCCTCGCCGGTGATCTCGAACATCAGGCTGATGTTGGTGACTAAGTCGCCGGTGGAGTTGTAGATGTCAATGTAGACCCATCCGTTCTGGACGTAGTTCTTCCAGGTGTCCACGTCGAAGGTCCAGTTGATGGTCTCCTCAAACTCGTCGCCCTCCTCATCGTACAGGTCGTACTCCTTGTCCTCGAACCAGGCCCACTCGTACACCACCTCGAGGTAGATGTCGTGGGTCTGTCTGTGGAACCAGATGTCGTAGGTGTAGTCCCAGATGGAGATGTTGAAGGTGTACCAGTCTGTGTACTCCGCCGACCAGTTCCAGTACAGGATGTCGGTGGGGTCCTCGCCGGTGACCAGGTAGTCCAGGTACTCCTCCTGCACCTGGTCACCAGTGTCATTGTAGATCTCGATGAGGATCCAGCCCTCCTGCGTGAAGTTGTTCCAGGTGTCCACGTCGAAGGTCCAGTTGAGGGACTCCTCGAACTCGTCGCCCTCCAGGTCGTAGTAATCGTAGTCCTTGTCCTCGAACCAGGCGTACTCGTAGGGCACCTCCAGCCAGTTGTCCTCGATGAAGAACTTGTGGTAGAACGTATCATTACTATGGTATAGGTAGACCTCGAAGGTGTAGGTGTCGTTGTACTCGGCGGACCAGTTGAAGTAGAATCTGTCCCATTCCTCACCTGTCACGTTCATGTATAAGAATTCGGCATACGCCTCGTCATCAGTGGAGTTGTAAACTCTGACGAGAACGTACATCGAGGTCCTGTTGCTGGTGTTGGTGTTAATGTCGAACCAGACGCTCTTCATCTCCACAAAGGAGTCCTCGTTGTGATCCAGGTCCTCGTAGTCCCAATCCCAGAACCAGGCGTCGAACTCCACCTCAAGCCAGTTGTCCTCGATGGTGAAGTTGTCGAACCAGACCATCGAAGCATTGTAGAGGTCGAACTCGAAGGTGTATGAGTCGCTGAAGTTGGCGGCCCACATGAAGAACTCACTGGACAGCTCCTTGCCCGATACATTGAGATCGATATATTCGGTCTCGACCAGTGTGCCGTTGGAGTCGTAGACATTCACCTCCACGTAGACCTCGGTCTTGCGGCTGGTGTTGATGTCGATGTCGAAGATGACGTACTTGGTCTCGTTGAAGCCGTCGCCGTCGTAGTCCTCGTGGAACCAGTAATCGTAGGCGAACCAGGCGTCGAACTCCACCTCAAGCCAGTTCTCATAGATGCCGAAGCCGTCCATGTAATCATAGGACTCATTGAACATCTCGATGTAGAAGGTGTAATCGTCGCTGAAGTTGGTGGCCCAGGCGAAGTAGAAGTTGTCCAGGTCGCGACCCGTGACATTGAACTCCAGGTAGAAGGTATCCACGTAGCTCTCGTTGGAATCCAGGATGAGGATGTCAACGTAGACGGTGCGGTTCAGGGCGGTGTTGGTGTCGATGTCGAACCAGACCAGCTTGGTCTCGTTGTAGCCATCCTCGTCGTCATCTATGTCCCAGTACATCCAGTCGTAGAAGGTGGCGTTGAACTCCACCTCCAGCCAGTTGTCGTAGATGGTGAAGTTCTCCCACTCGTAACCGGTCTCGTTGTAGAGGTAGACATAGAAGGTGTAGTTGTCAGAGAACTCGGTGGACCAGTTGAAGTAGAGGTCGTCCCAATCCTCGCCGGTGATGTTGTAGGCGAGATAGTCATAGCCTACCATGGAACCGTTGGAGTCCTCCACGATGACCTCCACGTATAGGGTGGTCATGACGCTGGTGTTGGTGTCGATGTCGAACCAGACGCTCTTCATCTCGTAGTAGCCGTCCTGGTCCCAGTCCAGGTCGTAGTAGTACCAGTCGTAGAACCAGGCCTCGAACTCCACCTCAAGCCAGTTCATGGTGATGTTGAACTCATCCTGGGGATAGTACATCCAGTCCAGCAGGAGGAAGGTGAAGTTGTAGGCGTCGGAGAACTCGGTCTCCCAGTAGAAGTAGAAGTTGTCGATGTCGATCCCGGTGACGTTGAAGTCCAGGTAGAGCTCGTCGACATAGGTGCCGTTGGAGTCCTCGATCATCACCCAGACGTGGACGGTCTCGTTGAGGGCGGTGTTGGTGTCGATGTCGAACCAGACCAGCTTGGTCTCGTTGTAGCCGTCCTCGTCGTAATCGATATCGTAGTATTCCCAGTCATAGAAATAGGTCTCGAACTCCACCTCGAGCCAGTTGTCCCAGATGGTGATGTTGTCCCACTCGTAATCGGTCTCATTCAGCAGATAGTAATAGAATGTGTAGTTGTCGCTGAACTCAGTGGTCCAGTTGAACCAGAAATCGTCGTTGTCGATCCCGTAGACATCGTACATCAACGATTGGTAGTCCACCATGGTGGAATTGGAATCGAACACTAATATCTCCAGCCACAGGGTGGTCCGGTTGGCGGTGTTGGTGTCGATGTCGAACCACAGGCTCTTGGTCTCGTTGTAACCATCCTCATCCAGGTCAACGTCACCATACCAATAAGTTCCGAACCAGGCCTCGAACTCATCTTGAAGCCAGTTGTCGTAGATGATGATCACATCATACCAAACCCCGTTATCATCATACAGGTGCAGATGGAAATCGTACCAGTCGCTGAAAGGAACGGAGATGTTGAAGAACAGATATTCAGATTCCATTCCGGTCACATTGAAGGAAATGTTGTTCCCTAACGCGACTCGAGTGCCGTTACTCTTGTATATCTCAACATCCACCCAGAGTTTGGAACGTTTCGAGGTGTTGGTGTCGATGTCGAACCAGATGCTCTTGGTCTCCTTGAAGCCGTCCTGGTCCCAGTCCAGGTCCTCGTAGTCCCAGTCGTAGTACCAGGCGTCGAACGCCACCTCGAGCCAGTTATCGTAGATGGTGAAGTTGTCGTACTCGTAGTAGGTCACGTTCTGCAATGAGAAGTTGAAGGTGTAGTTGTCACTGAACTCGGTGGACCAGTTGAAGTAGAAGTAATCCCACTGGGTGCCGTTGATGTAGTAGGAGAGCTCGTAGTAGTCCACCTCAGTGCCGTTGGAATCGTGCACGTAGACCTCCACCCACAGCTGGGTAAGGTTGGCCGTGTTGGTGTCGATGTCGAACCAGACGCTCTTCATCTCGTAGTAGCCGTCCTCGTCCCAGTCCAGGTCCTCGTAGGACCAATCGTAGAAGTAGGCCTCGAACTCCAGCTCCAGCCAGTTGTCAACGATGGTGAAGTTGTGGAACTCGTAATAGTCGATATCTTGCAACGAGAAGAGGAAGGTGTAGTTGTCGCTGAGCTCGGCCGACCAGTTGAAGTAGAAGTTGTCCACATCGATGCCGCTCACATTGTAGTGGAGCTCGTAGTAGTCCACCTCATGGCCATCGGAATTGAAGACATAGACCTCCACCCACAGGGTGCGGTTCAGGGCGGTGTTGGTGTCGATGTCGAACCAGACCAGCTTGGTCTCCTTGTAGCCATCCTCATCCCAGTCCAGGTCCCACCACTCCCAATCGTAGAAGGAGGCGTTGAACTCCACCTCCAGCCAGTTGTAGTAGATGGAGATGTTGTCCCACTCGTAGTAGGTGACGTTCTGGAGCGAGAGGAAGACGGTGTAGTTGTCGCTGAACTCGGTGGACCAGTTGAAATAGAAATCATCGTCCTCGTCCCCGATGATATAGTAGCTCAGCTCATAGTAATCGACCTTGGTACCGTTGGAATCGAAGATGAAGACTTCGACCCATAGCTGGGTCGTGTTGGTGGTGTTGGTGTCGATGTCGAACCAGATGACCTTGGTCTCGTTGTAGCCATCGTAATCCTTGTCCATGTCCACGTACCACCACTGGTCGAAGTAGGCCTCGAACTCCACCTGCAACCAGTTGTCGTGGATGGTGAAGTTGTCGTACCACCCGTCGCTGGAATCCCAGAGGCTCATCTCGAAGGTGTACCAGTCACTGAAGGGGGCCGAGATGTTGAAATACTGGGTATCGAGGTCGTCACCAGAGACATTGTAGGATACGTTGGTGGTGTAGGCCAGCGTGTCGTTGCTGTTGTAGATCTCCACCAGGATCCAGACCTGGGTCTCGTTGGCGGTGTTGGTGTCGATGTCGAACCAGATGACCTTGCGCTCCTTGTAGCCATCCTCGTCGTAGTCGATATCCTCGTAGTCCCAGCTGTAGAACCAGGTGTCGAACTCGACCTCGAGCCAGTTGTCGATGATGGTGAAGTTGTCCCACTCGTAGTAGGTGGTGTTCTCCAGGGTGAAGTAGAAGGAGTACCAGTCACTGAAGGTGGTGTTCCAGGAGAAGGAGAACATGTCCCAGTCGGTGCCGTTGACATAGTAGGACAGCTCGTAATCGTCCACATAGCTCTCGTTGGAATCGTAGATCTCCACCGTCACCCAGAGCTGGGTCATGTTGGCGGTGTTGGTATCGATGTCGAAGTAGACGAACTTGGTCTCATAGTAGCCATCCTGGTCCTCGTCCTCGTCCCACCATTCGTAGTAATAGAACCAGGCCTCGAACTCCACCTCCAGCCAGTTGTCGTGGATGGTGAAGTTGTCGTACCTGAAGAGCCCCATGGCCCCGTAGAGGGTGACGTTGACGGTGTACCAGTCGGAGAATTCGGTGGTGTAGTTGAAGACGAAGCTGTCGGAGTCTTCACCGGTGACGTTGAGGTAGAGGCGGGTGTAGTTCACCTCGGTGCCATTGGAATCGTAGACCTCGATGTCCACGATGACCATGGTGCGGTTGGCCGTGTTGGTGTCGATGTCGAAGTAGACCTGCTTGGTCTCGTAGTAGCCGTCCTCGTCCCAGTCGTAGTCGTAGTAGTACCAGTAGTAGAACCAGGAGTCGTACTCCACCTCCAGCCAGTTGTCGATGATGGTGAAGTTGTCCCAGTCGTAGGTCAGGTACTCATCCACCAGGGTGATGTTGACCGAGTACCAGTCGGAGAAATTGGTGGTGTAGTTGATGACGAAGCTGTCCAGGGCGTAGCCGGAGACATTGTACTGGTACCATCGATAGACGACCAGCGTGCCGTTGGAATCGTAGACCTCCATGTAGACGTAGAGGGTGGTCTTGTTGGCGGTGTTGGTATCGATGTCGAAGTATATCTGCTTGGTCTCCTTGTAGCCGTCCCGGTCCAGGTCGTAGTCCCACCATTCCCAGGAGTAGAACCAGGCCTCGTACTCCACTTCCAGCCAGTTGTCGATGATGGTGAAGTTGTCGTAGAGGAGCTTGCCGTCCTCGGCGTAGAGGTAGAACCAGACCCAGTAGTAGTCCGAGAAGTTGGCCGTGAAGTTGAACCAGAAGCGGTCGAAATCGTCCCCGGTGACATTGATGTACATGCGGGTGTAGTTGTAGAAGGTCTCGTTGGAGTCGTAGACGTATATATCGACGATGAGGGTGGTGTTGATCTCGGAGTTGGTGTTCACGTCGAAGTAGGTTGTCTTGGTCTCGTTGTAGTAGTCGTAGTCCCAGTCCACATCGAACCACTCCCACCCCCAGAACCAGGCCTCGAAGCCGATGTAGAAGGTGCCGTTCTGGAGCCAGTTGAGCCGGGAGGAGTTGTCCCAGGCCTCGAACCAGTACTTGCCTGCGCTCAAGTTCTGCTTGATGAAGGCCCGGACCCAGCTGTCGCCGTGGGGGTCGTTGGAATTGGCATAGCCCGACCAGAGGATCTGGGTGAGGTCGAAATCCCAGATCTCCACCCAGGACTCGTTGTAGCCGGCCCCCTCGTTCTGCTTGACGCCGAACGAGAAGTCGTCCATCATGGCGTCGCCGTTCATGATGAAGACGGCGTGGCCGTGGCCGATGCTGCCGCTGGCGTTGACCCAGAAGCTGCCCCAGCCGAAGAGCACGCCCTGATCGTAGGCGTAATAGGTGTAGTTGTCCTGGCTCAGGTTGAGCAGTTGGGCCAGGCCCGCGGCGTCGGTGGTCAGATTGACGATCTCGGTGCCGTTGGAGACATAGCGGACCGATATTCGAATGCCCGCGATGCCGTTGTTCTTGGAATCGTGGACCTTGAAGATGGCATCGTTGGGAACACCGTCGCCAACGCCCTTGTCCTCGCCGAAGGTCAGCTTCATGTCAACGTTCTTGACATCGGCTGCCTCGGTGGGGGTCGATATGAGGAAAAGGGCCGCGACGGCTACAGCAAAGACTATCGCCAGCAGAAGGGCTGGCCTACGCAGAGTAGGGAGCGACATGACACACACCCGCGCGAAGGAAATTGAACTTGGTAATAAGGATTGGGAATTTCCTCTGCAAAAAAGGGAAAAAAGTGACAAGAACTGAAGGGCTTCATAGGTCGAGATACTGACCATTTTTTGACACAGATTGCACGGATTGCACGGATAAAATAAAAATCCGTGAAATCGGTGAAATCCGTGTCTGACCCTTATCGTAGCTGATGAAAAAGACTTAATGAACCGGGCCGGTGCCAGGACCATGGCTACCGAGTATCGCAATCCCGCGCTGACGGTGGACAGCCTGGTGGTGCTGGAGGGCAAGCTGCTGCTGGTGCGGCGGGGACGCTACCCCTTCGAGGGGATGCTGGCCCTGCCCGGCGGCTTCGTGGAGTACGGCGAGACGGTGGAGGACGCGGTGGTGAGGGAGACGAAGGAGGAGACGGGCCTGGAGTGCGAAGTGGGCAAGCTCATCACGGTCGCATCGCGGCCCGACCGGGACCCCAGGAAGCACTGCGTCACCGTGGTCTTCGAGCTTCACCGACCCGACCATCTGGGCGAAGCGGAATGGCGCGGGCAGTTGCAGGCGGGAGACGACGCGGCCGAGGTGGAGCTCATCGAGCTTGAGGTGCTGAGGGAGGGGCTGGAGTCTGGCGAGGTGCAGATGGGTTTTGACCACGGGGATATCGTTGAGGGGTGGTTGAGGGGTCGAGGGTAGGGTAAGGACAGTTCTGATTCTAAGGTCGCCACCGGTCGTGGTCCTTCAGGACGGCCTGGTAGGCCTCTGCCCGTCGGGCCTGCCTGGCTTTTCTGCGGGCTTCATCTGCCACTCTCAGCCGCTCCTGGAGCTTGCGCTCCCGGTGATGGCCTCCAACATTCATCAGAATGACAAAGCAGATTCCAGCGGTGAGGACGAGTTTGGCTCTGAATGATGAGCCCATATCATTAGAATCTGGCTGTGAGGTACTTGGTTCAGGTATTATTTGCATATCAACTTCATTGTCAAGAATTCGATTGCTCACAAGGGAGGTGTCAAAGGAATGGTTCAATGCAATCCCTATCGTGTTATTTGTGCAGATATTGCCAACGATCATATTGTCGGTTGAATTGAGAAGGTGTATACCACTTCCATTGTTCCAGTTGCATGTGTTATTGGAGAGCTGGTTGGTATTCGATTCAAACAGATATATCCCGTTCCTGCTGTTGTTCAGGCATTGGTTATTTGTGATCAGATATTCATCAGAATTACCCAGAAAGATACCGTCCTCAGCATTATGGGAGCAGTTATTATTGGTGATTGTGAAGTTGTAGGTGCTGTATACGTGTATCCCGGACCTGTTGTTATACATGAAAGAATTGTTTACAAACTCATTGCTATTTGATATTATCGTCATTCCTTGAAGGTAAACGCCATCCATTTGATTGTAAGAACAAATGTTATCTTTGAATATCGAGCCATATGTATAATAGATCCTGATCCCCTCAGAATTATTTGAACAATCATTTCCAATCACATTGAGAAAATGAGAACGATGTATGAACATACCTATATCGTTGTTTGTGAATAAATTATGCTCTATGGTAAAGTTACGCGATTCATAGGAACGTAACCCATATAATCTATTCTTCGTGCATTCATTATTGACAATATTGACATTCTCTGTGTGCTCAATCCGAATTCCATCTTCATTGTTGGAACATGTGTTGCCAATTACAAAACTATCGTCTGAAGACGAAAGGACTATTCCATGGTAACCGTTATTGTAGGAAGTGTTGTTTGTTATCTTGTTATCAACGGAATCATATATGTTAATTCCGTCATGACTGTTATTGGTGCAATTGTTATTAGTGAGAGTGTTGTTCGAACCCACACTTCTGATGCCATCTCCGTCATTGAAGGAGCTTGTGTTGTTTCTGAAGACGTTATCATTCCCTCGGAGAGAATTGATACCGGTTCTCATATTATTATTAGAAGTGTTGTTAGTGATATTGTTGCCATCAGAATAAAAGAAGTAAATGCCGTTATTACTATTATTTTTACAAGTGTTGTTGTTGATGTTATTTTTGTCTGACCCCTCGTTCACACGAATACCTGTACCGTAGTTAAACGAGCAGTTGTTTTGTTCGAGTGTATTATGATCAGATTCCAAAATATGGATACCATATTCGATATTTTGAAAACAATCGTTATTGACTATCAAATTCTCATTTGATGAAGAAAGATAGATACCCAGCCTATTGCCTGAGCATTCGTTGGAACGTATCGTGTTTTGGTCTGAAAAGTATAAAGATATCCCATATCGAGAGTTGTTGTTGAGAGTGTTGTTCGATAGTGTGATGTGTGAAGAGTATCCAACAAGGATGCCATAGCTCCCGTTGGTCAAGCTCTGGTTCTCCACCATCATGTGGGTGCAGTTGGCCAGAATGATCTGACCTGCTCCCAACGGAACAGTTGTACCCGTGGTATTCTTGAAATAGAGGACGGGCTTGCCATTGATAGTATTGGTGGCATCAATGATATGCGTGTTCCAATCTTCAAGTGATGGACCATAAATCGACAATCCATCATCAACCAAAATATTGTCTGATAGCTTAGTGGCTGGTGATTCATACAGATTGATACCATTGCGGACACTGTTGGAAACTGTATTGTTTCCAAGTTCGTTATTAGGGGAAATGATGAGGTATATCCCGTTCCAACTGTTGTTATGGCAGGTGTTGTTGAACAGGGTGTTATTGTGGGAATACATAAGGTATATTCCGTTCCGACCATTGTTGTGGCAAGTGTTGTTAAGAAGGGTGTTGTTCTCTCCCCGGTATATCACGATGCCGTCCTCACCATTGTCAGAACAATTTACGTTGGTGATTGTGTTGTTGTTGGATTCTAACTTTATGCCCGCAGAAGGGTATACGGCATGGTCGCCCCCTCTCGTCACACTGAAACCACTGATCTTCACCCCGTCTGTGACAACCCTGACTACGCTGAGATATCGGTCTCCAACAATGGTCGTGGCCTCACTACCATTCCCAACCAGGTTCACTCTCGTTAGGATCAACAATTTCTCTTCATACGTCCCCTCCCACACCCGTATCGTATCTCCTTCAGTGGCGTTGTCGATGGCGGCCTGGATGGTGGTGTAATCGCCACCGCCATCCTGGGCCACGATGATGGTGGCCGCCTCGGCATTCCGTGCAGTGAACGCGAGCAGAAGCAGGAAGCACAGGCAGGCCGCGCATAGCAACCCGACGGCCATCACCGACTTCCAGCTTCGCATCATCATTGGATGTTGATGATAGGATATAGGGTTTTCCGGGCCAGATCTGGCTTGAAAGGAGACGGGGAGGTGGGGAGGCAGGCTGGGTATTTGGACGGTCTAGGTGGTGATGCAGGTGAGATGGCCAGCGGACCACTGACCGATCCCGGCTCCGAGTTGGCTCCGAGTTGGCTCCGAGATGGCTCCGAGTTGGCTCCGAGGTAGCTCCGAGGTAGCTGCGAGTCTGTCGTATCACTATCTAACCACAAGCAAAGGCACACGCAAACAATGCAGGCTCAGGCAGGCATAGGCGGGCAAGGCAGGCTCCGGCCTCCACAATTTAAATATAGGGCTCTGCCAAAGACCCACCAATGGTCCTTGAGAACTTCGGCAAGTCCCTGCGCGACACGCTCAAGAAGGTGACCCGGGCCGGTCACATCGACAAGGAGCTGATGAAGGAGGTGGTCCGCGACATGCAGCGGGCCCTCCTGCAGGCCGATGTCAACGTCAAGCTGGCCCTGGAGCTCACCCGGCGCATCGAGAAGCGGGTCTTCGGTGAGGAGCCCCCCTCGGGCATGTCATTGCGCGAGTGGGCCGTCAAGGTGGTCTACGACGAGCTCGTGGCCATCCTGGGCACCAAGCGGGAGCCGCGGCTCAAGCGGCACCGGGTCATGCTCGTCGGTCTCTACGGCCAGGGCAAGACCACCACAGCTGGCAAGCTGGCCCGCTACTACCACAACAAGGGCCTCTCCGTGGGCGTCATCGCCGGCGACGTCCACCGTCCCGCGGCCTACGATCAGCTCCAACAGCTGGCCGACGGCCTGGACGCGCCATTCTACGGCGAGCGCGGCAACCCCGACGCCCCGGCCATAGTCAAGGCCGGCCTGGCCCACATGGAGCATCTGGAGGTCGTCATCATCGACACCGCCGGCCGCCACTCCCTGGACACCGACCTGGTGGAGGAGATGGAGCGCGTCGCCGCCGTGGCCGAGCCCGACGAGTTCTACCTGGTCCTCGACGCCGCGGTGGGTCAGCAGGCCGGACCCCAGGCCCAGGCCTTCCACGACGCCGTGGGCATCACCGGCGTGGTGCTCACCAAGCTGGACGGCACCGCCAAGGGCGGGGGCGCCCTCTCGGCCGTGGCCATCACCGAGGCCCCCATCATGTTCATCGGCGTGGGCGAGGGTCCCTCCGACCTGGAGTCCTTCGATCCCGAGCGGTTCATCGGCCGCCTCCTGGGCTATGGCGATATCAGTGGCCTGCTGGAGAAGGCCCGCGAGGTGATGGACGAGGACAAGGCCGAGGAGACCGCCCGCAAGATGCTGTCGGGCAAGTTCACCCTGGTGGAACTGCGGGACCAGATGGACGCCCTGTCGGGCATGGGCTCGATGCAGAAGCTGATGCAGATGATACCCGGCTTCGCCAACCTTCAATCGAAGCAGGGCAAGGGGGACATGGACGCCACCGAGGCCCGGATGAAGAAGTTCAAGGTCATCATGGACTCCATGACCGAGTACGAGATGCAGAACCCCAGGCTCATCAAGTCCTCGCGCATCAAGCGCATCGCCCGGGGCGCGGGTGTCGACCCACAGCAGGTCAAGGGCCTGCTCAAGTACTACAACCAGTCCAAGTCCATGGTCAAGAACCTGGCCGGCAACCGCCGGATGCAGAAGCGTCTGATGCGCCAGATGCAGCAGAGCGGCGACCTGGGGATGTGAGCTGGACGATGAACTGGATAATGAGTTGGATAATGAGGTGACAAGATGTTCCCCGGCCTGGATGAACTGCCCCAGCTGAACAAGAACCTGGAGACCCTCCAGGAAGCCATCGAGCTGATGTCCAAGCAACTGAGCCAGTTGCATACGGATCTGGAAGGATTGTCCGGCGAGGTCCGGGCCCTCAAGGAAGAAATGGGTCGCAAGTGACTACAATTGACGAGTAGTCCCCAAGAAAGCTCAAAGGGTTTATAGGTACGAGCCATTTCTAACACCGGTCACCATGGTTCTCGGACTCGAGGGTCTCACCGGACTGCCAGAGCTGGGCGAGGCCATCAAAGAGCTGGACAACACGGTCATCGCCTTTGGCGAGGAGGTGGTCAACCTGCGGGGCGACATCACCGGCCTCAACAGCGAGGTCTCGGGTCTCACCAAGCAGGTGGTCAGCCTGGAATCCCGGGTCGACGGGCTCAGCGGGGTCCTGACCAACGTGGACGGGCGGCTCAACTCGGTGGATGGCAACCTGGGGGGCCTGGACACCACCATGACCGGCCTTCACGGCGACTTCACCACCCTGGGCACCATCTTCACCGGCCTGGACAACAAGCTGGCCAACGTGGACTCCACCCTCAACGGCGTCCGGGAGGACTTCTCGGGCCTCAACCTGACCTTCAAGAGCCTGGACCGGGGCCTCACCAGCGTCAGCGGCAGTCTGGCCACCCTGGCCACCACCCTGGGCTTCCTTGAGCCCATCATCTCCCTCTTCACCAATCCCCTGAGCCCCCTGCAGGACGGCATGGAGACCGTCACCGAGGAGGCCCCCAAGCTCTTCTCCTTCCTGGGCGAGATCGTCGCCGAGGTCAGGAACGCCCTGGCCGAGCAGATGCCCAAAGAGGAATGAGGGCGTGAACCGGTCAGGGAGATGGAACATGGCGGGACAGGGACCAGGAACAGGAAACCCCTCATTCGCCCTGGGACCGGGTCTGCGTCCCTTGGCACTGGCCGGCAGTCGGTGAACCCATGGATATCGAAGGTCTTCTGGCCAGGCTCATGGGTCTTGTCATGTTCATCTTCGGTGTGCTCATCATCGTGGCATTTGGCGAGAACTGGTATGGAGCCGGGCTCATCATCCTGAGCCTGGTGATAGCCTTCCCCGACCTCATCGGCGCCTGGCTTGACGAAAAGCACTGAACCTGAACCCCATGGGGCGCTGGCAGGGTGGCAATGGGCAAGGAGGCTGTCCAGGGGGTCGGTCCTCACCGGAACCCGGGTCCAAAAGATTAAAGTCCTATCAGAACTCCCAACATCCATGGGCCTGTTATCCTCAAAAGGCGACAAGGTGGACGAGGAGGCCGCCGAGTCCAAGGGCATCAGCCTGGGCGGCAAGCTGAAACTGCTGATCCTCGTGGTCGTCCTGATGGGCGGCACGGTGGGCGCATCAGGGGGCGCAACCATCTACGGCTTCACCCACGGCGCGGTCACCATCTCGGACACCTTCCAGGTCAACGCGGCGGCGGCAACCGGCAGTTTCTGGGTGGAGCTGGAGAACCGGGGCCTCTTCCCCCTGACCCTGGATGTCACCTTCGAACTGCGTACCGTCAAGGGAGGCCTCGAACTGGGCAGTCAGACCGCCTCGTTCAAGCTGGGGCCGCGGGGCAGTGACAACCAGACCCTCACCTTCGCCCTGACCCCCGAGCTCATGGCCGCCCTCACCAATGGGGCCATGCTCACCTTCACCCCCAGCGCCAAGGGCACCTACGCCTGGTTCATCAAGATCTCGGAAAAAGAGCTGGAGGACGAACAGCTGACCGTGGTCCGCGTCAACAGTCCCCCCACCATCACCACCATCGAGGTGAGCCCCTCACCGGTGGAGGCCGGCGACACCGCCACCATCGATATCGTAGCGCAGGATGTGGACAACGATCGTCTCACCCTGGACTACAGCCTGGATGGCGGCTCACTGCTGGCGGTTGACGACAGCGGCCTCTCCATGACCTGGCAGGCACCCTACCAGGTGGACAACTTCACCTTCACGGTCCGGGCCTTCGACGGCATCGACCACTCGGCCTACAGCCAGGCCACCCTCCAGGTGGTGGACACCCGGGCTCCCACCCTCAGCCTGACCAGCGAGCCCGACCTGGACGAGAGGACAATGACCTATCTGCTGGAGAGCGACGAGCCCCTGCTGGGAGCCCCCGTGGCCAGCCTGGAGTTCACCCACGCCACCAATGGTTCGGGATACTCTGCGGACCTCAACCTGACCGCCACCGGACCCAACCAGTGGCAGGGCCAGTTCGACACCGACTCCAACGGCGAGTACGCCGTGAGCATCACGGCCACCGACTACGTGGGCAACGTGGGCCAGGCCGAAGCCACCACCACCCTGGACCGGATCAGCCTCCTGGCCGACACCGAGTCGGTGGTGGAGGGGGCCAACATGAGCCTCTCGGTCACCGGGGGTGCGGGGGTCAACGTCACCGAGGCGATAGTCACCATCACCGAGGTCCCCCTGGCCGCGCCCGAGGTACCAGATGCGGTGGCGCCGGTGGGCCGCTTCCTGGAGATCGAGGCCCCGGCCGCCTTCAAGGCCGGTCTTTCCAGCGCCACCCTGGTGGTCAACTACACCGCGGCCGACATCGCCGCCCTGGTCGCCCCCCTCACCGAGAACGACCTGAAGATCTACTTCTGGAACGAGAGCACCGAGGAGTGGGAGCGCCAGGAGACCGTCGTGGACACGGTCAACCGGACCCTGACCACCACCCTGGACCACCTGAGCCTCTTTGGCATCTTCGGGGAGAACGTGGCCCCCTCGGCCGAGGCCGGCTCGGACCTGAAGGGTGAGGTGGGCCAGGAGCTGACCTTCACCGCCATCGCCAACGATGTTGACGGGGATATCATACTCTACGAATGGGACTTCGACGGCGACGGCTCCTACGACGCCAACTTCACCATGGCCACGGCGACCCACACCTACGAGGGACCCGGCGAGTACACCGCCCGACTGCGGGTCACCGACGATGGAGGCGCCACCGGTTTCGACACCGTGACGGTGACCATCGCCTCCGATTCCCAGAGTCCCGGCTGGTCTCTGCCTGCCCCCGGGGTGGTCCTGACCCTGACGGGCATGGTCCTGGCCGTGGGTCTCACTCTCATTCGCCGGCGGCACGGGTAATACCAAAACCTTTTGGCCCGCCGGGACCTCGGTTGCACGAGAACCATGCGCGACTACGAGATCAAGCGCGGCCACGCCAAGAAGAGCGGTCTGCTGGAGGAAGGTGCCCTGGGAAAGATCATGGAAGAGATCTTCGAGGGTGTCGAGGCGGTTGAAGAGTTCTACAGGTCCAGCTACGCCGCCCTGACCGCCGTGGAGGCCCGTATCGTGGATGCCATGACCCTCCAGGTGGACACCCTCACGGACAACGGGGCCGACATGGAGGCCGCCCGCAACGCCCACCAGCGCTGGAACGAGTTCCTTCTCAGGGTCACCGGCTTCAATGCCAAACAGCGGGCCGACCGGGCCAAGAAGAAGGCCAAGGAAGAGGCCAAGAAGGCCGCCGCGGCCGAGGCCGGAGAGTAGGCGGTCCCGACCAGCGGAACCCACCCATGAAGGTCCTGGCCCTCACCGGAACCCCTGGCACCGGCAAGACAACCATCGCGAATGAACTGAACCGTCTGGGCTGGGAGAGCATCGAATTCAGGGCACTCATCGAAGAGCATGGTTTGGGAGGCGAACACGACCCGGAGCGGGATACCCGGGAGGTGGATCTGGAGGCCCTGGCCCAGGTTGTGGCCAAGCGGTTGAATACATTGAACGGCCCAAAGGTGGTCATCGAGGGACATCTGGCCCACGAACTGGGTCTGGCCAACAGGGTGGTGGTGCTCCGCTGTCATCCCAAGGTGCTGGCCCGGCGGCTGGGAGAACGGGAATATCTGCGGGACAAGGTGGCCGAGAACTGCGAGGCCGAGGCCCTGGATGTGATACTGGTGGAGACCCTGGAGGCCAACGAGCAAGAAGGCCACGAACTGGGGGAGGCGGGCAAAGCAACTGAAAAGGTTATAGTGGCCGAACTGGATACCACGGAACTGCAACCGGCGGCGGCAGCCAAGGTCATCGAGGCCTGGGTCGAAGGTAACACCCCCGAAGCCATCAAGCCTCCAGGCACCGCCCGCTGGCTGCCAGAGTACCTGGAGGTGGAATAACGGTCCTGGACAACTACCGGCACGTGGCCTACAAGCTCATCGACCCTCTGGCCCACCGCTACCCCTTCAGTCCCAACTCCCTCTCCATCATCTCCCTGGCCTTCGCCCTGCTGGCGGCCATCGTCATCAACCTGAACGACCATCTGGGGGACATCGTGCTGGTCTATTGCGGCCTGCTGGTCCTGCTCAACGCCGCCTGCGACGGCCTGGACGGCCAGGTGGCCCGGTTCCAGAAGGTCAGCTCCAAGAAGGGCGACCTCATCGACCACACCTTCGATCGCGTGGCCGACCTGATGATCCTAATCGGCATCTCGTGGAGCGTCTACTGCGACATGGGCCTGGGCCTGCTGGCCCTCTCGGCCATGATCATGGTATCCTATCTGGGTACCCAGTCCCAGGCGTTGGGGGCGGGGCGCAACCTCAAGGGGCTCATGGGCCGGGCCGACCGGCTGGTCCTGCTCATCTTCATCCCCATCATCCAGTACGTCGCCAAGGTCCAGTTCGATGTGGCTGACATCTACGAATACACCCTGCTGGAGTGGCTGTTGATGGTAATCCTTGTGACCAGTGTCATCACCTGCTTCCAGCGCTTCCGGGACATCTGGAAGGCCCTATGACCCGGGCGGACACGGCAGAGCCAAGGGAGCCGGCCGCGGACCGATGGAAGGGCATCGAGGGTTTCATCCTGGACCTGGACGGAACGGTCTACCTGGGTGACCAGCTCCTGCCAGGCAGTGCCGACTTCTTCCGGTGGATGGCGGACACAGGCAAGGGGTCAGTAATGCTCACCAACAACTCCTCCAAGGGGGAGGCCCAGTACCTGGCCAAGCTCAGGGGCCTGGGCCTGCCGGTGGAGGCCTCCCAGATCATCACCTCGGGCCGGGTCACCGCCAACTGGATGGTCGAGCATCATCCGGAGGCCGCCTGCCTCATCCTGGGCACCGAGCACCTCGTCGCCGAGTTCAAAAAGGCCGGATTGCGGGTGGTGGATGACTGGAGCGCAGAGGGGGTCGCCGCAGACGAGGAGCCCGATATCATCATCGTGGGCTTCGACACCACCCTGACCTATGCCCGGCTGGAGCGGGTCTGCCTGCTCATCCGTTCCGGGACACCCTACTTCACCACCCATCCTGACGACGTCTGCCCCACCCCCCGGGGCTTCATCCCCGACTGCGGCGCCATCACCGCCCTCATCGAGACCGCCACGGGAAGTGGGCCGGAGCGGGTCTTTGGCAAGCCGGGACCCGAGATGGTGGCCGAGGCCCTGGCCCGCCTGAAACTGCCGGCTGAGCGGGTGGCCATGGTTGGCGACCGGCTCTACACCGATGTGCGCATGGCCCGGGACAATGACCTGCTGGCGGTGCTGGTGCTATCAGGAGAGGCCACGCCCGCCATGCTGAAGGCCAGTGACCTGAAGCCCGACCTGGTGGTGGAGGGACTGGGAGATCTGGTCGGTAATTGAGGGTCCAAAAGGCCGGAGCCCAGGCTGGGATGGAATAGGGCAGCGCCCGGGCGTTGAGTCCGAATACGTCAGAACTTTGCGCCTCCTCGATCGGCAGGTAATTTCATGCTGGTAGCCATCTACCGATCCGCAAGCTCGGCGTGCCCGGCTCGCTGCAAGGTCAAATTTACTTACTGGCAAATAAACTTTACGCATTTCAAGGTGGAAATTCGGTATTTGGGTGGGAAAATTGGATTATTTTTCCAAAACGGGCCGTCTGACGCCCTGCACCGGGAAACGAGGGCCCGGCACGTTCCGGGGTGTCCAAAGGCTATAAGCCGCCCATGGTCTGGCTGGCCATGGTCAGGCCCTACCTGAGGGGACGCCGCCGCTACCTCCTGGTCCGCTGGGACCCGGACAGGCAGGTGGGCAAGGGCAGTCTCATCGCCCTGGTCAAACAGCGGCTCAGGCCTCTCACCGAGGAACTGGAAACGAAACCGAAGCCAGGGCAGGGGCAAGAAAATGGGCAGGAGCAAGGGCAGCAACAGGGCAGGAACACGACGGTCAGACCGGGGCTGGTGCGCTTCGACCCCCCCTGGGCCGCCGTGGTGGTGGACCACCGGTTGCAGGAAACTGCCACCCGGGAGCTCAACAATACATGGCAGGGAGTTGAGCTTTCGACCATCGCCGCCTCGGGGACCCTGGAGGCCCTATGGCGCAGGACCGGCCGGAAAGCCCCGCCCCGGCATCGATAGCCTGACGGCCACCAGATCCGAATTTCAAACTATGGCGCCACCCTCTAGTTCATATCCCGGGTCGTTCCCAGGACGCCCTGCTGACAATACTCTTTATTAGCCAGCCGACCATGGCAGACCATGGAGAACACATTAGTCTGTCCGTCGTGTCAGCAGACCTTTGCGACCCAGCTGCGGGCCGACCAGCTGGCCGAGTACGTCCTGTGTACCCATTGCCAGCACCGTTTCTTTCACGACCCGGCCGCCGCTCCAGGGGCTGCACCAGGGGCCGCTCCCGGTTCTGACGGCTCTTCGCCCGAGCCGGCCCAGCCCAAGCTGGTGGTGCCCGACGGTGCCGACACGGCAGAGGATGTGGAGCCGCCACCGGCCCCCTCGGCCACGGAGATGGAGGAGACCGAGGGACCGCCAATGGGTCAGCCCGTTGGACCACCCCTGTCGGGACCCCCTTCATCCGGTCCTGACACCCCGCCATCGACCGCTCCGCCGGTCACTCCTCCTGCCACTGCACCGGCCGGGAGCGGGTACGACTGGGGAGCCGATACCGGCGAGGCCTACGAGACCCCCGAGGACGAGTATGTCATGCTCTTCCCCACCACGGCCCGGCCCCTGGTGGGAGGCATCGTGCTCTTCATCGCCGCCGCCATCGCTCTGGCCAACGTGGTCTACCTGATGGACCAGCACACCGAGGATAACAGCGAGAACACGGCGGCCTACCTCAACGACAAGTTCGGCTGGGACATCGGCTGGAAGGATTATCACGATGCCATGGGCAAGGTCCATATCGCCCTGAGCCTGCTGGCCCTGGCGGGGATGGTGGGGGCGGTGATGGCCCTCATGCGCACCTCCTACTCCATAGCGCGGATAGGGGCCATATGCTGTCTGGTGGCCATGGGACCCTTCATGGTCTCGACCTTGCTGTCGGCCGTGGCCCTGTGGCTGATCATCACCTCCCGGGGCGAGTTCCAGTCCCAGGAGCACGAGCCACCCTCCTCGGGCATCTACTCGGATTGAGAGGGCACCTTGGACGCTCTCGGGCCCATTCTCGACCATCTCAAACACACCTTCTCCATCACCGAGCTCTACCCACCTCAGGAGGAGGCCCTTGAACTCTCGGGCGACGGCAGCTCCCTGGTCCTGGCCCTGGCCACCGCCTCGGGCAAATCCCTGGTTGCGTACGCCAACCTGCTGAGGACCGTCAAGGAGGGGAGCAAGGGCCTCTACATCGTGCCCCTGCGAGCCCTGGCCGCCGAGAAGTACCGTGAGCTGAAGCATATCGCGGCCACCTGGGACCGGCCCTGCCGGGTGGGACTGGCCATGGGCGATTACGACACACCGGCGGGTGCTCTGGGCCACTACGACATCCTGGTGGCGACCTCGGAGAAGGTGGACAGCCTCCTGCGCTCCACACCAGCCTGGCTGAAGGGGCTGGGCTGCGTGGTGGCCGACGAGGTCCACCTGCTCCACGATCGCAAGCGGGGCCCGGCCCTGGAGGTCTCCCTGGCCCGGCTGAGGGCGGGACGGTCGGACCTTCAGATCCTGGCCCTTTCGGCCACCGTGGCCAACTCCCGGGAGCTGGCCGACTGGCTGGAGGCAAAACACCTGGCCTCGGACTGGCGACCGGTCCAGCTGAAGCGGGCCCTTTGCGTCGGCAAACTGCTGGAGTTCGAGGGCGAGAGCCCCAGACTGCTGGAGGGGCGGGAGGCCCTGCCCTCCCTGGTGGGCGAGACCCTGCAAAGAGGGGGACAGCTGCTCCTCTTCGTCTCCTCGAGGCGCAACGCCGAGGCCGCCGCCCGCAACCTGGCCGCCACCGTCGCCCCTCATCTCGATGAGGACACCAGCAAGGCCCTGGACACTTACGCTCGGGACCTTGAGACCTCCCAGGCCGAGGCTACCCTGACCACCGCCACGGTGGCCGGATGTCTGCGGGCGGGCATCGCATTCCATCACGCCGGCTTGGCCGGGCCTCACCGGGAGACCCTGGAAGCGGCCTTCAGGGCTCGCCATCTCAGGGTCATCGTGGCCACCCCCACCCTGGCCGCCGGGGTCAACCTGCCGGCCCAGAGGGTCATCGTCCGTGATCTTTTCAGGTACGATTTCGAGATGGGCGGCTCATCGCCTCTGCCGGTGCTGGAGGTGCACCAGATGATGGGGCGGGCGGGCCGTCCCGGCTTCGACGACCTGGGCGAGGCGGTGCTGATGGTCAAGGACCCGGGCCAGGCTGAGCAGATGGGTCACCTCTATCTCCATGGCAGGCCCGAGCCCCTGGTCTCCCAGCTGGGCTCCCAGGCGGCCCTGCGGACCCATCTATTGGCGGCCATCGCCGCAGGCCACTGCGGCAACCGGGAGGAGGTGGAGAGCTTCCTGGCCGCCACATTCTACGGCCACTCCGAGGATCTGTGGCGGCTTCATGCCCGCATCGAGAAGGTCCTGGATTTCCTGGAGGAGAAGGAGCTCATCCAGCGTACGGGCGGCCCTCCGCCGTCCGGCGAGTTCGCCAGCGGAGCCGAACTGGCGCGGGACATGACCGGCGAGAGTCTGATGGCCACCGACTTCGGGGCCAAGGTCTCCCAGCTCTACCTGGACCCCCTGGGAGGCGTGGGCCTCAGGGAGGCCCTGGGACGGGCCGACCCGGAGCTGGCAAGGGGCGACCGCGCCCGGGAGGGTCTCGAACTGGGATTGCTCCACGCCCTGTGCGCCACCCCCGACATGACCAGCCTCTACGCCCGGCCCAAAGAGCGCTACGACCTGCTGGAACAGCTCTACGAGAAGGAGGAGTACCTGCTGGTGGAGGCACCGGCCGATGAGCAGGGCCTGGAGGAGCATCTGGGCCATTTCAAGACCGCCATGCTGCTGAGAGCCTGGGCCAACGAGGCCAGCGAGGACCACCTGGTGGAGAGCTTCGGGGTGGGCCCCGGCGACATCCACCATCTCACCACCACGGCCCAATGGCTGCTCTACTCCTTCACCCAGCTGGCCCGGCTGGAACTGCCTGAACTGGCGCCACTGCTGGACTCACTCCATCGCCGGGTCGCCTTCGGCGTCAAGGAGGAACTGCTGGACCTGCTTACCCTTGAGGGCATCGGCCGGGTCAGGGCCCGGACCCTCCATCGCAATGGCTTCACCGAGCCGCGGGAACTGGCTCGGGCGATGCCCGAGGAGCTGGCTAAACTCCCGGGGATCGGTCCCATCCTGGCCCAGAGCATCGTGAAACAGACCGCCGGTTGAACCAGGAGGGCTGGGGCTGGCGCTGGCGCTGAGGCCAAATGGGTCCTGGAGGCCCAGGCATTGCTGGATGAGGGCTTTCCCAGAATGGGACCGGGAAGGGGCCGGTGGTGTTCCCAACTCAGTTCCCGCGACGGATGCGTCGGCGGGCCAGGCTGACCAGGACCAGGGCGCTGATCAGGCCGATCAGACCGAAACCGGGATCGTCATCGTCGTCGCCATCATCGGCCGCGGTGATGACCACTGTGGCAGTTGCGGTGTCGGTGTTGTTGTCCCCGTCGGTGACCGTCACCGTGATGGTGTAGGTCCCGGCTTCGTCATAGGGGTGATTGGAGGTGGTATACATCCCAGGTCCCCTGGTGTCACCATCGCCGAAATCGTAGTGGTAGCTGACGATGTTCCCGGTGGAGGCCGAGGCGTCGATCAAGATAGAGGTCAGGACCTTGGCCGAGGTGGGATTCACCGACAGGATGCACTCGAGGGTCGGGGGGGTCACACCGGTCCCCTTGACATCCAGCCAGCTCTCGACCGGTTCGGACCAGGCTCCCTCGTTGTCCTTGACCCGCAGGGTCACGGTGTGGTTGCCGCCGGCCAGGTCATCCTCGCTGAACTCGGTGCTGTACTCATCATCGGTGCCGATATCGATCACTGTGCCATCGATGGACCATTCGTAGTTGACCACCGAGCCGTCACTGTCGTATCCGTCAGCGATGAATATGATGTAGGTGTCGGGTGAAACCTGGTACTGGGGTGTGATGGAGACTATCACGGCCTCTGGTGGATGGTTGGTGGCCACCACCGTCAGGGCCTCGGTCACCGTGGTGGACCAGGTGTTGTTGTCATCCTTGACCCTGAATCCGACAGTGTAGGTGTCGGCGTCGAGGGGTCCGATCTCCACCTCGGCCTTGCTGCCCACGATGGTGCTGTCCAGGGTCCACTGATAGGACACGATGGTGCCGTCGTAGTCGGTGCCTGAACCGTTGAGGGTGATGGTGTCCAGGGAGTTGGGCGGGCTGGGGGTGATGCTGTCGATGGAGGCGTAGGGTTCCTCGTTGCCCTTGATCTCCACCTGATCGAACACCGGTTCGGACCAGGTGTCGTTGTTGTCCATGACCGCGAATTGCACGTTGTGGGTCCCGATGGTCAGATTGTCCAGGCTGAAGGTGTCCGAGGTCGAGGCCACCCAGCCGTCGATCTGCCATTCGTAGGCCTCGATGGTACCGTCATCATCGGTACCCGAGCCGGTGAAGGTGATGAGCTTGCCGGGGTAGGCCGGATTGGGTTCGATGTCATCGATGTCGGCCTCGGGGGGGTCATTGACATCCATGATCTCCAGTTCGGCGGTGGCGTTCTCGGACCATACTCCATCGTCGTCCTGGACCCGGAAGCTGACCGTGTAGTTGCCCACGGGGATGTTGTTGCGGATGAAGGACTGCAGGTCGGACAGCAGGGTATCGTCAAGATACCACTCGAAGGCCTCGATGGTGCCGTCGTCATCCTCGCCGTGGCCCTGGAAGTTCACATCCTGTCCCTCGGGCGCGTGGTCGGGAGCAAGCTGGTCGATGATGGCCTTGGGCGGGATGTTGGGCAGGGCCTCGATCTCCAGGTCCTCGGTATCGTACTCGGACCAGCCTTCCATGTCATCCTGGACCCGGAACTTCACGGTGTAGTTGCCAGGCTCCAGTGAATCGTTGGTGAAAGAGGGTTCGCTGGAGACCAGCTCATCGTCGATGTACCATTCAAAGGCGATGATGTCACCATCCTCATCCGTGCCCTCGCCCTCGAACAACACTTCCAGGCCCTCGGTGCCCGGATTGGGGTCGATGTTGGTGATGTTCGCCGTGGGCAGGTCATTGGGTTTGCGCATGTCGATCCAGACCGTCTCGTCCCTTTGGTTGTCATCGGGGTCCGGGTCCTGCACGACGATGATGTCAATGGGATTGAGGCCCTCGAAGGTCACGTTGTCGGAGGATGAGTTCCAGTCCAGGGTGTAGACCACCGGGAAGGTGAAGTTGTAAAGGAAGGTCACCGACTCGGTATGGTAGGACACGTTGAACTCCAGGGAGTGCATGGTGCGGGTGCTGACCTCCTCCTCGGCCTCCAGGATCCCATTGCCGCTAAGGCTGATGGGGTTGGCCGAATCCCAGGCGCCAACGGCGTTCGTGAAGGTCGCGTTGAACCCGCCCTGTTCCACGAACTCGATATCGTCCACCTTGAAGGGGCTCTCATCGTCGTCATCATCATCGCCGCCGCCCATGTCCATGATCTCGTTGAACCGGTCGATCTCCTCCTGGCTCAGGTAGTAGTCGCCGTTGCCGATGAGACCATCGAGCCAGAGCCTGAGCCACTGGGTCTGATTTAGGCCCATGATCATCTCGATGGAAGTGTTCATGGATTGCCAGTCATCGGCCATGGTGGCGTTCTGGTACTGGACCTGGGGATCGCTGTCCTCCATCTGGTAATTCTTGACCTGATCATCCTCCTCGCCCAGGGTGAAGGTATCGATGATGGTCTTGTAGGGTGCGGGGTCGAAGGGGCTGTCATCCTCGCCCTCGGAGTATGTGACAAAGAGGAAGAAGTCGCCCCGGCCCGCCTCGATCTGATACTCGCCGGCGCTGTTGGTGAACACTATCTTGCTCTCGTCGAACATCACTGTGTGGTTGTTGTACAGCTGTACCGAGGCGTTCTCCAGGGGCAGTCCATCGGGATCGGTGATGATGCCCGAGACCGAGGAGTTGAGGTCCCACATTGTGAAGTCGTGATAGCTCATCTCGGTGGCGTCCTCGATGGTCACCCGGGTGAGGTTGGCATCGTAGGTGGCGTTGTCGGGGTCCTCCATGAGGGCGAAGTCCATGGCGATGACCAGCCAGTCGCCCTCAGGCAAGTGGAGCTCGTAGGAGCCGTTCTCATCGGGAATGGCGATGAAACCGGGGAAACCCTCGTCGTCATCACCGTCATCATCGCCGCCAAAGGCCAAGCCCTCCATGTTGAAGGCCATGATGATGGCCGGCGGGAAGGTTATGGGATCACTATCCTTGTCGGTGATGTTGCCCATGAAGTTGATGGGATCCAGGGCGAAATCCATCTCCAGGTCATGGTCCACGCCGACCTCGATGTTGGGCAGGGTCATCGTCGGGACGTGGAACATCACGTTGGAGTAGTATCCGTCGGGGCCGTAGACCTCCATGTTGTAGAACCCGGCGGAGAGGTTGAAGAGATAGTCGCCGTTGTCATCGGTGTAAGTGCGGTTGTCGTAGAAATCATCGTCCTCATGGTCGCCATGATAGACGTAGATCAAGGCATCCTCGATGGGGTCTCCGGTGACGTTGTCGGTGACCTGACCGTACAGGGTGGAGTTCTCGGGCCAGAGCCAGTGATCGCCTGAGAGCCAGTTACCATCCTCCAGGAGAATACCATGGTCCCTGACGGTGCGGTAGCCGTCCTTGGACACGTCGAGGTCCCAATATCCGGGGAGCATCGATTCGTTGTAGTCGCCGGTGCCGTTGGTGAAGCCAAGCCAGTGGGTCTCATTGTCGGCGTCGCGGTAGTACATCCAGACCCCGTCCAGGGGGTCGCCGGTGACGGCATCGTAGACCGTCCCCTCCATCCCCGAGTTCTCGCCGCCGTGGGGAATCAGGTCGATGTCCTCGGTCCTGGTCTGACCCTCGTTGACCCTCACGTTGTTGCGCTCGAAGATGTAGTAGTCGGGCCATTCCGAGGCTCGCAGGGTATAGGTGCCGTCCACCACGTCCATGGTGTAGGCGCCCGCGGCGTTGGTATCGTTCTCGTAATTGCCACCACCGTCCTGTTCGTAGGCATCGACGGTGACATTCTCGATGGGGAGCGTGGTATCGCTGTTGCGCACGGTCCCGTTGATGGTCGCGTTCTCGCCATCGGCCTGGCTGGTGGGCAGAGCCAGGTAGCTCAGGGTCAGGGCGATGGCTAATACAAGACAAACTAACTGCTTGGAGGAAGGCATGGATACACCCCGTTGAGCCTTTGCCAGGTTGCCGTTATATAAAAATGTGTGGAAATAAGGTCAGGAAGATGATAAAATGCAAAATACTTTGATTTTTTTGAATTGGACAGAGCCTGCTTTATTTTCAAACTGATTTTGCGTATAGTATCTCCAAATAAGCCTCCTTGAGCCTGATTTGCATAGTATATTCAATAGAACAAGGTCACAGATGGATGGAAGGTTGCTATTGGAATATGCATCACTCTGGCATTGCCATCCGGTGCTCCAGTTGAAGCAGGGCCAGGCCGCTGGGCTCGAACTGGCGGGAGGCCGGGCCGGGAAGGGACAGGAGGTTGACCTCCAGGGTTACGCCCACGACCCCACTGAAGAGGTGGCCGCCCACACATCTGTGATCGGGACTGGCCAGGGTGGCGTGAAGATGGGCGATGGGCAGGCCCTCGGGACCCTGGGCCACCACGGTGCCCTGAAGGGTCACCAGCTCGTATGGCTCGGCAAAGGAGCGCTTGTGATACTCCTCACCGTCGAAGTAGCCCAGCTCGAAATCCCGGAGCATGCCGATGCCCCCCAGGACCAACCAGTTGCCGGTGCCTTGAGGATTGGTTTGGCCTGCCTCCGCTTCCAAGGATGGGTTGACCTCGACCAGTTTGTCAAAGAGTGCCCCCGGCATGATGGCGCCCGGATGGAAACGCAGGAGCAGAGGTTGGCCGGGAGATGAGCCAAGAGTATGGTCGGCGACGGGTTCAGCGGGCATGGAGCAGGCAATGAGGAGGGGCTATAAGGAGGTGGTGAGATGTAGCTGTATCTGCCTTTGTAGTTACATGGCGGCACGTGCGTTCATGTCGTCGGTGAGAGCGGGATGATCAGGCCATCTCGGCTTCCTTTGCATCCCTCTCCAAGGCCTCTTCCATGGTCAGCTCACCGGCGGCCACCGCTTCTGCCATCTTGGCCGATAATGTCCTCAGGCCTCCGGTCTTGAGTCGCGAGCGCTCCTGGACCTTGGTGATGTCGGTGGGCTTGACATGGGTGCGCAGGGGCTTGCTAAGCCGATAGCCGGGGACGGTGGCGATGCGCGCCGCCGCGGCCAGGTTGGACTCCTTGCGAGTGCCACTGCTTGAGCCGGTCTCGTCCACTATCTCCACCGCCACGGCCGGCGCCGATATCGAGGCGGTACCGCCAGGGGAGGCGGCATCCTGCTCATCCGGGCCTGGCTCCGGATCGACATCGGGGGTCGAGCCATCGCCCCACAGGGTTGTGGCGGCCTCCATGACGCCGTTGGCCAGGCGGTTGCGGGGCAGTGGGGCTCCGTGGCCCACCCGCACCACCATCATCCCCGGGCCCACCGCCATCAGCACTCCCAGCAGGTAGGCCAATGCCTGCTCCTCGTCGGCGGCCTGGTAGTCGACCAGAAGACCCGGGGAACTGGGTGCCGCTCCCGTGCCAGCGCGGGTGCCGGTACCTGAGGCCAGGATGGCGATGCCGGGGCGGGGTCCGGGGTCCACGCCCACCCACAGCAGGGGGTAGCCGGCCAGGGCCCACATCACCCGGAAGGGCAGCAGGGCCAGCTCCCGGTCCCTCTGTCCGGGCAGAAGGTCATCCCAGCCGAGGGCCAGGACCCGGCAACCCTTCCAGCGAAGCTGGGGGTCAATGGTCTCCCGCTCCCCGGAATATGCCCCCTCGGTCCCGCTCGTCGATGGCGTTTCCGGTCTCTTATGGCCTCCTTCCGGCCAGGCCTGGCTGGCCTCTTTGGCGGAGGTCACCACCACGCCCACGTTGCCGGGCACCTTGCCCTGGGGGTCACAATCGACGAACGGTATCCCCGCCTGTTTCAGGCTCTCCACCACATCGGCAAAGAGCGCAAAATCGGTGGTGGCAACGCCCACCTTCTGCCGGGGCCTGAAACGGGGAGCAGGAGCCCCGGCTGGACCGCCGGTCACGCGCGCAATCCACACCACCGGGGCGAGGGATTAAGGGCTAAGAACAGGCACCATTCTGGCATGGGCGGGCATTGGGGAGGCGGGCTTTAGGAGTATCGGAGGGCGTAGCGATAGAGGCCTGTACTAGGGTCGATTCTCACCGATGAATAAATCCAGGTTCACCAATATTTCTCGATTGAGGTTTATCGCCTTAATTCCTCAGGGATATGGATTCCAGCCTTAATTTTCATACATGAGGTCTTTTCACACCTGACAGCCTCCGAGGTGACACTGTCTCTGCTTCTGTATCCATACCGGGGCTGTTCGGTCATCGAAAGCTCAGTGGCTCCACATGGGGATGCGAGAGTCGTAGCCGGCCAGACGCAATCCGGTCAGGGCCGCGGTGTCATACGACAGGGCGTAGAGGTCCTCGGATGACAGGCCCGCCAGGGTACGATGACCACACAAGCCCACTAACCGGGCCACCTCCCTGGCCAGCCGCTCCACCTCCGCGATGGGGAGAGGGCGGTCGAGGTGGATCATGTCGGCTCCCAGGGCCAGGAGCTTGACATGGTCGGCCGCCTCGGGGGCCTGGTCGGGTCCGGCCACGACCATCAGCTTGGGCAGTTTGGCCTTGTCGCCTCCCAGTTCGTCCAGGGCCCGCCGGGCCGGGGCCAGGGCGGCTATCAGAGGCAATCCGCCACCGATGCTCGGGTCCAGCAACACCCCGTCGGCACCGGCCTTCAGGGCTATCTTCAGATCGTCGTAGACATCGCCACAGGCCATGCGGACCCAGACCGGGACCCGGCCGCGGGTGGCCTCCCTGAGCAGGTTGAGATTGTGGCGCAGGTCCTTGGGGCCTTCCATTGCCAGTGAGCGCATGGTGAGTCCCCTGGGGGTCAGGTCCATCTCGGCGCCCTGGCAGACCTCGAAGAGCTTGGGGTCCACCTTCCCGCCCGAGGTCTGTCTGCGGACCACCTGGGGGGCTCCAGGCCCCTCCCACAGGAAGGGGTGGGGGAACTTTGACTGCCCGGCCGAGAGCCGTTTTCCAGCGAAGGTGACCGAGATGTCGACCCCGGTCAGACCCTCTGAATGGACCTCCCGGCGCAGGACTGCCGGGCGCAGGGCCAGGTCGGACAGGTCGGGGCTCATTTGGAGCCCTCCTTCTTGTCAGCCTTGGCCTTCTTGGGAGCCGGGGTCTTCTTGGCCTTGGCCTTTGCATCGGGCTTGCTTTTGGGCTTGGGATCCTCGGTGGCCTCTTCCTTCTTGTCGGGGGGTGGGACATCGTGGAGGGTGGCGGTCACGGCCGCGCCCATGGGATCCCGGGGTGGAGCCTCCAGCTCGGCCTCCATGGGGCCCTCGTCGTCATCCTCATCATCGTCATCCTCATCGTCATCATCTTCATCGTCTTCATCTTCATCGTCTTCATCATCGACGTCGTCCTCGTCGTCCTCATCAGGCAGAGCATCAAGGACTTCGTCGTCATCCTCATCATCGTCATCCTCCACCATCTCGGCCTCCGGCTCCGAGGGTGGTGCGGGTATGGCCGTCGTGGGAGAAGCCGCCACCGCGTTCTTGTCGGGAATGAGCTGGTTGAAGGATATGCCGGTGGCCTCGATGGCGAAGCCTTGGAGGAGGCGGGTCAGCTCCTGACGCTTGGCCGGTGTGGGCCGGCGGACCTTGATGTGGGACTCCAGCTGGGGGATGGAGCCGGCCAGGTAGATGGTGCCGCCGGACATGGACTTGGCCAAACGACCGGCCACCTCGCCGGTGATGATGACCGTACCCCCTGACATGGCGGTGCACGAGGCGTCCCCGGCATTGCCGTCGACGATCAGAGTGCCTCCGGCCATGAGCATGGCCGCTCCCTTGTCCACATCGCCCCGCACCACCACTGTGCCTCCCTGGAGGTTGTGGGCCAGGCCTCGCCCGGCATTGCCGTTGATGACCATCTCACCCCCCACCATGGAGTCGGCGGTGAAGCGCCCCACATTGCCCTCCACGATGAGGCGGGCGCCGTTGGTGTAGGCGGCGAAGAGATCCCCGGTGCCACTGCGGCGGCCCTCCTTGTCGGTGCAATGGAAGGTTATCTCCTTGCCCTTGGGCAGGGCCGGGGTTAGGTAATCCACAAGATGGACTTCCTGGACATTGATGTTGTCGAGCTTCTCCAGAGCCGCTCGAATATCGTTGTTTATCTTGTCAGGAGTGGTAGAAGGGTCCGAGGCCATGGGCACTACCGGGGCCACCAAGGGGCGCCGGGGATTTAGAGGTTTAGCTTTGGGTTTTAGCTTTGATTTGGCTTCAAGATCGCTGGAGGTTCACCGGGGGTACGCTGGGTGTTGGCTTGAGGTTGGCCTGTAGCTCGCAATGCTTTCGGCTCAGTAGCTCCGCTCGACAAGGTAGTCCACCAGGCCCGCCATCACATCCCGAGCGGGTCCGGCGGGGAAGCTGGCCAGGACCTCCCGGGCCCGGGCGGCGTGATCCAATGCTTGCTGGGTGCACAGGTCGATGGCTCCCGAGTCCCGCATTATCTGCACCGCCTCGGCCACCTCGGCCTCGGTGTTGTCGGTCCGGTCCAGGATCTCGGTAAGGCGGGCGGCCTGCTCGGGCGTGGCCCGCTCCAGGGCGGTGAGCACCAGCAGGGTGCGCTTGCCCTGGCGGATATCGGAGCCTGTGGGCTTGCCCAGCTTGTCCGAGTCCACAGTGGCGTCGATGACATCGTCCCAGATCTGGAAGCCCAGACCCACACCCTCGGCCATCTCGTAGAGGGACTGGGCCTGCTCCTCGGTGGCGCCGCCGATGAGGGCTCCGCTGTAGGCGGCCAGTCCGAATATGACGGCAGTCTTGCGCCGCACCATCTCCAGGTAGTCGGCGGCCTTCACCACCTCCTGGGTCTCGAAGTCCATGTCCATCTGCTGACCCTCGGCGATGATCACCACGATCTGGGCCAGCTTGCGCACCAGATGGGCCACCCGGTCGGGCTCGCAGGGGGTCTCGGCGGCCACCTTGAAGGCCTGGGCGAAGAGGGCGTCCCCGGCGTTGATGGCGGTGTTCATGTCGTAGGTGATGTGACAGGCATCGGCCCCGTGGCGCAGGTCGTCATCGTCCATGATGTCGTCGTGGATGAGGGTGAAGTTGTGGACCATCTCCAGGGCACAGCCGTAGGGCAGGGCCTGCTGGGGGTCACCGCCCACCAGCTCGTTGGTCAGCAGGGTCATCACCGGGCGCAGGCGCTTGCCTCCGGCCAGGGGAATGTGGGCCATGGCCTGGTAGAGGCGGGGGGGATCACCCTTCTTGAGACCGATGAATCCGGGCAGGGCCTCCTCCACGATGCGGGCGCGCTCCTTCAGGGCTGTCTTGAAATCAGGGGTCATGGGAAATGCCTCTTCTCGCTTGTTGACAAGTTTGCTGTACTCGTGTTCCTGTGATTTTGATAATTCGCCTGTTGCCCATCGGTTGCCGCTCATCACCCCAGGGCCTGCTCCCGGGCCATGTCCATCCAGGGCTTCAGGTCGCCCAGCACCAGGTAGGGTTCATCGGCCAGCTCGTTCAGGTTGGTGACGCCCACCAGGAACATGGCCGCTTTCAGCTCCTCGATGATGGTGTTGATCTCGTTGACCACCGCCTCCTTGGACTGGGTGGCGGCCTTCAGGAAGGCGCGGGCCATCCCTCCGGCGCTGGAGCCCAGGACAATGGCGCGGGCCACGTCGAGGCCGGTGTTGAGACCGCCGGTGGCGATGATGGGCAGACCCGTGGCCCGGGCCATGACCACGCTGGCGGGCGTGGGGATGCCCCAGTTGCCGAAGGTCACCCCCAGCCGGGCCCGCAGGGGCTCATCCCGGTCCCGGGCGCGGTAGTACTCCACCTTGGAGAATGAGGTGCCGCCTGCTCCGCCGACGTCCAGACCCATGATGGGAGTATCGGCCAGGGCCAGGGCCATGTCCCGGTTGAGCCCGGCCCCGGTCTCCTTGGCCACGACGGGCACCTGCTTGGCGAGGCGGGTCATGGCCTCCAGGGCGCCCTCGGCCTTGTGGTCGCCCTCGGGCTGGACCACCTCTTGCAGGTAGTTGATGTGCAGGGCCAGGACGTGGCCGTCGATCATCTCCAGGGCGGCCTTGGCCTGCTCCACGCCGTAGGGTTCGACCCCGTCGCCCTGTCCGATGAGCTGTGGGGCCCCCAGGTTGCCCAGCCTCAGGGGGACGTCGTGCTCGGCCACCACGCTGTAGGTATCGGCGAGTGAGGGCTTCTCGATGGCGGCCCGCTGGGAGCCGACGCCCATGCCGATGCCGCATTCGGCCGCCGCCTCAGCCAGGTTGGCGTTGATGCTGGTGGCCCGATCGATGCCCCCGGTCATGGCCGAGATGACCAGCGGAGCCTCCAGCTGGCGTCCGAAGAGCTTGCAGGAGACGTCGATGGCGTCCAGGTCCACCTCGGGCAGGGCCTGGTGCATCAGGTGGATGCCCTCCCACAGGTTGGACACGTTGCCCACCGGTTCGTCCAGGCAGATGTCGATGTGGTGGCCCTTGCGCTGCTCGGTGATGGTCTCGTCCGGTGGAGAGTTCATGCTGGGGCTGAAGGAGGACCCAGGCTTATAAAGTTGGGTGAAGGGATAGTTGACCGTGAGGGGTGATGGTTGGTCGTTCCCTTCACTCCAGCTTGATGGTCTCCAGGCGGTTCAGGTTGTTGATATCGTTGAGCGCCACCTGCTCCGGTGAGATTGTGTAAAGCACGTCCTCGATGTAGAGTGAACGCTGGATCCTGTCATTGTATGAATACTGGGAAGCATTGGTACCGATGTGCGAGACTCGACCGAAAATCTGGAAGCCATCCTCCAGGGTAAGGGATATCACATAGGCACCCTGCCAGACGAACTCACCATGCTGGTTGTCACGCCCGTTTGGGTTCTGGACCTCGTACAGGTCGACCGGAATGACTATCTTGTCGTGAGCCCCAAAGAACTGGAAGGCCCTGTGGTCATGGAGCGCTTCCGATTCGGTGCCGCGATCGCCGATGATGAGCTTGGAGACCTCCTTGGGATGGGCCACGTCGGTAACATCGAACAACGATAGCTTGAGACCCTGGTACCAGGCGAAGTTGCCGCTGGAAGCCTCCATCGTGTCCTTGCCCAGACCGATGACATGGTTCTCATCGTAGGGATGCATGTAATCGGAATAGCCGGGTATCTTGAGGTAGCCCAGCATCGTGGGGTCGGTGGGATCGGACAGGTCGATGACGAAGAAGGGGTCGACCTTCTTGAAGGTGACCATGTAGCCGCGATCGCCCATGAAGCGGGCCGAGTAGATCTGCTCGCCCGGCGCCAGTCCCTCCAGCTTGCCCACGGTGGTCATGGTACCATCAAGGATGTAGAGGTTGTTGGTGGAGGTGGGATTGGACTTGGAGACAAAGCCGATGGTCGTGGCCACCCGCAGATGGCCCTTGTGCTCGTCCATGGCGAACTGGTTGTCGATCCAGCCCGGGACCAGGCCCATGCCAACATAGGACACCTGTCCCTCGTCGATGGTGAACTTGTGGATGAAGCTGCCATCCTGGCGGTACCAGCCATAGTCGGCACCGGCCAGGTAGATGCCCGACTGGGAGACGTAGATATGGTTGGTGGAGTTGGAGAGCACGGCCTTGCTGTCGGTGACCATGCCGGGCTGAACGCTCAGGCTGGTGATCATGGTCAGCTGGCTTGAGCCCACAGAATCGTCGAAATAACCGATCTGAGTGTGGTCGATGATGCGGCTTTGACCGTCCTCCGTGATGACCGGCCAGTTCACCTCGTCATCGTAGCGGTAGAGCCGATGGGTGGTGATTAGGTAGAGGTCGTTGCCGATGAGACGGGCGCCCTGGTAACTGCCGGGGATGACCATGTCATGAAGTTGCCGCGGATTTGCCTTGCGGTTGATGTCATAGATCAACACCTGGGTCTGGGGTTCGTTCAAAGTCCATTCGGAGACCCTTGAATCGGTCACCTGGTACCAGACATCCCCATCGAAGACCTCGGTCTGCTCCTCATAGTGCATGGTCCTCGGTTGACTCAAGTACTTGAGGATGACAAGCCTGTCGTCATGGATGAAGAGGCCCTGGATGCTCCCGCCGTGGTTCTCGATCTTGGAGACGATGCGGGCTTCCGAATGGGGATAGGCCTTGATGATGTAGATTGAGCCGCCACTGTGGAGGTAAAGGTAGCGCCCATCGGTCTTGACCGAGTCCACCTCATCCACTCCAACGACCTGATTGTTGGTGCCCGAGAAGCTGTTCATTGAAAGGGCATCTGAATCTAAATCTACAGCGAAATCGACCAGGAAATAGCACTCGTTGTAGTAACCCCATCGATATGGATAGTAGCTGTACTCATCCACGTACTCGGCCAACTCAGCGAACGAGGCAAAATAGCTCAGGTTGCTATCATGGCGAGTCGGAAAGGGCTCGGTAACGGGTGAACCCGTTGTTGGGTCTGGATCGTCGATGGGGATGACCGGATAGCCGCCAAGGAAGGGTAAGGTGGGTCGCTGGAATGGGGGCAGGGTCGGTCCCTCCCTCTCCTGTGGTACCTCCTCCACATGCTTGCCCAGACCTATCAGCTGATCGATTATCTCACCAGGTGTCATCAAGGAAGAACTTTCGAGCTTGCCGGGTGTTTGGGCGATGGTGTACGACGCCTGCACGATGGGGTGAGGACCATCACGAAGCTCCGCCGGCTGGCTGTAGTGGAAGATGCTGGTGCCCGCCAGGATGATGATGACAAAAAAAAGTGAGAGGTCCTGCCAGGCGCTTGGTTTGATGCCGATCCAATGTCATGGCCAATTTCATTTCCAGAATCTCCATAAACATTGTTGTACACGATTTAAATTATTTAATAATCCAAATTCTCAAAGGCTTTTCGGGTGTAATGTTTCGCTGCTTTTGAGCCCCATTGACATCGCTGATGCTAGGCTTGAGGTCAGGGCCGATGGGAATGCCCTCCTCTGGTGCTCACAATCCTTTTAGAACAGCCGGGTCATCCCTTGCCATGGACCAAGGCGAGCTGCTCATTGGCTGGTCCCGGGAGGGCCCGGTGAGGCTGCCTGTGGACGTGCTGAAGCGCCATGTCACGGTGCTGGGAGCCTCGGGCTCGGGCAAGACGGTGATGGCCAAGTGCTTCATCGAGGAGGCCACCATGGCCAACATCCCCTCGGTGCTCATCGACCCCCAGGGCGACCTGGCCTCCCTGGCCCTGGGAGGACTGGTCAAGGACATCGAGGACCACGGCGGTGACCCCACCCGGCTGGTGAGCCTGACCCAGAAGGCCGAGGTCCGCATCTTCACCCCCGCCTCCTCCAAGGGCATCCCCATCTCCATCGACCCGTTGCACCTGCCCCCGCCCGACCGGCTATCACCGGACGAGCGGATCCGGGCGGTGGACATGGTGGCCAAGGGGCTGACCCAGCTGATGGGGTACGACGTGCAATCGGACGATGGAAAGAGCTGCACGGCCTTCCTCTACCAGCTCATCGAACAGCTCTGGGACTCGGGGGTCCAGACCAAGGATTTCGCCCGTTTTGCCGACATCGTGGCCGACCCCAAGGAGGAGGGCCTGGAGGGGGGCGAGACATTCATCACCCCCAGAGAGCGGGCCAGCATCGCCAAGAAACTGCGCCAGTTCTCGGTGGGCCTCAAGAAGCTGATGTTCAACTTCGGGGCGCCCTTGGACATGGAGACCTTCCTGAGCCCGGCCAACGCCAACAAGGTGCCCATCAACATCATCTACCTGAACACCCTCAACGCCGAGTCGGACAAGCAGTTCTTCGTCTCCATGGTGGCCCGGGAGATCTACAACTGGATGCTCCAGAACCCCTCGGAACGGGTCCAGCTGGTCTTCTACATCGACGAGGTCTCCTCCTACCTGCCGCCCCATCCCCGGAACCCGCCGGCCAAGGAGATGCTGACCCTGCTGTTCAAGCAGGGGCGCAAGTACGGCGTGAGCTGTCTGATGTGCACCCAGAACCCGGCCGACATCGATTACAAGGCCATGGCCCAGGCCAATACCTGGGCGCTGGGGCGGATGATGACCAAGCAGGACCTGTCCAAGGTCTCCCACATGGTGAAGGCCATGGCCCCCGAGGAGGTGGAGTCCATCATGACCTCCATCCCCAACCTGACCACCGGCCACTTCCTGCTCATCTGCCCCGATGTCTTCGACCGGGCCAAACAGATGCAGGCCAGATGGCTGTTGACCCAGCACTCGACCCTGGACGAGGACGCCTTGCGAAGCCTGATGCCCTCTGCGGTGCGGGAGCATTTCGCCAGGTTCGAAAAGGGAGCCAAGGCGAGAGAATGGGTGAAGGAGGAAAGCGCAAGGGTGCGAGAAAGAGAGCAGGAAATGGATAGGTCGACCGGGGAGACCCGAGCGGAGCCAGCCAAACCTGAACAGGCCGCCCCTGAGGTAGGGGTACTTTCCGACCTGCCCGATGTGCCTGAGGTGCCCGAGGTGGAGACCGTTGCGCCCGAAACCCTCCAACCGGCCGAGGCGGACCGTTCCACCGGGAAATCGCAAGAGGCTGCCCCTGAGCCTGAGACCGACACCGAACTCGAACCAGAACCCACACCGATCAGCGAAGTGGAGCAGGAGGCGTACACGGTGGCCGGGTCACCCCTGGACGGGCTCAAGGAGGCCATCTCCCATCTGCCGGGGCTTGGTGGCAATGATGAGGATGAGGCCCAACGGCTGGAAACGCCCAAGCCACCGGGAGATCCCAAGGATTATGTCAAGGTGCCCAGGCTCAACGTCTCCCAGTCGGAGGTGACCCATCTGGCCGAGAAGGAGCGGGAATCGACGCTCTTCGTCTTCAAGGGCGAGACCGTGGGGGACCTCAAGCTCTTCTACCTGCCCATCTACCACGTCGACTACGACATCCAGACCAAGCGGCTGGGGCTGATGAAGGCCGACCACAAGGGCTCGCTGACCTTCCACGGACAGACCGGCCAGATCCTGATGATCGAGACCGATGTGATGCCGCCCTTCAAACCCAAGGAGCTGGCCTTCATCACCAACGTGGACCAGCAACCCTGGGACTACAAGGACCTTCCTGAGTTCAAGGAGTTCGCCTGGGACCAGATCCATCACGATGAGCTGACACCCCTGGACAACAAGGGCAACGAGCACTCCTTCTCCAAGATCAAGGTGCGCAACCTCTTCAAGCGCCTTTTCGGCGAGGCGCCCACCCAGATAACCCCCGGCTACCTGCCGGTGTGGGAGCTGAACTTGATGGACAAGAAGATAACCAACGCCGCCCGAAAGGTTTACATCGATGGAGTGCTGGGCAAGGAACTGGAGCTGATGTGATGAAGAAGACCAAGATCGGCCGTCTGGACTTCGTGACCTCCAACTCGGGGAAGCTGGCCGAGTTCAAGGAACGCCTGGAACCCCTGGGCCTCAAGGTGCGGAAGAAGAAACTGGACTATCCCGAGATCCAGACCGACAGCCTGGAGAACGTGGTGCGCTATGGATTGACCCACCTGGGCGAGTCCTTGTCACCCAGATCCAGGAAGAGGTCCCGGCGCACCATCGGGGCGGGATTCGACATGGCCCCCTCCCTGGAGCACGATGAACCGATGCTGCCGGCCGAGGGAAGGGGCATCGTCATCGAGGATTCGGGTCTTTTCGTCGAAGCGCTGGGAGGCTACCCCGGAGTCTATTCCAAGGCCCTGTTCATGGCCGCCGGCGCCGAGGGGCTGATCCGCCTGATGCTGCCGTGGAAGGAGGATGCCAAGCGCAACGCCCGGTTCGAGACGGTCATCGGCCTGCTCCTGCACGATGGCGAGACCCGGCTGTTCAAGGGCACCTGCGAGGGGACCATCGGCTACGAGGCGTGCGGCGAGGGCGGCTTCGGCTTCGACCCGGTCTTCATCCCCGACGAGCAACCCGACACGGCCTTTGGCGACATGCAGACCTTTGCCGAGCTGACCATGGAGGAGAAGAACCAGGTCAGCCACCGCGGCCGGGCCATGAAGGAACTGGTGAAGTGGCTGAGGACAGCAAAGTAAGAATTGTCTGACCGGAACTCTCACCGCATCATCTTGCGCCCGAAGACCAGGACCGAGAGGGCGATGGTGAAGGCGCCGGTGAAGGCCTCCAGGGCGGCGAAGAAACGATAGTCCGATTTGGGCGAGAAGTCGCCGTAGCCCAGGGTGGTGAAGGTGACCACCGAGAAGTAGAGGCACTCCTCGGCCGAGGGGTCGTAGGATTCGAACTCGTCCTCGGCCAGGCTGCTGTGGCCGATGCCGTTGGAGAATTCGTACAGCCCGGAGAAGAGCAGGACGATGAGGACGGCGTTGAGCAGGAGCCGCTTGGGCCGCTCGCCGTAGCCACAGGAGATGTTGTAGAAGGTGTTCCAGAAGAGCTTCCACTTGACCCTGAGACCGCGCTGGAGCCGGTAGCGGCGCTGTTTCATCCGCATCTCGTGGATGTGGAACTCGCCGGCCTTGTTGTAGTCCCCCTCGTTGGTGTGGGTGTGCTTCAGGCGGCGGTAGGTGGACTCGGCCCGCAAAAGGGAGCGGATCTTCTCCTTGCGATCGTCATCGGGGACCTGGTCGGCCTCCTCCTCCTCGTGGATGATGAAGCGGGGGTCGGCCACCGAAAGGGTGTCGAGGAACACCTGGGCCGTGGTCCGGTCCGAGGCCGTCGACCACCATGAGTCGGCCAGGTAGGCGTTCTCCATCTGGGCCCCGGCGAAACCCACATGGTCCAGGGCCACCCGTCTGAACGAGACGTTCTGGATGGCGGCATCCTCGAAGTTGCCCTCCCTGAAGTATGACCGGTCAAAGGCCCCGCCCTTCTCGAAGTAGACGGCGCTGAAGTTGCCGTTGACCACGAAATGTGATTCCTTGAAGAAGGCGTGCTCCTCGAAGACCGATTCGCCAAAGTCGGCCTCCCCTTCACAGCGCATCCCGATGAACTTGGCATGGGCCTCGAAGACCGCCCATCGCAGGTCCAGCAGGCCCTTGAAGGTGGCCTGGCTGAAGTCGCACTGATCGTGGAAGTGGGCCCAGGAGAGGTCCACATCATCCTCGAAGACCGCCTCCGTCAGATTCACCTCCCCCTTGAACTCGGTGTTGTTGTGCTTGGCGCCCGACAGCACAGTGGGACCGATGAACCGGGCCCCGTGGAAGTTGAGGTCATGCTCGATGGTCTTGCCCGCCAGGTTGACCCCCTTCAGGACGAAGCCGGCAAAGTCCCCCTCGCCGATGACCAGCTTCTTGTTGAAGCGCACCAGGCTCCTGTCCCACAGCTCCATGGCCTCCTTCTCCTTTGCAGGGATGTGGAAGAGGCAGTGGACCGAGTCCTTCTCAGGTGTGCGCTGGCACCCCTCGTATCCGCAGGTGTGGCTCTCTGCCGCTTCCGGGGCCGGTGGGGGCACGGTGGGTTTGCAGGCTGTTTTGGCCGCGGCCGGCTTCGCCTCCTTCTTGGCCTTGGAAGGTGCGGTGGAAGGTTCCGGCTCGGGCGATCCCTTGGTCTTGACAGAATCCGGGTCCTTGGCTTTGTCGGGTGCCTTTGACTTATCTGAGGTCTTGGCCTTGTCGGTGGCGGATCCACTCACTAGAGCTCCCTTTCCCATGGCTCACAGCCTCCCGACCAGGGTCCGTTCGAAATCGGGGAAGAAGTGGGAGATGACGGTGATGTCGAAGTTGGCCATGATCGACTCCTTTGGCTCTTGCTCCAGCAGGAACTCGAAGGCGGTCTCGATGACGTGCTCGGGGGAGACGAAGGCACTGCGGGTCTGGGCGTAGCGGGAGAAGTCGGCCTGGGCCATGGTGACCACATGGGTGGTGAAGTCGTTGCGCCTCTCGGTGACGGTCACCTCGAACTTGTAGTTGGGCGCCCCGGCCAGGGGGACCACTTTGATCCGGACCATGGCCGGGACATGGAATTCTGGGTAATAAGCTCAAAGGCTGCCGGGAGCTGCTCAATCCCTCTCGGATGGTCCAGCGTCGCCGTCCTGCCCGGCTTCTGCTCCATCGACCCTGTCCTTGCCGGGGCCGTTGGCCTTCTCGCCAGACCCGCCATCATCCTTCCCGGTGTCAGGTTCGGGAGCATCGGCGGGAGCCGCTGTGTCACTACCCTCATCGGCCCCTGTCTCCGGCCCCTCCCCGGTTCCGGTCTTTTTCTCTAAGTCATCCTCGAACTCCACATCGGGGGAGGCCTCATCCTCGAACTCGATCTCGCCATCCTCCTTCCCGGCATCCGGGTCGGGAGCATCTGTGTCCTCGCCAAAATCCACGTCGCTTTCATCGGGGGGAGGTGAAGAGGGGGAGGATGGTTCAGATGGTGAGGAGGGCGATGAGGGTGATGGTGAGGATGGGGCCGCATGAGGCGGCAGGTCTGGTGAGCGTGGCGTTCCCGGTCTCGATAACGACCGGGTCGAGGGTGGCGGTCCTCTCCCGCCGTACGCTCTGCCCTCCAGGAGCTCGTCCACCGGGATGACCCGGGTGACCAGGAGAGCGCCCACCAGGATGACCAGGGTCAGGGCGATGATGAGGATCATGGGCCAGGGCGAGTTGTCCTCATCGGTCGAGGCCGGCTTGGCGGTACCCTCCACGATGAAGGTCAGCTCCAGCTCCTGGTCGAAGCCGTCGTGGTGCCAGCGGTAGACCCGGACCTGGAGGGTGTGCTCGCCCGGTGTGGCCGTCCAGTAGAGGTAGTCCCTCTGCATATCCTTCTTGTCGACGAAGAGATCCTTCTGGGCCAGCAGGACGCTGTCCATCACGTAGGTGATGTTCATCCGCTGGCTACCCGAACCAGGGTTGATCACCTCAATGGAGAACTCGACGCTGGTGCCCTCCTTCAGCTCGATGGGGCTGATGGTGAGGTTGGCCAGCTGCTGGGGCTGGTCCTGGTGGATCACCTCCAGGGGACCCGAGAAGACCGAGACCAGGAAGAGGACATCCACGGTGACGTTGAGTCGCAGGTAGTAGGTCCCCTCGGCCAGCTGGGAGGTGTCCCAATCGAAGCTGGTCTGCTTCTGGAGGTTGACCAGGGTCACGGCGCCCTCGTTCTCTGCGTCGGTGTCGTTGTCCAGGAAGACATCGGTGGTGCGGGAGCCGTCGTAGCCATCCACCACCCATCTCACCCGGTAGAGCTCATCGGCGATGTCGCCGGCGGGAGCGGGGTTCAGGAAGTAGACCACAACCTTGGGCACATCCACCCTGCCGCTGGGCGAGTCGGAATCGTGGTCCCCGAAGGAATCGGTCACCCGGCCCCAGATGCGGTATATCCCGACCTCGAAGCCCGAGCAGTTCCAGGTGTGGGTCCCGCTGGCCGGCAGACCGGTGGCAATGGTCACGCGCTCCTCGGGCTCGCCCACCGGCTCCACGCTCAGTTTGACGGTCATGTCGTCACCCTCCGGATCCTGGGCCTCCCAGGCTATGTCCACCAGCCAGTCCTGGGGTTTCACCAGCATCTCGGGACTCTGGACCTCGATGGAGGGGGCCTGGTTGGCCAGGATGGTGAAGTTGACCTGGACCACCGGTGAGTGGAGTCCACCGTGGTCAAGGGCCCTGAAGTAGAGGGTATGGTCGCCGTTGGAGGCATGGCTGGTGTTCCACTTGAGGTTCCAGCTGGAGGCTCCGGGGACGAACCAGGGTTGATCGAAGCCGATGTCGTCCAGGCTGACCTGGATCGCCGACAGATTGGCCGCGCCGTCGGGGTCCATGGCATGACCGCGGATGGTGATGTTGCCCCGGACCTGGGCCCCCTCCTGGGGGCTGTCCACGGTCACCGCGGGCGGGTCGTTGTGGTTGACCTCCAGGCTCATTCGGGCCACCAGGGAGTGGTTGTCGCCATCGTAGGCCCTGGCCTCCAGGTCGTAGAGGCCCTCGGGCAGGCTCCCGGTATCCCAGTGGTGGTACCAGAGGGTCCAGTCGCCGCCCAGGGGAGTGGCATTGGCCCAGTCGCCTCCCTGGTAGCGCACCTCGACCAGTTCCAGGGTGGAGTCGCCATCGGGGTCCGAGGCGTTGCCTGTCAGGTTCACCACCCCCCACACCATGGTGTCCGGCTGGGGCGAGCTGAAGTTCACCAGCGGAGGCAGGCTGTAGAGGTCCAGGGTCGCCAGGGATGAGTTGGAATCCTCCAGGGTGTTGTTCTCGTCGAACAGGTGGAGGCGGAACGTGTAGTCATCGCCGGCCGAGCAGAGCCAGGAGAGGTTGCGATGGTCCACGGTCCCGTTGGGGGCGGTGAAGGGGTCGGTGACGTTGACCAGCTCGACGCCGGTGGAGTTCTCGATGACCCAGGTGACGTTCACCGTCATCTGGGGGTCGCCGGTGTCCACGTCGTAGTGGACCATGACCCAGTCGTCCCGTCCATCGCTGTCGCGGTCCTCGTATTCGTAGAACCAGTCGGCGAACCATTCGTTGGAATCGACAGGTGCAGGATGGGTGTTGAAGGAGCCGTTCTGCAGGAGAGTGCCACTCTCGTTGGTCCAGAGATAGAAGGTGTAGTTGGCCGGTACCAGGTCGAGCACGATTGAGATGTTGCCGAAGGGTTCGGCCGAGAGGTTGGTGTGTCCCGAGGCCACAAGGTCGCTGGTCTCGTTGTAGATCTCGTAGTAGCCCTCGGGCTGGCCCTCCCCGGTGCCATTGGGGATCATGAGGAACAGATCGTCGTGGGCACCGTCATCGTCGATATCCATGAGATAGGTGCTGGTGCCCCGGTCCCCTGCGAAGTTGACAATGCAGTTGCCACCTTCGTAGGTCAGCTGTTGGTCTAACTGGAAGGCGCGCCAGGAGTAGTTGCCGTCGGTAAGGTTGGCAAAGCCCGCCCCACCCTCATCATCGGTGATGGCCGAGTCGATCTCGATGTCATTCAGATAGATTCGGATCTCCAGGCCCGATATCTCCCGATCCTCCTGATGGGCGATGAAGACCAGATCGTTCACCAGCTCGTCCCCATCATCGTTGGAAGCACCCACGATGGCCTCGATGTTGATCAGATCGGGAGCCTCGGCCGAGGCTGAGGGTACCATGGACAGCGTCAGCAGGAACAGGAAGGTCAGCCCCGCGATCGCCATCAGGCAACCTAAAAGGGGCAATGAGGGCAGGGAACGCCGAGCCAGGGACACCATCCCTCCAGTCGCCACCGGGGCCTTAATGGTTACCCCAATGTAAGGAGGAACTCGAGAAAGTCATATGAAGGGAGGCACAGGACCGAGCACGAGGCCCATCCTTGCCCTAACGCCGAACCCCTCGCCTCGACCGGATGACCCCCACAGCCAACGCCAGGACCATCAGCAGGCCGGGCAGGCCCAGGGCGGGCAGGAAGCCACCCTCATCCGAGGTTGGCTCCTCCACCGAGAACTTGTAGGTGCCCATGTTGTCGCCAAGTTCGGTATCGTTGTGGTGCCCCTGGGGATCGATCTCCACCAGCAGGACATGACTGCCCTTGACAGCGGTCCAGAAGACGCTCACCGACTGCTCCTGGTCCGGAGACAGGGTGATGGTCCGAGTGGCCAGGGAATTGCCATCCAGGGTGAACTCCACCTCCACCACCAGGGAGGTCCGGTTGTCCTCGGTCTCGGGAAGCCACGCAACAAGGGCCGACAGCCGGGTGTTGTCAGCGGGGGCCGGACTCCCACCGGAGGTGGAGAAGGCGGTGAGACTGCCCACCCGCAGGTCGGTGGTCCTGTTCTCGGGCTCCTCGGGCTCCACGTACTCGGGGTCCACGGTCAGCGGCCAGACCCAGCTGAGTCGGGAACCGCCCTCCAGGGTCAGCACCACCCGCACCTCGATCTCGCCCTCCTGGGTGAAGGTGTGGTTGAAGGTCAGGTTGGCCGGCAGGTCGATGGTCTGGTTCACCAGGGCGCCCTCGCTCCAGTTGAGGCTGAACTGGGTGGCATTGTCGTCCCGGTCGGTGAGGTTCAGGGTCAGGTTGACCAGCTGTCCCACCTCGGGGTTCAGGGGCTCCATCGACCAGCTCAGCTCGGGGGCCCAGTTGATGTAGATGGTGCTGTTGGTCTGGTCCACCACATCGTTGCCATCCTGGACCCGCAGGCTGAAGGTGTGGTTCCCACCGGTGCTGGGGTTGAGGGTGTGGGTGGCGTTGGAATTGTAACCGGTCCAGGTCCCGTTGTCGATGCGATAGCCGTACTCCAGGGCGCCCCAGCCGGACTGTGACCCGCTGGCGTTGAGGGTCAGGGGCAGCCACTGGTGATAGGGGCCCAGGGGGAGGGTGAGGTTGGCCACCGGCCTGGGGAAGACCTGGATGATCTGCTGGCTGGCGGGGGTGAGGTTGCTGACCAGACCCAGGGGGCTGGTGATGCGCAGGGTCACCGTGTAGTTGCCGGTGGAGGAGTAGATCCTGCTGGTGTTCTCAAGCAGGGTTGAATTGCTCCCGTCCCCAAGATCCCAGAACCAGTCGGTGCCACCGCCACTGCCATCGCTGGAGAACCTGACGATCTGCCCCACGGCGGCTGTTATCCGGTGGGCATACAGCACCGCGACGGGTCGGGGTTCCACATCGAGGGTCCAGTTGACCCCGGTGGTGGCTTCCCCGGCGTCGGTGAGATTGAACCAGACCTGGTAGCGACCGGGCTCCAGGGTGAGGTTGAAGAGTCCCTGGGTGCTGTTCAGGCCGTTGGAGAGCTCCCAGGTCAGCAGGGTCAGGGCATCCTCGGGGTCGTAGCTGCCCGAGCCGTTCAGGGAGAGGGGCTCGCCCGCCGCCCAGACACCTGGCCGTTCTGGAACGACCGCCACGGGAGGGGCGTTGGTGATGGTGATGTTCAGCGAGGCGTTGTCCATGGCGCCATCGTCATCCCAGATGGTGAGGTTGATGGTGTAGTTGCCCGAGCTGTCGAACATGTGGGAGACCGGGGCGGTGGAGGAGTTGGCCCCATCGCCAAAGTCCCAGAGGTAGAGGGCGATGGTGCCGTCGCTGTCACCACCGGTGAAATTGAAGGTGAAGAGGGTGGTGGTGTCGCCCACCAGCGGGTCGGCCGTGAAGTTGGCCACCGGCGCCCGGTTGAGCACGGTGATGAGGACATAGCCGGTGGCGATGGTGCTGCGGTCATCCATCACCTGCAGGGTCACGTTGTAGATGCCGTCATCGTCAAAGGTGTGGTTGAGGGCCACCTTGGTGGAGCTGCCGCCATCGTCGAAGTTCCACATCCAGAAGAAGATGGTCCCGTCAGGGTCGTACGAACCGGTACCGTTGAAGAAGAGTTTCTCTCCGGTGAGCAGGGTCAGGCGGGCCACCTCGATCACCGGCACCGGGGGGGCGTTGACGTAGATGGTGATGGTGGTGGTGGAGTTGACCCCGTCGTCATCGGTCACCGTCAGGGAGACTATGTAGGTCCCGTAGGTATCGTAGGTGTGGGAGGGGTCGGCCTCGCCGCTGGTGTTGCCGTCGCCGAAATCCCACAGATAGGTGACGATATCGCCATCCTCATCGTAGGAGTCCGAACCGGTGAAGTTGAGCTCCTCGCCAGGGAGCACAACACCCTTCTCGGCATCGGCAATGGCCACAGGAGGCATGAAGAGCCGGATATCGAAGCTGACCTGGTCGCCGTCCAGGGCGATGTTGGTGATGCGCCAGCCGCTGTCGGAGCCGTCGTAGGCGGTGGAGTTGGGGCTCGAGGTCTGGGTGAAGGAGCCCTCATCGCCGGTCCAGGGGTCGTCGGCGTCGCCCCGGTTGCCACCTCCGCCGCGGGGCTTGTCCAGGTCGTTGCGACCGTCGGCCTCCTCCAGGTCCACCAGCTTGTGGTTCTCGTCCCGGTTGTTGGAGCGACTGTCGTCGATGTGCCAGATGAGCAGGCCGGCGCCGGGCAAGTGCTCGTCGTAATCCTGAAGCTGGCGGTTGGTGAGCAGGAAGTACTCGTCCGAGTCGCTCTCGTTGGCCGGGATGGGTAGTTTGTAGAGCGTATCGTCCTCGGTCCAGGGGTCCAGGATGACGTTCAGGGTGTCCTCGGTGACCACGATGGGGGTCACCCAGCCCAGCTCGATCTTGCACCAGGCGCTGGGATGGCCCGGGGTCCGTCCGTAGTCGTTCCAGGAGCCGGCGGCCATGACGCCCCAGCTGCCGATGCCCTCTGAGCTGTCATCGGTGTCGTAGAGGTCGGGAAGGTGGAGCTCGTGGCCGAACTCGTGGACCATCACTCCCAGGGGCGGTTGCTGGCCGTTGGACTGCTCGTACTCGGGGATGATGGAGGCCTCGCTGAAGGGACGCTCATCGGTGGAGATGGAGGTGCCCGAGTAATGGACCGACCAGAGGTCGGTGCTGTCCCCCGAGCTCTCGCCACCGGCACCGGGATGGACAGCGATGATGGCGTCGATGTCGGTGTAATCGATGTCATCGTCGGCCTCATCTGCCGAATCCCGGATGAACTGCAAGCCCCGTGTGGAGTAGTACTCGCGGCTCTCGGACAGGTTGACCTCGACCACGACCCCCGTCAGGTTCAGGTTGCCGTACGAGGCCTCCAGGTAGTAGTTCCTGAACGAAGGACCCGTGAGGTTGAAGCTGAGGGCCTCGAAGTAGCTCACGTTGTGCTCCTCCTCGAAATCCATGTCCGAGAAGTTGGCCAGGATGACCGCCACCTGGACCTCGCCCGTGGAGGGCGCGGCCGCGGCGGGAGGGGTGAATATCAGCAGGCCCACAAAGGCTGCCAGCAAGGTTGCCAGCAGGGCGGTGAACACCGCCGAGGAGTGAGAACGAGTCTGCATGGGGGTCAAGCAGCTTTGGGCTATTGGCCTAATAAGGGCTTCGTCGATGAATATTGACGAATGAAGGTAGGAATGACGAGAGGAAGGGTTCTATTTCGAGACCATCGGGGTCAGGATGCCTTCCAGGGGGTCGGCCAGGATGCGGTCCCGGGTCTCGTGGTCGATCTTCACCGGCTTGTCGCTGAAGAACACCTTGTCGTTCTCGGTCATGGCCTTGAGGGTGGAAACGCCCATCTGGAAGTTGACCGCCGCGCCCTTGCGAAAGCCCTTGTACTGCTCGGGGATGGCGTTGAGGTAGTCCTTGACCGGCTGGATATGCTGGGAGGCGTTGGTCAGCATGGCCGCCAGGGCCTCCATTGCCACCTGCCGGTTGTCCTCGTCCAGCATGTCCCTGGGCACCAGGCCGTGGGGCTCGAAGAGGCAGTCGGGCCAGAAGATCTTCTCGTTGCGCTGGATATCCTCGCGGAAGTCGCGGATGATGTTGACCTTCTGCAGGAAGAGGCCGAAATCACGCTCGGTGCGCTTCAGGGTGGCCTCCTGCTCGGGGGTCAGGTCGTCGGAGTTGTTGATGATGAGCTCGGTGAGGAAGCCGCTGGGGGTGCCGGCCACGTAGTAGCAGTACTCGTCCAGGTCCTCGAAGTTGCGGATGGAGAGCTCCAGGAACTTCTTCATGCCGAAGTTCATCTCGTTGAGCCAGAACGACATGGAGTCCTTGGTGGCCTGATCGAAGGTCCGGTGGACCCGCACGACCGATTCGAAGTTCTCCACCAGCTTCTGGTAGTGGGGGTTGGAGATGTAGTCGCCGGCCATGCCCGAGATGTGCTTGATCTTCTCCTGGGCGGTCTCGGACTCGGGGTTGTCGATTATCTCCATGATGGTGTCCATGGCCTGCATGCGCTGTTCCATGGTGGTCTCCTTGCGGCCCACCTCGTCCTCGAAGCTGTCCAGGATGCGGGCCTCCAGGTAGCCCACCATGATGGGGACCAGGATGTTGTGCTCGACCATGGGGATGGTCAGGGCGAATGAGCGGGAAACGGTCTGCAGTATCGAGCGGCAGAACTCCAGGCTCTCGGTCAGGAGGGTGCCCACCGTACCGGTGGCCAGGTCCTTCATGGCTTCATACAGGCTTGTCATGGTATCTCCTGAAATAGGGCTAAAAACAACGTGAGGTCATTATATATAAGTATGGTCTGGCCATCGTCGGACGGCGTAAGTAATTTTAATTAATTGTAACTAAATATAATTAATTATCATTATCTATCATTAAATTTAATCTTACAACGATGAACGGGGCACATCATCCCTCGATCCCACCGTTCCACCCACCTGCTGGCCTCCCCAACTTTGCTCAATCTATGCTCAACCTAAAGGCATATATGCCAGTGGCCGTTGAAATACCTCCAAAATCGAGCTTGCTACCCGGGGTCCCAATCATGAATCGTACTCGATGCCCGACCTGCCTTGGCACGGGGAAGACCGTTCCCCAGACCGGAGGTGTCATGCAGATGGCCGGCATGCCCTGCCTCTCCTGCAGTGGCCGGGGCTGGCTCGAGGTGGAAGAGAAAGACCCCCAGGAAGCCGAGGGGATTCACACCCCCTCCATACCCGAGATGCCCAACCTGCCCCCGCCCCCTCCGGGACCGGCGGCGCCTCCTCCGGTTCCCAAGGACAAGAAAGAGGAGAAGGATTAGGGAGCACCGGGAACCGCGACGGTCGGGGCGATACCAACTTTCAGCCGACAGCTCTCATTCTTTCAGGTTGGCGGTGCGGACCATGGTGATGGTCTTGTCCAGGTAGGCGTCGTACCGGTCCCGGAAGTCCATCAGGAAGGTGTTGAAGTCCTCCAGGCTGGGCAGGCGCACCTTGAGCAGAAGGTCGTACTCGCCGGTGATGCCGGCCACCTCCTCCACCTCGGGGCGGGCCAGGAACTCCTCCTCCAGGTAACGCTCGGCGGTGCCCGAGACCAGGATGAAGGCCACGAAGCCCAGACCCAGGCGCTGGGGTTCCAGGTTCACCGAGTAGTTGGTAACCACACCCTGACGCTCCAGGCGGGCCATGCGGGCGTGAACGGTGGAAGGGGGCAGACCCACGGACCGGGCTATGGTGCGCACCGAGGCCCGACCCTGGAGATGGAGATACTTCAGTATGGCGCGATCCCGCTCATCCAGGTCGGGGGCTATCTGGGCAAGGGACATGGAAATCGATATGTCCAGCAAATACTAATAATTATCGCACATTCGTCCAGCAATTTTGGACAACCAACAATATATGTCCAGCTATTGTTCTTGAACAATGGTAAATATTAATAAGGCCAATCATCTGAAAGTGCGGTGGCAAAATGACCGACCACAAGATCGCCGACCCCTCCCTGGCCGAGAAGGGCAAGCTGAAGATGGACTGGGCCCGATCCAGGATGCCCGTGCTGGCAGCCCTCATCGAGCGCTATGCCGAGGAACAGCCCCTCAAGGGGCAGCGCATCGCCGGATGTCTCCACGTGACCAAGGAGACCGCCATCCTGATGGAGGCCCTGCGCGCCACCGGGGCCGAGATAAGCTGGTCGGGTTGCAACCCCCTCTCCACCCAGGACGAGATCGCCGCCGCCCTGGTGGATGACGGCTTCTCGGTCTACGCCTGGCACGGTCAGTCCACCGAGGACTTCTACTGGTCCATAGACCGGACCCTTGACTTCAAACCCACCCTGACCCTGGACGACGGCGCAGACCTCATCTTCACCGTCCACAACCGCTACCGGGACCTGGCCCGGGACATCATCGGCGGCACCGAGGAGACCACCACCGGGGTCCACCGCCTGCGGGCCATGGCCGACGACGGAAAGCTGCTCTACCCGGTCATGGCGGTGAACGACGCCGAGACCAAGTGGGACTTCGACAACGTCTACGGCACCGGCCAGTCGAGCCTGGACGGCATCCTGAGGGCCACTTCGGTCCTGGTGGCGGGCAAGAACTTCGTGGTGGCCGGCTACGGTCATTGCGGCTCGGGGCTTGCCAAGCGGGCCCGGGGCCTGGGCGCAAGGGTCATCGTCACCGAGGTGGACCCCATCGCCGCCCTGAAGGCCACGCTGGAAGGCTTCGAGGTGATGCCCATGGACGAGGCCGCCATCCTGGGCGACATCTACATCACCGCCACCGGCATGAAGGACGTCATCCGCGGCCGCCACTTCGAGCGCATGCGGGAGGGCGCCATCTTTTGCAACACCGGTCACTACGACTGCGAGCTGAACATCGTGGAACTGGAGGAGCTGGCCAGCGGCAAGCGCACCATCCGCGAGAACACGGAGGAGTACACGATGAAGGACGGACGCAAGCTCTACCTGCTGGCCCAGGGGAGGCTGGTGAACCTGGCCGCCGCCGAGGGCCACCCCTCGGAGGTCATGGACATGTCGTTCGCCAACCAGCTGATGTCGATGATCCATCTGGCCACCAACGAGAAGATGGCCCCGGGGGTCTACGACCTGACCAAGGAGCAGGATCAGGAGATAGCAGCCCTGAAGCTCTCCACCATGGGTTTCGAGCTGGACGTGCTCACCGAGGAGCAGATAGCCTACGCCTCTGATTACTCGGCTGGAACCTGAAGATATAAGCTCTATTTTCCAAATAGCAGTTCCAGAAGGTCCAGACGACTGATGGCCAGGTGTTCAGCAACATCCTTGAGGATACCATTCAGAGTTCCGACCTTTAGCGGTTTATGTCGGGGTATCGTCAGATGGTGCTCTTCATCTACTCGACGGGTCAGTCGCATATGGCTTCCGGTCTGATGAACCAACACGTAGCCCAGTTTTCCCAAAGCCTTGGCCAATTGTGTGCCAGATACGTTGCGAGGTAGCCTCAAGCCGCCATTACCTCCTCCTTTACCTGGTGGAGGCGGATGACTGAGGGCCTCTCATCAGCTTCGAAATGACACTTGACAGCATCCTTGACCATCTCCTTCAATTCCTCAAAGGTCTCACCTTGAGTGAAGATCGAATGGTCGAGAGCACGGGCCTCGAAGCCGCCTTCAATTGATTCTTCAACGAGAAAGATTATCTCGGAGTCCATTGGTCAATTCATGAAGGCGGGCCTTGATAAAGTTTGTGATAGTGGGGTTGTTCACCAATCAGGCCCCTAGCAAGAAGGAGCCGATTGTGTCGTCAGAGATGTCGTACTTTATCTCCAGTCTCCAGCCGTCATTGGCTGGATGATATGGTTGGTTGCCTCTGATGGTGAACTGATCGCCAGCGGTGAGCTTGCCGTTGCGGTCGTTGTCCATAAATGATGCCGAGATGCGGCCCTCGCTCTTCTGGTTGTTCTTGGTTCCCTGGGTCCCAGCCTGGACATCATCTATGCGGATCTGGGCCTGGTCGGTGTCAATGTAAGCACCACCAGAATCCTTGGCACGGTCGGCCTTGCTGTTACCTTGGTTGGTATCAGCAGGGCCGTCGTCGTCCCACGTGACATCTATACCATGCCAGGAGCCGCTGATGTTCTGTAGAGCGATCTCACCGAACTGGCTGGTCAAACCGGTGCGATCCTTCAGGAAGTACTGGTAGGCTTCAAGATCGTAGTTTCTTGATATCTTGATGACCTTGCATTCATAATCATCATTGTCGTTCTCGATACATTCGATTTGTATGAGCGGGCCATAACCATAATATGGTTCATCAGGCCAATCCACTGAGTATGCGTAATTGATGGAAATAATTGGCAATACTAGGAAAATGACTATGGCGGGTATAATAGAAAGGCTTGAATGATTTCTGCCTTCCACACTATTCTCATTTGTTTTCCATGTGGAAATTGCTAGTTTCGAACATATTGATAGGATCAGCAAGGTGATGGGCCAGGTGAAGTAGATGACGGTACTGATCGTACCACCGAATCCTTCCATCCTTGGATCAATTATCAAACCTAAAACAGCGATGTATTGGAGTGATACGGAACACAACCATATTGATAATAATCTATATGGATTATGATATTGATTTCTTAATTTTATCATTAGGATGAACAGCGGTGTTATTGAGAGAGTAATAAAAATCACAATAACAGCTATCTCGGACGGATGGAACAGGACCGTTGAGCAATTCATGAAACCAAAACACATCATCAATGCCAACGTTGCCAAGATCGGCATCCAGCTTAACCCACCATATAGGGCTAAATAGGAATACAGCCCATCATCGCAGTATTGGACAGGCATAGTTGTTGATTTTCTGTATAGATTACCTTTAAATACATATCGAAGCCAAAAACCCGTATACGCAATTATAATAAAAGCTACTCCAAAGGAAAAGAAAATAAGGAATAACCATTCAAGGAATATGAAGGGATACAATATCACTAAATGGATCGTGAACCACCGTAATGTTTTCGCGTTTGATAACTCTTTAAAGACGGATATCTTATTGATAATCAGCAACCCCAATACTAGTACTATCAATAACAAAACAGGCAATAGCATTATTATTCGGAAATAGTCATCATAGTCGCGCATATAATTGTTGATCAGATAATTATCAATCCACAAAAATGTGCCCAATATCAGAATCACACAAGCAAAGCTAAATGCGACCAGTTCGCACTTCTTTTTCTTGCTATCTCCATTTTCCGCTCCTTTCCAGATATACCGAGATAGATAAGCCAGACCAAGGCCTAAATGAAAACTGGCTAGGCCCATTATGAGATTGAAGTAGGTCATTTCTGGGAGGATGAAAAAAAGGATTACGTTAGCGATACCCCCGAGCAGGAATATCAACGCTAAAAAGGCGAAGTAGATAGAGATGAATCCCCGGATGGAAAAGTACCTCATTAGGTTCTCACTCAGGTTGGGAAACAACAGGGGAGGCTTTGTTGTATGGTACTGTCCGTTACCGAAATCTTCATCATGGTCTTTCATTTGCTTCACTGGCCGTCTGACGACCGATGATGGCTCCGGTTCTGCCTATATAGCCGGTTCGCGGGAAGTCCCCGAAATATCCCCAGTCCCCTGGCTATAACTCCATCATACTGCAATACTGCAACAGGAGGCGGCAGATACTGACCGGATGGCCGGCCCGCTGATGAAGGCCTACTTCTCGTCCTTCTCATCGTCCTTGACGAACTTCCTGAGCTGGTCGATGCCCTCGTCCAGACTGCCGGTGGTGTCATCGCCGGCCGATAACCGTTCCTCGCCATCGGGGCCCACCTTGGACCTGGTTACGACGGAGTCGTGGATCTCGACCTTGCCGCCCTCGACCTTGTCGCCCTTGACGTCCAGGTAGGGGTCGTCATCGTCGCCGGATCCAGAGGGGGCGCTCTCGGTGGTGATGTTGGAGCGCTGGAGCACTGAGTCCTTGATGTCCACCTTGCCACCCTTGACCATGTCACCGTAGACATGCTGGACGGTGACGCCGGTGTCCAGGTAGTCGCGGACGCTGGTGCGCTTCTCGATCTCGTCCAGCAGGCAGTGGTAGAAGCCCACCAGGGAGTCTTCGCCCTTGGCAAAGGCCTTCAGGATGAGCTTGGACTTCAGCTCGCCGCCGATGACCTCGATCTGGGCGGCGTAGCCCAGGCCCTTGGCCGCCACAGCCCCCTTGGCCCAGAACATGGCCCGGCCGCGGAAGACCCGGCCCCGGTCCACGTTCATCGAGATGGATGTCAGGTTCTGGTCCTGGAAGACGTCGCAGACCATGGAGTAGAGCGACTCGCCATCCATGGGAATCTTGTCGGTGGTCTCCTCCACCTTGAGCATCTTGGAGACGTTCTTGCGCCACTCATCCTCGTCTATGTCCTCATACTTGAGCATGGGGCAGATGATGGCCGTCTCCCGGGGCTTGGCGTCCTGCTCGGCGTACTTGTTGGTGCCGGTGTCGTAGTAGGTGACCTTGGCCTGCAGGGTGACGTTGCCGCACTCGCCCCTGGGCCGCAGTTTGAAAGTGGCCGTCTGGGCCTGCTTGGGTTGGATCAGCCCGATGGTGCGCTCCTCCTTGTCGGCCTTGAAGAGATTGGTGGGGGCAAAGGGCCGCACCCGCACCTCGGCGATGGGCTTGTCAGTGTTGTTCTCCACCTTGACCTTGAAGATGATGTTGGCCTTCTCGTAATTGACCGCCGATTTGAGCTCGATCTTGCCCTCGGGAGCCTTGGGCTTGCCCTTGCCATCGATGTCCGGCATGGAGGTTCCGAACACAGGGGCAGCACCCTCGCCCTTCAAGTGCGGTCGTTGCGACCGGGGTCTTGCAAGATCGATGACCGGCGCCTTTTGCCGGCCGGTCCTGGCCCGGGGGGCGTAGGGCGAGGCCCCTCCATCGTAGAGACTGCTCTCGGGCACGTTCAGCCCAGGGGCGGCGGTGGCCCGGGGGATGGCCGGGGCCTTGGCGGCCTTCTTGGCCTCCTTCTTGGCTCGCCTCTTGCGCTTGCGGCGGCGGCGGATGAGCATCAGGATGATGAAGATGATCAGCAGTGGAATGATGACCTCTTGGGGCTCGGGCCCCTCATCGGCATTGTAGTAGAAACGCTGAGATTCGCTGTAGACCCAGCCGTCCTCGCTGTTGTGGTAGGCGAAGACTATCTCATGTTCGCCCTGGTCCAGGTCCAGATCCCTCAGGTTGACATGGAGGTTCTGGTCGTGGCTGACGTCCCGGCCGTCTATCTCCCATTTGAAATCGTCGGTGTCGGCACCCTGTGTGTTGCCGTGGGCCTCCAGCCAGTCATCGGGATAGAACTCGTACTTGTTGAGCCCCTCGATGTAAGGGCGGTTCTCGTTCTGGTCATGGAGGCTCAGATCCTGCGTGGCCCAGTTGCTCACCAGCCCGTACTCGTCGGTGACCCTCAGCCGCACGATGTAGACATCGGGCTCCAGGCCGTGATCGAACCACCTGATCTCGAAGCTCTCCTGGTCCCCGGCCAGGCGCTGCTCGCTGTCGATGGAGTCCTGGAAGAGCTGCCACTGATGGCTGGCGATGCCAAAGTCGCTGGATAGGACGTTGGTACCCATGACGGTGGTGTCGGCGGTGGTGGGGTTGTTGGTGCCCTGGAGGTCTATCTCGACCTTGGGTCTGCCATACACCTCCAGCTCCTGGCTGACGGTCTCGCTCCACTGACCGTTGTCATCGCGAACCCTGAGGTGGATGGAGTAGGTGCCCGATTGGAGGCCGACGGGAATGCTCTTGGTCAGGGTGTCGCCGCTGCCGAGGGTTTCCTGGGAACCGCCTCCGGGTTCGGTGTAGCTCCACTCGAGATCGGTATAGGTGCCGCTGCCACCGCTGGCCGAGCCCTTGAACACGATGTCCTCGCCCTTGACCGCGAAACCCGCATGACCGGTGTTGATGCCATCGATGCTGGCGTCGGGTCTGAGAATGAGGACCTGGACATCGACGGGGTTGGTCTGGCCCTCATTGACTGTGAACACTTGTTGGACGGGACCGTAGCCCTCCAGCTGGTAGTCGACCTGGTAGGAACCACCATTGTCCAGACCCACCTGCCACCAGCCGTTGGCGTCGCTGATGGTGAAGTGATCGGCCTGGCGGCCGCCATCCTTGGTGATGGATACGCCGACCCCGGCCAGCCGGTTGTCCTTGTCATCCTTGATCCAGCTCTCCATGAAGGTGTTGGTGGTGGAGGTCTCGTGGTCCAGGTAGAAATCGTAACGGGTCGGTGTCTGGTCCTTCACCTGCTCGGTCCCGTGGGCTTTTGCTTCATAGCCGTAGGCAGCGATCCAAAGGTCGTATCCACCAGGATTCAAAAGTCTGGAGAAGTAGCCATCCTCTTCCACGGTCGTTCGATAGATCTGGGTCGGTCCGCCGGAGACACGTTCCATGGTCAGGGCCGCATGGTCGATTGGCCCACCATCCTGGGACTTACTGATGAATCCCCAGAAGAGTCCCTTGCCGGCCTCCTTGGGCAATAGTTGAAAGTCGCGTTTGAATGTTTCATTCTCGCTGAGCTCCACCTTACCCTCGCGGTCCCAGTATCCTTCAAGGGAAACCTCGAATGTGTACTTCCCTGGTTCCATCTTTTCTTCGGAATAATAGCCCGATGCATCCGTGGTGAAATTGTATACCAGGGTATCATTGTCCTCTTTAGTGAGAACGATGACGACCCCCTTCATCTGAACACCATCATCGAACCTATCGGTGACCTTGCCCTCCAACCTGGTCTGGGCGGATACCTCTGACACCAGGGAAAGGAGCAGGATGAGCAGGCCCAGGCCAACCAGGCCGACCAGTAGACGGGAGTTACGCATGGAGGTCCTCCACGGTTAATCCCTAATTAAGTTGGATGCTTGATATAGAGCTTTTGGTAAAGGGTCGTTAATTGGACTTTAATAGTCCTTGCCGCTGGAAGCCCATGCTCTCACTGGTCGGCCTGGGCCTGGGCGGGGAAAATGACCTGACCCTGAAGGGGGAGAGGCTCATAGAAGAGACCCAATTCCTCCTCGCCGAGACCTACACCACCCTTCTGCCTCCTGGAAGCCTTGAGCGACTGGCCAGCAGACATGGACGGAGTCTCCATCTGGAGCCCGCGCCGCCCGCCTCCCTTGATGGCTCACCCGCAGAACCTCCCGTTGAACGCTTGCTGGATCAGGCCCGGGAATCGCTGGTGGTTCTGCCAAGATGCTATGTCGAGGAGGGAGGCCTTCTGCTAGAGGCGGCCCGAAGGGGGCCGACGGTGCTGCTGGTGGGAGGCGACCCCCTGAGCGCCACGACCCATTCGACCCTGCGGACCGAAGCCCGGCAGGCTGGCATCGAATGTTCGTTGGTGGCCAACACCTCCATCCTGACCACTGCTCCGGGGATGGCCGGCCTCGACTTCTACCGCTTCGGCCGCACCGTCACCCTGGTCCTGCCCGACGGAACGGGCAAGGCCCCCTCCAGTCCCCTGGAGATGGTGCGGGCCAACCTGGCCGCCGACCTGCACACGCTGGTGCTCCTGGACATCCGGGCCGACGACCCCACTCGGTCTCCGGAGGCCATGACCGCTAACCAAGGTCTGGAGCTGTTGACCGGCCCTTCGGGACCCCTGAAGGAGGATGATCTGGCGGTGGTGGTGGCCCGGGCGGGCTGGTCCGACCCGCTGGTGGCCTGCGGCAAGGCTGATGAACTGATCGAACGGGAGTTCGGGTCTCCGCCTCACACCCTCATGGTGCCGGCCAGGCTGGGACCGGTGGAGGAAGAAGCCCTTTCTGGTCTGGCCCCGATCAACCAGTGACGGGGCGGCCCCAGCGGCTGACCACCGAGTCCTTGACCTCGGTCTTGGAGCCGCAGACATAGTCACCGGAGACCTTCTGGACCGGGGTGTCGGTCGGTGAGGTTGCGGGTGAGGCTGCAGGTGAGGCCGCCGGAGTGGCCACCTCCAGGCGCAGGGAGAGCTCCTCCTGCACCAGGGCGTGGAGTTCCTCCAGAGCCTTGTCATCGGGGGCGTAGACCCGGATCAGCAGGCGGGTGCGGTTGAGCCCGCCGATGACCTCGAGCTGGACCCCGTGGGGTCGACCCTCGTGATCATGGGCGAAGTACCGTATCAGGCCGATGAAGTGGCCCGGGACCTGGGTCACCGAGGGTTTGATCCGCTCGAGATCGAGCCCCTCCATCACCCATTCCACCAGTTCCATCAGGGCCGAGGGGGCCAGGGTCAGCCCCTCGAAGCGGCTCTGGCGCCAGACCGAGCCCGAGCGGGCCGAACGCCACTTGCGGGAGGTGTCGGCGACGGTCGGGGAGGCTTCAGCTGAGGAGGGGGGAATGGAATGTGATACAGTTGAGAAGACCGCCGGCGTTGATGATGATGTTGAGGAGGAGGGTGTCCCGGTCGGGGGCGGGACGACAGCCTTAGCCTGAGGTGCGGGGCGGGCGGTCACGGCCGGTTCGGGGGCGGCCGGTGAGCTCTCCGAGCTCTGAGCTGGCTCCGGTTCTGGCCTTGGCTTGGGCTCCTGGGAAGCGTCATCGATCTTGGTCGGAACGGCACGGGGCTCGGAGCTCAGAAGATACTTGGAGGTAGCGGGTCCTTTGTCCTTTGCGGACATGACCGGCTCCCCCTCCATCTTGTCGCCCTCCTTCTTGGGCCGCTCCTTGTTCGTCACGACCTTGTACTTCTTTCGCGAACGGGTCTCCTCGTCGGTCCTCCCGGTCTTCCTGGCCTTCTTGGAGGCAGAGAGCTTTCTCTGCATCTGCCATTCCATGAGGGTCTGGGTCAGGCCCAGGGAGAGGTAGTAGAAGGCCGGTCCGTTGGGGCGTGGGATGCGGTAGGCCCGGCCCAGGAAGTACCTGGCCCGGTTGCGGTTGCCCCTGGCCAGGGAGCGGGTGGCGGCGTAGAGGTTGTCTAGGTAGAACGGGTTGAGCCCGTTGGTCTTGCGCAGGATCCCCAGAGCGTGTCCGGGTGCATCGGAGCGCAGGTAGCAGCGGGCAACGCCCAGAGGCGCCAGCTCCCGGGCGCTTTTGCGAGTAGGGTTCTCGGTGGCCAGCAGGCAGGCGCACATGCCCAGGACCACGCCGATGAAGAAGATGGGATGAGGGATGAGCACCAGCAGTAAGATCATGAGGACCGTGATGATCCCACAACAGGCGGGCACATCGGACCGTTTCTGGTTGGCGGCTCTAAAGAGTGGCAGGGCCCGGTTGGGGTCCTGAGCCTCCAGGGCCAAGGCCTCGTTCATCAACTTCACCGGGTCCTGCTTGGTCTTGGTCGCGGCCTGATGACCCTTGTCCTGACATCGCTTTCGCTGGCGCTTTGCACCCCACTTGTAGGTGGCGAGGGGCACAACGACGACCAGGAAGAGCAGGCATAGTCCACCCAGCGCGGCCTCCTCCTCGCTCTCTCCTTCACGCTCATGATACGATTGGGGCCGCACCTGCAGGCTGACATGGTAGGGCTCAGACCACTGGCCATCCTCGTCCATCACCATGACCGTGGGACAGTAGTGTCCGGAGGTGGTGTAGCGGTAGTAGATGTTGTCGGAGCCGGTGAGGCTGTCCCAGAGACCATCGCCTTCCAGGTCCCACTTGTATCGCTGGATCGATGGGTCGGAGGGGTTGGTGTAGGCATAGAACCGGACCCCCTCCCCAACCTTGACATAGTAGGGATAGTGACGGATATGGGTGACCGATGGAACCACTCGAGGCATGACGGTCACATTCACCTGGTCGGGTTGGGACCAGTTGTCCAATTGGTCCTTGACCGCGAAGGAGATGACATGCTCTCCCACGGAAAGATCATCGAATACCACCTCCCCCGAGGCCGAGGACAGATTCCCATCGAGGTCGGACCACCAGCGATACTGGATGATGTAGCCATCGTTGTCGACGCCCATTCCCCGCAACACCACGCTCTCGCTGAAATTGACCCGGGAGCGGAAGACATGGGTGATGACGGCAATGGGAGGCTGGTTGCCCACTTCCTCCATATCCTGGTCCAGCTCCACATCCACGGATGGATGATCATCCCCAGCCACAAAGGCCGGGGCGAGCATGAGCTGGGTTGCGATCAGTAAAAACAGGAACGATACAATGAGTCCGGGAGACCTCGTCATCCTTACACCGATAGATGGTTTGGTCTGGGTCTATATATGCAGAATGGGGGAAGTCCCACAATACTCCCCTATCCCATCCCTCAGCCAGCATTCTCTTGGGGTGAATGACCCGGGTTCGCAACCCATCGAACAGGCATTTGCACAAGCAGGGCCAAGAGCAGGAGTGAGGGCAAGAGGAGGGGAAGGAGAGACGTTTGCTCGGCCTACGCGTCGGAGTTGGCCGCCCAGCGGCTGACCACCGAGTCGCGCACCTCGGTCTTGGAGCCCTCGACGAAGTCGCCGTTGACCTGGTAGACCACCGGGTCGGAGGCCTCGCCCACCTCCAGGCGCAGGGTCAGCTCCTCCCGCACCAGATGATAGAGTCCCGCCACCGAGGCCTCGCAGGGGGCGTAGACCCTGAGCAGAAGACGGGTCCGCAGGGGGCCGCCCACCACCTCGGCCTGGACCGCGCAGGATCTGCCAGCCTCATCCTGGGCCATGAATCGTGCCCGGCCTGAATAGAACGAGGAGGTCTCGATGAGCTTGGGCTTGCGCGAGCGCAGGTTGAGATCGCCCAGGATGCGGCAGACCAGCTCGAACAGGAGGCCCGGCGGCAGGGGAGCGCCGTCGAAGCGCTCCTTGTGGGATACGAGCCCCCGGGTGACCTCGCGCCACTTGCGGTCGGTCCTCATATCGGACAGCCTGGGCCACACTATCCCGGTGGCAAGGGCCTCGATGGGCTGTTCCACGGTCATGCCGCCCTGATGGTCGATGTAGCTGAGGTCGGCCTTGAGGGTGCCATTGGCTCCCTCGGTGGTGGGCTCCAGCAGGTAGAGGAACTTGCCTGAACCTCCTGGAGCCAGGGAGTTTTGGTTGGGAGCCTCCTGCACCACTTTGAATTGAAGACCCTCAAGATGAAGCTTCACCTTCACATCGAGGATGGGGCGGGATGAAAGGTTCCTGACCCGGACCAGGTAGAGCACCTGAGCCTGTCGATGGGAGAGTTGGGCCTCCACCTCCACTTGGGTCGCTTCGGGGGCTGAGGCAGGAGTGGGAGCTGGGTCCGGTTCATCCTTGGGCTCAAGGACCAGCTGGGTCAGCTCGGCGAGGCGCTGGTCGAGCTCGGCCACCCGGTCATCCACCTCGGCATCGACCCACTGGACCGGCCATGAGCTGGGGTGGTTTGCCTCGGCAGATCCCTCAGTGGCTGATACCGGTGGGGCAGATGGCTGGGGGTCTGGTTGGGACTCCGGTTGGGGGTCTGGTTGGGACTCCTGTTGGAGCTCAGGCTGAGAGGCTGGTTCGGGTTCGGACACCTGTACGGGCTCGGGCTCGGTTGTGATTTCATCTTCAAGGTCGGGGGTCCCGCTGGCCTCCACAGTTATCAGATCCATCCATTCCACATGGTAGGGCTCCTGCAGGACTTCCCGGTGGGGTACTCGGGGGGCGGGTTGACCAGCAGAGGAGGCCTGGACCGGGATCGGAGCGGGAAGGGGTCGCGACGCCATGGCCGCGTTGGGGGTGACAGGCGAGGCAAAGGGCAGGACCGGACGCAGGTTGCGATCCGCGATGGGGCGTACCCCGGGAGGTCCGGCGAACCTGGCGACCACACCTTCGGGCTTGGAAGGGGGTTCGACGGCGGTCGCTTTCCCCATGGGGGTGAGGTAGTTGGAGATGACATCGTGGATCTCGGTGGAGCGGTCGAACTGGACCCTCAGGCGCCAGTTCCTCCCGTGGGGGAAGCGGGCCTGGATGGTGCCGGCGCCCAGGTTAAGATGGTAGATCCGGGAGCCGATGGTGAAGGTCAGGGGGTCGGGCTCCCCGGCCTTGACCGTGGGGTCCAGATGACCCTCATCGTTGATCACCGATACCACCGGTTCGGCAGAGCTCACCGCGTCGGTTGTGAGAGGCTTGCTTGCCACCGGTATAGGCTTCTCGGGCGTGGGCTCATCGGTCTTGGACTCCGCGGGTGAGGACCTTGCGGCCTGCGCCGGCTTTCTCCAGCGCTCATCCTGCGGGCTCTTCGTGGCCACGTCGAAGTTCTCGACCGCCAGGTCCTTGCTCAACCGCCGGGTCAGCTCCAGGGAGCTGCGATAGTAGAACTGGCTCGCCTTGCTGAGATTGTACAGCGGGGACCTCTTCAGGTAGTGTTCCACCTGATCGTTGCGCCCGGCCCCGATGGAGACCGTGGCATTGTAGAGGGGACGCAGGTAGGGGAGGCGGCGTTTGAAGACCTGGTTCAGACGACGGTTGGCCTGGTTGGTCTGACCGGTGCGCAGGTAGCATCGAGCCGCTCCCAGGGGTGCCAGTTCCCGGGCCACCACGAAGCGGTGGGGCTCGCCGTATATCAGGAGCACGATGACCAGGCTGAGGATGACGAAGATGAAGCAGACGCTGTCCAGGGTCAGGGGGATCAGGATGAGCAGGAACAGGAGCGCCAGCTTGCGCAGGGCCCGTTCGGATTTCAGACCCACCTGGTTGTAGAGGTAGATGGCCGAATGGGGCTTGGTTGGCTCCAGCCGGAAGGCCTCCTTCAACAGCTGATGTTTGGTGGGGGCCGAACCCTTGTGAATGCACTGGATCTGATGAGCATTCCCTGAAACCGCCCGCTCGCGATGGTGTCGTACCGGCCTCGCGTCCACGCCAGTTGAGGTTCCCTTCTTGGCTTGCTCACTGCGAGATGTTGCGCCCGGCTTCATGGCTCCCATCAGTTTTCCGGTGTTGGTGGCCGAGGAGCGGTAGTAGGGCCAGGCGAGACCCCAGGTGCGAAGATCGTTGTGGCGTTCTCGAGCCCGATCGAGATGGGCCAGGGCCTGCTTGCGCCGGCCGCGGATGATGGCCAGGAGGGACTCGTGCAGGGCCTTGAGGCGGGGCGGGCTCTCCACCCGGGCCACCTCGAGGTAGCGATAGGCCTTGTAGGGAGCTCCCAGAAGCATGTAACAGCGGGCGATGCCCAGCTGGGCCAGGTAACCCAGGTTGCGATCCACTTTGGTCCGGGGATGGTAGAGGCAGGCTCCGACGAGAGATATGAAGAAGAATATCGACAGGCCCAGGTTCAAGAAGATGGAGAAGATGAGACTGTAGGCCGACACGATGATGGCAAAGAGCCGCATGGAACGACGCAGGACCATGGTCGAGCGCTCGGTCAGGTGATAGTAGAGCATCAGCGCCTTGCGGGGAGCGGAGCGTTCCAGTTCCAGGGCCCGTTTCATCAATCGTTCAATGGGCCAGCGGCGGAGCTCTGAGGCCGGCCAGGGTCGGGAGGCCTTTTCATTCGATGCTTCACCTGAGCCTCTTGTGGATGGTTGTGCATAACCCCTCTGGTGACCTCGGGAACCACCATATTCAGAGCCCACCACACCCGCCAGCAAAGAGAAAAGGAGAAGAAACCCGGGCGAGCGAATGGTGAGTCTGGAGGCTCCATTCATTTGATCAACCAATTATACTTTGGCAGCTTTTCTATATATTACCTCTGTGGGAAGTCCCCAAAAACTCCCCTATTCCCCTCTTTTGGGTGGCGTTTGTTCAACTTCTGGGGGCTCTCGACTGGGTTGAACTAACCACCTAGCTTGAAACTGCCGACGGTGCTGTCGGTGATGTTGTATTTGATCTCCAGCTTGTAATCATCCATGTCAACGATACCTTCCAAGGGCGAGCCGGGTTCATCGGGATATATGTAGAATACATCCCCTGCGTTCAGGCGGGTGTCGAGGTTGTAATCGGCATACACCACGCCCTTGCCGTCGCCATAACGAAAACAGTATATCTCGTACAATGGTCCAAACATCTTCGATAGACCGGTCTCATCCTTCAGGAAGAAAGAGTAGGTGCCTCCCTTCATGGAGTAGCTCTTGCTGACCTTGATGACCACGCAACGGTAGTTGCCATTGGCGTCCTTGGAGCAGTCCATTTGGATTATGGGCGCCGCCTCACCCTGTTCCAGAAAGCTTGAGCTCCAAGTATACAACAGGCCTGCAAGGCTCAAGGCGATGAGCATCATTGCGACGACGGCGATCACTGCCGATCTTGCGTTGCTATCCTTCTTCAAATCCAGTTCGGTCATCTTTACACCATATATCGGTTGCGTCTGATACTATTAAAATCAGCCTCGGGAATCCCCTCTATTATCCCCTGTCCCCATGGTCTGGTCCGCGTCTCTATCAAGGCAGATTTTGGCCTGCGCAACCCTTATAGAACACCCGCTTATGGGCGGCAGGTCGATATCGAGTGCGAGTGCCAGAACCCACCTGCTCCACCGGGCCGGCTGAGGCCCCCTGGTCAGAGCTGGTCGTCGATTTTCGGAGGTGGGAAGGATGACCCAACGGACCGGAACCGGGAGAGTCCGGGGAGGTTCTGGGGGATCCGAAACCAAGGTCACTTCGGGTCTGGGACAGAAGGCCTGCCTGGCCCTGGAGGATGGTCGGCTGTTCCATGGAGAGGGGTTCGGTGCCGCCGGCATCGGCCGGGGCGAGCTGGTCTTCGCCACTGGAATGACCGGCTACCAGGAGTCATGCACCGACCCATCCTACGCCGGTCAGGTGCTGATGTTCACCTTCCCCCTCATCGGCAACTACGGCGTGGCCCCCGCCGCGGCCGAGTCCGAGCGGGTCTGGCCCGAGGCGGTCATCGTCCGTTCATGGTGCCGCAAACCCAACCATCGACTGAGCGTGGGCACCTTCCACGACTTCCTGGAGGTCCAGGGGCGGCCGGGCATCACCGGCCTGGACACCCGGGCCTTAACCGTCTCCATCCGGGAGCGGGGGACCCTGCGCTGTCTGGTGGGGGTGGGCGATGACCTGGACCCCGACGAATTGCTGGAGCAGGCGGCCTCCATGGCCTGGCCCAGCGACTCCAACCTGGTGGCCGAGGTCTCGTGTCAGGAGGCTTTGCTCTATCCCCGGGGCGCAGGCGGGCAGAAGATAGACAGCGGCATCTCCGGCACGACCAACACCGGTCTGGACCCCAAGACATGGGACGTGGCGGCGGGTCGGCCCGACACCCCCGGTCCTCTCATCGTCCTCATCGATACCGGGGTCAAGGCCAACATCCTGCGGGAGTGGCAGGATCGGGCCAGTCTGCTGCGCCTGCCCTGGAACGCCGGCTACGACCAGGTGCGGTCGGCCCAGCCCGATATGCTCTTTGTCTCCAATGGTCCCGGCGACCCCGACCATGGTGATCTGAAGCCGCTGGGCGAGCTGATGCGGCGAGCCGCCGATGACGGGCTCCCCATCGCCGGCATCTGCCTGGGCCATCAACTGCTGGGTCTGGCCTTCGGGGCCACGACGGCCAAGCTCAAGTTCGGACACCGGGGGGGCAACCAGCCGGTGAAGGAGCTGGACACCGGACGCTGTTACATCACCTCCCAGAACCATGGCTATGCCGTGGCCGAGCTGCCCGATGAGCTTCGGGCCACCCGCATCAATCTCAACGACAACACCAACGAGGGGCTGACCCATGCCGAGCTGACGGTGGAGTCGGTGCAGTTCCATCCCGAGGCCCATCCGGGACCCTGGGACACCAACCATCTCTTCGACGAGTTCCTGAAACTAACGGGAGGGGGCAAGGGAGACCCATGATGGAGGGACAGGTGGAGGATGAGGCCCGTCCCGGGACAAGGCAGATCCTGGACGAGGCCATCGCCAAGGAGCGGGGGGTGCTCATCATCGGCTCGGGACCCATCGTCATCGGCCAGGCCGCCGAGTTCGACTTCTCGGGCTCCCAGGCCGCCCAGGCCCTGAAGAAGGAGGGCTTCCGCACCATCCTGGTCAACTCCAACCCGGCCACAATCCAGACCGACCCCGACACCGCCGACGCGGTCTACATCGAGCCCCTCTCCACCGATTACCTGGAGGCCATCATCGCCAGGGAGCGCCCCTGGGGCCTGCTGGGAGGCATGGGGGGTCAGACCGGCCTCAACCTGGCCTCGGAGCTGGCCGAGAAGGGCATCCTGGAGCGTCACGGGGTCAAACTGCTGGGCACCTCGGCCGAGGCCATCGCCCTCTCCGAGGACCGGGAGCTCTTCAGGCGCAGGATGGCCGAGATCGGTGAGCCCCTGCCCCGGTCGGCCACAGCCGAATCCCTGGAGGAGGCCCACACCATCGCCGGTGAGCTGGGCTTCCCGGTGCTGGTGCGGCCCGCCTACACCCTGGGAGGCACCGGGGGCGGCATCGCCAACGACGCCAAGGAGCTTACCGAGATCGCCGGTCGGGGACTGGCCTACTCCCGCATCAACCAGGTGCTCATCGAGGAGAGCGTGCTGGGCTGGGCCGAGTACGAGTACGAGGTGGTGCGCGACGGGGCGGGCAGCACCATCTGCATCTGCTCCATGGAGAACCTGGACGCCATGGGGGTCCACACCGGCGAGTCCATCGTGGTGGCCCCGGTGCTGACCCTTTCCGATCACGACCATCAGAAACTGCGCACCGCGGCCCTGCGGATAATCGGCGCCCTGGACATCGAGGGGGGCTGCAACGTCCAGTTCGCCCTCCACCAGCCCACCGGCGACTACCGGGTCATCGAGGTCAACCCCCGGGTCAGCCGCTCCTCGGCCCTGGCCTCCAAGGCCACCGGCTTCCCCATCGCCAGGACGGCGGCCCTCATCGCCATCGGCAAGCGGCTGGACGAGATACCCAACCCCCTCACCGGCTCCACCCTGGCGGCCTTCGAGCCCACCCTGGACTATGTGGTGATCAAGATACCCCGCTGGCCCTTCGACAAGTTCCCCTCCATCGAGCGGGGCCTGGGCACCCAGATGAAGTCCACCGGCGAGGCCATGGCCCTGGGACGCACTTTCGAGGCGGCCCTGCTCAAAGGCTATCGCTCCCTGGAGCTGAAGGGGGGCTGGCCCAAGCCCTTTGCTGTATCTGAAGAGGAGGCAGACCGGGAGTCTGAGCTGGAAGCCCTGCTGGTCAAGCCCAACGACCGGCGGCTGGAGGCGGTCTTCCAGGCCTTGCGCGAGGGCTGGACGGTGGCCCGCGTGGTGGAGCTGACCCGGTGGGACACCTTCTTCGTGGACAAGTGCAACAACATCATCGAGATGGAACGCGAGCTGAAGCAAGGGCTGGAGCAAGGGCTGGGGAGTCAGGGTGGCAGTTCACTTTCGGCGGGCCTGCTGGAGGGGGCCAAGGTCACCGGCCTCTGCGATGACCACATCGCCTCCATTGCGGGTGTGAGCGAGGAGCGGATAAGAGAGCTGAGGATGGAGGCCGGCCTGATGCCCAACTACCGGATGGTGGACACCTGCGGGGGTGAGTTCGCCGCCGCCACACCCTACTTCTACTCCACCTACGGCGAGGAGTGCGAGGTGCGGCCACGGGCCGGCGACGATTCCCGGCGTCAGGTCATCGTCCTGGGCTCGGGACCCATCCGCATCGGCCAGGGCATCGAGTTCGACTACTCCTGCGTCCACGCCGTGGTGGCCCTGAAGGCGGCGGGCCTGGCGGCGGTGATGGTCAACTGCAATCCCGAGACGGTCTCCACCGACTTCGATGTCTCGGACCGGCTCTACTTCGAACCCCTGAGCTTCGAGGAGGTCTGCGGCATCCTGGAGGCCGAGCGGCCCTGGGGGCTCATCTGCCAGTTCGGCGGCCAGACGGCGGTCAACCTGGCGGCCAAGCTGGAGGCCTACATCGCGGAGCGTGGGTTGCCCACGCGGTTGCTGGGTACCTCGCCATCGGCTATGGCCCTGGCCGAGGACCGGGCCCAGTTCGGCCACCTGATGGATGGGCTGGAGGTGGCCCAGCCGCCGGGCGCCACCGGGACCAGCTATGGCGAGGTGGCGGAGGCTGCTGCTGACATCGGATATCCGGTGCTTGTCCGACCCTCGTTCGTTCTCGGGGGTCGGGCCATGGAGGTGGTCCAGGATGATGGACAGCTGGAATCCTACATGGCGGCCGCCACCGACTGCAGTCCAGAGGCCCCGGTGCTGGTGGACCGCTTCCTGGACCCGGCCCTGGAGCTGGACGTGGATGGGGTCTGCGATGGCGAGCAAGTGCTCATCGGGGCGGTGATGGAGCACATCGAGATGGCCGGGGTCCATTCTGGCGACAGCTCCTGCGTTACGCCTCCCCGCTCCCTGGGCCCGGACCAGATACGGCAGTTGATGGAGCTGAGCCGCAAGGTGGCGCTGGGACTGCGGACGGTGGGCAGTTTCAACCTCCAGTGGGCCCTGCATCACGGCGAGTTCTACATCATCGAGGCCAATCCCCGGGCCTCGCGGACCTTCCCCTATGTGAGCAAGGCGGCGGGCCTGCCCCTGGCCCAGGCGGCCACCCGGGTGATGCTGGATGAGGGGCTTGGGGATCTCAGTGAGATGATCCGACTGGGCTGGGATGAAGCCGCCGGGGTGTGGCTGCCCCTGTTGGATAAGGGTGCCACAGAGACCTCCAAGGTCCAGGGACGGGCCACCGATGACCCTGCCGTTCAAGCCGGCACAGCCGGCTCCGAGATAGTACCGGGCGTATCACCCCTGGGCACCCATCCTCGTCGGACCGCGGCGGTGAAGGTGCCGGTGTTCCCCTTCCTGAAGCTCACCGGACTCGACGCCGTGCTGGGACCGGAGATGAAGTCCACCGGCGAGTCCATGGGACTGGCCGAGAGCTTTGGCGAAGCGTATGGCCGGGCCATGGCCGCCGCCGGGAAGCTGCTGCCTCATCGGGGTGCGGTCTACATCACGGTGCGGGACGATGACAAGACCGAGGCGGTCTACGTGGCCCGGGACTTCGTGCGCCTGGGCTTCCGGCTCCTGGCCTCCCAAGGAACGGCGGCGGTACTGCGCCAGGCCAACCTGGAGGTGGAGGCGGTGTGGCGCATCGAGGAGCGGCGTGAGCCCGATGTCCTGGGCCTGATGCGAGCGGGACAGGTGGACCTGATCATCAACACCCCCACCGCCACCTCGGGGGCCGTGCGGGACGGGGCCGCCATGCGCAGGCTGGCCGTGGAACTGCAGATACCGTTCATCACCACCATGGCCGGGGCCCAGGCGGCCGCCGAGGCCATAGGCGCCCGCAGGTGAGCCGAGCCTAACAGATGTAGGTCGAAGATGGCCCGAAGGCCCGCCTCCTAAATGCACGGTGGCCACCCGCTGGGCTGAACGATATGATGCGCCCGCAAAATGGGTTCCCGACGAGAGGGGCCGCAAGGCTTTTTATGGCCGCGGCTTTGCACACGACCCCAGACCACGTAGCGGGGTGGGGTAGCTAGGACATCCCGTCGGGCTCATAACCCGGAGATCGGTGGTTCAAATCCACCCCCCGCTACTCTATCTTTTTGGAAAAAATATAGCTTCAAAAACTCTCGACCCCCCTCGCTTCGCTCGGGAGGTCAATTAGTATTCGAATGGGATTGATGTGGGTTTGAAATCCAACACCTACCATTCCATCAATACTCGAACTGCAATCTCAATAAAGCCAGTTATCACTAAAATTTCCCATTTCTGCCCCATCACCTATCCTTATCACTCTTGAGCATCAGGTCGTGGCGCTTTAATACCGACGATAAGGTGGCTCGACGAGGTTTACCCCATGGTCGAAGCCTACTGTGTAAAATGCAAGGCCAAGCAAGAGATGGCCGACGCACAAGACGTCACGATGAAGAACGGCCGCAAAGCCAAGAAAGGCAAGTGCCCCAAGTGCGGCACCGGCATGTACAAGATCGGCGGATAGTCAACTTCTCCTGAACTGCCTATCCAACGCGCCGCCCCAGCGTTAGCCAGCGCCTTTCTCGCTCAGTTCATTCAACTGCTTCGTAGCCTGAGGCAGATCGAGCCCACCATCCAGCATTAAGAAGATATTGCACAGGGCAGTCCAGACCATCGTTCCTTGCAGGTGGGACCTGCCAACGTGTGTTTCATAAAAACTGTGGAAAACCAGCGGTTGACAGGCCCGGTACATTCAGGACGCTATACTATTTGAGCTGTGGTATGTTCAAAGGCAAGCCAAGGCTCAAGCTTATCGGCGATCCCTTGCCCGACGTATCAAGGCCACCATTCCGATGGCCACCATGGCCACCATCATCCCCACGGCAGGCTCATCCTCTTCCACCTCGGGCAGTGCAGGGCCCTCTCCCTGAATGACCATGAAGGATATCAGCGGCCGACCATCGACATCGAAGCCGGTGAGGGTGACCCTTGTGTCGGCCCTGCCATCGCCATCGATATCGACCTCGACGGTCTGGTTCGCCTGAAGCACAAGGTTCTCGACCTCACCGAAAGAAACCTTCACGGTACCCGTGGTCTCGTTGGACTCATGGAGGGTCAAGGTCACGATGGCGCCGCCCCTGGAGTAGTTGATCCCTGGAGGCTGAACGGTCAAGGTGAAGTTGTCCCCATCCTGGCCGCCGTAACCGTCCCTCACGATGATGTTAACCCAGTAGGTGCCCATGTCGGCCGCTCCCGGGGTGCCCTTGAGCACGGCCGTGGAGGCGTTGAACGAGAGCCAGCCGGCGTCGGTGGTCAGGTTCCAGACCAGCGCATCCAGGGCGTTGGGGTCTGTGGCCTCGTAATCCACCTGATAGAGGGCATCGATGCTGGCCGAAAGGTCATGGGCCGTGGTGATTGTTGGAGCGAGGTTGTCGATGGTCAGGGTCGTGGTGTTGACGGCCGTGGTCCCGTTGTCATCGGTGACCTTCAGACCCACGGTGTATCCGCCATCATCGTCCAGGCCCAGGGAGACCAGGGAGGCCCACGACACGACGGGCGATTCGCCGGTGGCGTCATCGTACTCACCATCATCGTCCAGGTCCCAGTGCCAGCTCGCCAGACTGCCATCGATGGCGGCGGAGCCCGAGCCGTCAAGCTCCAGTTGGTCGCCCTCGTCGATGGTGTAGGGTCCGCCTGGGTCGGCCACAGGGGGGCTGGAGGTTCTTACCAGCTTAGCCAGCTCGCGGCCATATTGTTCGAAGTCAATGGTGAAGTATAGCTCATCATCGACGACCATGGGGTTGTTGAAGTAAGGCGTTCCCTCCCCTGGCCAGAGGTCAGCCGCCAGTACCGTGCCCTCCACGGTCCCGTCGGTCATCCACAGCTCAGTGCCGTGGGCCTTATCGGAGGCCCGGAAGAACAGTTTGCCGTCGAACTCGAACCAAGATGAAGGCCAACCATAGGCCTCGGGATTCAAGTCCTTGAACAGCTTCGTGCCGGCAGGGGTGCCGTCACTCGTCCACATCTCGAAACCGTGGGTACCGTCATTGGCGTTGAAGTAAAGGACCGAATCATGGACAAAGAAATCCTGGACCTGGGAGTTGTTCACACCGGGATTGATGTCCTTGAGCATGTAGGTCCCCTCGGCCGTTCCGTTGCTGCGCCACAGCTCCCATCCGTAGGTCTCGTTGTCGGCCTGGAAGTAGAGGATCGACCCCATTGCTATGAAATTGCGAACACTGGAGCCTTGGGAACCGGGCTCGAGGTCCTTCACCATCATGGTGCCCTCCTCGGTCCCGTTGGTCACCCATAGCTCGTCGCCATAGGTGCCCGCTTTGTCCTCGGCCTTGAAATAGAATTTGGAATCGTTTACCACCAAACCGGCGGGCCCAACCTCGATATCCTTGACCATGACCGTGCCGTTCTCGGTCCCGTCACTCTTCCACAGCGCCGTGCCGTGGGTATCATCGACAGCGGAGAAGTAGAGGTGAGAACCCATCACGGTGAACGTGCCGAGCTGGGAGCTATCCTCCCCAGCGTAAATATCCTTGACCAAGACCGTGCCGTTCTCGGTGCCATCGGTCTTGCACAGTTCGCTTCCCGTCTCCTCGGTGTAGCATCTGAAAAAGATCTCCGAGCCCACGACCGTCTTGATCATCGAAGAGGACCCCACTGAACCCAGATTGATATCCTTGATCATGACCGTGCCAGCCTCGGTTCCGTCACTCTTCCACAGTTCACTGCCGTGAACCCCGTCATCGGCGGTGAAGTAGACCGCAGAGCCCATGGCCACAAGGTCACTGACGAGGCCTCTCTCCTCGCCTGGTCTGATGTCCTTGACCATGACCGTGCCAGCCTCGGTTCCGTCACTCTTCCACAGTTCGGTGCCGTTGACACCGTTGTCGGCCCTGAAGAACATGGTCGAATCGACAATTGCCCATTCGCTCGTATCGGGTCCGTCACCTGTGACCAGATTGATGTCCTTGACCAAGACCGTCCCACCTTCGGTCCCATCGCTCTTCCACAGCTCTGTGCCCTGCTCCATGTTCCGGGCCGCGAAGAAGAGCTGTTGGTCCAGGATGATGATATCGTCGGGGCTCGAGCCCCGACTGCCATGATAGATGTCCTTGACCAGCATTGTGCCAGCTTCGGTGCCGTTGCTCTTCCACAGCTCCTTGTGGTTTGTACCGTCATTGGCACTGAAGAAGAGGTGAGAGTCGAAGAACACCAGGCTGTCGGGATAGGAGCCATTGGTGCCCGGATTGAGGTCCTTGACCAGCCCGGTGCCCGCCCCGGTGCCATCGGTTATCCACAGTTCGTAGCTGTGATCGTCATCGTAGGCTTCGAAGAAGACCATCGAGTCATTGCCCGCGAACTGGGAGGGCGCGCTACCTTCCGAACCGGGTCTCAGGTCCTTGATCATGGAAGTACCGCCCGCGGTGCCGTTGGACCTCCAGAGCTCGTTGCCGTTGGTCCCATCATCGGCCGCGAAGTAGAGGTGAGAGCCGATGACGGTCAGGTGTTCCGGGGATGAGCCATTGGCGCCGGGGTATATCTCGAGGAAGAGCTCGGTCCCTTCGGTGGTGCCGTTGGTCCACCACAGTTCGGGGCCTCCGGTCCCATCATCGGCCTGAAAGAAGAGCTTCGAATCGAACTCCACCAGGTGGGCGGGCGAGGAGCCGCCGACGCCCGGATTGAGGTCCTTCACCATCACTGTCCCCTCGGCGGTACCATCCGATCTCCACAGTTCGGTACCATTCGACCCGTCACTGGCAGCGAAGTAGAGCTCCGAGTTGAAGGGTGCCAGGGAGAGGATGTTTGCGGATAGGCTCCCAGATCTGATGTCCTTCACCATCTTCGTTCCGGCGGTGGTGCCATCGGACACCCACAGTTCGTGGCCGTAGGTCGCGTTGTAGGCCTGGAAGAAGACCCTGGGACCGACGGCCGTGAGATACTTGATGTCGCTTCTGGAAGGGCCTGGCCGTATGTCCTTGACCAACACCGTGCCCCCTTCGGTGCCGTCGCTCTTCCACAGCTCCTTGCCGGTGGTGCCGTCGTCGGCTATGAAAAAGAAATGGTCTCCCGCGACGGTCAGGCTACTTGGTTGGGATTTTTCCAATCCGGGATTGATATCCTTGACCAGCTCAGTGCCGGCCTCGGTCCCGTCGCTCTTCCACAGCTCGTAGCCCAGGATGCCGTTGCTGGCCTCAAAGTACATGGTGGAATTGAAGACGATGATGTCGTTGGGAGACGAACCAACGTTGTGGGTGTTGATGTCCCTGACCAGCTCCGCCTCGTAGGAGGTGGCGGCCGCCGCATCGCTGGAGAAGGGGCCGGCAAGCAGAAGGCTGGCGGTCACGATCGCCACCAGGATGAGGAGGAAGGCCAGGAACAGACGCGAAGGATATTGGTGATAGCTCATGTTGTACACCCGGTATTGCAAAGACAGCTGACGCTCCTGGCAATTTGCAGGTTTGATATAGCTGTTGGGGACACAATACATACCTATACTGGGAGGGAGGGGTTCCCATACTTCCCCCATACTCGTCCAATACTCATCCTATACTCGTCTAATACTCAGCCTATACTCGCCCTATACTGTGGCTTCGGTGTTCCTTCGGTATAGGTTCGTTGTAGCTTCGGTGTTCCTTCGTAGAAGCTTCGAGGTAGCTTCGAGGTAGCTTCGAGTTGGCTCCGAGTTGGCTCCGAGTTACGTGTACCCATCCCAGGCATCTCCAGGTCCGATATCTGGTCTGAGATCGGCAGGTTCCATGGGACGTTTCACCAAGAAAACTTTGACGGCTTTGCATATTAAACTTACGTCATGGACCCACTGCAGGATTGGAAATATCGTTCTTTCCACATTTCACGTCGCACCCCGGACGCCCGGAGGGTGTGGGGGCCTGGGAAATCCCTATCAATTTCACAGGCACCGACACTTTTCACGCCGAAGCGGGCGTGAAAAGTGTGGGGGGTGGGATTCGAACCCACGGACCACTAAGGACCGGATCTTAAGTCCGGCGCCGTTTCCAGGCTTGGCTACCCCCACACATAGTTCACTGTCATCGGTTCATCATCATGGCTTGGGGTCGTTCCATTCTCACATCGCATTGGAATCGTCAGATTCTCATATCGCATTGGAGGAGGAGGCATCGAGGAATCTCTCTGAGAAAGAGAATTGGTCGAAAGGCTCGCAGTAACCAGGGTTCCCGGGCTACTCTGCCGCCTCTTCCTCTGCTTCCCCGCCGGGCACCAGTTCCTTCACGAAGTCCACGAGCTTGCCGGCCAACTCCATGGTGATGCCCTGCACCTTGGCCAGCTGGGCCGCGGTGGCGTTCATTATCTGCTTGCTGGTGGTGAAGCCGGCGTTGTAGAGCGCCGTGGCCTTCTCCTTGGTCATGTCGGGAACGCCCTTCAGCTCCTGCCACAGCTTGTCGGGCAGGGAACCGCCCTCGCCGCCCTTCAGACCCACCATCTCGGTGGCACTGCCCACCGCCTTGCCTGCCGTGTCCACGGCCTTGCCCGCCGTGTCGGTGGCCACGTTCATGGCCTTGCCTGCGGTGTCCGCGGCGGTGGAGGTGATGGTCTTGGCGGTGCTCAGGGTGGCCTCCACCAGCTGGGACAGGGTGCCCGAGGCGGTATCGACCACGCCGTCCAGGTGCACGAAGGCCAGGAGCTTCTTGGTCTGTTCCACCGTGAAACCCTTGACCTTGCCTAAACCCTCCACGGTCTGGCCCTGGAGGTCCTTGGCCGAGGTGATGCCCTTGGACCATAATGACTTGGCGGTCACAACGCCCACGCCAGGGAGTTTCATCAGCTCTGCCAGCATCTCGTTCGTCGGCTCGCCAGGGTCTGCTTCGGGGGTCTTGGGCTCGGTTTTTGCCATTTTAGCCACCACAGCGCCGAATCCCCATTCAACTTTAACCTTTGTGGTGGCCAGTGGCCTTTCACACCCCGCCGACAGGCCTCGCCAGTGACTCCCCACGGTTGGGGCAGACTTTTATAAAGACCCCTTAATGGCCAATCACCTATTCCATGGGGTCTTTTCACTGACTTATCCCATCGGTTTTGGCCATGGCTCTGGGCGGGTCGACCTCGCCTCAGGGAGCCCGGAGGAGGGCTTGACCATCAGCGACCGGGGCAGTGGGAATGAGCTTACCGGGAGGGGCAACCAATGGTAGAGATATCTCAGGACCAAGTTATCAGTATCATCTGGGTCATCGCGAGCCTGGCGGCTCTGGTCTACACTTTCTTCAAATACCGGTGGGTCGACGATCAGGACCCTGGTAACAAGAAGATGCAGGAGATCGCAGGTCACATCCGGGAAGGGGCCATGGCCTTCCTGAAGCAGGAGTACAAGTGGCTGGGCATCTTCGTAGCTGGCGTGGCCATTCTGCTGGCCCTGGGTTACGGCGGAAGCGAACGACTCATCGCATTTTCCTTCATCGTGGGTGCCGGCTGCTCGGCCACAGCTGGTTTCATCGGCATGCGGGTTGCCACAAGCGCCAATGTACGTACCACCAACGCGGCGCGCAAGGGGCTCAACGAGGCTCTCAACATCGCATTCTCAGGAGGCGCCGTCATGGGCCTTTCGGTGGCGGGCCTTGGAGTCCTGGGGTTGAGCTGTCTGTTCCTTCTTTACGATTCATTAAACTTCGGGGGTGACACCCATCTAGAGGATGTAATGACCATCCTGGCGGGCTTCTCCCTGGGTGCCTCCTCCATCGCCCTCTTCGCCAGAGTGGGCGGGGGCATCTACACCAAGGCGGCCGATGTGGGCGCCGACCTGGTGGGCAAGGTGGAGGCCGGCATCCCCGAGGACGACCCCCGCAATCCCGCCACCATCGCCGACAACGTGGGCGACAACGTGGGCGACGTGGCCGGAATGGGAGCCGACCTCTTCGAATCATACGTGGGGGCCATCATAGGCGCCATGGTCCTGGCCGCCGCCATCGGCTCCATGGAGCTGGTGCGACTGCCCCTGACCTTGGCGGCCGTCGGCATCCTGGTCTCCATCGCCGGCACCTTCATGGTGCGGACCCAGGAGGGTGGCGATCCGCAAAAGGCGCTGAACATCGGCACCTTCGCCGCCGCCGGCATCATGGCCGTGCTCAGCTACTTCATCATCGACTGGGTGATGGGTGGCGAGAAGTTCACCTTCGAACAATCGGGCAAGACCGTCGGGACCACCGAGATCTTCGGCGCGACGGTTGTAGGTCTACTTGCCGGCATCCTCATCGGCCTCTTCGCTGAGTTCTTCACCGCCGAGTCCAAGAAACCGGCCCAGGTCATCGCCGAGGCTTCCAAGACCGGCGCGGCCACCAACATCATCTCAGGATTGTCCGTGGGCATGATGTCCACCGCCCTGCCCGTCATCACCCTGGCCCTGGCCATCGTGGGCTCCTACGAGCTGGCGGGCCTTTACGGCATCGCCATCGCCGCCCTGGGCATGCTGGCCACCATCGGCATCCAGCTGGCGGTGGACGCCTACGGTCCGGTGGCCGACAACGCCGGGGGCATCGCCGAGATGTCGGAACTGCCCCCCGAGGTGCGCCAGCGCACCGACAAGCTGGACGCTGTGGGCAACACCACCGCGGCCATTGGCAAAGGTTTTGCCATTGGTTCGGCGGCACTGACCGCTCTGGCCCTCTTTGCCGCCTTCACCACCAAAGCCGGCATTGATGAGATCAACATCATGGAGCCAAATGTCATGGCCGGTCTCTTTGTGGGAGCCATGTTGCCTTTCCTGTTCGCCTCCTTTGCCATGCGGGCGGTGGGTACAGCGGCCTTCGACATGATCACCGAGGTTCGACGGCAGTTCAAGGAGATACCGGGACTGCTGGAAGGCAAGGCCAAGGCCGACTACGCCCGGTGCGTGGAGATATCCACCCAGGCGGCCATCAAGCAGATGGTCATCCCGGGGGTCCTGGCGGTCTCGACGCCGGTGCTCTTCGGTCTGGTGATCCCACTGGCCCTGGACCTTGATTCGGCCACGGCCGCCGAGACCCTGGCTGGAGTGCTGGTGGGTGTCACGGCTTCTGGCATCATGATGGCCATCTTCATGTCCAACACCGGAGGCGCCTGGGACAACGCCAAGAAGTACATCGAGGGCGGGGCCCATGGCGGCAAGGGCTCGGACGCTCACAAGGCCGCTGTGGTGGGCGACACTGTGGGTGATCCTTTCAAGGACACCGCCGGACCCAGCCTGAACATCCTCATCAAGCTCATGGCCGTTGTGTCCCTGGTCATCGCGCCATTGATCTGAGGGGTAACCAGTTCAAGATAACAGGACTGTAACAGGACTGTAAGAGGGTTGCCGAGCATCCAGCAATAGCCCAAACACACCCGAGAGCAAAGTCCATTAAGGACCGAAGCCATATCTTGGGTCAGGGATGTCCATGGCCGATACCGAGAGTGAGATAGCCGCGATGGTGGTGGCCGGCGACTGGGAGAGCCTGGTCAAGGCCCTGAGGGGCAAGGAGTCCAAGATACGCAAGGAGGCCGCCTTCGGTCTGGCCCAGCTGGGCGATACCAGGGCGGTGGAGGGACTGGTCAAGGCCCTGGGGGATGACCGCACGGACACCCGCCGCTGGTCCGCCTGGGCCCTGGGCCGCCTGGGCTCGGTCCGGGCTTTCGAGGCCCTGGTGGGGGCCCTGGACGATGGCAACTGGCGGGTCAGACGCAACGTGGTCAACGCCCTGGAACAGCTGGGCGACCCCCGGGCGGTGGACCCGCTGATAACGGTCCTGGAGGACCAGGATGAGGGGGTGCGCATGCTGGCGGCCTCGGCACTGGGCGACCTGGGCGACCGGCGGGCGGTGCTGGCCCTGAAGGATGCCACCTACGACAAGGAGCCCGAGGTGAGGACCGCGGCCAGCGAGGCGCTGGAGGAACTGGGTGAGGGTGAACCGGAACCATCTGAGCCACCCGATCTGCCACATGGGTCCCAGGAGCCATTGGTCGAGCTGAGGATGGAGGATGTACCAGATGAGGTGGAGTTCATCGAATATCACGCTGAACTGCCTCAGGAGCTGGCATCCGAGGAAGCGGCGCTGGCTGCATCACTGGCCGCCACGGACAATGGGTCGGACGAATGGGTCCCCCACATTGTGGACAAGCTGAACCACATCGAACCCGCGGTTCGAGAATCGGCCGCCTGGACCCTGGGCCGCATGCGAGCTGAAGAAGCCATCGCCCCGCTCATCGCCGCCCTGGGCGACCGTTCGGAGAACGTCCGACATGCCGCCACCCAGGCCCTGGAGGTCATCGGGCAGGAGGCGGTGGAGCCGCTGATATCGGCCCTGAACATGTCCAACAACCGCACCATCCGACTCCACTCCATCGAGGCCCTGGATCGACTGGGATGCGCCCTGGCCGAGGCCTCCAAGGCCCAGCCGACCATCGAATGGCGGCGCCAGCTCTGCGAGCAGATCGAGGATGAGCTGGTGGATTCCATGCACGACGAGTACCAGGACGTGCGCAAGGCCGCCGCCGACGCCCTGCACAAGCTCAGGGAGATCTCGGGTTCGGCCTGAGACAGTTCACAGCCTGCCAACGCCCACCAGGTAGACCAGGAGGTATCCGACCAGGCCCACGATGGCCAGAGCGGTGGGCAGGAAGGTGAAGCCGATGGGGAGCAGGCCGGCCACGCCCAGCATGATGATAATGCCCAACAACAGTTCCTTCAGGTTCTGCTCCCGGCGGCGAAAGCGGATGAGGTGATGCTCCCACAGCCCCTTGGCCAGCATGCGCAGGGCATCGCCCACCTCCAAGCCTCGTTCGGTGGAGGCCTTTATCAGTAGCGCCGTCCGCCTGAAGGTGTGCAGTGGAAAGCGCCGAGCCAGATCCCTGAAGGCCTCGTTCAGCTCCCACCGGTCCCGGACCAGGCAGAGGTCGGTCAGGAACTCTTCCGAGAAGCCCTGGTTGATGGACCACTCCAGGGAGTGATGGCCCGAGATGTAATCGGCCGTATCCTCCAGGCCCTGGCGGAACCGGCTCTCCACCTCCTCGGCCTTCTGGTTCCCGTAATGGTCGAAGACCAGGAGGGCCAGGATCAGGAAGCCGGGGCTGGTGATGATGGCGGAGGCGAAGCCGAAGCCCAGGGAGAGCCAGCCTACGTAGAAGGATATTACAACCGCCAGACCCATCATGAGCACCTGGGTCGAGGGATAGCGGACCATGAAGAGATAGAGTTCCCGCAGGCTCGTTCGTTCCATGGGTGGCGAGGCATGGATCATGTAGCAGGCCACGGCCAGGCTCACGAAGGGAAAGGGCCAGGCCAGCCAGGGCGGGGGTTGGGGAACGTCGCCGACCGCCACCGAGCCCAGAAAGAAGCTCACCGAACCAAAGAGGAATGGGAACAGCAGGGCCAGGATCATGTAGGCGGGCAGGTAGACCTCCCGGAACCTGTTGGAGAAGGCGTCGTTGGCCCGTCGTATGTAGAGCTGGTTGCGATAGGCGAACTGGCCCAGTCGCTTGCCCACGTCGTAGCCGGTCTCCATGCGGGCCACCAGCTCGTCCATTGCCTCCTGGAAGGGCTCCGAGCCCGAGGCACGGCCCACCGCCAGCAGAGCTTTGGAGAGCTGGACCTCCCCCTCGGCGGCCGAGTCGACGGCCTCCGCAAATAGCTTTGAGACAGGGCCGTAATCACCCCGGGCCACGTAGAGGATGGCCTCCTCGGTCCCGGCTCCCGAGGCCAGCATGAGCTCCATGGTGTAGAGGGCATGGGGCAGTTCCAAGGCCAGCTGGCGGTCCTTGCGTCCCAGCCAACGATTGAGCTTCAATCCAAAGTCATCATCCGGGTCGTGGGGAAAATAGGCCACAATGTTGTATGGATATGGTCGGTGATAGCTCTTTGGGCTTTTGAATGATGCATTAGCCTCAATGTTAATATCCAGGGACCGATACCCTGCCGGGTTGCTTGACGATGTCCGAGACCCAAGATGAGAAGCAGAAACTGTTCGAGTGCGGCAACTGTGGCGCCGATGTGCCCGAAAATGCCGAGCGTTGTCTTGTGTGCAAACTCAAAATGTCCAGCGCACCGGATGGGGCGGGTGAGGTCGGCTTCAAGCCCAAGGGCAAGGATGTGGACCTCCACTTGGCCATCGACCGCCATCTGATGGACCAACTGCCCCACGAGATACAGCACAAGTTAATCAGGCGCATCAACAAGGAGGAGGCCTTGCGGGCCGACACTCGCTTGAACATCTCGCGAATGAAGAACGAGGACAAGCAGAAACGCAACCAGGCCTGGGAATTGAATCGCCAGAAGAGAGTGGCCCGGAAGCTGAACCGGGACATTGGCAAGGCCGCACGGAAACACGAGAACAAACGGTGACCTGAACCCGCGATTGGTCGATATCTGGATTTTGGGCCCTAAAATGGACAAAGGTCTAAATAAAAACCCGAACTGGCCTTGACAGAACAACACCAGGTATAGCCATGGCCCTTTCCCCAACTCGACCCCTGAGCCTGCTGATAGTCCTCGCCATGCTGATGCCGCTGGGCCTGATGGGCAGTTCGGCCTCCGGACCCCGGACCGGACCCGATGATACTGGACCTGATGATGATACGGGTCTGATCCATCTCAAGTACGCCAACTTCGACCCCTCGGCTGGTAAGCCCCAGGTGCCCTCCCATCTTGCGTCCCTGGATGACAGCCGCCTGGCCCTGGTCCAGCTGGAAGGAGCGACCCAGCCCGGCTGGTACTCCACCCTGGAAGACCAGGGACTCACCATCCTGCGCTACATTCCCCAGTACACCTACCTGGTCTTTGAGAACGGACAGGGAGGTCTGGAGCGGACGGCCGACCTCGACTTCGTCACCTGGGTCGGCCCCTACCATCCGGCCTACAAGATCGACCCCGAGCTTGCGGCGGTCCAGGGGGATGTTGAGCTGACCGTGGAGATCAAGCTCTTTCCCGAACTGACCTCGAGCCGGGACAGGGCCACCATCATGGATCTCATTCGGACCCTGGAGGGCGATATCCTGGACACGGGACAGCTCAACGACATCCTCACGGTCAGGATGATGAGCCCGGACCTGCCAGTTCTGGCGGCCCTGGACCGGGTGGAATGGCTGTCCCTCCACGGTGAGCTGGTCGCCGTCATGGACAACATCCGGATCTTCACCGGCACCGAGGAGATGCACACCTACGAGGTGACCGGGGAGCCCATCGTGGGCGAGATAAAGGACAACGGCATCGACCAGGACCATCAGGAGTTCGAGGGCCAGCTCATCGGCACCGACGGCAACGTGGAGGAGGCCGACCACGGCACCTCCACCTTCGGCATCGTCTACGCCAAGGGGGTGGACGAGCGGGCCCTGGGCCAGTCCCACGGCTCGGGCGGGGTCTTCTGCCAGTGGAACGTGCCCCGGCTCCAGTCCATCCGCAATCTGGTGAACAACTGGGACGGGCTCTTCCAGTCCAACTCGTGGCACCAGGGCTCGGCCAACAGCCAGTACTCCTCCTACTCCGAGGAGAACGACCGGGCCGTCATGGAGTACGATGTGAGCATGCTCTACGCCGCCGGCAACGGGGGCAGTGACGAGTCCATCTCCCAGGATGCCACGGCCAAGAACGTCATCACCGTTGGAGGCCTGGACCATTTCGACAACACCGATCGTGAGGACGACCGGCACAGTGGCAACGAGGGCAACAAGGGACCCACCGAGGACGGCCGCTACAAGCCCGACCTCTCGGGACCCTACGACGCCATCTACACCACCACCGGGGACAACGGCTACACCTCCTCGTTCGGTGGGACCTCGGGAGCCACACCGGTGACCGCCGGAGCCCTCTCCCTGGCCTACCAGCTCTACAAGGCCAACCACTTTGGCAACAATCCCTCGGGCGAGAAACCCCACGCCGCCACCATCAAGGCCCTGGCCATCGCCAACGCCTACCAGCACGACCTGACCCGGGCCGACCGCTTCGCCCAGGGCTGGGGCTACATCGACATGGACTACCTGCACGGCATGGGGGTCAACCATCTCATCGTGGACGAGGAGGTGGCCCTGGAGACCGGTCAGTCCTTCTCAGTCAATTTCCAGCCCACCACCATCACGCCCCTGAAGATATCCCTGGTCTGGACCTCATCGTCACCACCCCCTCGGGGGACACCTACCTGGGCAACTACGGCCTGGGCGACAACCACTACTCCATCGTGGACGGTGAGCGCGACTCCATCAACAACGTGGAGAACGTCTTCATCGAGGCCCCGGAGGAGGGGCTCTGGTCCATCGAGGTGGCGGCCGACAACATCGCCATGGACGGCGACGAGGACACCGAGGAGGTGGACCAGCCCTTCGCCCTGGTTGTCTCCGGGGTCATCAGCGAGGAGCACGAACTGAGCCTGGGCGGCCTTGAACTGGACCACTACTTTGAGGTCAACGAACCCACCGAGTTCACCTTCCAGCTGGCCAACATCGGACTCTCGGACGAGAGCGACCTGACCGTCGAACTGCGGGTCAACGACAAGGTCGAGAGCACCATCACGGTGGACGAGCTGGCCTCGGGCTTGGCCGAGGAGCTGACCCTGGGCTGGACCCCCACCCGGGAGGCCCTGACCCCCATCGCCATCCACGTCCAACCCGTGGAGGATGAGGCCCGCACCTACAACAACTGGCTCTACCGGACCCTGGATGTCTACCGGCCGGTGGGCAAGGTGCTGTTCGACGAGGCCCATGCCAACGATTTCACCTACACCGTGATGGCCGATGAGCTGGAGACGGCCCGCTACCACGTGTTCGCCCTGCCGGACGGTGAGAGCCTCACCGACCTGGCCCTGGAGCCCATCACGGTGCTGGTGGTGGGACAGCCCCAGACGGCCTACACCACCGAGGAGCTCGAGGTCTTGCAGACCTTCATTGATTCCGGCGGCGGCCTGCTGGTGAACGGCGATGACAGCGCGGCCACTATGAGGGCGCTCACCGATTACGCCGGCATTGACTGGACCGGTCAGCCGGGACTTCCCGGCTCCACCAACCAGCTGGAGGACCATCCGGTCAACGACGCCATCACCCAGCTCTACTTCAACAGCCCCAATCTGATCCTGGAGGTGAGCGGGCAGGCCCAGGATGTGGTGTGGGACGAGACGCCAATCTTCCCCAATCTGCTGGCCGCGGCGGCTCCCTATGGCCAGGGGCGGCTGGTGGCCATCTCCGATTCTCACGCCCTCAACGATGACTACCTCAACGAGTCGGACAACCTGGCCTGGGCCCTGAACATCTTCGGCTGGCTGAACAACCAGATCCCCGTGCCGGTGCTGGACAGCCCGGAGGCGGGCCTCTATCCGGTGGGCGGGGCTCTTGACTTCGACGGCGGTTCCAGCTACGATCCCGAGGGCAACGAGTTGACCTACCTCTGGGAGTCGGACCGTGAGGGCCAGTTTGGCACCGAGGCCACCTTCAGCCACACCCTGGAGGAGCGGGGTCCCCACACCATCACCCTGACGGTCAACGACGGTTTCAAGAGCGCCAGCGCCAAGGTCGACATCGTTATGAACACGGCCCCCGAGCCGCTCATCCTGGTCCCCCTGGACCGCTCCATGGCCCTGCCGGGTGACGAGGTCACCTTTGAGGCGTCAGATGAACCGGACCCCGATGGGGACGCGGTGACCCATCGCTGGGAGTCGTCACTGGACGGCCTGCTGTCCGAGGAGGCCTCCTTCACCCGGGATGATCTCACCCTGGGCGAGCACACCGTGACCCTGACGTCCACAGACATCTACGGGGTCGAGGGTGCAACCTCCATCCTCTTCTTCATCAACAATCCCCCCACGGCGGTCATCAGCGAGCCCCTGGAGGACGAGGTCTTCCGCCCCTCGCGGCGGGTGACCTTCGCGGCCGAGGGCAGCACCGATGGCGAGACACCCGACCTGCTGACCTACAGCTGGACCTCGGACCTGGACGGTCCTCTCGGCGACGAGGATGAGATATCCACTCGACTATCAGCCGGGGCCCATGTCATCACCCTTACGGTGGATGACGGCCAGGCCGGCATCGCCACGGCCCAGGTGCCCATCATGGTGAACACGCCGCCCCAGGCAACGCTGGAATCCGTGGGTGACACCGAGACCGACACCGCCGATTCCCATGTGGACCTGACCTGGACGGTCAACGACCCCGACAGCGGAGGGCTGGACATCCGGCTCTACCATCTTGGCCAGGGTGAACCCCAGCTCATCGGACTGGGTCTGGAGACCAGTGGCACCCAGCGCTGGTCCACAGCCGACCTGCCCGAGGGCTGGACCAGTTTCAAGCTTGTTGTGGATGACGGGTTCGACACCATCGAGGTGGAGTCCAAGAGCCTGACCATCTACCACGCCGCCCTCCATCCCGATTACTACATCCTGGACGATACCATCGAGGTGGGGGAGGCTGACGATGAGCCCATGGAGGGTGACGAGCTGGAGATATCGTTCACGGTGGTCAACCCCTCCCCGGCCGAGGGCAGAGCGGTGCTGGTGACCCTCTATCTCGATGACCCGGATGACAGCGAGAGCCTGCTCCACGAAGTGAGTTTGGACCTGCCCGCCGGCGGCCAGCGCACGGTGACCTACACCTGGACCGCCCAGCCCGGCGAGCATCTGCTCTTCGCCACCATCCAGTTCGAGGATGAGGACATCTCCAACAACCAGGTGATGGAGAGCTTCTATGTGGCCAACCGGCCGGTGGACAAGGACGATGATGAGCCCGACCTGATGATCGTCCTGCTGTTGGCCCTGTTGGTGGTGATGGTGGGAGGCGTGGGTCTGATGCGCCATCTGCGCTCCGGTCCCGAGGATGATGAATGGCCCGAGAGCGGACCCGCTCCGGCCGCCCAGCCGGGCATGGTCCCCGCCGCCGGACCGGCCGTCGCCCAGTCCCAGGTCCAACCCCAGCTCCAGCCTCAGGCCCAGCCGATGGCGCAGGCCACCACCTGTCCCACCTGCTGGCAGCCGGCACCCTTCCAACCCGCCCAGGGCTACTACTACTGTCATCAATGCGCCCAGTGGCTGGCCGTCCCGGGCACCCAGTAGAGGCAGTGCCCCCGGCAATCCGGCCAAACCCTTTATCCACCATCGCCAGTGGCGGTTACGACCATGACCCAGAAGACCCTGGAAGAGGCCTTCACGGCGCCCGAGACGCCTCCCGCGCAACCCCCGGTTGAACCCGAAGCGGCCCCGGTCAAGAGGCAGAACAAGCCCACTCCGGCCCCCAAGAGGAGGAGCAAACTGGCGGCCCAGAAGGCGGCCGGCGAGTACGCCCAGACCTCCATCGCCAAGTTCTTCGAGAAGAACAAGCACATCCTGGGTTTCAACAATCCCACCCAGTCGCTCATCACGGCGGTGAAGGAGGCGGTGGACAACGCCCTGGACGCATGCGAGCAGGCCGCCATCCTCCCCGAGGTGGTCGTGAGCCTCGAGAAGGTGGACGCCGACGAGCTGAGGGTCATCGTCACCGACAACGGTCCCGGCGTGGTGGAGGAGCAGGTGCCCCATGTCTTCGGGCGGTTGCTCTACGGCTCCCGCTTCGGCTCGGGCCAGCAATCCCGGGGCCAGCAGGGCATCGGCATCTCGGCAGCCATCATGTACGGCCAGCTCACCACCGGCCGCAGCGCTGTCATCACCTCCACCATCGGCGCCGAGGAGCCAGCCTACCGCTTCGTGCTCAAGCTGGACACCCAGGCCAACCGGGGCGTGGTCCATCACAAGGAGACGTTCATCTGGCGGGACGAGGAGGGCGTCGAGATGGAGCACGGCACCGCCATCGAGATGGTGCTCAAGGCCCGCTACCGGGAGAAGTCGCCCTCGGTGCAGGAGTACCTGCGGGCCACGGCCATCGTCAACCCCCACGCCAACATCACCTTCACCGACCCCTCGGGCGAGACGACCCGCTATCCCCGGGTCACCGAGACCCAGCCCCAGACCACCAAGAAGGTCAAGCCCCATCCCCACGGCGTCGAGCTGGGGGAACTGCTGGAGATGCTCCACGCCACCGAGTCGTCCAAGCTGGACCACTTCCTGCGCAGCGAGTTCTCCAGGGTCACCACCCGGGTGGTCAAGGGGGTGCTGGAGAAGACCTACCTCGAGGGCGCCACCCGGCCGGCCGACATGACCCGCCTGGAGGTCAAACGCCTGCTCAACGGCTTTGCCAACACCAAGCTGATGGCCCCGCCCACCGACTGCCTCTCCCCCATTGGCGAGCTGCTGATCAAGAAGGGTCTCAGGAGCGTCCTGGAGCAGACCCGGGCCGAGTTCTACACCCAGCCCACCAGTCGCGCCCCGTCGGTCTTCGCCGGCACTCCCTTCCTGGTGGAGGTGGGCATGGTCTACGGCGGCACCCAACCCCGGGACCAACCAGTGCAGATCCTGCGCTTCGCCAACCGGGTGCCCCTGCTCTACCAGCAGGGCGCCTGCGTCATCACCAAATCGGTCCAGGGCCTGGACTGGCGGCGCTACGGCCTGGAACAGCGGGGCGGCAAGGGCACCCCCATCGGACCCGCCATCATCCTGGTCCACGTGGCCTCCACCAACGTCCCCTTCACCTCCGAGGCCAAGGAGGCCATCGCCAACATCGGCGAGATCCAGGAGGAGATCAAGCGGGCCCTGCGCGCCAACGCCAACCAGTTGCGGCGCCACCTGGGCAAGCAGGAGCGGCGCAAGAAGATGGCCGACAAGTTCGCCCTGGTGCAGAAGGTGCTCCCGGCCATGGCCGAGAAGTCGGCCGCCGTGGTGGGCAAGCCGGTGCCCAAGCTCGACCGGGTCGTGGCGGCCATCATGGACCTGGTGTGGATCACCGACGAGGTCAGGTACGAGAACGGCACTACCCGGGTGGAGCTGACGGTGACCAACTATCGCCTGCGCCAGGACAAGTTCAAACTGATGGTATCGTTGCCGCCGGGAGTCGTGACCCGGGTGGAGCCCGAGAACGCCACCCGCAAGGGCCAGCGCCTGATCTGGCCGGTCCAGGGCCTGGGACCCACCGAATCCTGCACCATGAGCTTCGAGGTCACGGGCCTGGAGAAGGGCGATTACGACGAGGCCCAGGTCTACGTCACGGGCATCAATCCCCTCCACATCCTGGGCGCCGAGGTGTGGACGGCGGTGGACTGATGGGGCGAAAAGGTACCTTCGGGGTCCAGCACCAGGGCAAGAACCTCTTCACCCGCTCCCTGGTGGATGGCTCCCGGCGCCGCTGGGACCCCCGCCACTCCAAGCTGGCCGCCTACCTGACCCTGGGGGGCAAACGGTGGCCCTTTCGGTCGGACAGCCGGGTGCTCTACCTGGGAGCGGCCCAGGGCGAGACCCTCTCCCATCTGTCGGACATCTGCCGCGAGGGGACCCTGTTCGGTGTGGAGCACAGCCTGATCCCCTACCACAAGCTCCACCACCGCTCCCGCAAGCGGCCCAACCTCTTCCCCCTGCTGGCCGACGCGCGGCGCCCCGAGACCTATCGACACATCGTCCGGGAAGCGGATGTGGTGGTGCAGGACGTGGCGGCCAAGACCCAGATGGACCTCTTCCTGGCCAACCTTGCCTCCCTGTGCCCCAAGGGTGGTATAGGATACATGATGGTGAAACCCAGATGCATCGACGTGGCCCGGCCGCCGAACAAGATAATCGAGGAGGTCGAGCGGGGGCTGGCCCGGGAGCACGAGGTAGTGGAACGCCGCTCGCTGCACAAGTTCGCCAAGGAGCACGTCTGCCTGGTGGTGAAGGTGGAGGAGCGATGAGCACGAGCTGAGCCTGGGCGGCCCGGGAAGGGAACGTTAATGACAGTGAACCTCAATGCGAGCATGATGATGGAGCGATTACCATGGAGATAGCCTACCGCCTCGAGGGTGAGACCAGGACCATCGACCTTGCCGATGGGAGCCAGGCCAGCGACCTGCTGACCACCATCGAGGTCCTGCCTGACGCCGTTCTGGTGACCCTGGCCACCGACAAAGGAGCGCTGGAACCGATACCGCTGACCCGGGTCCTTCACGAGGGCGACCTGCTGGAACTGGTGACCATCGCCTCCGGCGGTTGAGTGGAACGGTTTTTGTAGGTGCGGCCCTTACCCCGACATGGACGAGTCGCCCTCTGACATCATAGTTCCCGCCTCAGGGAAGCCCGACCGCGGCGACCGTCTGGAACGCATCCTCGCCTCCAGGATAGGCAAACAGGCAGAGGCCGAGGCCAGGGCCAAGGAGGAAGCCGCCCGGGAGGCTGAAAAGGCCCGGGAGGAGGCCGAGGCCCAGGAGGAGGCCGAGGGGGAAGAGAGGATATCCGACGAGGAGCTCTTCCGCGACCCCGACGAGCTGGACACCATCCGGGACCTGACCATCAGTCTCTGGATGGCGGTGAAGAAGTCCAACAAGATCTGGCTCTCCCTGGGTGTGATCCTGGTCGTCATCGGACTCATCCTGAACCTCTTCTACTGGGATTTCATCGGCGAGAGCCCCAGGGAACTGCTGGAGGACCGGGATGGCGAGGACAAGTACTTCCTCGACCATGAGATCGGGGATACGGGCACCATGGAGGGGAAGATCAACTCCATCGAATATCTGCCCGATCTCGACGGGGATTTCTTCCTCACCAGAGATACCCAGCTCAAGGCTGGAGGGCTGAGCGAGCTTCTGGCCAACGAGACCCTGACCCCCGAACTGGTCTACGCCGATCGCATCGACCTGGATAAACGCAGTATCGGCAACCTCAGTCTGGAGAGCGGGGTCTTCAACCGGGTGGAGTACACCAACTCACGCTTCACCAACATGTCCTTCACCTCGGTGCTCTTTCTGAACAGCGACTTCGAGAACCTGTCCTTCTTCGATTCCACCTTCGACAACGTCATCTTCGCCGACACCGACCTGGTGAAGATCCACTTCTACAACACCACCTTCACCAATGTATCGTTCGAGAACTCGAAGCTGGAGGTGGTGCTCATCGATGAGTGTCGGTTCGAATCGACCGACTTCATCGACACCCCCCTGAAGCTCAGCTACATTCGCGAGACCAGTATGATGGATGTGATGTTCACCTCCACCTCCGAAGAGGAAGTACTGGTCCATGACATGCTGACCTTTCATAACGTCACCTTCGAAGAGGCAACTCTCAACAACGTGAAATTCACCAACGTCGTGGATTCCAACCTCCTGGAGCTGGCCAACGGCTACACCTTCATGCGGGTGGATGGCCTGACTCTTATGGTCCCGGGCAACCAGACCGATCGCTTCCGGGAGGATGTCTACATCTGGGCCGAGTGGGAGGTGGTCAGCCATGGCGAGACCACCTGGGTCTCACCGGTCCTGAACTTCAGCTACTTCGACCACACGGTCATGGAAGCTCACCCCGACAAGGTGGACCTGACCCTGAAGCAGACCGCCGTCTTCTCGGTGATGATGCTCATCGGGGGGGCGGTGCTGGTCTTCGCCATCGGCGGCCATCTGATCATGATGGCCATGGTGAAGTTCTTCACCCCCTTCATCGTGGGCTTCGCCGGCATCGGCCTGCTCTTCTTCACCCTGAACCAGGGGACCTTCCTGAACCTGGCGCGATGGATGGTGCTCTACTTCCTGCCACCCCTGGGCAAGGAGTCGGTGATCCCGGCGGCCATAACCATCGACGGACTGGACTGGTGGCTGGTGGCCCTGACCATCGCCTTCATCGATATCGTGGTGGGCCTCTTCCTGGCCTGGAACTTCGACATCGCCAAGCGCATCCCCCTCATTGGGGCCTTCATCCGGCGCCTGGAGAAGAAGGGAGCCTCCCTCATGGACGACAAAACGTGGGTGGAGAAGTTCACCTTCCTGGGCATCGTGCTCTTCGTGGTGGTACCCTTCCAAGGCTCGGGAGCAGTGGGCGGCACCATCATGGGAAGGGCCCTGGGCATGAAGCCCGCCAAGGTGTGGTCGGCGGTGATCATGGGAGCTCTCATCGGTTGTTTTGCCATCGCCTTTGCCGTGCATCAGGGGCTGGACGTGGCCTCGGAGGTGGGTTATCTCAACTTTATCCTGCTGCTCATGGCCTTGGTGGTCATCGGCGGCCTGGTGTGGATCTTCAAGCACTGGGAGGAGGTGCAGGATGAGATGGGCACGCTCTGGACCGACATCAGCGATCGGATCAGCTTCGAGAGCGCAACCTCGTTCACCAAGTCCATCAACCTGGACAGCCTGCGGCGCCTGAGCGGTGGTGGCGACGAGGAGACAGGGGAGACCGGGGACACCGAGGACAAGCAAGAGTGAGGAGGCGCAGGGACAATGGTTCAGATCGTCACCGGCGGAGCGGGATTCATAGGTTCCCATCTGGTGGCAGCCCTGGTCGATGAGGGGCATCGGGTCAAGGTCATCGACAACCTGAGCAGTGGCCAGCGAGCCTTCCTGGAGCCCCATCTGGGCCAGGGGAAGGTGGAGCTGGTGGTGGAGGACCTGCTGACCGCTGATGAGGAGCTGTTGCAGGAGCACATGGAGGGCGCCGACATCGTCCACCACCTGGCGGCCAACCCCGAGGTGCGGGTGGGCGCCACCGACCCCCGGGTCCACCTGGAGCAGAACGTGGTGGTCACCCACCGGGTCATCGAGGCCGCCCGTCAGGCGAGCGTGAAGCAGTTCACCTTCACCTCCACCTCCACGGTCTACGGCGAGGCCACGGTCCTGCCCACACCCGAGGACTACGGCCCTCTCTATCCCATCTCCCTGTATGGCGCCTCCAAACTGGCCGCCGAGGCCCTGATCAGCTCCTACTGCCACACCTTCGACATGCGGGCGGTGGCCTACCGTTTCGCCAACTGCGTGGGCCCCAACTCCACCCATGGTGTGACCTACGATTTCGTGGCCAAGCTCCAGGCCGACCCACACCGCATGGAGATCCTGGGCGATGGGCGCCAGCTCAAGTCCTACTTCCATGTGAGCGACTGCATCACCGGCATGCTCACGGCCCTTCCCGGGAAGGTCTGTGGTCCCGAGGTCCCGTTCGCGGCCTACAACATCGGCTCCCTGGACGCCATCGATGTGGTGACCATCGCCGACACGGTGGCCGGGGTGCTGGGCCTAGAGAAGGTGGAGTACTCCTTCACCGGCGGCAGTCGCGGCTGGGTGGGGGATGTGGCCAAGATGATGCTGGACAGCGCGGCCATCGTGAAGCTGGGCTGGAAGCCGAGGTACACCAGCCAGGAGGCCATCCGGGCCACGGCCCAGTGGCTGGCCGAACAGCCCCCGGGATTCTGGTCCCAGGAGGGAGGTGGCTAGCTGGCTTGGGGCGGTCGGTCGGCCCGCTCCCAGGAGGAGCTGGAACTGGAACGGCTCAAGGAGCTCTGCATCGAGCTCTGGGGCTTCTCCAGGGACCGGCTGGTGCTCATCAACCGTCTTGAGGGCTACCAGGTCAGGCGCCTGAAACAGCAGGTGGAGAAGGAGCTGGTGCGACGGGGCCGGGCCCAGGGACAGGCCGAGCGGCTGCTGTCACGCTACAGCGGCTTCGGACCCAGGGTCGAACATGCTGAAGAGTTTCCCCTGGCCGTCCATTGCAGTGGCTGCGGAACCAAACTGAAGGTGGACCAGCCGGGACCCTATCGCTGCCCCAAGATAGATTGCAGGGTGATGGGTGAGGTCAGGACGGCCGAGGGCGCCATCTAGGTAGAGCCTCCTGGTGTTGGGCCTGTTCAATCTTTGTTCTTTTCAGGTCCTTGTTGACCTTGCAGGCTGTCCAGCTTGTGCCTGAGGGCCATCACCGGATGGTAAAGGAGCATGCGGGGCCCGGCGTACCGCATCACGGCTCTGATGGCCTCCTTTTTTTCTGGCGAGTAGCACTTGAGGCGGCACTTGGCGCACACCGATTTGGCCTCCTGGTAGGGGCAGGCTTCCAGCCGGGACAGGGCATATTCTTGCAGTTTGGCGCAGGGTTCGCACAGTCCATCCGACGTGGCGTGGCATTGGCGGCAGTAGAGTCTGACCATAGCGTGGACGGTTCGCTTCTCACGCTCGATGCGGGACCGGAGGCGGGTGCTGGAGGGCGCCGGTTTCGGACTGGACATCTTGAAGGGTGCAGGCCGCCTGTATGCTTTAAGTCCATGGCCGGTCCGGTGAAACAACGGCTCAGGCGGGCGAGACAGGTACGATATGGATGAGATGCCACGATGACCAGGCTCGGATACCATCATCATCATCATCATCATCATCATCATCATCATCATCACCACCACCATCATCACCATCCCCATCCTCCATAGACCCCGTTGGGGAGAGTCCTGTTCTGCTCGCATCAGCCACAGGGTCTTTAGCCGCCAGGAACTGGGATGACCTGGCTTGCCCGGGTTTTAAATAAAAGGTCCGGGTGGCGATGATGCCTCGGAGTCTATGGCTATGCATGGAAACGGCGAACCCGCCCTGACATCCACCCGCCATCCCACCACCCACAGGGTCCTGGTCTGGACCCTGGTCCTGGCCCTCCTGCCCCTGGGCCTCACCACTCTGCCGGATGAGGCCGGGGTGACCGATGGCGAGGCCGCGGTCAATCGACCCAAGGTCCAACTTCTCGAGTTGTTCACCGCCGTGTGGTGCCCGCCGTGCAAGAACGCCGACCTGGCCGTCGAGGAGCTCTACCGGGCCCATGGCGACGACCTGGCCATCATCGCCTACCATCCCGGGAGATGGACCGACACGGGACCGCCCAACAACACCAGCAAGAGCTACTGGACCGACAACGATCCCTTTGGCATCACCGGCTCAAAGGAGCGCCTGGCGCTGTACGAACCGATAGAGGACAACCGGGGCTATCCCACGGTGGTCATCAACGGCAACGCCGATACGCAGATCATCAGCAGCGACTCCTCCTCGGTGAAGAGGACCGCCGAGGTGTACCAGCAGCAATTGGACAAGGAGGCTTCCAAGGCCGACTACACGATGTGGGGTGGCGAGCCGACCATCACCAATTCCACCTTTCGATTCAACCTCACGGTGACCTCGGAGGCCAACCTGTCCGGGGATGTCCGGCTCCATGCGGTGGTCATCGAGGACAACCTGTACTGGTACGGCTGGGACGGGATGGGTCTGGGCTCCAACGGCATCGACCTCCACCGTTTCGTGGCCCGATGGATCATGGAGCCCATGCCCCTGGCCAATGTCACCGCCGGCCATGAGTTCGAGGTGCCCCTGGAACCCTGGTGGGATGCGGATGAGCTGGGCTACGTTCTCTTCCTGCAGGACAACGACACCAACGAGGTGTTCCAGGCCACCGCCCACTATCCCAACCCGGTGACCCCCAGCTCCGACTCCTCCTCGCCTCAACCCTCGCTGGTCATGATCCTGGCGGTGGTCACTCTGGTGAGCCTGGCAAGGGGCGGCAAGCGAAGATAGGCGATTGTAGGCGAAAGTGGGTCGTCCTTCGAACCGGAACCTGACCTGATCGATCAATGGTCAAACAGCGATCAAGGGGAGAGCAGGCCAGCTATCCTGTTCGCAGTGTTATTGCACCAAGTCGAGCGGGGGAAGAGGCCTCCCTATTACCTCTCTTCAGGCTCGTACTTGGAGGGACAGCCCACCCTCAGCTCGGAGGCCACCAGCTTCAGGATCCCGGTATCATCGTCGTAGACCAGGCGACCGGTGACGGTGGCACCCTTGTGCTCGCCGAAACTGCTGGGGGCCGGAACATCGTTGGCGTCAACCTCCAGCAGGTAGTAATCATCTTTCGTGGATTCGGTGTCGTTGAGGATGAAGCGATGGTCGGAGCCGGAGGGGTTCCACTCCTCCACGATGCCAAAGACCTGGACCTCGTGGTCCATGTACTTCTCGGGGGTGGTCACCGCCTGCTCCACCGAAACGTAGTCGGGCTGGTTCTCGACGCTCAGCGCCGCGGCGGCGATGATGGCGATGATGATGACCACGGCGATGGCGGACCAGAGCCATTTGGGCCGATCTCGACCCGTCCGTCTGGCCGAGCGGTCGACCACCGGAGTCTCGTTGGTCCTGGAGGCGGGTGTCGCGGAAGGCTCGGCGGATCCCCCATGGTCAACGGTCTCAGGTGATTCTGCCATGCTGGTGGAATCGGACGCCTCGCCATGGCTGGGAGCGGCCTCAGGCTGGTCGGGATCTTCACTCATCATCTTCTGACCGGGGTTTGGAGTCCCCCTCTTTTACCTTAAGCTTTTGTGTGATGCCCTCCAGGCGGTTCTGCTGAAGGTGCAGGAAGACGATGTAGCCGAAGACGCCCAGCCAGACCAGGGTGTAGCCCAGGTAGAGATAGATCATGTCGTCGGCCTGCTGGTAATTGATGTCCACAACGCCCTCGGCGGTGGCCACCGTGGTGTCACCCTGCTTGAGGGTCACCGTTAGGGGGCTGTTGAGCCGGTCCTTCTCGAAGGTGTTCTTGGAGATGGGCTGGGCGAAGCTCGTGTGGGTGGTCTTCAGGGTCCGCTTGTAGGCCTTGCCGGCCAGCTCGAAATGGAGGACATGTTCCTGGGTTGTGCCGTTCCAGTCGACCATGATATCCATGGTGTAGAGCTCATCGGTCTCCAGGACACTATCGTAGGTCACGGTCACCGTCAGGGTCCCATCGGTGAGGTCAAGCTGGCGGGTCTGGCCCGAGGCCTGGGAGGCGGGCAAGAGCAGGACTGCCAGTAACAGGATCAGGGTCAGGCTGTATGGCAGAGGCAGGGGCGGTCGGGTTCTCATTGCTCTTCTCCTTGTTGGTACAAAGCGTGTTCCAGTTGCTCGGTGAGCTTGAAAAGCTGGGTGCGGACCAGCAGAAGGTAGATCAGCAGCAGGGTGAAGGCGATCAGGCCGATGAACATGGTCCCCATCATGGCCCCATCGATGGAACCCTCGCTGGAGGCGATGGGATTGGGATGGTTGGATTTCAGGACCCGGGCCGAGATGAACGAGAGGGGCACCGAGAAGAAGCCGAACACCCCCAGGATGCCGCAGAGGCGAGAGCCCTCCTCGGACGGGGCGCCGCTGCGCAGGACAAAGTAGGCGATGAGGATGAACCACATCACCAGGGTGATGGAGAGCCGGGTGTCCCACAGGAAGTGGTCGGCGATCTCGGCATTGGAGTCGAGCCATTCGGCCCGCATCCACAGGGTTCCCGTGACCAGGGTCACCGTGCCGAAGATGAAGGCTATCTCGGCGGCCGCCCGGGCCCAGCGATCGTAGGAGGGGTTCTCGGTGCGCAGGAAGGCTCCCGAGGTCGCGGCCAGGATGCCGAAGGCCAGGTAGCAGATCCAGGCTGAAGGGACGTGGAAGTAGAAGATGCGCTGGGCGTTGGGGGCGGTGAAGAACCGTGCCGAGGGCACCCAGAGCAGGGCCAGGTAGATGGCGATGAGGGTGACCACCGCGCTGGCCATCAACAGGTAGAGCGAGTGCTTGCGCACTTGGGCCACCGTTGAGTTGAGGTTCATTGGATTTGCCAATCGCCTGTATTATTTAAGGTGATATCTTGTGGACCTGGAACGAATATCCAACGATCCGGTTGTTAATGGGTCACTACTTGGTTACCAGTTCTTCTGGTTTTTCACATCCCATCTCACGAGGAATGAAGGAGGCCGTGCCATCGATGCGCTCCTGCTTGATCTTGGCCAGCTGGAATATCAGGGTGTCCAGCTCCTCCTCGCTCAGATGGTTCAGCTCTCGACCCATGGACAGGTGCATGAGCGAGCACATGAGCCTGGAATTGCACCAGTCGGGGCATTCACTGTCGGCAAAGGCGTTCACCAGCTGGGTTGATAGCAATTTGGCCATGTGACGGTAGGTCTGGGTGGTGGTGTCCACCCGGTACTCCACTGAACGGCCCTTGAGGGGGGTGGAGACCAGCAGACCCTTGGTCTCCAGGCGTCGTAAAGTGGTGGCCAGGGTTGAAAATGAGGAATGCCATTCGTCTGCAAGGTGTTCGTGCAGTCTGGCCGGAGTGATGGGCCCCATTTCCCTCACATGATTTATCAACAATAGCTCGAACTCGCCCAGAATCATAAACTTGGATAGTAGTGGTAATAATTATAAATTAGTATATAATGTAAAAACTTGAGTAATTTATGTAAATGCACTCCCATGAGCACTGTCCCGCGATGATAATTGACATTTTTGTGATTTTTCATTTCATTTATGGATGATAATATTATCTTTCAAGCATTGAATTGGAGCTATTTTAATATTTTTCCGCAATTCTTGAGAGGACTACAAGTAACTACGCAGGGCCCGTTGGTCACCCTCATCTGTGGGCGCTCACTCCGCTTCTGTGTCCTTCTCATCCAGGATCTTGCGCATCTCGGCCTTGATCTCATCCAGGGAACGGCCCTCGACCTCGATGCCCAGACCCTTGGCCGCCGAAAGGACCCTGGCGCGCTCGCGGTCCTCGGCCGAACCGGCCTCTGAAGCGGTCTCCTGGGGGGATGAGAGCTGCCGTGACCGGGCATCGATGGGCTCGTTCAGTTCGGGCGGCTCCAACTCCTGGCGGGCCTTCTGGAACTCACGGAAACCCTCTCCCAGGCTGCGGGCGAACTCGGGTATCCGTTTGGCACCGAACAGGAGAAAGAAGATGATGATGATGAGCATCAGTTCGGGGGGTCCTAAACTCATTGTATCACTGGGGATGTGCGGGACAGGATCTCACCGAGAAGGGTGGTGGACCGTTCAGGTTGACCCATTCTGGGCAACTCCGGACGAATGTTCTGCACGCGGATAACAAATCATGATAGTTAATAAATCAGCCGGTCGGGTCCAGAGATCCTCCTTGAAAATCAAAAACTATATGCCCCGTGGACCATGACCCGGTAATGGACGCCGAGGTCATCAGAACCGGCTCACCGCCCACGGACGAATTCCGATCCTGGGGTGAGCATCTGGATGAACTGATCCGGCGGATGATGGGACCGGTGGCCATCATCGGCATCTGCTTCCTGCTCTTCTTCACCATCTCCGAGACCCTGATCGACGGCCTCGTCGACCATCTGGAGCTGAAGGAGCTGGATGACCCAGATGATGTCACTGTGGACCCCATCACCGGGGAGGATATCGACCCGCAGGAACGGAAGCTGAAGGTCTACAGGCCCACCGAGCTGCTGACGGTCAAGATCAAGCTTTCGATGGCCCTGGCCATGGGGGTGGGGCTTCCCTTTGTCCTGTACCAGGGCTATCTCTTCGCCGCACCCGGCCTGTACCATCAGGAACGCCGTTTTGCCCTGTGGGTCATTCCCAGCTCCCTGACCCTGTTCATTATCGGCTCCGGCCTGGCCCTGATCTACCTGGCCCCTCGCCTGATGGAGCTTATGCTGACCAACGCCGATGGAGGACCGGTTGAGGTGGCCCTTTCACTGGAGAGGACCCTGACCCCCATCTTCACCCTGGTGTTCGGTCTGGGTCTTGCTTTCCAACTGCCCCTGATCATCGGCCTGGGCCTGAAGTTGCAGCTCTTCACCTACGAGCAGCTCAAGGGCAAGCGGCCCTATCTCTACGGTCTGCTGATCCTCCTGTCCATCATCCTGGCCCCCGATCCTTCGTTGATGGCCCAGCTGGTGATCCTGGCGGTGATGCTCCTCATCCTGGAATTGACCCTGGGTGTGGCGCGGTTGACCCAGAAGATGCCCGCCTCCCGAGCTTGAGGGGATCAGCCACCCTTCCCGGCCGCATCCATCCTGGGCTCCGCTTCATCAGCGTCATCGGGCAGAGCAGTGGATGACCCATCCGGATCGGGGCCTTCGGCTGAAGGGTCAGCCCGGGGCTCAACCGGCACATCCGGCACATCCGCCTTGGGGAGGGGATGGATGGCCGCGCTACGAAAGAGGGCCATGTGCATCTCGAACCCGGCCAGCACCGGCACGACCAGGAGGAAGAAGGAGTGGGGCCAGGGGTCTCCTGAGGGTGTGACCCAGGCCACGACCAGCAGGGTGGCAAGGTACACGGCGGGCCGCATCTCCAGGAGGGTGTTGTACGAAAGACGCCCCCGATCACCGATAGCGAACAGGGGCAGGGTGGCCAGCAGGAGCGGCAGGATGAGCAAGGGCAGTTCGTCGATCAGTTCCTGGCGGGTCAACAGCCAGTCGGTCTCCAGCGCGATGAACTCGTGGTCGTGAGCGTACCACAGCAGGCCGTACATCAGACCGGCCGTCAGGAGCCACTGGACCGATCCGTAGAGGGTCAGAAGATGGGCGGACCTGGGAGCGTAGGGGGTCCTTCGATCCAGCATCTGTCCCCTCTCTACCAGGAACTGGTCCCGATCCATCAGGCGCATCATCAGCAGTGAGAGCTCGAAAAGTCCGGACATGGGGAGGGCCAGCACCAGCTGGGAGATGACATCCGGAGGCGTGATGAAGGCCGCCAGGATGAAGAAGAGCATGAAGAGGTGACGACGATACTGGGCCAGCTGGGAGTAGGTGACTATCTCCCCCTTCACCAGCAGCCACACCACCAGGGGCAGCTCGAAGCCCAGGCCCAGGGCCACCGTCAGCATCAGCGTGAAGTGGAGGAACTCGCCCAGGGAGTAGGTGACCTCCAGACCAGCATCGGTGGCATCGGTGTAGAGGTACTCCAGGAGCACGGGCATCATGAACCCGACGGAGTAGGCCACTCCGGCGGCAAAGAGCAGTCCCGCGGCCATGAGCAGGAGAATGCCACCCACCCAGCCGAGTTCGAGATCCAGCTGGACATCGAGGTTCTCACGGGCATGGCGCCACAGCAGGTAGGCCACAGGAGGCAGGACCGCGATCATGGCACCAACGGAGGCCAGTTTGATCTTCAGCAGGATGAGCTCCACCGGGCTCAGCAGGATGATGGAAGCTCCCTCGGGCACCAGCTCGTCCCTCAGCCACAGGATGACCTCCTCGGAGATGTAGTATATACCGATGAAGACGACCAAGGCCCAGAGAGCGATGGCGAAGGCCTTGGACCGGACCACCTCGATGCCCTCCAGCAGGGGAGTGAACTCGGGGGGCAAAGGGGAGGTCTGGTTCATGGTCGAAGCCATCGGAGGGGTCACTTTAAAGGCCAGGGTTCAGGGCCTCGCTTGCTATGTGCAAATGGTGATGGCCCTATTATGATTTAAATAGGAGATGATTTGTACCCGCAAGTATCATTGTGGTAGTAATATGAATTCCTACAGAATGCAATTCATGGGCCTGGGACTGCTCATTGGCCTGACCCTGCTGGTAGTGGCCACCACTGCGGAACTCGACGGTACCGACGATGATGAAGGGCGCGGGGCCCAGGACAATTCCTACATGGCCTCGGCCCAGTATGTCGGCTCGGCAACCTGTGGTGGGTGTCACACCTCCCACTACGCCAGCTGGGAGGAGACCCTCCACACCAAGAAGGTGAGACCCATCACCGAGGATATCGTCCTGGCCGATTTCTCGACCCAGCCGGACATCGGTGAGAACATCACCATCCACCATCCTTCTGGCACCGACCTCTTCTACGCCAACCTGGGCGGCAGCAACTACACCATCGACTGGGTCCTGGGATCGGGAGTCTGGAAGCAGCGTTTCATGGTGGATATCGAGAACGGGACCTTCGTTCTGCCCATCCAGTGGAACACCGCCACTTCAGAGTGGGTGGGCTACCATCCCGAGAATTGGTTCGAGAGCAACGGGACCCCTTCCACCCACGATTGGGGCTTTGGAGCGGAGCCCATCAAGCAGGTGGCCCTGGACAAGTCGTGGCAGAAGAACTGCGCCGGTTGCCACACCACAGGCTACACCCCCCAGGAAAACGGAAACGGCGAGTGGGTGAACAATTTCGAGGAACTGAACGTGGGTTGCGAGGCATGTCACGGTCCGGGCAATCTCCATGTGGACAACTCCGGCGATGATGATTACATCTGGAGATCAGCCAGCTCCGATGTCTGCTCCCAGTGCCATGTGCGGGGCAAGAGCCTGGATGGCGAGCATGGCTTCCCGGTGGGCATGTACCCTGGAGATGATATCGAGGACCACTATGACCTGTCCGAGGATGTATTCTGGCCCGACGGCATCACCTCCAAGAAACACCATCAGCAGTTCATGGACTGGACCAACAGCGGGCATTCCAACGTGCCCTCGGCAGGGGTCAAGCGGGTGGCCCCCTGCGTCAACTGCCACACCCCTGAGGGGGCCCAGGCCCTCTTTGCTGGTACCTCTCTGACCGAGGTCCCAGATGGTGCCACCTGGCAGATAACCTGCGGGGCCTGCCACAACTCCCACGGCACCGACCACGAGCACGACCTGCGGGCCGACATCGAGGAGCTGTGCATCACCTGCCACAACACCGCAGGCTCGGAACCGCCCAACCTGCCCCATCACGCCATGTACGAGATCCTCACCGGACAGGGCGGGATAGGGGTCATCGGCGACCTGCGCATGGGCGGTGCGGTCACCTGCACCGACTGTCACATGCCCCAGGTGGCCAAGAGCGCCACCGAATGGGACATCTCCAGCCACACCTTCATCACCCTGGAACCGGCGCTGAGCATCGACAACGACATGCCCAACTCCTGCTCCACCGACTGTCACAACGGCGTGGGTTCGGGCAGCCTGCTCTCCCACGAGTCGGCGGACAGGGTGGTCCGGGCCTGGCATGTGGAGATCACCAAGATGCTCACCGATGTGGAGAGCGAGCTCAACGAGACCGAGGACGCCATCGAGGCAGCCCGTCTGGTCGAGGGTGATTCAGCCCGGGTCCTGGAGGCCGATGATCTGTACGAGGTGGCCGAGTACAACTTCGAGCTGGTGGCCCACGAAGGCAGCCGGGGCGTGCACAACTTCGAGTACGCCAGGGCCCTGCTCTTCGATTCGCAGCAGAAGAGCGAACGGATAACCGAACTGCTGGCCGGGGACCCCGCACCCGATCTGGCTCCAGTGGCCAACGCCGGCAAGACCATCGTGGCCGAACCCGATGAGCAGGTAATCTTCGACGGCAGCGGTTCCTATGACCCGGAAGCCACCGACCTGACCTATGGCTGGGACTTCGGTGACACGGGAAGCGGAGCCGGAGCCACACCGAGCCACACCTACACCCTGGAGGGGGCCTACGAGGTGACCCTGACGGTGACCGATGAGGCCGACCTGAACAGCACCGATACGGTGATGGTCTACATCCTGGAGGTAACCGGGGAGACCACCGACCTGAACACCATCGTCACCGCCATCGGCGAGCTGGGGGTGAACGTCACCGACCTGGAAGCGCTGACGGCCGCACTGGAAGACAAGGCGGTGAAGAACCGGGAGCAGGCCGACCAGAACGAGGACGACATGGCGGGTAAGGTGGGGACCTCAGCCCTCATCGGTGTACTGCTCATCCTGCTGGTGGTGATCGGAGGCGTGGCCTTCTACTTCATGCAGGAGCTGGACTCCCTGAAGACCAGGTTGGGCGGGCAGATATCGGGGGACGGAAGCGGAAGCGGAAGCGGTAGTGGGACCCGCACCGAGAACGACAGCTACGAGCGCCCCGCAGGCAAGGGATCCCAGGACGAAAGGGACGAGTAGGCAGGCCGGGAGCTATAAGAGGACAGACCGGTTCCGCAATGGAACTCAGCCAGAGCCCGGTCCACCCGGGTCGTGCCTCCTCCCTTCCGGTCACATCCAGTCAAGTCCGGTCAAGCTCTTTCAGCCAGTAAATGGGGCAGGGGCCAGGGGCCCAAGGCAGATCTCAGAAGAGTCCGCCCTTCATGATCTGCTCATCGGCGCCCTTGTAGAGGACCATGGGCTTGGTCCCCAGATCGGCCTTCATGGTATGCATGGGGTGCTGGGCCACCAGCTTGGATATCTCACTGCTGGGATCGTTCAGGTCGCCAAAGACCCGGGCGCGGTCGGCCCCGGGCAGGGAGAGGCTCCCGGTGGGACAGGCCTCGACACAGGCTGGCTGCCGACCCCGGGTCACCCGGTCGTGGCAGAAGTCGCACTTGTCCACCACCTCCTTGCCGGGGTGGACGAACCGGGCGCTGTAGGGACAGGCCACGATGCAGTACTTGCATCCGATGCAACGGTCATCACGCTGGCGGATGATCCCGTCACCATCCCGGTAGGTTGCCCTGACCGGACAGACGGGCACGCAGGGTGGCTTGTCACACTGGTTGCACAGGCGGGGGAGGTAGTAGTTGCGGGAGGTATCGCCTCGGGTCTTGCGCAACTTCTTCACCCACGAACGCCAGACCCCGGAGGGTACGTTGTGTTCGGTCTTGCAGCCCTGGGTGCAGGCATGACAGCCCACGCATTTGTCCAGATTGATGACCATGGCATAGCGTTTGCCGCTGCCGCCACTGTCCAGGCCCAGGAACTCCGTCAGGGTCCTGGGACCCAGGCCACCAAAGGTAAGCAGGACCATTGCGGTGGCCCCGGTCTTGATGAAATCACGGCGTGATACCTCCGGGATATCGCCCAGCCCATCGGGCACCAGCTGCGGAGCTTCGGGCAGGGGTGAGGGATCGTTCTCCCGACCCACGGTACCCTTCATGGCACCGGCAGGCTCGTTGATCCCGAAGCCTCCGCCTCCCCCACCGCCTGGACCGCCCTGGTACACCTCGCCCTGACCATCCCCCTCGGTACCCGCTCCAGCAGTGGTCGGCCGGTATGGGGGACCCAGGGGCAGGACCCGGAGAGCCACCAGAAAGAGCAGGCCCAGAACGAGGAATATGGTGATGGTCACCACGGCCTCGAAGGGGGCGAGGGTGTACTCCACCAGTTCGCCCCGGCTCATGGGCAGGGCCTGCCCACCAATTACGATGTTGTAGCGCATGGCGGCGATGCCCACCAGGATCAGGAATGCCGCGGTCACCAGTCCGCCCGGGGTCTCGCCATATCGTGAATAGATTATGAGCAGGGGGATGAGGGAGCCGATGAGGACCTGGACTCCCAGGAAGGTATCCTGATAGGGCCCCTCGGTCAGCAGCCAGAGCGAGTCCCTGCCGGTGACCCCCGAGTAGTGAAGGGTCATCAGCCAGAATACCAGGAAGGCCACGTCCTCCAGGAATAGGTGGCGCAGGCGCACACCCAGGTCCTGGACCAAACCCGGGTCCACCCGCTCCCCGGGGGAGGAGAAGTAACGCTCCTTCACCACCAGGAGGATCAGCAAAAGGGCGGTACCGGATACCAGGGCCGAGAAGAGGAAGAGGACGGGGATCATGGCCGAGTGCCACATGCCCCGGGCGGCCACCACCGCCAGGATGAAACCGGTGTAGCCGGCCAGCCCCAGGGCCAGGCCCGTACCGACGATGGCGATGACCTTGGTCCAGCGCCGGTCCCGGGCCATGGTGGCCTCATCGAGGTCGTACATGCCCCCCAGCTTGAGGAGCTGCTGGAACAGGCCCCGGATGGAGATGTGAGGGATGCGATCGATGAGCTTGACCACGTTGGGGCGGAAGAGGAACCAGGCGTAGATGGCACAGACCAGGCCGTACACAGATAGCAGGAAAACACCCCAGGACATCACCGAGGTGGGGTTGGGGTAGAGCAGGGTGTAGTAGGCCCGGGTGGGTTGTGACAGGTCCAGGATCAGGAAGATGGGAGCTATTGCCAGCAGGAGCAGGGCACTCACGACCCCCATCTTGGCCAGGGGGCGGTACTTCTCCTTGCCAAAGGCATCTGCCGAGGCGCCCAGCAGGAACGAACCGGCGCTCATACCCGACAGGTAGATGTACATGGCGATGCCGATGGTCCAGACCACCTGCTCGTTGGACACGTCATAGAGGCTGATCAGGTCCATCTCTACCTCCCCTCCCTTTCATCTGCCGGTCCCAGCAGGTCGGCGGCAAGACGCTTGAAGGTGAACAGGAGCAGGATGCAGAGACCACCCAGTGCCAGCAGGCCGCCGAGGATGAGCTGATCGACGAGGCGCGGGGAATGGCCCTCATGCTCGCCCTCGGGTGCCACCGCCACCTCCTGGGTCAGGACGTTGTTGACCTCGAAGGCCTCCTTGATATCGCCGTCGGCGTAGCCCACGCAGATCCTCAACCGGTGGACCTGTCCCTCCTGGTCGGGGTCCTGAGGGGTCCACCAGATCCTAACCCGCAGATAGTCCTCGGCCTGAATGGTCAGGTTGTCCAACTGGCCCACGTATGCCAGGTCGGCCTCGGGATAGAAATCATCCGCCACGTTCAGCCAGACCCCATTCGCCAGCAGGGTCCCCTCGTTGTGAAGGGTCACGGTGAGGACCACCTCGGTGCCCGCCCGGGGCTCTTCTGACAGCTGGACCTCCAGCACCGAGAGGTCGATGTAGGGCCTGACCTCCACGGTGTAAAGCGGACTGGTGGTGTTGAGGGTGCCGTTGGCCGCATAGAGGTAGTACTCCAGGATCCCGGTTTGGGTCTGGGCCGGCAGCTGGACGGTGAAGTTGTCCCCGGTGCCGGCGGTCATTTCCACGCTGTCGAAGGAGGTCTCGTCAACGCTCCGGAAGAAGAGGGTCACGCCCTCGGGGACGTTCTGGGCCGACACCCGCAGGAGGGCCTCGCGCTCCACGTAGGCCCAGGTCAGGGCCGTGTGCTCAAGCAAGGGAGTTCCACTGGCCTCGATGGTGATGATGTGGTCCAGAGGATGACATTCGGTGAAGTGGTCCCTGTCGGAGGCGGTGATATCAAAGTGGAGCTCTCCACCCTGGGTCTGTGCCGGCAGGTCGGCGGCCCATTGCCCATCGGTATCAGTCCCAGATACCAGTTCCATGTTGATGAACTTGTGTTCGGTCGCCCCCACTGGCAGGTAGGTCACGAAGACCTCCTCGATCCCCTCGTCGTCAGTGAAATTGGCCGTGAGGGGGATGGGCTCGTTGACCAGGACCGTGGCAGGATAGGTGTGGTCCCCGAACTGGGGTTCCACGGGGAGGGTGACGTTGAACCTCAGCCCGGTGGGATCGGTCCCCTTGTAACCCTTGCCGCCTCCATGGTCGATCATGGTCACGAGCCTGTACTCGCCGACCTGGGTCGGTGCCTTGAGGGTCCAGGGAAAAGGCAGCTCGGTCGCGACGTCCTGGGCCACCTGCTCCACGTAGTGCTCCTGGCCACCGTTGGGATCCGCCATGATGGTCCAGCCGTCCAGGGTCGGGTCGTCGTCGCTGCCGGTGAGGTCCCGCAACAGGAAGACGCCGACTATCTTGGCGTCGCTGAGCTCGGCCCCGGTCACGTTGATGCTGACCCGCACCTCCTGCCCGGGGGCAAGTTCGAGGCTCTCGGCCCACATGGTGATGGTTCCCGAGCCGGTGGTGCTGTGGCACCCGCAACCACCATAGTCCTGTGGATCGTCATCATCCACGCCGCCGGGGTTGCCCCACATTCCCGGCATCAGCAGGGTCATCACTATCAGGAGGGCGAAGATGGTGAAGGAAGCGGTGCGTCCGGTCAACTTCCACCACCTCCACCATTCAGGAATTTGCCGTTCGAATGGCAGTAATTGTGATGAAAAGGTGCTGTTTCATTGATTATTATTGGCATCACAGTGCCATTTGAATAGATTCGATAGGATAACATATTTTTCGCATTTAACAGAGCTTTTATCCTTATCGTGATTGGATTGGGTTGTCCGACTCTGAAGAACACGAATGATTCACCATCAAGTTAACTGAAAGTTGACTTAAAAAACTTAGAAATTTAAATCATATAGTATATACATATTGGTGTGTAGTGTGATTGGGATGGTAATGCAATCAAGGATAACTTCGTTCGATGCATCAACTCTATCCCAGTGAAAACGATGGTGAACTAACCCCATCGATGGGATCGTTCACTTGCAGGTTTGCGGGTTTCAGGCTGTAGCGGTCCTTCTGCCAGGAGCGAGGAGTAACAGATACAGCACACCACAGACCACTCCGGCCAGGACCATGAGCATGGAGATGGTGGGGGCGATGCTAAGGGTGTTCTTGGGATCCCAGCCCGCGTACTTGAACAAGGGGTCGAAGAAGCAGTGACCCACGGTCGTCTTGGCACCCAGGGCTCCCGCGAACGCGGTGTTGCCCATGGCCCCGGCGACCACTAGGACGTAGAGGTTGGACATCCTTGGAACGTTCCACAGTGCCTCGGTGTATCTCAGCCGGATGGCGATGGCCGAGCACCAGAGGGTGGCCGCCATGGTGGAGAAGAGGACCTTGTTCTGGAGTACCCCATCATCGTAGGGCCGGCCGAACTCCCATACGTAGAAGCCTGTGGCCACCGAGACGGTGAAAGCGCCTATGCCGCCCAACATCGCTATGATGGCAGTGCGGTCCAGGTAGGGGGTCAACCACTCGACCAGCCCGTCCAGGAACCTCAGGTTGGAGGGCAATTTGGGACGCAGCCAGAGAGTGTAGGCGTCGGCGAAAACCCGCATCACGACACACGCGGTGGCCAGCACCAGCATGCCCGTGTGGAACTCAGCGGTCACGATGTGCAGGTAGGTCAGCTGGGCGAGATTAGTGGTCATGGATCACTCCTGATGGACAGGGTCGTCATCAGGATCCACTGGGTCTTCCTCGTCGGGGCCATCTGTCTCATCGCCTGCGGGCTCCGGCCTCTCATCCGGTTCTGTTCCGGACCTCCCCCCATCGGCGGCTCGCGACCCGCCATCGGGGAGGGGTTGACCGGTCATGGCGGTGGTCCGGGCCACCAGGCCGATGATCAGCATGACGGCCATGGCGGCAAAGAAACCGGCGCTCAGGGAGGCCCAGAGCCAGTCAGTGTTCTCCACCTCCTCTGCCAGCTTGGGATCCGTTATCTGAAAGCTGAGCTGGAAGGCCTCGGGGTGGTAGGCGTGTCCCTGACCCGCGTTGTCGCTGACGGCCAGGCCGAAAAGGTAGTAGTGGTTGAGGTCGGTGAACTGGACGTCCTGGGGATTGTCGGTGGTCAGGTTGCGTGAGACCTCCAGGGTCCAGCGACCATTGTCCCACTCCCCCTTGGCCTTGACCTCGCCTCGATCGGCCTCGAAGGGGGCGATGATGTAGGAGGGCTTGTAGACGTTGTCGGGCACCTTGAAATCCTGTCCCTCGACCTGGTAGTATAGGTCACCCTGAGTGTCGACAGCCACGATGGGGACCACGGTGGTCTTGGTCTGTACCTCCTCACGCGTCAGAGACAGGCCATCGGTCTCGTCCTCGGGGTCAAGGTCCACGTACCAGGGAACCTGCACATCGGCTGTGCCGTTGTTGAGTATCCGCAGGTTGGGAACGTATCCTGGAGTGTCGGTCGGGGCTCCGTCTGGGAAGCGCCCTCCATCGGGGTCGGTGCGGCTGGAGTTGACGAACTGGTCCTCGGCCTGGGCAAAGGGGTCGGTGACCCCGGCCATCCAGACCCACATGTCAAGATACTCGCCGGAGTGGCTGGTATACTTCAGGGGCGATGAGACAGTGCCGCTGGCCTCCTCCCGAAGCAGGTGGCAGGTGGAAAGACAGCCATATTCCATGAAACCGGCCGTGGGGGAGGAGGTCTCCCACAGGAGGGCCAGCTTGTCCTGTCCCATGTTCCGCCATTCTGGCAGCATCCAGGCCCCGGTGTCGGGATCCTGCTGCCAGGCCTCCAGCTTGTGGTTCCGGTCGTTGTCCTCCCACTGGAAGGACAGGTACAACTTCTGGGGGGTGAAGATGGCCCGCATGGCCACAGTGCTCTCCCAGCCATTGCCCAGGGTGACCGGGGTGCCCTGCTCGACACCACCCGAAAGCTTGAGGTTGGTGATCTGGGAAAAGGACCAGGCGGCCTCCAGCTCACCGTCGACCACGGGGGTACCGTTCTCGACCGCAGGAACCGCGGTCAGCTTCAGGGATTCGCCAGTTGAGACGAAGTGACAAGTGGTGCAGATCTGGTGAACATCGACCATGATCCCGCCTTCACCATCATCGGGAAGGTGACAGGCACCACAACTCTCCTCCTTGCGATCGTCGGGCAATTGATCGACATAGGCCGGTTTGCCCGTGCTCGCTGGAGTGATGGTCAGGCCGGTTGCGGCCACTATCAGGATGAAGGCCATGACCATGGCCCACCTGGCAACTTTGATTCTGTGCATGCGTTCCACCTTTCAAAGCCGATGGCGTAATGAAAACGGCATTTGAATTTACCGCCGCTCAGGGTAGTTGCATTTATATTACTATTGTATGGCTTTTGTAAGTACAGTAAATTGTAGTATTTACTAACAAGCCCATCGAGACGTCCAATGGAATCAGCAGATCAGGGGTATATTCGGCTAAAGAGCAGGCCTGACCTCCAAGAACGATGGAAGATGGTTCGAGGGTTGATCAGGATACGTCCTATCCACTGGGCGCCCGGGTGGAGGGGGAACCTCTCAGGGCCTTGCGCAATGGCTTCCAGGTCATTGCGATGAGGACCACCTCGCCCACCATTATCATCAGCGAGCCGGCCCAGACGAATCCGACCAGGGGGATGACCTTGATGGTGACCTCCACCATCTCCTGGGAGGGCACTATGCGATTCAGGGAGACATAGACGTCCTCATGGACCCGGTGATGGATGAAGAGCTCGGTGGTTATCTGGAAACCGGTGGCGCCGGTGTGGTTCACCAGGGAGGGATAGCCTGTGGCCAGTTCATTGCCATCCTTTGAGATCAGGATCTCCACCTCGAACCGCTTGACCAGACCGTCCTGCTCGACGACGGGCTTGGCCGGGATGTCCACCAGGGTGATCTCGTAGCCCAGCACCTCCTGGGGTTCTCCCTTCACCAGGGTTACGGTATCGACGGTCTGAGTAAGGCCGGTCGTGGCGGCGTAGCCCAGCAGGAGGATGGCCATTCCGGCATGGATCACATGGACGGTCCAGGGGATGTCGCCGCGTATGGTGATGTCGGAACGCTCGAGCCGGGGCAGGATGCCCCGAAGGAGGATGGCTCCCAGGGTGCCGATGAACAGGGGCACGGCCAGGCCCAGCATCCAGGCACTGCCGCTGTCGCCGCTGTCGTGGCTGTTGCCGAAAAGAGCCCCGATCAGGGCCACGGCCACTATGCCCAGCGCGGCGTAGAGAGCCTTCTCCAAAGACATCAGGTCCTTCAGGTAGGCCAGGATGAAGATGAAGCTCAGCAGGAGGACCAACGGGGTCAGGCGGGTGTTGAAGATGGCCGGTTCGATGGAGCCGTTCACTCCGATTATCAGCAGGACCAGGGTGATGGCCAACAGCAGCAGCAGGGTGAAGGCCGTGGCATACATGGTGGTCTCGTTGTTTATATACTCCTCGAGAGTGGACCGAGGTTTTGGTTCGGGCACCGGCCATTTCATCATGGCATAGAGGGCCAGGGCGGTGGTGGCACCCACATTGACCATCAGCAAAAGGAAGAAACCCAGCACCGAACGTTCCTCCTTGAGCACATCGATGAACCGGTCCCAGGCGGTCTCACCTCCACCCGAGGCGAAGGCGTGGACCGAGACCCATATGCCACCCCGGGTGACAAAGGACTCGAAGATGACGAGAGCCACCACCAGGGAGGCCATCAGGGGACCCAATATCTCGTAGCTCTGCTTCTTGCGGAACATCAGGGCGATGTGGAGGAACGCGGTCAGGCCGACCCAGGGGAGCAGGCTGGCGGTCTCCACCGGATCCCAGGCCCAGTAGCCGCCCCAGCCCAGGGTGACGTAGGCCCAGTAGGCTCCCAGGATGAGCGAGGCCCCCATGAAGACCCACGACCAGCGGGCCCAGCGCAGGGAGACGTTCACCCATTGCCGCTTGTGGGTCATCAGGTAGGCCAATCCCGCCGCCAGTACCGGGACCATCATGCCAAAGGCGATGAAGATGATGGGGGGATGGATGGCCATCCAGGGCGTTTGGAGCAGGGGATTCATGCCGAAGCCTTCGAAGCCAGGGGGCAGGGGCTTGTCCACAGGCGTGGGAGATTCACGGGGGGCCAGGGGATTGAGGGCGCACTGGATCAGGCCCAGGCCCAGGATGAAGAAGAGGCCGATGACCCGAATGTGATCGTTGAGATTGCCGGCCAGGCCACCCATCCTGCCGGAACGCCGCGAACCTCTGCCCGCCCGACCATGCTTGCCTGACCTTCCGGCCTCACGCCTGTGCTCCCGTTGACGCTGGTAGTAAAGGTCCTCGAAGCCCATGACACCCACTGTGGTCCAGACCCATAGCAGCAGGGTGCCCTCGCGGCCGGCCCAGATGGCGGAGATCTTGTACAGCGTGGGGGTGGACTTGGAGGAGTACTGGACCACGTAGGCGTAATCGAGGTCGGTGGTGAGAAAGAAGCGCAGGAGGAGGAGCAGGTTGAGACTCAGGCTGGCAAAGAGGCCCAGATGGAGCCAGCGGGCCAGGGTGCGATGAAGCTGTTGACCCCAGATGAGGTAGGCTAAGGCCATGGCCAGGGCGGCCACGGTCAGGGCCAGGTTGATGTAGACCAGATAATTGAAGAAACTTGCCACAAAGACACCTTGGAACTGGAGGGTTGAACGTATCAGATCGTCCGTTCTTGGGGTTATGAAGCCCAGGTTTAATACGTAGTATTAGTTGCGAATTTTCATACTGCCTAATAAACGTTACAGGCCAGTAAATATTGTATTTACATTTTCGTTTTATATGAGATGATAGTCTCACCACTAGACTGAAGAGTCTACTACTGAGGTAGTTACCGTGAATCTAATGCGCAAACTGGAGTGAACCCCTTCGAGTAGACACGGAGTTAAGCTTCGATATTTAATCCCACC
>CAYLMJ010000002.1:101121-144209 GCA_964384995.1 uncultured archaeon | reverse complement strand
CAAACCCTTTAGGCTCTGGTTCGATGACCGACCATGACCGAAAAGCGCTCCGCCAGACACCCCCTGAAAGCCGGAGAGCCCCTGCAACCCATTACCATCCCAGAGGGTCTGACCACCGACAAGGCCATGGAGCTTTTCGCCAGAAGCGGCTACTCGGCTCGGCGCCTGGCTGAAGCGGCCCAGGTGTGGCAGAACATGGTGGAGGCCGAGGCAACGGTGGCCCTCACGGTGGCCGGAGCCTTGACCCCCATCGGCCTGGGCGGCATCATCTCCCAGCTAATGGAAAGGGGTCTTGTGGATTTCGTAATCTCCACCGGGGCCAACCTCTATCACGATCTCCACTTCGCCCTTGACTTTCCCGTGGTCCAGGGTCATTTCAAGGCCGACGATCGCAAACTGGCCCAGAAGGGGGTGGCCCGCATCCACGACGTCTTCATCGGCGACGAGGACACCCTGGTGGCCACTGACAGGAAGGTCCAGGAGTGGCTGGCCGACATGGAAGTGCAGGGTCCCATCTCAACGGCCGAGCTCCACCATGTCCTGGGAGCCAAGGCGGCCAGCGAGGCTCCCCATCCCGAAAGGTCGCTGGTGGTCAAGGCCCATGAACTGGGGGTGCCCCTCTACGTGCCCTCCCCCGGCGATTCCTCCCTGGGCATGAACCTCCTGCCAAGATTGATGGAAGGCCGGCCGATACACGTGGACCCCACCCTGGACATCCTGGAGACCGCGGCCCTGGTCAACGGCTCGGAGGTCAACGGGGTGATCGTACTAGGGGGCGGAGCGCCCAAGAACTTCTACCTGCAGACCCAGCCCACCCTCTGGCAGATCCTGGGACTGGACCGGGGAGGCCACGACCATTACGTGCAGATCACCATGGACCAGCCTCACTGGGGTGGATTATCAGGAGCCACGCCGGCCGAAGCCCACACCTGGGGCAAGCTGGCCGACCCTCACCTCAACAGCGCTGTCGTCCATTGCGACACCTCCATTGCCCTGCCCCTTCTGGCGGCCACGATGATGGAGCGCTGTGAGGCCCGCCCCTTGAAGCGGCTGTACGGCCGAAGGGAGGGGCTGGTGGCCGGCCTTTTGGGCGAATGGCGAGCCATGCACCGTGGCAGGTCGGACGACCCGATACAATGAGACTGGGTGTGCTCTTCTCGGGTGGCAAGGACTCGTGCCTGGCATACCACAAGGCCACCAAGTTTCACGATGTCAGATGTCTACTGACCATGGAGTCTGACAACCCCGACAGCTACATGTTCCACACTCCCACCATCACCTGGACCCATCTCCAGGCCCAGGCCTTGGATGTGCCATTGCTGACTCGCCGCACCGACGGGGAGAAGGAATCGGAGCTGGCCGATCTCGAGGGCCTGATGGCCCAGGCGCAGGATGAATTTGACATCCAGGGAATAGTGACCGGAGCGGTGGCCTCGGTCTACCAGTCCACCCGGGTCCAGCGTATCTGCGCCGACCTGGGTCTGTGGTGTTTCAACCCCCTCTGGCAGTATCCCCAAAAGGCCCTGCTAGAGGACCTTTTGCAGGATGAGTTCGAGATCATCGTCGTTGGTGTCGCGGCCGAATCCCTGGATGGGTCCTGGCTGGGTCGCAAGCTCGATGGGGAAGCCCTGCAGGAGCTGTTGGATCTGGAACGGGAGTGGGGCATCAACCCGGCCGGCGAGGGAGGCGAGCTGGAGACCTTTGTCACCAACGGACCCCTGTTCAGGCAGGCGATCCACATCCAGCGAACCAGCAAGCGCTTCGATCGGGACTCGGGAGTGCTGGAGATATTGGAGGCAGTGGTGGCAGACAAGAATGGATCAGATGGACCAATGGGAAGGCCATCGAGGAGGTCCAGGTCATGACCATCCATCTCATCTCCACCTGTTCTGACCCCATGCTGGAGGGGGAGTTCGTCCGTCCCATCTCCAGGATCGTGGCCGATTGGACCCGGAATACCGGCAGAACCTTTGAGACAGTCATCCACCACGCCACCAACATCCCCCATGGCGATTTCGAGAGTGGCGACAAAGTGATCATCTGCGGAACCGCGTTTCAGGACGATGAGTATTTAAAGAATATCAAGTCCTTCCAATGGCTCACCGACACCACTTCCATGGTCCTGGGAATCTGTTCGGGGATGCAGGTCCTGGCCCTGGCCTGGGAGGCTGAGCTTGTTCTGGGCCTGGAGATCGGAATGGTGAAGGTGGATACTCTTGTTGACAACGCACTGTGCCAGGGCTCTTTCTCGGCCTACTGCCTGCACAGGTACGGTCTGAAGGAGCTGGACCATTTCCACGTCCTGGCCCGCTCTCAAGATAGCGTTCAGGTAATCGGCCACAGGACACTGCCCCTCTTTGGAGTCCTGTTTCATCCCGAGGTGCGTCAGGAAGGGGTTATCACAAGTTTCCTGGAGCTCTGACCGTCGGCTTTGTTCCTTGAGATGGCACCATCGTTCACGACGGAAGTAAATACTCTCCTTACAAAAATACCTACTACGCTTTTATCAGTTGGAACATACAAAAGATTAGAATATAACCGGTTAAATCCGGTAACAACAAGAAATACTCCCAAATCGTAGATTTGTACGAATCGGAGCGAGAAACATGTCTGAATCTAAACCAATCTCAACATCCACCTCTCCCGGCGGTCAGGAGTGGTACGTACCACCCGCCGACCTGGCCGAGAAGGCTCACATCCCCTCCCGCGAGGCCTACCAGAAGCTCTACGAGTCCTCCACCAGCAACCCCGATGAGTTCTGGGCCCAGCAGGCCGAGACCATCCACTGGTACAAGAAGTGGGACAAGGTGAGCGAGTACAACTTCGAGGCCGCAGAGATCAAGTGGTTCATCAACGGCAAGGTCAACGTCTCCTACAACTGTCTCGACCGTCATGTCGAGGTAGGTCACGGCGACCAGACCGCCCTCATCTGGGAGGGCAACGACCCCAACGAATCCACCACCCTGACCTATTCAGAGCTCCTGGAGAAGGTCGAGCGTGCCGCCAACGCCCTGAAGGCCCGGGGCATCGGCAAGGGCGACCGGGTCTGCATCTACATGCAGATGATACCTGAGCTGCCGGTGGCCATGCTGGCCTGCGCCCGCATCGGGGCCGTCCACTCGGTGGTCTTTGGAGCCTTCTCGCCCGATTCCCTGCGGGACCGCATCAACGACTCCGCCTGCAAGGCCCTCATCACCCAGGACACCGGCCTGCGGGGCAAGAAGCAGGACATCCCCATGAAGACCAATGCCGACAAGGCCGTGGCCGAGTGTCCCTCCATCGACACCATCTTCGTGGTCAACCGCACAGGTTACGAGGTGCCCATGGAGGAGGGGCGCGATGTCTGGTGGCACAAGGAGCTGGAGGCCGCCGACCCCCACTGTGCCCCCGAGCACATGGACGCCGAAGACCCCCTGTTCATCCTCTACACCAGCGGCTCCACAGGCAAGCCCAAGGGCGTCCTGCACACCACCGGTGGCTACCTGGTCTTCGCCGCGGTCACCCACAAGAACATCTTCGACTATCACGAAGGTGACGTCTACTGGTGCACCGCGGACATAGGCTGGGTCACCGGTCACTCCTACATCGTCTACGGCCCCCTGGCCAACCGGGCCATCTCGGTGATGTTCGAGGGCGTACCCAATTACCCCGACTTCGGCCGTTTCTGGGCCGTGGTGGAAAAGCACAAGGTCAACATCTTCTACACCGCCCCAACCGCCTTGCGTGCCCTGATGAAGGAGGGTGACAAGTGGGTGAAAGAGCACGACCGTTCCAGCCTGCGCATCCTGGGGACCGTAGGCGAGCCCATCAAGCCCCCGGAGTGGAAATGGTACCACGAGGTGGTGGGCGAATCCCGCTGTCCCATCATGGACACCTGGTGGCAGACCGAGACCGGCGGCATCCTCATCACCGCCCTGCCTGGAGCCATCCCCACCAAGCCCGGTGCCGCCTCCCTGCCCTTCTTTGGCGTGGAGCCGCTCCTGGTCGATGAAGCGGGCAAGATCCTGGAGGGCAATGGTGTCTCTGGCAACCTGGTCATCTCCAAGCCCTGGCCTGGCATGATGCGCGGGGTCTATGGCGATCACGAGCGCTTCAAACAGACCTACTTCACCATCTACCCCGGCTACTTCTACACCGGTGACGGCTGTCGCCGTGACGAGGATGGCTACTACTGGATCACCGGCCGCGTCGACGATGTCATCAACGTCTCAGGCCACCGTCTGGGCACCGCCGAGATCGAGGGCGCCCTGGGCAAGCACCCGGCCGTGGCAGAGGCTGCCGTCGTCGGTTTCCCCCACGACATCAAGGGCTGGGGCATCTACGCCTATGTGACCCTGAAGACCGGGGAGGAAGTGACCGAGGCAATGCCCAAGGAGCTGATCCAGATCGTGCGTACCGAGATAGGGCCCCACGCCCATCCCGACAAGATCCAGTTCGTGGCCGGCGTGCCCAAGACCCGGTCGGGCAAGATCATGCGCCGCATCCTGCGCAAGATTGCCGAGGGTGCCATCGACCAGTTGGGCGACATCTCCACCCTGGCTGACCCCAGCATCGTGGACACCATCGTCTCCGGACGGCAGTAGACCGACCTCCGGGTCAGTTGAAGACAGTGAAACGATATCGGAGCCGACCCCTCTCGGGTTGGCTTCCCTTATCTTTCATTCAGCAGGTCACGAAGGTTCGTGACCACGAGCCAAACGCCCACGCCCACCGCGATGATGCTGAAGATGAGAAGGGCGATGTTGCCGGGTGATGTGTCCAAAAGGTCACCTTGCCGATGGGAGAGTTATAGGATCAAGAGTATCTGAACCTTATATTAATCAAGCGGGCTTTCCACGGGAACACACATCGGTACTCCAATGACGGACCTCAACTCCTTCGGTTTCAGCCCTGACCTTGCCGATTCCCTTCAGAACCTGGAGAGCCCGAACGCCATCCCGGCTCGAATCATCAACCAACGGCGAAGCAACTATCTGGTCCATACAGAGAAAAATGAGCTATCGGTCATCCTGTCCTCCGGCCTGGCCAAGCGTCTCGTATCCGAAGGCGGAAGCGGAGCCCTGCCGGTGGTGGGCGATTGGGTTGCTGTGTTGAATGAACCCGAAGGGGAGGTCCATCGGATCGTGGCGGTTCTGCCGCGGCGCAACAAGCTGTCGAGGAAGGTGGCAGGCCAGGAGAGCCGGGAGCAGGTCATGGCCGCCAATCTCGACCACGTCCTCATCGTCACGGCCGTTGGCGAGGAGTACAATCCCCGGCGATTGGAGCGCTACCTTGCCATCGCCCATGAGACCGGAGCCCGCATCACCATCCTTCTGAACAAGGTCGACGAGGCCAAAGGGGGCCTGGAGCCCTACCTGAAAGATATCAGGACCATCGCACCAGATATCCAAACCCTGGCGCTCAGCGCGCTGAAGGACGCGGGAACGGATGCGGTGCATGGACTTTTGGAATCAGGCGACACGGCAGTCCTGATAGGCTCCTCGGGTGTGGGCAAGTCGACCCTCATCAATTGCCTGCTGGGCTACGAGCGTCAGCAGACCCTGGAGATCCGCTCCTCCGACGATCACGGCCGGCATGCCACCACCTCTCGAGAGCTCATTCCGCTTCCTGGAGGTGGCATGATCATCGACAACCCCGGATTGAGAGAGATCCAGCTCTGGATCGAGGGGGATGGACTGGCCAGGACGTTCCAGGACATCGAGGAATTGGCCGTATCCTGCCGCTTCAAGGATTGTGCTCATCGCACCGAACCGGGTTGTGCGGTCAGACAGGCCGTATCGACGGGGGAGCTCGATATCAAGCGGTTGGAGAGTTACCTGAAATTGCAACGGGAACTAGAGCTTTCGGATCACCGTTTCCGGGCCCAGGAACAGAAGCGCAAAGGCCGCATGTTCTCCACCTATCGCAAGCAGTTCCAGGAACGCCGCAGGCGTGGTGAGAAGGCTTAGATGGCCTGAGGGTCCCGAGGTTCCATTTTCCATCAGACCAGGCCCGTGACACCCTCAACAACGGCCATAAGCCTCAGATAATCCGCAGATGACAGCTGATATTGGTCCACCACCAGCTCCTCCAGCAGTTCCTTCTCCTCCACAACGTCCCGCCAACCCTTCCGCACCGCCCAGATGGGCAGAGCCGACACCGGCAGGGGCTCAAGACCCATCTGACGGGCCACTCTGGTGGCGCCCATATCATCCATCAGGACCCGCTCGATGCCCTTGTCAAGGGCCAGGGCCAAGGTGGCTCGCTCTCCAGGGCCGAGGCGTTGGGGCAGGCCTTGAAGTTCCCGCACCATGGCGATCTCGAACAGCCGCCCCTTCAGGATCACCTCTACCAGGCGGCCATTCTCCTGCACGGCCGGATCCTTGCAGGTCATCGCCTGTTCAACCACTTCGTTCATCACCGGTTCGGGCACCCACACCCTGGTGCAGAAGAGACCCAGCAGGTCCTTGAGCTTGGGGACCCGGGCGAGGAAGAGCAGGGAGGCGGAGTCGGTCACCACTTCCATGGTCTCTCCTCTTGAACCTCGCTGAGAACGCCGATCATGGGCTCACGCCTCGAAGGCGGTCTTGATCACCGCCGCCACATCGAGGTTGTAGGCGATATTGGCCTCGTTCACCGTATCTGCCATCTCCCAGATGGTCACTCCAGCCATCTTGGCCGCCCGGGACAGGGTTACCTCCCGGTTGCGGTACTTCTCAAGGGCAACTTTCCGTTTGCGTTCTCGCAGTCCCGTCTCCAGTACAAGGCGGATCTCGTCGGCCTTGGTGCGCCCTTCCAGTTCGCTAAGTTGATCCAGCTCATCGACGATGTCAGGGTCGGTGCGAAGGCTGATGACCGATGTGGAGGAAACCATGTAGTTGAATGTAATGTTTGTATACTAAAAAGGTTTTGGGGTGGTTTGTCGAGAATAACCGATGAATATCTGATCCAGATGGGTCAGTTTGTTCCTACCGGGGATCGAAAGGGTCCTTGCGTTTTGGCGGTGGCGGTGGCAGCTCACCCTTGTCCTGTGGCTCCACCATCAGTTTGGGGTCCAGCAGGAGCTCCAGCTCCTCTTCCGAAAGGTCTGTTAATTCCTGGGCGACCTCTTTGAGAGCCCTGCCGGTGCGATGGGCCTCCTTGGCCACCTCGGCGGCCTTTTCATAGCCCACCACCGGAACCAGGGCCGTGGCCAGCATCAGGCTTGAACCCACCAGTTCGGGGCCTTTCTCCGTGGCTTCCAGCCTTTTTATACACTTCGTCGAGAGAACGTCCGCCGCGTTGGCCATCAGAGTGATGGATCGCAAGAGGTTGTGGGCCGCCATCGGTAGCATGGTGTTGAGCTCGAAATGACCACCCTGAGCGGCCTGCAGGACGGCGGTGTCACAGGCGATGGCCTGAGCCGCCGCCTGGATGACCGCCTCGGGGATGACCGGGTTGACCTTTCCGGGCATGATGGATGAACCCGGCTGGACCGCGGGCAGTTCCAGCTCACCCAGCCCGGCTTGTGGTCCAGAGCCCATCCAGCGGATGTCATTGGCGATCTTGATCACGCTCACGGCCAGGCCCCTTATGGCGGAGGAGGCGGCCAGGGCCGCGTCCAGGCTGGACTGGGCCATGAAGTGATTCTCGGTCTCGTTAACTTCAATGCCGCTGAATTGATGGATGTGATGGCAGACCTTGGTGGCGAACTCGGGTCTGGTATTGACCCCGGTCCCCACGGCGGTGCCTCCTATGGCGAGCTCCTTCAGCTCCTCCATGGCCCCCTGAATGCGGGTTTGTGACATCTGGATCAAACCTGCGTAGCCCTGGAACTCCTGGCCCAGGCTGATGGGGGTGGCGTCCATGAGGTGGGTCCGACCGATCTTGATCAGGTCCTGGAACGCCTCAGCCTTTGTCGACAGCTCCCTGTGCAACTCGCGCAGGCGGGGTAGGAGCTCCCTTTGCAGGACGATCAGTGCCGATAGGTGCAGGGCGGTGGGGATAACATCGTTGGAGGACTGGCCCAGATTGACATGGTCGTTGGGATGGATGTTCAACTCCCTGCCGAAATCGTTGCCGATGGCGTTGGCCCGCCTGGCGATGACCTCGTTGGCGTTCATGTTGGTCGAGGTCCCCGAACCGGTCTGAAAGACCTCCACAACGAACTGGTCGTCCCATTGACCGCTGGCCACCTCCGTGGCCGCCGCCTCGATGGCCTCGGCCCGGGCATCGTCGATGCGCCAGAGCTCCAGGTTGGCCTTGACCGCCGCGGTCTTGATGTAGCCCAAAGCCTGGATGAAGGGGCGGCCCAGTCGCTCACCGCTTATCTGGAAGTTCTCGACCGCCCGCTGGGTGGAAGCTCCCCACATGGCCGAGGCGGGCACCTCCATGTCTCCCATTGTATCGGTTTCGATGCGGGTATCGGGCTCTTCGGGGTCATCGGGGGCAGGCATGGCCATTGAGAGCCAAAACCGAGTCTAAAGGATTTGGGAGTGTCCGTGGTTAACGGAAGCCCCGGGAGGTGTGGTGATCCACGACCGGTGTTCACCGTCCGTTCCTGGCCGTTGCGTGGGGTCGGCGGGATGGACATCAGACCGGAACCAGCTTGTCGAACCTGGCCTTGCTGTCGGCCTCCACCTCGGTGTGGATGGAATTGCCGTGAGAATCCATGGTGACCACCAGGGGGAACTCCTTGACCCTGATGCGCCAGAAGGCTTCGGGTCCACCGAACTCCATCTTGTAGACCTCCTCCACCTCCTCGACGTTGCGGGCGATGAGGGTCCCGGCCCCGCCAATGGCATGGAGGTAGACGGCGCCGAAGTCCTGACAGCCCTTCAGGGTCAGGGGACCCATGCCGCCCTTGCCGATGACACCCTTCACATCCAGGTGTTGGAAGACCAGGTGCTCGTAGGGCTCCTCCCGGGCGCTGGTGGTGGGTCCGGCGGCCACGAAGTGGTACTTGCCGGTGTCATCCTGGCGAACAACGGGACCGCAGTGATAGAGCATCCCACCCTTCAGCAGGGGCTCCAGGATCTCGAACAGTTCGGCCTCTTCCCCTTCGGGAGCCTTCTCGATCCACTCCTCCACCATGTACTTGTGGGCCGCGTCCCGGGCGGTTAGCATGACCCCCGAAACCTTCACCACGTCGCCCACCTTCAGCATGCGGGCCTGCTCCTCGGTTATGGGCAATGCAAGGTCGTATTCAGCCATGGGTGAACTCACCTCCCTTGAAGGTCAGACTGCCACGTCGATTGGCCCAGCAGAGATAGGCCACGGTGACAAAGAAGGAGGCCGGATGGCGATGTTTGGCACAAGCCTTGACCCCCAGCACGGTGGTCTGGCCGCCGAAGCCCATGGGCCCGATGCCCAGACTGTTGATCTCCTTCAGGAGCCGGTCCTCGAACTCGGCCAGCTCACCATCGGGATTGGTATCATCGAGCTTGCGCAACAGCTCCACCTTGGCGTACTTGTAACCGCTGGAGCGATCGGACCCGATGCAGACCCCCAGGGTGCCGGGGGCGCAACCCTTGCCCTGGGCCTTGTAAATTGCATCTAAAATCACACGACGCACACCCTCCAGATCACGGCCGGCCTTGAGGGGGCCGTTGGGGAGGGAGTACTGGGCGGTGACGTTCTCCGAACCGCCACCCTTGAGCATCAGATCGATGTGCACCTCGTCGGTACGGTCCCACTGCTCGAAGTAGAAGGCCGGCAGTCCCGGGCCCATGTTGTTGCCCGAGTTCTTGCCGGTCACCGAGTCCACGGCGTTGGGTCGCAAAAGGGATCGTTCGGTGGCCTCGCGGACCCCTGCGGAGAGAGCCTCCTGGATCGGAGCGGTGGCATAATCCCAGGGGTGCTTGACAAAGAAGAGGGGAGTGCCGGTGTCCTGGCAGATGGGGGTGGAGCCCTCGCGGGCCATATCGACATTCTCCAGGATGGTGGACAGGGCGGCATGGGCGGGTGAGCCGTCGGCCTCGGCCGAACGGCCCGCCTCCAGGGCCCCTACCACATCCTCAGGCAAGGCGGTGCTGGCACGGCGTACCAGCTCCAGGGCTTGGGCTTCAAGGTCGGGAATGGTCTTCATGGTCACATCAACTCGTTATGTTCATATGGATGGCGAAATCGTCAGGTCCCATTTGGCAACCGGGACAAAATCGCGGAGTCGTTTTATGAGTTTGGTCATAAAGTAATGATTTTTGGGTGCCAACACACCTTGCGGCCTGGAACGATGAGGCTTAACAGCGGTTGCCATTGGAGTGCCGATACCTTGTCCCACCCAAAAGCAAAGGACGGCAAGCTCGAGACCACGGTCACCTACATGGAGATGACCCGGGACCCGCGCCGACAAGTAACAGTGCCGCCTCGCCGGGGCCTCAGGCTTCGCCGGCTCCCGCGACCATCGGTGAGCCTATACCGCCGCCTCTTCCAGGCAGTGGGCGGTCCCTGGCTGTGGTGGGGCCGCAAGGTGCTGAATGACGATGAGCTGGAACAGATCATCCACGACCCGCAGGTCGAGGTCCATGTCCTCTACATGGATGAACATCCCATCGGATTCGGCGAGCTTGACTTCCGCACCGAAGGGGAAGTGGAGCTGGTCTACCTGGGTCTGATTCTGGACCAGATCGGGAGGGGGATCGGCCGCTGGCTGCTGGGGGAGATGCTGCGGCATGCATGGGCCAAAGGGCCAGGGAGGGTCTGGCTCCACACCTGCACCCTGGACCATCCAAAGGCCATCCCGTTCTACGAGAGGGCCGGTTTTGTGGTCTACAAGGAAGAGACCGAGGTCATCGATGACCCGCGGGAGATGAACGGTTCCGCGGGGGATCTGTTCTCATTGTGACCTGGGCTCCGAGGTTCCACAACCTTTTTCACCGGTTTTGACATTCGGCCAGGACTTACCGTGAGGCCGAATACCTGACCAGTAACGAAGATGAACAGTTTGGACGACAGCCTGAGGCCGATGAAGAGACCGATGAGGTCGAGCTGGAGGGTCTGACCAGGGCCACCGAGCCAGTGGGCTACCAAGAGCTCCTTGACCGGCTGGATCCCCTGCTGGCGGCCTGGTACCGCGAGCGTTTCTCAGCCCTCTCGCCACCCCAGGCCCTGGCAGTGCCCTGCATCATGGCGGGGCAGAACACCCTTGTGAGCTCCCCCACAGGGACAGGCAAGACCCTCACCGGATTCCTGGCGGTGCTGGACCATCTCTTCAAACTGGCCCGGGCCGGAGAGCTCGAGGACCGGGTCTATTGTGTCTATGTCAGTCCCCTGAAAGCCCTGGCCAACGACATCGACCGGAACCTGCGCGAGCCCCTTTCCGAGATCGCCCGCATGGCCAAGGCTAGCAAGGAGAAAGCGCCCAATGTCAGGGTGGGTCTGCGGTCGGGTGACACGCCCCAGTCCAAGCGTGCGGCCATGACCCGCAAACCTCCGCACATTCTCATCACCACCCCCGAATCGCTCTCCCTGGTCCTGGCGGCACCTCGTTTCAGCCAGCATCTGAAGGGGGTCACCCACCTCATAATGGATGAGCTTCACGACCTGGCCACCTCCAAACGGGGTACCCTGCTGACCCTCAGCCTTGAACAGCTCTGCCACTGGCTTGACACGCCACCGGTACGGGTGGGCCTCTCGGCCACCCTGGCACCCCTTGAGACCCTGGCCCATTTCCTGGCGGGCTATGCCCGCGGGAAGCCTCGACCCTGCACCATCGTCGAAACGGCCCAGTGGAAACAACTCGATCTTGCGGTGCTCTGCCCGGTTGCCGACGGTACCCGTACTCCCGCCAGCCTGGCCTTTGAGAAGCAGATGGAGGTGCTGGTCAAGCTCATCGACGAGCATTCCACAACCCTCGTCTTCACCAACACCCGGGCCGCCACCGAACGGGTCCTGCTCAAGCTCAAGGAGCTGGGGGTGGAGGCGGTGGCCGCCCATCACGGCTCCATGTCCAAGGAGGTGCGTCTGCGGGTCGAACGTCAGCTAAAGGAGCAGAAGCTGAGAGCCGTGGTCAGTTCCACCAGCCTGGAACTGGGATTGGACATCGGCGACCTGGACCTGGTGGTCCAGCTGGGCTCTCCCCGCTCCATAGCCAAGGGACTCCAGAGGGTGGGCCGGGCCGGTCACGCCCTTCAGGCGGTGGCCAAGGGTCGTTTCCTGGCGTACGAACCCGATGAACTGCTGGAGTGTTCGGCCCTGGTGGAGGAGGCACTGAAGGGAGCCCTGGACAAGGTCGAGCCGCCTGAGGAGGCCCTGGATGTCCTGGCCCAGGCCCTGGTGGGTCTCTCCCTCCATGGTGAATGGAAGGTCACCGAACTGTGGGAGCTGTCAAGGGGAGCCTGGCCCTACCGGAAGCTACGCCTGGAGACCATGGAGGAGATAATCGATTATCTTGGCACCATGGAGCTGTCGGAGCAGGGAGTGTACCCCAAGATCGGCCATGACCCAGAGACGGGGGTAATCTATCCCCGACGCTCCAGCCGATTGCTCTACTATCTCAATGTGGGCACCATTCCCTCCCAGTCCAATTACAGCGTCGTGCTGGAGGCCACCGGCCAGCCCCTGGGCAGCCTTGAGGAATCCTTTGTGGAGCGCCTGCGAACCGGGGACATCTTTGTACTGGGTGGACGGCTCTTCGCCTTTCAGGGTCTGCGGGGTTCGACAGCCCTGGTCCGGGACGGACAGAGCCATCGTCCCACCATTCCCAGCTGGGGGGGCGAGGTTGCCCCGCGTTCCCGAGAACTGTCGGCAGCGGTGAGTACCCACAGGGAAAAGCTGGGGCTGGAGCTTGATGAGGCCATCAGGAGGGCGAGTGAGGATGCAGAGGATGATGCAACCAAGACCTTCATCGGGTTGCAGGAGACCTGGCGGGAACGATACCGTTTGGATCCGGGAGCCGCCAACACCCTCTTCAATCACCTTCACGACCAGCTGTCCCTGGCGGGGGTCATTCCAACCCAGAGCCGGCTGCTGGTGGAAGGCTATCTGGACCCTCAGGGCGAGCCCGAGGCTTTGATCCACAGCCCCTTCGGGAGAAGGGTCAACGAGGCCTGGGGACGGGGCCTGGCCCGGAAGCTGAACCGGATCCATGATGCCGATGTGATCCTGACCGTGGCCGAGGAGGGCTTCATCCTCAAGTTGCCAGGTAAGTTTGAACTGTCCAGATTGGTCGAACTGGTCGAGCCAGGGGAGTTGGAAGGGCTGTTGCTGGAAGCTCTCAGAGATAGCGAACCGCTCAAGCTCCGCTTTCGCAACACCGCCAGTCGGGCTCTGGCCGTGCTCCGCAACTACCGGGTCCATGAGGTCTCATTGCGCCGGCAGCGGCAAAGGACCAGGGAACTGCTGGGGCAGTTGAGCAACACCGACCACCCTCTGATGCGGGAAGCGCTGAAGGAGGTGGAATACGAACTCTGGGACATCACCACCGCCAAGAGATTGATGCTGGGTCTGAAGGAGGGGAGAGTTGAGGTCGAGGTCCGCGATTACGACACCCAGGTCTCGCCCATGGGCCTGCCCCTGCTGCTGGCCGGACTGAGTGGCTCGACCACCCTGGAGCAACGGTGGAACCTCCAGCGAGAACTGCATGCCGAGATCCTGGCCCACATCATCCCGGCCGGTGAGATCGGGAAGGCCCGATTCGATCCACACATGGTGACCTCCTTCTTTGCTCAGCGATGCCGCCCCCAGCCCACCCCCGAAAGCTTGCTGGAGCTCCTGCGCTGGAAGGGAGCACTGGACCTGATGGGGGATGGGGCCGGGAGCCTGCTGGGCCTGATAGGCGACCTGGGACACAGTGAGACGGCCGCGGGCACCGACGAGGAGGAGTGGTTGAAGGTGGCCCAAGGACTCATCGATTCCGGTGTGGTGTCATCCATCTGGAACGGGGAACCCGGACCCTGCTGGGCCCTGCCCGAACACGCTGGAAAATACCTGGCGCTTTACGGACGCAGAGGTCCATTGAGCAAAGCCCTTCAGGCAGCCTGGAACCGCCTCTTGAAAGGTGAGCGACCCAAGGCTGAACACCTGGTAAGGGGTCTGCGCCGGGCTTTCCGGGCCGGTCATGACAGTTCGGGGCAGTTGGTTCCCACAGAACCACCCGAACCGTCGATCTACGAGGAGGCCATGGAATGGATCGTGGCGTTGAGGTTGCGCAACCTGGGACCACTGGGCAGCGAGGAGCTGGCCTCCAGCCTGAAGATTGAGGAGAACGAGGTGGTCCAGGTCCTGGATCGTCTGACCGTGCAGGGTCAGGTGACCGCCGGCTATTTCGTTCCCGATGGTCAGCCGGTCCAGTATCTGTGGACCGAAGATTGCGTCAATCTCGAGATGCGGCTCGAGGGCGAAAAGGAGGTGGTGGATCACGACACCTGGTCGAGTTTCATCTGGGAGCGTTCACTGACACCAAGGACTGAGTGGCAGGAGGCCTTCAAGCAGATGGGGGGCGCCGCCCACCCCTTGCCGGTCTGGCAGCGCAGTCCGGCTTTGCGATTGGAGGATTGGTCACGGGCCATGAAGGAGGGGGAGTTGCTGCAGGGGCGTTTCAAGGGGGGCCAGATCCACAACCTTCCCGCCGAGCTGGTACCACTCTACGTGAGCTGTTTTCGCATCGATATGCCCTGGGGTGGCCTGGACAAGGACATTCTGAACCTGCTGAGAGATTCTGAACAGGGATTGACCAGGCGTGAGTTGACCGGTGCCCTGGGCTCTCGCGCCTCCAAAGAGGCCATCTCAGAGGCCCTGCGTCGATTGGAGGCGAACCTGCGTGTGCATAGGCGGCCACTGGCGGGAAGCGGCACAAGCCGGCCCCTGCAGAACTACCTGGCCCTGCCGGAGATGCCAAAGGTGGAACACCCAGCTGAACGACTGGTGGAACTCATCCTGGAGGGACACGGACCCGCCTCCCGGCACCAGCTCTGGCAGCTCACGGGAATGGATGGCGAGGCCCTGTCCACGACCCTGGCCAACATGGAGACGACCGGTGAGATGGAACGCATCGCCTGCGCCGGGATCCAGCCTTTGTATCTCTATCTTTTGAAGCAGGATCGAAAACCCCTCCTTGCACACGCCGGTCGTCCCACTCCTCCGTTCCTGTTGCATCGCAGCGACCCGTTGGTCCTGGGAGCCCGAAGGGAGATCCAGGCGCGATACGGGGAGGGCTGGACCATGACCCTGATGGACGGAGGCCGGCCGGCCGGCATTGTGGAACTGGATCCCCGACCAGGGGTTGTGGAGGTGACCAATGTCAGGTTGCAGAGGGATGGGTTGTGGCCCGCCCTCCTGCGCGAACTGGAACGTCTCACTGGTTTCTACCGCCAGACGGCGGGTGAGGTGATACTCTGGCGCAGGGGGGCGGGAGGGCCCCTGGGGCAGTCGGGGGATGACACCCTGGAGGCATTCACGGGGGCGGGCTACCTCAGCCGATGGGACCTGCTGGCCCAGGGTAACCTACTGGAGGATAACTTCCCCTTTGCCAAACTGATGGCATTCATGCTGGCGTGCCAGCACATCCATCCCCGCCATCGGTACGAATCGGGTCCGGCCCTGATCCGGGACCTGGGAGAGATCCGGGACCTGGGAGAGATCTCGTCGAGGGTGACCGGACCCTTCAATGCTCCCGATGATTACGCTCCCGAACTGAACCTGGTCTTCGCTCCCGGGACCTACGGTCCCCAGTCGTACATGACCCGGGACCGGGCCCGATTGCTTCAGACCGCAAGGTCGGCACCCCTCTCGCCGACCATGGCGGATGTGCTATCACTGCTGGCCCCCGGACCGGCCCTCACCAGGGAGATGCTGGTCAAACGGACCCGGCTGGAACGTCCCATCTTCAACCGGGCCCTGCGGGACCTGACCCGGGCCCTGCTCATCGTCAAGGACCCCTGGGGCGCCTACGTGCGCCTGGAGCCACGGGCCGACACGAGTCCCGACCAGGCTCGTGAGGCCCTTCTGCTGGGCACCCTCAAGGAAGTGGGGCTGGCCACCTTTGAGGGTCTGGCCAAACTGCTGGCCGGTTACCTGGACGGTCCCACATTGCTAAGGCTGTTGAACTCACTGGAGGAGCGCCAAGTACTATGCAAGGGCTTCCTGGACCAGGAGGAGGTCACCCTGTACTACATCCTGGCCGAGCAGGTCCCCAGGCTTGGCAAGATCCCCTCCTTCAAGGGGGCCTTCATTCTGGCCCCCACCGACCGCATGGCCCACATCGTGGCCCCCAGGGTGCGCCAGGAGTTCGGTCTCAACGGCGCCCATGTGGTGTGTGAGGGCCCAATGATGGAAGCGGCCTTCAGGTTGCGGCGCAGTGGCCGCCGGGTCCGGGTGATCGCCTACGAGGGAAAGAAGGCGAAGCGCTATGTGGTGGACGAATGGGCCCGCCAGTTCCATCTCGACCTGAGCTGGGACCTGGAAGAGTGATACAGGGGCTCAATCGTAGACCAGACCATAGACCCGGACTGGGACCTCGACATGGACCTGCCAAGCCTTCTCATGGTCCATCAGGCCCTTCTCCATGGCCTCCCGGGTCCGGCGGGGCACCGTTTTGGGACCCATCACCGCTCCCGGCCGCTTCGGATCGTCAAGATAGTCGGTCTCGAGCATGAACTCGCCGCCTCCGGCCAGAGCGCCCTCAAGATTGGTGCGGGAGGCGATGATCGAGGGGACCAGACCCATGTTGGTCTCCGGTGTTGTCAGGGGACCGCTGTAGTGCTTGACCAGCCGATCCAGGGGGAAGTTGACCTTGCGGGCCATCTCGGCCAGTTCGGTCATGACCTGAGGCGTGGCCGACTCGGTATGCAGAACAACCGCCACGTCGGCGTCGCGGGCCAGTTCCAGGGCATAGCTCAAGGTGGCGTTGGCCGCCCGGCTCACCTCATCGGGAACCGGAAAGTGGGGGCGGCCCACCTCGCCCAGGGCGTAGGCCCGACCCTCCTGTGCCAGTTCGGCAGCTGCCTTCAGACCCTGTCTGTAGGCCGTCTCACCGGCCTCGGGACCCAGTCGCTCCATCAGCCGGAAGAGCTCCACCGGATGGGGTGCCAGGGCCACGCCCACCGCCCCCTCTGCCAGACCTCCCTCGCTGACGGCCTTGCGGGCCAGCTCCAGGGTGATATCGGCCTGGGCCCGCCACTCCCTGCCGGTCTTCCAGTCGGCGCCACGGGATGAGTGGTAGGGCTTGTGGACCACAATCAGATGGGTCCCGCCGGCCCGCTGGAACTCCCTGACAGCGTCGACACCTCTCCCCCGGGGGTCCAGATGAACGTGGTCATCGGTCACGTAGGGGCAGGGCTTGTCTGTTCTCGCCTGGGTCATGGACACCTCGGCGAGAGCGCTAACAGGTTAAGGTTTTCCGAGGTCGCTGGAGACCGGCCCTGAACCGGGAGCCTAGAAATCGTCGTCCCACTCGTCGTCACCCAGGTCACGGCGACGACGGCCGCCTCCGCGGCCGATGACTATGACGACGGCGATGATGGCCACGATGCCCACGATCATGACGATGACCAGGGCCAGGGCCAGGTTGTCCTCCTCGAGCCGGTTCTGGAAGCTTTCGAGCCAGGTCTCCTCCTCGTCCACAACCTTGAGGACCAGATCGGCGCCGTTGTCGAGCTCGTTGGTCTCTTTGGTGTATTCGGACTTGTCCAGCTCGATGCGGATGGTGTAGGTCCCGGTGCTGGTGGGCTTCCAGGTCACTTCCACCGTCTCCGACTCGCCTATGGGCAGGTCGATTATCACATCGCGTTTGATCAGCTTCTCGGTGGCGTTGCCCGACTTCTGCACATAGAAGAGATATTCCACGGGGTTGTTGCTTGCCGCCTCGTCGCCTACGGCCTCGATCTTGGCCGAGATGGTGACGGTCTCATCCACGATCACCTTGTCGATGAAGGGCTTGCCGTTGACCATGATGCCATCGGCGCTGATGCGATTGTTGAGGTTCAGATTGTGGGTGTAGATGAGGGGGAAGGATTCCTCGCTCTCGAGGTGATACCGGTGTCCCTGGATGTCCTCGAAGTTGATGGCGGCGAAGAACAGGTCGGTGGGGGTACTATCGGCATTGTAGTACCAGCAGAACTGGACCTCGAAGCCCTCGCTGACCTCCTGAAAAATCGGATCCTCACAGAACGTGGAGGCCTCGAAGTTGGTCTGCTCGCCCCTGACCTCCAGGTCCCAGGAGTTGTTCTGGATGGCTGAGCTGCCAAAGCCCGAGCCGATGGTGGTGTTGAAGAGGACCCTCTCGTTCTCGATGTCGAAGGTCAGGACATTGAACTCGGCCTCAACATGGTCCATGCCCTCGAACTCGATGCGGGAGGGGTGATCGATGGATGAGGAGATAACATAGACCTGGTCATTCTGCAAGGGATTGTAATCATCATTGCCGTTGTAGTCGAGGGTGAAGGAGATGCGCCAGCCCTCGCTGATGGTGATGGGGTTGTCCAGGGTGATATTGCCAGAGAAGAGCACCGGCTCTTCCGCCACCCCTTTCGCATCGGTGGTGTATTCCTGACCGAATATGGACAGGGTGAACTCCACGCCATCGACACCGTCGCCTTCATCGGCCTGGGCCCAGAACTCAAAGTAGATCTCGCCCTGGACCACCATTTCGTATTCGGCCTGTATCGAACGCCAGCTTCCAACCTCCTGGGCTCCACCCATGTTGGTATTGGACCCCTGGGGGCATTCACTGCGGGTGTCATCCTCGGAGGTGGGAGCCTCGGGGATCAGATCACCGTCATTATCCTGGTCGACCACGCCGTACCAGTACATGGAAATGGTCTTGAAGGGGTCCTCGGACTGGCCCAGAGCTGGCTGGGGTGAGTAGACGGCAACGGCGACTCCAAGGAGCAGGAAGGCAAGGGCCACGGCAAGAGGACGACGCATTCAATTTGGCCTCCTATTATATCGAGTACAAACCCCCGGCCGTTACATAAAGGTTGCTCTCGATGGGGGGTCCATGAAAATGAGTTGTTGTGACCCAGTTCAACGGTCTACAACCCCGATAGAGACAACAACCTCTTCGCAGATCTGAGGGATATTGGACCGAGCCAAAGCCGTGCAGAGCCAAAGTGGGACAGATGAACAGGCAGGTTAACTCTGCTCGGCGTCCAGGACCTCGCCCTGCTCGGCCTCAACTATCTCCTCACCGGTCTCGGCATCCTTGGCATGGCGATAACTGATATCGTGGGCGCTCTTGATCTCGGTGCACTTGCAGGGCTTCTTATCGCTCTTGTCGGCCTCGTCCTGGCTCATCAGGATCCGGCTCTTGTCAGGGATGTTGACCGCGAACGGGCAGTCCTCCATGTGGAAACGCTTGGCCTTCTTGGAGGTGATGTACTGGATGTTGTCCCAGTCGATCTTGACCTTCCGGCCGGCTCCGATGGGGGTCTCGTGGACCTCGGCGACATGGGGCAGGTACCTTCGATCCTCCTGATCCCGCCCGCCCATGAAGAACCAGGCCAGCAGGAATCCGATTAGCAGGCCCAGGATGAACCACAGGGGCAGGGCGAAGGCCGAACCGCCAGCCACCGCGGCAAAGACCCCTCCCACCTTGATGGATTCCTCGTTGTTGGCCAGATTGACCTCCTCGATGTGGTACCAGCCTGTGGGACGCTGGATTATCTTGACCTCGATCTCGTGACTGCCTCCGCCCATGTCCAGCTTGACGTTGGCCGCAGCCAGGTCGCCGGGTGCCAGGGACTCGAATGATCCGTTGTACTCGAGGTCGCCATCAACAAAGATGTGGACATCGAAAGGTGGGCTCATCACGGTCTTGGGCTTGTTGCCCAAGGTGGCGTATACGATGCGCTCGCCATCATCGTTGGATTCGGACACTGTCAGGTCGTCTACGAACAGATCGGGTTTGGGACCACCAGCACCGAATGCGATGAGGTGACTTGGTCCGAAGAAATCTCCTACAATCAGCTTGTCATTGTAAGGTACAGGTCCTGCGATGAAGGGGTTATCTATTCTCAAGGACCAAGCCTCATCACCACCTTCAATGTCATATGCAGATACATACCCCACCCACCCGTTTTCATAGTTCGCCGTCGAAGTGTATATTTTACCATCTGCCACCGCTTGAGAACCTAGTGGGAATCCAGTTAGTTGTGATTGCCATTTAATCTGCCCATTGTCGGGATTGAAGGCATATAGGCTGGTATCTGTTGAACCAACGTATACGGTGTCTTCATAGACTGTTGGTGAACTGTAGATGTCACTATCTGTTGTATATTGCCAAATAACATCACCTTCATTCCCTGCCTTTCCGTCTCCATCATTATCGATGGCGTCCCCATCGGGGTCCATGGACATTCCCCAAACGTTCCCAGCTGTATCGGCTACAAATAACATGTTCCTTTCAACATCAAGGGCCACTGAAGGATATCCTTGACCACCACCCATATCGAGAGGCCCCCACTCCATTGGGAGGCCTAGGCCACTTGGGTCACTCTCGAGACCTTGGATAAGCTCCATTTCTCCAGTCTGTTTATCGACACCATAAAGGTTCTCATCCCAGTCAGTAAAGTAGACAAGTTGGGGACCGATTGCAGGTGTGGAGGTTGCAGGACCTCCACCCCAATTATTGACTTCCGAGCCTCCAACATATTGTCTCTCACCAGTCTCGAAAGCCCATCTGATCGACCCATCTTCAGGTTCAATTGCCAATAATCTGTTCGAAACTGAACTAAAGTATATTGTGTCAGAATCGAAATTTGGTGATGACCAAAACTCCCAGGCATACCCAGCATCAGCAAATCCGGTATCGGTCTTCCAGACCAGAGTCCCATCATATAGGTCCACAGCATACAAACCATCGGTGGCAATGTAGATCATCCCCCGGTCTACATCGACTGCTGGTGTTGATGCAAAAGGATAAGGACCAAATGCTTCAGAAAAATCGTCAGCTACAAATTCCCATATGACCGAACCCGAGGATTCATCAATCGCATATAGATGTCCATTTAAACAACCCGCATAAATGATGTGATCCACAATTGCTACTGGGTTGTAAAATCCAATCGGGAAATTTGGATTGAGTTCAGGTTCAAAGATCCAATACAACTCATTTGTATCTGGTGCAGATGTGTTACTTGAGCCAGAATTATACGAATCCTTACGCATGCTAGGCCAATTTTCAATGACAGCAGGCTCTGCTTGGCCTGCGGCCGAAGGGGCCAGGGCCGAAACCACGAAGGCAAGGCTGATAAGGAAGGCTGTGGTAATCCACAAAGGTGTTCCCTGAGCATCATTAAAAATGAATATGGGGCGATTGGGCATGGGAATTCCTCGAGCAGGGGGCGAAATCGTCCATTGTATTTTAGCCTGTTGGAAGGAACCCGAACCTGGGTGTACCGGTTAGGCCAGTCAGGAAGCGATTGCATCCTCGATGGTGCCCCAGCCTTGGCGCTACCCGATCAGTTCCACCGGAACGCCTTTGCGCAACGTCAGGGTCACACCATCGAAATCACAGGTGTAGGCCATCAGCTCCACACCCGCGTCATGGGCTTCCCGGCAGGCCAGGGCGAAATCGGGGTCCATCTCCCTGTGGGGGCGCCATTTTTCGGCATCGGGGCGCTGGATGCAGAAGAGAGCCCAGGCCCGGTAACCCTGGTTCGTGGATTCCGCCAGCTCCCGCAGGTGGCGGGCGCCGCGAAGGGTGGGGGCGTCGGGAAAGATGGCGATGCCCTGCTCCACCAGGGTGCACGATTTCACTTCCATCAGGCCCTTTTCCCCTTCTGGCCCCTTCAGGAGGAAGTCGAAGCGGGAACTGCCCCAGGTGTGCTCGGCCCGGCCCACCTGCCAGTCCGTCAGCTCGGTGATGGCACCTCTGGCCAGGGCCTCGGCCACCAGGCTGTTGGGCAGTCTGGAATCGATGGAGACCCAGTGGTCCTTGTAGAGAACGCCCAGGACATCATGGGTTGTCACCCTTTTTATAGTGCTCGTCGTGGGAGGGGCCAATCGCAGGCTCACCTGCTCACCCCCGGTGAACAGCTCCTCCATGCGCCCTGGATTGGGGCAATGGGCGCTGACCATCGACCCGTCATCCAGTTCCACCTCCATGCGAAAGCGGTTGGGTCGGGAACGGAAGGTGCCCCACAGTGGCTTTGTGGTCTGGGTGATGGAGGCCACGCTCCGGTCCACGGTCGGTTCTTCGCTGTCGCTGCCTAAAACCAAATGACCGTCCCCTACACTCCCAAGAATATCCTGGCCACGTCCCGGGTTCCCGGTGCCAGGCCCAGGGTCAGGATCAGCAGTTTGACCAGCATCAGCATGCTCCGGTTGTCGGCAAGGTCATCCTTGTAGACCACATCCAGCATATAGACGACGAGGAAGACCACCCCCGCTTTCAGGGGCAGCATGACCGCCGCGGTACCGAACAGGTCGATGAGGAACTCGGGAAGCACGTGCTTCTCTGTGTAACCATAACGCTCGATGCCCAGATAGGTGGCCGCACCGTCCAGAAAGTGGGCGGCAAAGAGGGCGATGGAAAGGGGAGTCAGGTAGGGGGTCAGACCATCCCTCGTCGTCGGTGCCAGCCGCTTGAGAGCCAGCATGCCGCCGATGGTGACGGCCATTGCGCCTCCCCAGACCAGAGCCACCTCCCAGGCGATATCCGGCTGGGTCTCGACCCCCTCGCGCCAGGGGTCGGTCATGAAGGATCCGGCCCACAACAGGGTCAGTCCCACCGCGAAGATCCCAGCCAGACCCAGCAGGGTGACCGGGTCACTCAGAGGCTTCAGTCTCAGGGTCCCATAGGCTCCCAGTACGATCAGACCCAGCAGACCTAACACTAGGAACGGATGTACAATGTGCTCCAGCTGATCGGTGCCAAAATGGTACATCAGAAAGTAGGCCAGAATGAAGAGGAAACACCCGTAGGCCGCCAGATCTCCAGCGACCTTTGGTCTGACCCGGTGGTAGAAACTGCGCAGCAACGCGCCCCAGAGCAGGACCCCCACCGCCCCCACCGCCAGGGTGATGTAGATCACCGGGGCGATGAACAGGTAGGCCAGCGGTTCGCCAAAGAGGCGGGTGTCCTCCAATGTTCGAGCCAGGCCTCCTAATACGATCAAAGGCAGGCTGGCCAGGATCAGCTTCTCATCGATGTCTATCTTCAGCCGGACGAGCAGACGGTAGATGGCCAGACCGCCGGCCAGGAAGAGGGCTCCGTAGGCCACCGTGTTGTAGACGTTGTAACCCTTGTCGACCCTATCCACCTCCTGCTCCCGGGCGTCGGCGATGACCGGGCCCGAGAAGTAGCGAAAGAAGAGGTCACTCACCGGTTCGTAGAAGAGAATGAGGATGACCGAGACCACGGCAAGAAGGGAGGCTATGCCCATGACGGCATTCTGAGCGGGGCGGGGGAGAGTCTGGTCGTTCCCATCCCCTGCATCCTTTATTGAGACAGATAGCGCCTTTCCTGTTTCGGATGGAGGCTGGGTCCTGGAGGGCTTTTCGGCCTCCTCATCCCTTTCCAACCCCCCTTTGGCCTCCTCTTCGGCGTTGGGCTCGGGTTCGGTGGGGGCATTCGATTCCGAACGGGATCCTGCTTCCGGTGCGGTCGGGGCTTCAACTGTCACATCGTGGCCAGACCGGTTTCGCTCTAAAAGGTTGGCGCGGAAGATCGTTCGCAGATGGGTTCCCATTAAGTATCCCAAGCAAACTGCGGGGGCTCTACCATGGCCCCGGACCAGAAAAACCCCTCCTCGTCACCCCGCAGTCCCCGAGCCATGTGGCTGCCCCGCCAGGTGAGAGTGGGAGCGGGCGTCCTGGAGGACCTGGCCCAGGTGGCCGAGGAGCTTCAGCTTCCCGAGCGGGGTCTGCTGGTGGCCGACAGGATAACCCGGAAATTGGCTGGGGAACGGGTGGCCAAGCTCCTGGAGGAGGCCGGCCATCAGATCACCCTCATCGACATCGAGACGGCCAACGCCGCCGAGCTGGCCCGGGTGGAGCAGGCGGCGGCCAGCGCCAATGCCGATTTTCTCATCGGAGTGGGGGGTGGACGTCCCATCGACCTGGCCAAGCTGGCCGGTTTCCATCAGCGGCGTCCCTTCCTATCGGTACCGACGGCGGCCTCCCACGATGGTGTGGCCTCGGCCCGGGCCTCTTTGCGCCTGGAGGGGCAGAACACCTCCCTGGCCGCACGACCGCCATTGGCGGTGGTGGCCGACACCGATATAATCGCCAAGGCTCCCCACCGCCTGCTGGCCGCCGGTTGCGGAGACACCCTTTCCAACGAGACCGCCGTGCTGGACTGGGAGCTGGGAAGGGACCAGGGCGAGCTATACAGCGAGTACGCCGCCGCCCTGGCCGTCATGACCTCCAAGCTGCTGGTGGAGGGGGCCGAAAGGGTCAGACCGGGTTCGGAGGAGGGGGCGCGCCTGGTGGTCAAGGGCCTGATCTCCTCGGGAGTGGCCATGGCCATCGCCGACTCCTCACGACCGGCCTCAGGTGGCGAGCACAAGTTCTCCCACTGGCTGGATGCCAACGCTCCCGAACCGGCCCTCCACGGTGAGCAGTGCGGCATCGGAGCCATCCTGACCATGTACCTGCACGGTGGCAACTGGTTGAGGTTGATGGGGACCCTGGAACAGGTGGGCGCACCGACGACGGCCCAGGAACTGGGTATGGACCGGGACCAGCTAGTTGAGGCGCTGATGAACGCCCACACCATCCGTCCCAGCCGATACACGATCCTGGATGAGCCCATCGACCGAGGCAAGGCCGAGGAGATCCTTGAGGCCACGGGGGTGACCGCGTGAAGGTGACCTTGATCCCGGAGGCCTGGGCCAAGAAGGACCGGACCTTCATCTACCAGGGTCAGACTCCCCAGTGCGAGGATTGTCCCCTGGGACAACCCTGCCTCTCGCTGGAAGCGGGGATCTACCGGGTGGTCAAAGTGCGCCCGGTCTCCCACACCTGCTCGGGCCCCTTCGATGGGACCATGCGGGTGGCCGAGGTGGAACCAGCCTCGGACCAGATAACTCTGGCACCGGGTCCCGGGACCCTGAAGGGAGCCACGGTGACCCTGCGGGATGACACAAAGCATTTCGAATGCACCCTGGTGGAGTGTTCCCATTACCACCTGTGCCATCCATCATGGCTGGCAAGCGCGCCCAAGGTCAAGATCCTCAAGCTGGAAGGGGCCCTTGACTGTCCCCGGGAGTACAATCTTACCGTCGCCGAGGTCGCCCAGGTCTAAGCCGGACTCACCCTCACTGGTGAACCTGACTTCTGGTTTTATATCCTAATAGGTCCATTGACATCTGGTGAGCAAGTGGGAGCTGACGAGTCCCCCCCCGAAGAAGAACAGGATGCCAATTCGACCGAAAAGACCTCCTCCGACAAGCCCTCCCACATCAGCATCTCCCAGCAGGTGGAGGCAAAGGAGGGTCTTGAGCAAACGGTCATGGCCCAGGTGATCATCGGGACCGTCCTGGTCTTGATCGTCCTGGCGATCATCATTGCCGTGATGCTGATGCAGCCTTATTCGCGGATCGATATCGAAGAGCTGTACATCGGGCAGCCTCACACGCAATCCGATGATAACGCAACCTATGTACTGGTTGATATGATCCTGACCAACGAAGGGGACGGCGATAGCGGTGACCTGATGGTGGAAGTTCGGGCGTTCGAGAGGATGGGGAACAACGATGAGGTCATCAGGCACAAGAAGAGTGTCAACATGACCCCCATCGAGCCCAAGAAGAGCAGTTCCCGTGAGATCAACATCACCGTCAAACCCGACACCAACTACCGCTTCCGGATCCATATCTACGAGGATGATGTGTTGATCGAGAAGGGTTACACCGATATCACTGTCTCCCAAGAGGAGGTCGAAGAGGACAAGGGGTACAGTCCGGATTACAACCAGGATCAGGAGTCAGCTAATGCTGGAATGGCTCCGGCCCCGGGCATTGTGCCGACCCTCGCTCTCCTTGCAACTTTGGGACTACTGGTTAGAAATTTCAAGACCAAGGTATAGTCTCATTCCAACCTTCGCTCTAATTACCCGGTGCGGGTGGAGAAAATCGCCTATCGATCTTAGTTGAGATAGCCCATTTCGGTCAGCTTCTCTGGCAGGTAGGTCTGGGTGACGAAATCAAGGCCGTACTTGGCCAGGGCCTGCTGTTCCGATTTCTTGCCCAGCTTGAGCTGGAACTTGATCTCACCCTGCCAGAAGTCGTTGCCGAAACGGGGGTCCAGGAGCTCGGCCTTGAGGGCGTCCTTGTCCCGATCCGTCAGTTTGTCTGAGGGGAGCTTGTAGTTGACGATGTCAGAGGGGGTGACGCCAAGGTACTCGGCCTGGGGCGTGGCCAGGTAATGGGAGATGTGGGCGGTCTTGATGGCGCCATAGGCCAGGCTGGCGTAGATGCGGTAGGACCAGGGGTCGCCGTCAAGGAAGACAGCCACCGGCAGTTTGGACTCGTTGGCCAGGCGCTTGATGAACCGCCGCGTGGAGCGGGCGGGCTGGCCCTTGATGTGGACCAGGATGGCGTTGTGGGTCTCGTCGAAGCCGTTCTCCACCAGCCGGTCGAACATGCCGCCGGTCTCTATGGCCAGGATGAACTTGGAGGAGCCAAAGTTGTTGAACGTTATCTTCTCGGGCTCCACGTTGTAGGGGATGCCGTAGCCGGTGTCGCCCACATCATCGCGGCAGTTGAGCTTCTTGGGGATGCCCTTGCGGTTGACCTCGGTGAGAGTGAAGTCGCCCAGCACCTTGGCCCCGTCCTCCTCGGGACGCAGGCGGAAGTCCTCGCGCATGGAGGTGGTGACTATCTCCATGTCCTCGATGAGCTTGTCCGATTCGTCCTGGGCGTTGAACTTCCCCAGCTCCCAGCTCTCGGAAATGTAGTAGAGCTCACGCAGGGTGGAGGACTTGGTCTGCTTGAGCATGTCGCGGATGAAATCCACCAGGTACATGGTCCTCAGGAGCATGTAGGCGCCGTCCAGCTTCTTGGCCGTGCGGGTGCCCATGCTGTCGCCGTAACGCCAGACCCCAAGGGCATCGTCGAAGCGGATGTTGGTCTTGGTGCGCAGGGGTATCGCCATCTCGGGAATGCGCTCCTCGGCAAGCTGATCGTAGATGGAACCGGCTATGTTCTCCAAGGCTGCCAGGGCCTCGGTGTGGCGTTTGAGCTGTCTCTTGGCCATGTTCTCGGTCCCCCATAGCAACCCCACAAATACCCTTTTGCCCCGATGTGCATGACCGGACCCAGGGCAGGGTGTGTACCCTTTGCCCGCCTGCGCCAAATTGACCCTTGATACACCCGCGAACGCGAGCCGCCGACATGCACCTTGAATCATGACCGAGATACCCCGTGACCATCCCCGCCGTGCCAGCCTGATGGCGAGAGAGAGACTGGTGGAGGGCCTGCGCAAAGGCTGGGTGGCCGAGGCGGGCCTCACCGCCCACGGCCGAGGGGAGGCCTTCGACTACCTGCTGGGGGAGGCCACAGCGCCACCGGCCACGAACGCCATCCGGGCCGCCGTCGCCCTCCTGCTGACCGCCCAGCGGCCTGTCCTGAGCCTCAATGGCAACGTGGTGGCCCTGGCCAGGGAGCGGATAGCGGGCCTCCTGAAGGCCCTGAACCGGGCCAGGTCGAGCTTGGACAGGGCCGACGCGGTGGCCGAGGTCTGCCTCTTCCATCGCACCGAGGCCCGCGTCAACGGCCTTGTGGAGGCCATGGCCGAAGCTGGCGTGGCCTGTCTGGGTCGCGACCCCGACGGTCACATCCCGGGTCTGAGCCATGCCCGGGCCCTGTGCGACAGCCGGGGCATCGGCGCCGCCGACGTGGTCCTGGTGCCCCTGGAGGACGGCGACCGGGCGACCGCGCTCCGCGACATGGGCAAGCGGGTCATCACCATCGACCTCAATCCCCTCAGCCGGACCGCCAGGACGGCCCACATCACCATCGTCGATGAGCTGACGAGGGCCGTGCCACTGCTGGAGGCGGAGGTGGTGGCTCTGACCGAGACCGGTGGCGGCGAGCAGGCATGGCGGCAGATCGTCGAGGACTTTAACAACGATGAGAATCTGAAGGCAACGCTGGAGTTCATCAGGGAGAGGCTGGGAGAGCTGGCAGAGAGCTGAACGCCTTTCCCTGGAGAACTATTGTCCGCCCAGCAACAGTTCGTATAGATCGTAGAACTCAAGATCGAAGGTGTACCAGCCACGGCTGTCGAGCTTGAGGAGAGCATCCAGCATCGCGTACAGTATACTCTGGGCTTCATCCTTGCTCTCCGGGATGGCATCGGCCAGGATGATGTCGTAGATGGATCGTCTGCCATCGCAGATGGCGATCCGGGCCTTCCACTGGGCCGCCTGCTCAAGACCCTCGTACCATCTCTTTCGACCCTCGAGCAGATGGAGGTACTCGGTCCTGGACCTCTGGTTGTGTCTCTGGGCGGACTCGAGATCCTTGGTCCACTGATGAAAGAAGGTGAGGTTGCCTTCGATGTTGGACAACGGTTCTTGCGGGGTGGTGTACCTTTCGATCTCCCTTTTCAGCAATTCATCCGCTGACCCGTCATCATCGATTATCCGGTACACGCGTAGCAAGGATTCTGCCCTGTCACTCTTGTCGATGTATCTGTTCTTCAACAGTCCGTTCTCGTCGCCCAGGACCCGGTTGGCATATCTCTGGGCCGATCGTTTATCGTCGATGCGGTGGAACAGGACCGCGGCATACCATTGATGGTACAGGAATCGCTGTTGGTCCGCAAACTCGCATCTGCCGGCCGCTTTGAGGTGGGCTCTGGCCGCGCTCTTGAAATGCTTCATCGCCTCTTTTTGGCCATCGGAGAACAGCGATATCAGGCCCACCCGCTCGATGGTTCTTGGGTCATCCTTCGAGTGCCGCAGTAGGTACTTGGTCAAAGATGGCAGATCCCGGATCTTGAGGTACAGGGTCTCCATCAAATGTTCATGACCCCAGGGTCCCACGATCCGATCGTAGGGCTCCAGCAGATGGATGGCCTTGCGGTAGAGGCCCATGGCGGTATCAGCCTCGGCATACCTTTCAGCCAACCTTCCGTATTCCAGCAGGCGCTCGGCGGCGGGACCCCTCGTTCTCAGGGGTTGCTTTCCTGCGTTGATATTCTTGATCTCGATATCCATTACCTTCTGGATCAAGGAGCCATCCTCGGGGCTCCAGGTGCTAAAATCCCAAAGGGGATACTGGGGCTTCAGCTCCTCATCCAACAGTGGTCTGAAACGGCCCAACCGCTCGTACCACTTCCGGGCCAGGTTCGGTTTGCCGACCTTCTCATGATACTCGACCAGCAACATCACGATATGGAAAGCCTGCCGACTGAACAGCAACTCCTCCTCACTTTTTGCAATCTTCAGCTGGTCATATTCATTCTTCTTCTCCTTGAGCAGTGTGCTGTAAGCCTTGGCCTGCTCCAGATGGAAGTAGTAGAACTTTCGATCCATCTCCCATTCTGAGGGCTCGTCGTCCAGCTCCTTTTTCGTCTCGCTGGCTTTCTGGAGGTGGAATTTGATGCTGTCGGATTCGTCGGTGGCCAGTGGCATTACCATGATTGACCTCGCATCATTCTGTTGTAATCGGACAAGAACCTCTCGAAAGTCTCAGGGTCATTATCCATCTCACTGGTCAATCCATACTCGAACAACTTGCTCGCCAGATGGTAGAACTCCAGCTTTTCCAGATACTGAGCGAGGTTTCGCGAGATGGTCACTTCCTCCCCGGCATCGGGTTGATAGATTATCATCAGTTCCTTGTTGTAGGGGGCTTTTCGATTTCTCACGGTGAACCAGGAGGTCTTGAACAGCACATCCATCCGATTCAAGTTATCGTCATTTGCAAAATCCACGATGTCCGCAACTGTGACATTGTCCAGATCCCCATCAACGATCTCACGGACCTCACTATCACCCAAGTCCAGCCAGTGGACCTTCCCGTCGGTGGTTATAATCAGGGTCAGGGCATGTTTGTAGATCATCGCAAAAAGATGCTGGATTCCACACACCTTCAACAGATTATTGTAGACCACGTTCATGCCCACATGACGCGCAAGCCATAGCTTTGGCTCTTTATCCTCCTCCTCAATTATAATTTCTCCTTCTTCCATCATCTCTTCCCATTTCAGCTCAACCCAGGTTGCCAGGGATTGTGACATCTCAAGTTCGAGCTGTGCCTTCTTCGCCCGCAGCGTTGACATCGATTCATCCATGATTCGATCCTGGATATCCTCCATATCCTGAAAGTGTTCCTCGATCTGGGTGTACCATCCAAAATCATCATATTCTTTCAAAACATCCGCCCGGCCGCCGGGAAAAATGCGTTGATGCTCGATCTCCTCAGCCATCAAGAGGACAGATGCGAATCATTATTTGAGGGTTCAGGTATTGGTTATAATCGTTTCTCAACCCTCTTGTGGGGCCCGATGTCCTTTATATAGTAATCATCGGAGACCACATTGAAGCCGCAGGCGAGGTAGTAGTCCACCGCCTCGGCCCTGGCGTCGGCCACGACCCGACTGCATTCCCACCCCCTGGCGGCCTCGAGGGTGGCTTCGGCCAGGGCCCGACCGACGCCCTTTCGTCGCCATTCGGGGGCCACGCCCATGAGCCGCGCGCGACCCACCCGCTCATGGCCAAAGTCAGAGGCGGCTACACTGTGGGGCGGGGCATGCTCGGCCATCCTCCGGTCCCTGGACCTCAACAGCTCCAGTCTCCCCACACCCACCATCTTCCACTCCGAATTCACAGCTGGGGTGGCATCGGCGTTCGTGGCAGGGGAAGAGGCGGAGGATGCCTTGTCGGATGCTTTGGGATCCGCAAAATGATGCAATTGTACGAAGGCCGCCAGATGCCTCACCTCGTCGGTGTTATCCAGTTCGTCACGCTCGCTTCCAGGGGGCAGACCGCGGTCCTGCCTCAGGGTCTCCCAGCGTAACTGGTAGTAGGCTTCCATCTCCTCCGGGCGGGGAGGACGGACGATGATCTGGAGGTGAACGGGAGTATGCATCGGGGGTTCCGGACCACCGAAATGTCACCGCCAGTATAAAGGACCGGGGCGCTATGAAAGATGTATCAGAACTCGCCTTTGGCCGCCTTGAGCTTCTTCAGCTCGGGGGCGTAGGTGAGCAGTTTGAGGCCGCGCTGGAGAGCCTGACCGAAGGGCAGTGACATCAGCGAGTAGAGGACTATCCAGTGGGGCAGCAGGGTGTTGGCGTTGGATTTCAGCTTCCAGCGCGCCTCCCAGGGCAGGGAAGCGTACTGCCAGGCCAGGCCGTCGATGAAGGTGAAGAGCCACATGAAGATGGGCAGGGCGATGATCATGGTGAAGACCATGGGCTTCATCTGGGTGGAGGACATCTCAGCCTGCATGGCCATGACCTTGGGCTGATGGGTCTTCATCAACTTCTGCATCCGGGCCATGTTGCCAGCCTGGCGGGCCTTGCGCACCTCCTTCTGGAACGCCCCCATCTTCAACTGCACCTCGGCCATCTTCATCCAGTCCATCACGAAGTGGCGAATGAGGGTGGTGGAGGTCACCATGATCAGACCTGCGGCCAGGAGGGTGATGATGGGCAGAGCCTCGTCCATTCCGATGATCGGTTCCAGAGCCCCTCCGGCGGCATTGCCCATCCCCTGTCTGAGACCCGGGGAGGTGATGATCATGAGCATCATCAGCATCATGAAGATGGGCGTCATCGGGTTGGCCGGCATCTGCTGGGGTTGACCTGGGGCTCCCGGAGCTCCTGGCTTGGCACTCACCGGCCCTCCGGTCTTGTCTGTGGACTCACCGGATTGGGTCCCGCTTTCCAGATTGTAGCGGGAGGGTTTCTCGGCCATCTCAATCACCAAGGATCTTGACGAAGGCCTCGGCGGCGGCCTCCACCGCCCCATCGGCGTTGATCACGACTGAGACCGGGGTTCCTGTCAGGGTGGCGCTGGCCGCGGCAAAGGAACGGTTCATCTGCTGGTGCAGGCCGATATCGTCACTGTCGCGCTGACGAGTGGTATCCTTGGCCCGGCGTCCGGCGATCTGCTCGGGGTCGGCCTCGACCAGGACGATGTGGGTGGGTTTCAGGGCCCTCACCACCCATTCGGGCAGTCCGGGCATGAAGCCGGAGGGCGTCAGGATGCTCAGGTGGGTGTCGACCACCACCTTGTCCATCTGTCCCAGCTTCTCGGCGGCCAGCCGCTGGATGCGCTGCTGCATGACCACCGGCAGGGTTCGCATCTGATCGCGATCCTCAGCCAGGCCCTCGGTCTGGGCGACCTCGAACATGGCGGTGCCGTAGTTGGTGATGGTGTATCCCAGCGCCTCAGAGGCGGCCATGACGGTGGACTTGCCCACTCCTGGGACGCCACCCACCACCACGACACCCACTTCAGGTGCCTCCGAAGAACTGACGCAGGAAGGGATTCATCTCCATCATCTGCTCCTTGCCGATCTGCTCGTAGAGCCGGATCATGATGCCCACGGTCAGCAACACTCCCGTCCCCGAGGACTGTCCGGTGGTGCCGATCATGTCGGCGCCGGCGGCCAGCAGGCCCACGAAGGCTCCCGAGAAGAGGGTCACTGCCGGGATGTAGCGCTCCAGCACCCGCTTCAGGATGCGGGGGTCGCGTCTGAAACCGGGGATCTGCATCCCCGAGGACTGGATCTGCTTGGCCACGGCCTCGGGACCCATGTTGGTGGTATCGATCCAGAACTTGGCGAAGGCCATCGAGCCCAGGACCATGACCGCAAGGTAGACGAACACGTGGATCAGGACCTGCAGATTGCTATGGCCCAGGGTGTAGGCGCCATAGGTATCGGGAGAGAGCAGGGGCAGGAGCCAGTCCTGGACCCCGTTGACCCGATTCACGTACCAGGCACCCCCCATGCTGGGGGTGGTCTGTCCCGCTTCGAAGCCCCCTATACGCCAGTTATGCCCTAACACGGGCATGGTCTTCAAGGTCGGATGGGTCCAGAACAGAAGGGCGAACATGTTGACGTTGGCCAGAAGGGCCGACATCAGGATGACGGGGATGTTGGAAGCGTAGATTAGACGGATGGGGTAGCGGCCCCGGGCGCCCCTGACCTTGCCGTGGGAGAGGGGAAGCTCGATGCGCGAGGACTCGGCATAGACCACGATCAGGAAGACGATGATAGTGCCGATGAGGGCGATGATGGAGTTGGGCGGGTTGATGAAGAGGGATTGATAGCCCGAATCGGACATGCTCCTGGCCGAACTGTGGCGCAGGAACCAGATGACCCGGGGCAGGGTCCCCGTCGGTGCGCCACCGTCCTCGCCGGGAGCCGCCTCCCAGTTGAAGGTACCGGTGAAGATGGCTTGGGAGACGCCGGCGGCGATGAAGAGTGATATGCCCGAGCCGATGCCCCACTTGGAGACCACCTCGTCCATCAGGAAGACCAAATATGAGCCAAGGATGAGCTGGATGATGATGGTCATCTTGGCGTAGGTGGAGCCAACCTGGGCCACGAAGACGGCGTCGGGTTCCAGGAAACCGAAGACCTGGGGCACGGCCTCCACCACGATCATCACCAGGACCATGACCTTCTGGGTACCCTGGTAGATGGCCTTGTCCGAGGCCTTCTGCAGGTCCAGCTTGATTATCTTGGCCCCAGTGAAGAGCTGCATGATGATGGAACCGGTGACGATGGGTCCGATGCCCAGGTGCATCAGGGAACCGGAGGCCCCGGCCAGGATGGCCCGGTACTGGGAGAATAGGTCCAGGGTATCGGGGCCCAGGCCGTACATGGCCACGTTGGTCATCACGAAGTAGACGATGAGAATGAGCAGGGTCCACGACATCTTGGTGCGAAAGTGAACGTGGCCCTCGGGTTTCTTGATGGCCGGAAAACGATCGATGACCGGTTTCAGACCGTAGAGCTTGGAACCATCACCGGAGTAGGTGGCGCCCAGGCATACCAGGGCCAGGCCCAGCAGCATGGCGACGCCGAAGATGATGGTGGCGGTGAGTTCGGGATCGCGCCAGTAGTACCATCCCACGTAGAGCCCCAGGAAGATGACGATCCATTTACCGGCCCGGGAAGGGTCGCGGGGGACTGTTCCGTCGGGATTAAGCTCCAAGGGTCACCTCACCTCCAACCGCGGCCACCCGTTCTTGGGCTTTGGCCGAAGCCTGGGGGACCTTGACCTGAAGGGCTTGAGATACCTCGCCCCGGCCCAGGAGCTTGTCGTATCCCAGGGCACCCAGGTCCAGGGTGGTCTTGTCGCCGGAGGTGGTCGCCAGACCCTCCTCCAGCCAGTCTGGTAATCGTTCGGTGAGCTCGTCCAGGTTCAGGGTGCGCGAGGCATGGACTGTGCTCTGGGGGCGCTTGAAGCCATGGCGGCCGAAATGGTCGGGATCGTACTTGATGACCTGCAGGTAGCGATGCTTGTGCAGTCCGGCATTGCCGCGACCGCCCCGCAGACCGGCGCCCCGTCCCTTCTTCTTGCCCCGGCCCCGGGTGCGACTGGCACTGGAGCGGGCCTTGGCGCGAGGCATCAGAGCATCCTCCCGATGAGAGCGTTTATCGCTTCCTTGCGGTAGCCCAGGGCTCCTCCGTTGACGAAGGAGCGCTTGATGCCCTCGTATCCTCCGCGGGGAGGGTGGAGGCGGAAGACGGGTTTGAGACCCGGCAGGTCTGAGAAGGTTGCCTCGCCGGCAGCCATTGCCTGGGCCAATTCACCCATGTTTTTATATTTAGTGTTGGACGCAACTATTTCGTCGTCCACGATCTGGTCTCCAGGCAGGCGTCCCTGTTGCTCCAGAAGACGGGCCATGGTATCGCCATCGACCTCGCCCCAGGTGACGTAGTCCTTGACCTTGCCCAGCATCCCCCGGTAGGAGGGGGTATCGGGTATCAGGGTGCAGTGGTTGACCTTGTGCAGATGGAGCATGGCCATGGTATCGGCGATGGGTGTCCGAACGTTCACCGAGCCCCGGACGCGCAGCACGAGCCAGGTCATCCAACAGCCCCCTGGACCATCTTCTGGGATTCCTGCTGGGTATCGCTCACCTTTACCTTCCGGGTGCTCGTAAGAGCGGCCATGGTGGCGGAGGCGTAGTTGTAAATGGTCTGGGTCTGACCCTTGGTAAAGGACCAGACGTCGGTGATGCCTGCCAGACGCAGCATGGTCTTCCCGGTCTTGTTGACCACCAGTCCCACACCCGGAGGTGCGGGCTTCAGGGTCACCCGGGTGGAGCCGGCCCGTCCCGATACCTCGAAGGGCAGTGAGTTGTGATGATCGTAACCGCACTCCCAGGAACCGGAGCCACGCAGGATCTCCACGATGTGGAGCTTGGCATGGTCGATGGATTTCTGGATGGTGGGTCGGACCTGCTTGCCCGAGACCCGGCCCAGGCCGATGAAACCGTTCTGGTTGCCCACCACGGTGGTGACCGCGAACCGTACCCGGCGACCAGAGTCGGTCATCCGCTGGACCATGTGGATGTCCAGGACCTCGTCCAGGAGGTCGGGCAGCAGGATGTCCACGATCTCGGGTTCCCTGAGGGGCAGATGGGTCTCCAGGGCGTCATGAAGGTTGGTGATCCGACCTTCGGCCACCATGCGGCCCAGTTCGGTCCGGGGCGTCCATTGCTCCACTCGCTCCTCGGCCTCCTTGCGCCGTCGGGTGCGCTGGGACTCCCTCAGGCTGGCCTGGGTCCGGGGAGGTTGACGTTCGCCGGGCCGGGGCCTGCCGGCGGGGCGACCTCCCTGAGGAGGACGGCCTCCTTGCGGTGGACGACCACCCGGAGCAGGACGGCCTCCCTGAGGAGGTCGACCACCTTGTGGAGGTCGGCCACCCTGTGGAGGTCGGCCTCCTCCCGGAGCAGGACGCGGTGTCTCCTTGTCGGCTGCGGGAGAGGGTGCGGTCTCGGTCTTGGGGGTCTCCCCTGCCTCCTTGGCGGGAGGCTGTTCGGGAGCGGCCTTTTCGGGGCTCTTTTCTGAATCGCTCATAAATCTCACATCTTCTCCAGGGCGGATCTCACCTTGTCCACTTGGGTCTTAATGGAACCGGGGTCGGGCATGTGCTTACCCTCCAGTCTCTCGGAAGGAGGGAGGATCTTGCCCGAATGGGGTATCTCCAGTCCGGCCTCCACCAGACCCTGCAGGGCGGCGTAGACCTTGCTGCCGGCCACATGGGCCGTGGCCAGTCCCAGGTCCAGCACGCCTCCTTTGACCCCCTCCTTCAGGGCCTGCTTGCCGGCCAGCAGGCCGGTCAGGTAGGCTGCCGGAAGGCTGGCGAGCCCCGCCTCCCAGCCATGTTGGCGCAGATGCTTGGAGATGGCGCTGGTGACCACCTGGTCACCCGGTGATCCAAAGCGGATGATCTGGACCGTGGTCTGGGTGTTGGAGCACCGCACGACTATGCGAGGCTGGTGTGATTTCAACAAGGCCAATCGGCGGCGATAATCGGTAAGGCCCTGGCGGCGGCGGCGAAAGACGACCCGCTTGCTTGCGGAGTGGACCATCAGGCCTCACCTCCCTCGCTGGCAGGAGATGGGGCCGGGGGCTGGTAATCGGCGGGGATGGCGCCCTCACTCTGCAGATGGGAGAGCATGTGGGCCCGGGAGTGGTACATGCCACCCTTGGCCCGCCGGTAGTAGAGCCGGTACTTGGAACGGTCCAGCACCTCCTCCTCCCTGAGCTGGGCCAGCAGCTTCCGCTGGGCCCGGATGCGGTTCATCCAGGTCTGCTTGCGGGGTGTGCGAGCCCCTCCGGCGCCCTTCCGGGAACCGTGGCCGCGACGGCGACCTTTCTGACGCTGGGCCAGATGGTGATGGTGCCGGGCCCGGGAGATGCCGTTCTCGGGGCGCTTGGTGATGACGCCCCACTTGATCAGCTGGCGGATATCGGCCCGGGTGATGGCCTCCTCGACCTTCTCCTGGTCCTGTTGATATTCATTGGCGATGCGCACCCGGTGGACCCCGCACTTCAGAAGGCTGGCGGCCAGTCGGCGCTGGTATCGCAGGTTGGTCATTATTGCTCACCTCCATCCTGGATCTCGGCCTGGCGCAGGGCCCGGCGGCGGCGGGTCGGGTTCAGGACCCTCACCTTGAGCTCCTCGGCCCTGGCATGGATGGCCTCGCGCTTCTTCAGACCCACGGTCCTGCCGATGCGGGCGGCCTGGGTCTTTGCGTCCAGGGCCTCGATATCCACCGGTTTGTGGACCAGTACCTCCTGGAAGCCGGAAGGGTGCAGGCCGCTCACCATGGAGGGTGCGCCGAAGCCTGCCTTGGCCGTCGGTTCGCGGTACCTGAAACCCCGTCGTTGCTTGGAATGGATGCCCTTGGGTTTGCGCCATTTTAGGCCCAGGCGCTTGTAGCGGTGCCACTCCTGACGGCGGAACTGGGGCCGCTTGCCAGTCTGGCTCTTGCGCCGGGAAAGGGCGGTCTTGGTCTCCGGGTCGAGCTCGGGTTTGAGCTTCACCTGGTAGGATTCGTAATCGAGGAGCTCCTCATCCTCTTCGTCATCCTCGTCCTCATCGTCTTCATCATCTTCATCGTCCTCGTCATCCCAGTCGTCATCCTCATCTTCCTCATCGGCCTCATCGGCCTCATCGGCCTCGTCATCTTTGTCTGGATCGACGACCTCGGGTTCCGGGGTCTCTGGTTCGTCCACGACCTCGTTCTCCAGGGTCTCATCCTCGGGGGTCTCGGTGACCGGTTCGTCCACGGCCTGTTCTTCAACATCGGTCTTGATCTCATCTTCTATTTTCTTGGCCATGCCTGTCACCCCCTCGCTATGATGTAGAACCCGTCCTGGAAGACGCGCGGGTCGAAGCCTTTGATGGCGGTGGCTCGCTCCATGTTGGCCGCCGACTGGCCCACGGCCTCCTTGTCCAGGCCCGTCAGGGTCACGATCTGGTCGGAGATGTCGGCCTTGGTGTCGCCCAGCAGTCGGGCGCGGCGGGGATGGCGCTCGCCAAGGAAGTTCTCGATCACAAGATCGGAGCCCTTCACGCTCAGCTTCACCGGAAAGTGGGCAAAGACCATCTTCAGCTTGTACTCGAAACCCTCGGTGACGCCTTTCACCATGTTGCTGATGTGGGCGCGCCAGGTGCCCAGCATGGCCTTCTCCTTGCGGCGGGCCAGGGGGCATACAAGGTCGACCGCATCTTTGGAAATGTTCACCGTGAAGGGCGGATGTAGGATCTGACGGTCCACGCTCCCCAGGGGTCCTGTGACCTTGAGCTGATCATCCTCAAAGGTGACCTTCACGTCTTCAGGGAGAGGGATGGTCGCGGTCATGTTCTCGATCTTCATCGTAACCTCCTAGAACACATAGGCCAGCAGTTTCCCGCCAGTGCCCAGTTCCTTGGCCTTCTGGTTGGTGATCACCCCGTGGGGTGTGGTCAGTATGAGGATCCCGAAGTTCTGCGCCGGCAGGTATCGGGTCTCGTAGGTCTCGATCTGGTTCTTCTTGATGGAGTAGCGGGGGCGGATGATACCGCAGTTGTTGATGCGCCCGTTGAGGGTGACCTTGAAACGGCCGCCCCGGTTGTCCTCCACGAATTCGAACTGGCTCAGGTAGCCAGATTCCTGCATGATCCGCAGCACCCTGCCGGTAAGCTTGGAGGCAGGCCGGACCATGACCTCCTTTCGACCCACCTTCTCGCTGTTCTTCAGGTTTATCAGGGCATCGGTCAAAGTATCGTGTTGCACGGTATCACCTAGGAGAACTTCTTGAAGCCCAGTTGGGGGGCCAGCTCGCGAAAGCACTGTCGACAGAGATGGAAGCCGTAGCGGCGTACGATGCCTCGCTTGCGACCGCAACGCTTGCAGCCTTCCTTGCGACCGAAAGTGCGACCTTCGGGACTCAGGATACCACCTCCACCTGGAAGTTGTTGACCAGCCAGTCCCTGGCCTCTTCCCGGGTTATCTTCTGCTCCCGACCCAGACTGGACCTTTGGAGCCGGCGATGCCTGACCCGATTGCCGGGGCGTTGCAGGACCACCGATAGGTCCAGACCGAAGATGCCGATATCGGGGTCGTACTTCTGGTCGGGGAAACTGGTGTAATCGGGGATGCCAAAGGAGAGGCATCCCGACTTGGAAATTGAGTAGTCGAAGATCCGGTTCTCACGGACCCACAGGGCCTCCCGCAGGAGCTGGGCCGCCGATTCTCCGCGCAGGGTGACCTTGCAGCCGATGGGGGCGCCCTTGCGGATCCCCAGGTCGCGGTTGGTGCTGCGGGAGATGGTGCGCACCGGCTTGGCGCCGGTCAGCTTGGTCAGCACGCTCTCGGCCTTGAGGAGCTTCTCGCCGGCCTCGCCCACGCCGATGTTGGCCACCACCTTGGCGATGGATATGCGCCGCATGACCTTGGTCTCGGAATCCTCCGGCTTGAGCGTTTCAGGGGCCTTGTAGGTGTCCTCCTGGGGTCCCTTGGTCTCGCCGGGTTTGGCCTTGGTCCGGGGAGCGGCCCGGTATCTCTGCCGGGTGGGGGTCCGTTGAACATCCTCGATGACGGGCTTGACCTCGGGCTCAGGCTCGTCGGCGACCGTTTCCACTGTATCCACCGTTTCAATTGCGGGTGGGACCTCGGCAGGTGCCTCAACGGGAGGCTCGACCGGAGGCTGTGGCTCTTTTGGCTTGGCGGCCTTGGGTTTGGCCTTGGGTTTGGCCTTGGGTTTGGGCTTAGCCTTGGGAGCCGTGGTCTCAGTTGCCTTGGGCTTTGGCTTGGCCTTGGGTTTGGGGGCTTTTGCCTTGGCCTTGGGTTTGGGTGCCTCGGGTTCGGCAGCCTCCGGGGCCGGGGCCTCCTTGGCGGGTGCCTTGTCGGGCTTGATGCCGTGCTTGGCCTCCCATTCATCCAGCATGGAGACCAGCTTCTTCTCGGAAGCGGGGGTGAACTTGAAGTTGGAACGGATGAACTGGACCGTGCGCTGTTCGGTCTCGGTGTAGACGTTGGCGTCGACCACCAGGTCGTAGAGGGCCTGGGCGTCAGCCACCAGGATGTTGCCCTTGGCGTTGGCCTGGACGATGTCCACGGCCTTGGCCAGCAGGGCGCCGTCGTACCGGACACCCTCCGGGTCCACCAGGTAGTAATCGTCCCTGGCCTTCAGCCCCTCCAGGCCCGGATGGTTGGCCCACTCTGGGGCCTTTTTGGCCTGGGCTTTCTTCTTGGGGCTCAAAGGGCCACCTCCTGGGGCAGGGTGATCTCGGGCTTGTCCTTGCCGATGATGAAGGTGTACTCCTTGGTGGTTGTGAAATCGTCGGCGAAGGCCACGCTGGTGGGGTTCATGCCGCGGTAGACCGTGTAGCCGGTGACCTGGGAGACCTGGCCGGCGTGACGGCCGCCGATGATGAGGGCCTGGTTGCCCTCGGCCAGGGGGTAGTGGGCCGTGATGCTCTGGTCGGGAACCTTCAGCTTGAGCACGTCACCGGTCTGGTACTTGTCCTTGTCCACCAGCAGGTTGCGTCCGTCGTGAAGGTTGAGCTGGACCTTGCCCCCGCGCACGATGCTCTTGTCCTCGATGCGGCAGAGCTTCCACTTGCTGTTCTTGGCCGGGATGGGCTCCAGCTGGAGGCGGGCGCGGTGGTCGGGCAGGACCCGGTAGTGGGCCTTGATCAGGGGCAGGGAGATCACATCCATGAGACCCACACCCAGCTTGGGCGAGTTGACCTTCTTGCCATCTCTCAGCACCTGGCCCTGGCCGATGATCCAGCGGGCCTCCCGGTTGTTGTCGGAGACATGGAGATAGTCTCGCAGGACCACAGCTATGGGCAGGGAGCCCTCCAGGGAATGGGGTCCCGCCTGGGGTCGGGTGGCCCAGGGTTCGGTCTTTCTGGGCAAGGACCAGGAGCGGGGGGTCGTGATTCGCTTAAGGTGAGCCATGTCAGGCCTCCTTGGATTCGTTCTCGTTCACAGCTTCACCTGCGTCAGGATTGGATTCGGTTACGTCATCGGGTTCCCCGGTGACAGGTTCGTCAACGACCTGGGCCTCTTGGACCTCCTCATCAGGTACATCCTCGCCCTGGTCATCGACCTCGGGTTCCTCGTCGGCCTCATCCTCCGAGGATTCGGTCTCGGAGTCTTCATCTTCGGATTCATCCTCCTCCTCATCGCTCTCGAACTCTTCGGCCTCGAACTCGTCCTCGTCCCGCTCCCACTCGTCGTACTCCTCGTCGGTCATGGCCTCCAGCTTGTTGATGCGGGAGATTATCTGACGGCGACGGGGATCGGACCAGTCGGGGTTGACGATGACCACGTTGGAGGGGTCGATGGGGAAGGGGACCTTGCTGCCGTCGGCCTTCTCGTAGGTCTTGCCCTCGACGAATATCTTGCGTTTGCGGGAGTTGATGCCGGTGACCCGATGGGGTCGGTCGCGGTACTCGTCCCTCATCTTCACCGGGGGGTTCTTGCCAATGTAGGGCTGACCCCGGACCACCCTGACCCGGTCGCCCTTGCGTATAGGCAGGGAGCGGGGATAGGCGCGGCCCTTGGCGGCCATGCGCTCGCGAAGGCGGGGGTCCACCTGGGCGGCCATCTGCTTGCGCCGCTGGGTGTTGGAGGCCGTGTAATGGGCCTTGCGTTGACGGCGGGGTAATGATGAAGTGACCATGATTCTCTCCTAGATGATGATGGAGGCGTTGGCGGCGATCCGCGGCCACCGTTCGGCGGCTTCGCGAGAGACAGGTCCCTTGATGTCGGAACCCCGGGTCTCGCCTTTCTCGTTGGTCAGCACCACGGCGTTGTCCTCGAACATGATCATGGTGCCATCGGCTCGGCGCTGGGGGCGGCGGCAGCGGATGATCACCGCGTTGACCACCTGGCGGCGCATCTCGGGGGTGCCCTTCTTCACCGTGGCGGTGATGAGGTCGCCCAGGCCCGCGGCGGGGTAGCGGCGGTGAACGCCCTTGTATCTGGGCACGGCGATGAGCTGGACCACCTTGGCTCCCGAGTTGTCGGCCACAGGGAGGCGGGCTCCACTGGGCAGGCCCCGGAACTGGCGGCCGGCGATGCCCTTCATTGGGACCCCCTCCGTTCAAGGACCACGAAGGACACGGTCTTGGACAGGGGGCGGCATTCGCCCACCCGGACCACATCGCCCTCGGCCACCTCGAGGCAGGGAGGGGCGTGGACCCGCATGCGGGAGGAGCGCCGGGAATAGCGCTGATACTTGTCGTCGTACTGCAGGCGCTGGCGGCTGACCACCACGCTGCCCTGCATCCGGGACCGGACCACGGTGCCCTCGAACAGGGAGCCGCGAACCGCCAGCTGGCCGTGGAAGGGGCAGTTGGGGTCCGAGCACTCCTTTTCGGGTGGGGTGATCTGCAGTCCCAGGTCGTCTGATTTTCGCACCATTGTCTCAGGCTCCTCGCTTAACTCGATCCTGGGGTCGGAACGCCAGCCGGGAACCGGTCAGCAGTTTCCGCTCTCCATCTAGAAATGTAACCTCGAAGGTGCCGGGGCGCTTGGTGACCCGGAAGCCTCCCTGATCATCGCTGAGCAGCAGGGTCTCGCGGGTCTCGTCGACCACCCGACCACTGCGTCCGACCAGCCCATCATCGTGGTGCTGGTGGACCTTCAGGTCCAGGCCCAGCAACTCTCGTCCGTAGGGACCCTGGGTTCGGGCCATCTACTTGACCTCCACCGGGAAGCCCATCCCCTCCAGGATGGCCTTGACCTTCTTGGTGTGGTCGCCCTGCAGTTCGACGGTGTCGGACTTGACCGTGCCACCGGTGGCGCAGGCGGTCTTGAGGTTCTTGGCCAGGTCCTCGATATCGATGTCGTGGCCCAGGCCGTCGATTATGGTGACCAGCTTGCCATAGCGGCGCTTGGTGGTGGAGATGCGGATGTTCTGCTGCTCCCTGGCGATGTCCTCGCAGACGCAGATCTCGCCGGGCAGGCCGCAGACCGGGCAGATATCAGCCACTGGTCTTCACCTCCTCGTTGATGATGGTCTTGAGACGGGCGATCTGGCGACGCAGGGCCCGGATCTTTCCCGGACTGGGTGGTGAACCGCCCATGGCGGCCACGCCCCGCTCGTGCATCAGGTCCTTCTGCAGTTCCGCGAGCCGCTCCACCCGTTCCTCGGATGACAGGGCCCGCACCTCGTCCACTCGCAACAGGGTGCCCATCAGCTCTCACCTCCGGCCTCGGCTTCCTTCTTGCCCTTGGGCTTGGCCTTGGGTTTTGCCTCGCTTTTGGC
>CAYLMJ010000002.1:46975-101021 GCA_964384995.1 uncultured archaeon | reverse complement strand
CTTGGCCTTGGGTTTTGCCTCGCTTTTGGCAGGGGCCTTGGGTTTGGGCTCCTCGCCCTTGGCTGCGGGCTCGACCGGGGCCGGTTCCTTGGCCTTCTCGGGTTGGGCCTTGGGCGCAGTATCGGGGACCTTGGCAGGGGCCTTTGCGGCGGGTTCCGTGGCGGGTTCCGCGGGGGGCTCAGGCTTGGCCTTGGCGGGAGCTTTAGCCTTGGGTTTGGGCTCCTCGGCCTTGGCTTTGGGGGCCGGCTTGGGCTCGGGCTCCTTGGCCTTGCTCTTGGGTTTGACCTTGGGCTTGGCCTGGGTGGCTGCCTCGACAGCGGCCTCCTCGGTGGCCTTGGTGGCCTTGTCGGTCTTCCTCTTGGCCGCGGCGGCCTTCTCCAGCTTGGCCTTGGCCTTGGCTGCGGCTTCGGCGGCGGCTTCCTTGTTGGCCCGCTCCTCGGCCCGGCGGCGGGCATCCTCCTCGGCCTTGGCCGCGGCTTCGGCCTCGGCCTCCAGGTCACGCACGGTGACCTCGTCGGGGAGCTTGGCGTCAGGGGGCATGATGGCCACCTTGCAGCCGATGACCCCCTCTTTGCGGCGGGCCACGGCGAAGCCGGTCTGCATGAACTGGATGGCGGTCTCGCCACAGTGCTTGATGTGACCCTGGATGAACTTCTCGGAGCGGTGGCGGCGACCGGTGAGCTTGCCGGTCAGGGTTATCTGACAGCCCCGGGCGCCGGCCTCCATGACCCGCTGGAGCATGGCGTTGCCAGCCCGGCGGAAGTTCCAGCCGCGCTCGAGGGCGAAGACCAGCTTGGAGGCCATGATCTGGGGATTGAGATGGACGTTCTTGACCTCCACGGCCTCGATCTGGGGATTCTCCAGGTCGAAGAGGCGTTCGATCTCGTCGGTGAGCCTCTGGATGTCGCGACCCTTGCGGCCGATGACGATGCCGGGACGCTCGGTCTTGATGGTGATGCGGGTGCCCAGGGGGGTCCGCAGGATGTTGAGCCCGCCGAAGCCCGCCCGGTCCACGGCCTTGGCCATGTACTCGTGGATCAGGACCCGGCGGAAACGCTCCTGGATGAGCTGGTGGACCTTGGATTCGGCGCTGGTCATAGGTCATCCTCCAGTTCCTCGCGGACCATGACCTCCAGGTTCACGGTCTCGTGGTTGGAGGCCGAGGTGCGACCTCGGGCTCGGGACATGTAACCCGGTGTTATGGGACCCCGGGAGGCGGCGATGTGGACGATGCGCAGGCGTTCAGCGTCGAGTTCCAGGAACTCGGCGTTGGCCTCGGCCTGTTCCAGGACCTTCAGCACGGCGGCGGCGGCCTTGCGGGGATAGCGGCCAGGACCGAAGCCCTTGCCCTTGCGATGACCCACCTTGCCGTCATAGCGACGGAACGGGACCGCGTCCTTTTGCAGGATGACCCGCCCCAGGTAGTTCTTGGCCGGTTCCATCCGCCGTCCTCGAATGGCCTTGCAGATCTCCACGGCGTGCTTGGGGCTGATGTCCAGCTCCTTGCCGCGGGCCAGGGCCATGTTCTCGCGCTGCTCCTTGTCAGCGGGCATGAGTGTACTGTAGCCGGAACGTCCGGCCAGCTTCACATCGGAATCCCAGATCTTCTTCATAGTGGACCTCACTTAAGGGGCATGAATTTGGATGAGCGTGTGGCTCCAACACCCACTCCGGTATGCTTGGGGGGTGTACGGGTCGCGGCGAACTCGCCGAAGTAGTGACCGATCATCTCGGGTTGGACCGTGAACTGACGGTACTCGCGTCCGTCGTAGATGGCAAAGGTGCGACCAACGAACTCGGGGATGACCATCATGTCCCGGCGATGGGTGCGGATGACCTTGTCGGGGAAGCGCCGGGCGTCGGCGATTATCTTGCCCTTGGTCTCGTCCTCGGCCAGGCCGCGACCAAAACAGCGCCGCTGGCGGGCTGACAGCAGGCCGACGAAATCCTCGAGGCTCATCTTCTGCAACTGTTTCACGGTGTGGCCCCGGAAGGTGTACTCCTTCTTGCGGCGCACCTGGATGCCCACGCGCAGTTTGCGGGCCCGACGTCGGGCCGCCTTGGCCGAGCCCCACTTCTTCTTGCCTTTTCCGGATCTTGTTATGGCCATTGGTTCACCTTCTCCTGCCTGTGCGCCGGGCGGCGATGTCGCCCACCTTGCGCCCCGGCGGGGCGTTGCGGGAGACCGTCGTGGACTTGCCCACGTGGCGGCGGCGACCGCTGCCGTGGGGGTGGTTGCAGGGGTTCATTCGCACCCCGCTGGTGCGGGGGAAGACCGTGCTGCGGGAGCGCAGGGCCTTAGCCTTGGTACCGGCCTTCATGTAGGGCTTCTCGCCCCGGCCGCCACCGGCCACCCGTCCAACAGTGGCCCGGCAGTGCTTGTCCAGGGTCTTGAACGAGCCCGAGGGCAATCGGACCGTGGTCTTGGCGCCATGGCTGACCACCGTGGCGTAGGTCCCACCGGACCGCACGAACTTGCCACCGTCGCCGGGCTTGGCCTCCACGTTGTAGACCTGGGTCCCCTCGGGGACCGCTCCCAGGTAGGTGGTGTTGCCCACCAGGGGCTGGGCGCCGTGGCCCACGGCCACCTTCTGGCCGACCTGCTGTCCCTCGTGAGCGAGCATGGTGTAGTGAGGGCCCTCACCCGGTCTGACCTTGGCCAGGGGGGCGGTGTGGCCCGGGTCATGGATCAGGTCCACGACCTCGCCCTTGACGCTCTGGTGACGGGGGTGGCGGGCGGTGCCCTTCCAGCGGTGGGAGGGGACTTGATATCGGTTGCCGCGTCCACGATGTTGTACGATCAGTCGCTTGCCCATGGTTAACCTCAGAATATCCCGATGTTCATGCCGATCTCTTCGGCCGAGTATTGTTTGTCCAGCTTGATGATGGCGTGCTTGCCGTCCTTGCAGTGGCGGGTGTTGACGCTCTCCACCTTGACCTTGAAGTACTCCTCAACCGCCTGCTTGATCTGGTGCTTGTTGGCCCGCTTGTGGACCACGAACTCCAGCTTGTTGCCCTTGTCGATGCGGGGGTCCCGGATGGGTTTGCCCTCCAGGTCCATGCGCCCGGTCATGTGGTCCATGGCCTTCTCGGTGACATAGGGGTGCAGGAGGATGCTGTGGGGGTCGAGGGGCATCAGGCCTCACCTCCAGGGGCGCCCTTGGGCTCCAGCCGCTGTGACAGCTCCTCCAGGGCCTGGGTGGTGAAGATGGTAAGTCGTCCGGGGTCGCCGCCGGGGGCCAGGTCCTCGGTGTTGAGGTTGGCGGCGGTGGTCACGTCCACGCCGGGCAGGTTGGAGAAGGCCCGCTCCACGCCGTTGAGCTGGGAAAGGACCAGCAAGAGGGAGCAGGGGGTGCGGTACTTGCGGCCTCGCCGCTTGCCCTTGCCGGGCCGGATGTGGTGGCCGTTCTTGGCCCGCACGAGGTCCTCCTCCACGCCCAGGCCTCGCAGGAAGCGCAACGAGCGTCGGGTCTTGATCCCCTCCACTCCGTCGGAGCCTTCCAGCCACTCGGTCTCCAGGTCGTTCTCGACCACCAGGGGCAGGGTCAGCTTGTCACTGTACTGATGACCCCGCTGGGTGACCATGGCGCCGGAGGCGGTGGCGGCCAGGGCGGATCTGAATGCGGCCTGGCGCTCCTTGCGGTTGACCTTCTCGGCCCAGACCTTCTCCACCCGGGGAGGGTGACAGCGGCGACCGCCCACGTTGTTGGGCGATTCCACGGCGGTGGAACCTCCCTTCATCCGCTGGACCCGGGAGACACCGCGACCCTTGCCCCAGGTAGAGGCGGCGTGGCGCATGCCGGCCCGGGGGTTGGGGCCGTAGGGCTGGCGGCGGTTGGCCTGGGCGGCGTTCACCGCCTTGCGGATGAGGTCGACGCGCACCGGGGTGTCGAAGACCTCGGGGAGCTCAACATCGTCCTTGGCCCGGCCAGTGAGGGAATAGAGTTTGACCTTCATCCATCACACCCCCTGGGGGGAGGCCAGACTGATGAAGTTGATCTGGGGCTCCACGTCGTAACGCTTGAATCGTATTGGGTGGCGCATGCGGATGAGGCGCTTGGAGGGGCCCGGCAGTGAGCCGTGGATGAGCAGGTAGGAGTTCTGGAGGACCCCGTAATGGAGGAAGCCTCCCGCTGGTGTTATCTCTTCGCCGTTCTCGCCCATCTTGATGACCCGCTTGTTGTACTCGGTGCGGTGGTGATAGCCCATCTGGCCCGCCTGAGGCACTTCGCGGCGCACATAGGAGGGATGCCAGGGTCCCAGGGTGCCGATCATGCGGCGATGCTTGGAGTTCTTGTGAGTGAGCAGTTTGACGCCCCAGCGCTGGACATGGCCCTGAAAGCCCTTGCCCCTGGTTATGGCGAGTGTATCCACCATCTGGCCCGGTTTCACGAAATCGGCGACATCGATGGCCTTGCCCATGCGCTCCCTGGCGAAGTCGAGACGGTCGGGGATGGTGCCGCCCGCGATGCGGTTCTCCATGATCTCGGGGCGCTTCTTGGGAATGCCCGATACCAGCTTGGGCTGGGTGTAGCAGATAAGACGAACGTCCTCCAGGTCGGCCTGCTCCAGCTTGCGCCAGGCGGCCTTGCGGTCCTGTCCCTTGGGCAGGGGCACCCGCATCTCCAGCTCCTTCTCGAAGTTCTCGGCCCAGACCTCACCGTGGGTCTTGAGGCCGTAGGGGCTCTGGACGTAGCCGCGGACCCCGGCGACCATCATGGGCGGGACCTCGACCACGGTGGCCGGCATGCGGACCTCCTGTCCGGTGGTGGTGGAGGTCTTGCGGTAGTCCACCGCGAGTATGTGGGTCATGCCCACCTTGTAGCCGGCGAAGCCCTGGATGTGAGGCTGGTCGCTGGTGCCGTTGTCGGGCCAGCTGGGCATGTGGGGCGTTTCATTGCGGGCGCGCTTGCGGGGCGAATAGCCCATGGAACCGCGCTTGGGATGGTGTCGTTTGGACATACTGGGTGTCTCCAGTTGAGCCCATCGGTTCCAGGTCGGGAAGCTCGGTTCGGTTCGAAGGGTGACCCTGCAGCCAGATGATTTCTGCGCTATCGGGAGGTCGACCGACGAAAGGCTGAGCCTGGTTGACCAAGGGACCGATGACAGGCGGATGACAACACGAATGCCGGAAGGACGACGATGTCGCCGGCGGCCCCGGTTGAACCGTGACGCGGTTGGCCGTCAGGTCATACCCGACCAGTTCGTCTGGCGGGTGCCTGCGGAGTGTGGGGGAGCCATGCAGCACAAGGCGGAAGCCTTCATGCTGGCCCAAACGAGCTAAGCCTTACCCCGAGCGTCTGGTTCGACCACTCGTGCGACGCTGCCAGCAAGCACCCCTATATAAAGATAGAGGAGGGGAGTCACGACTTGGTCATGGTCGTTTTCTCAACGATAGAGTATTTGACACGGATTTCACGGATTGTGCGGATTTACACCGGTCAATGTTATCTATTTAATCGCGTAGATCGGCGTAGTGGAAATACATGATATCTGTGTCTTTGATGATTCCCGCACGGTCAATATCAGACTTAGACCGTGAGCTCCATGGCCACGGCCTGACCGCCGCCCAGGCAGAGGGTGGCCAATCCGCGGCCGCCTCCCCTGTGCTTGAGGGCGTTGATGAGGGTGACCAGGACCCGGGTGCCGGAGCAGCCGATGGGATGGCCCAGGGCCACGGCGCCGCCGTTGACGTTGAGCTTTTCGTGGGGGATGTCGAGCTCGCCCGCGACGCCAAGACTGGCTGAGGCGAAGGCCTCGTTGTGCTCGAAGAGGTCGTAGTCGTCCACGCCATGGCCGGTCATCTCCCACAGCTTGCGCACGGTGGGCACCGGCGCATACATGACGTGCTCGGGCTCGCACCCCGAGGTGGTGTAGCCGCCGATGCTGGCCAGGATGTCCAGGCCCTTCTGCTCCGCCACCTCGCGGCTGGTGACCACGACGGCCGCCGCTCCATCGGATATCTGGGAGGCGTTGCCGGCGGTGGTGACGCCGCCATCCTCCAGCTTCTTGAAGACGGGTCGGAGCCGGGCCAAGCCCTCGGGGGTGGAATCGGCTCTGACTCCTTCGTCTCGGTCGAAGACGGTGACCTTGCCCTTGCGGCCCTTGATCTCAACGGGGACCAGCTCGTCGTCGAAGTGGCCGGCCTCCTGGGCCTTGGCGGCCTTGGTGTGGGAGGCGGCGGCGAACTCGTCGATGGCCTCGCGGGTGAGGTTGCACCGGTCGGCGATGATGTCGCCGGTGTTGCCCATGTGGATGTCGTGGTAGAAGTCCCAGAGACCGTCGTTGACCATGGCGTCGACCACCTTGCCGTCGCCCAGGCGATAACCGGTGCGGCCCTTGGGGAGCAGGTAGGGGGCCAGGCTCATGTTCTCCATGCCGCCGGCGATGGCGATGGCCGATTCGCCCAGCTTGATGGCGTTGGCGGCCAGCATGACGGACTTCAGGCCCGAGCCGCAGACCTTGTTGACGGTGAAGGAGCCGGTCTCGTAGGGGATGCCGCCGTAGACCGCGGCCTGGCGTGCGACGTTCTGGCCCAGACCAGCCTGGACCACGTGGCCCATGATGACCTCGTCGGGGTCGCCGGGTTCGATGCCGGCACGTTCCACCACGGTCTTGATGGCCAGGGCGCCCAGCCTGACCGCTGGTGTTGTGCTGAGGGTTCCAAGGAACTTGCCAATGGGGGTCCGAACCGCCCCCACGATAACGGGTTCGGGAAGGTCTGACATATGGGGATGGAAGCCGGGTGGGACGTAAAAGTGTTAGGTATTACATGAGGGTGCTGGGGGTGCCTGTTGGTTGGATATACCACAGAGTGCACAGAGTGCACAGAGACACAGAGATCTTGACCGGGGTTGATCCTTTGTGAGCTCTGTGTTCTTTGTGGTTCCTTCCATCACCGTGTCAAAGAACATCGGTGGCCAACTGGATGCGGGGAACGACCGAGCCTGCCATCATCCTCCATGTTTGCTCGTAAAGAGATTACTTTTACCCAGCCCCTGTTTCGGAGCCATGGACCGTCTCAAGAGTGCCATATCCTTGACCGTGTTGGGCCTGGCCTTTCTGGCCTTTCTGGCCGTTATTGCCTGGACCACGCAGGTCTCGGCCGCGGGCGGGGCCTTCGGCGGCGGCGACGGCAGTGTCGGGGATCCCTACCTCATCGAGGACATCGACGACCTGCAGAACATGAGCGGCAACCTGGGCGCCAACTACACCCTGGTCGACGACATCGAGGCCAGCGCCACCGCGGGGTGGAACGGCGGCGCGGGTTTCGAACCCGTGGGCGACTACACGCACCGGTTCACAGGTTCCTTGCAGGGTCAGGGTCACTCCATCCTCCATCTGACCGTCAACCGCTCGGGCGAGAGCTATGTGGGACTCTTCGGCGTCCTGGACTCCCCAGCCTTGGTATCAGATCTGAACCTGGGCAACGCCAACATCACCGGGGGGTACGACGTGGGCGGCCTGGCGGGCTCCAATTACGGCACCCTCGCCAACGTGGCCGATCACGGCACCGTGACCGGCTCGGGCTCCAACGTGGGAGGCATCGCCGGAGCCAACTATGGTGCTCTCAGGGAGGCGACCAACCGCGCCCATGTGAACGGCTCATTTGGGAGTGTGGGGGGCATCGCGGGTTACAATTCCCAGAGCGCCATCACCGAGGTCGCCAACCATGGTGATGTGAACGGCTCAAGCGGGAGCGTGGGTGGCATCGTGGGAACCAATTACGGTCCAAGCCTCATCCGGAACGCCACCAACCGGGGCAACGTGGTCGGCGACGGCTATTCCGTGGGGGGCATCGTGGGCTACAACAACAATGACTGCGCCATCCACAACGCCACCAACCATGGCGACGTGCACAGCACGAGTTGGAATGTGGGGGGCATCGTCGGATTGAACGAGATGGCCGACCTCTCACTGGTCACCAACTACGGGACCATCACCGGCACGGGCAACAATGTGGGTGGCATCGTGGGCCACAAGTACGGCACCATCACCGGGGCCACCAACCACGGCGACGTGTTCAGCCCGGGGCCCTTCGTGGCCGGTATCGCGGGCTACAATTTCCAGGATATCACCCAGGCGGTCAACCACGGCAGGATCAACAGCTCGGCGAGGAATGTGGGAGGCATCGCGGGGATCAACTACTTGGCCGCCCTCTCGGAGGTCTCCAACCATGGCCAGGTCACCGGCGGGGAACGTTACGTGGGAGGCATCGCAGGCTCGATTGGCGGTGGCTCCATTCTCAACGCGACCAACACTGGCGATGTGGACAGCTCCAATTCGCATGTGGCCGGTATCGTGGGGATCAATGACGATGAAGGGACCCTCCAGAACGTTACCAACTGGGGTGAAGTGTCTGGAGGCTGGGGAAATATCGGGGGCATCACTGGCTCCAACGAGGGAGGCACCATCCGACAGGCACACAACCATGGCAATGTGAACAGCTCAAGTGGGGATGTGGGGGGCATCGTGGGCTGGAATGACGGTCCGAGCCTCATCCAGGACGCGACCAACCGTGGCGATGTGACCGGCGACGGCTATTCCGTGGGAGGCATCGTGGGCTACAATGACCATGACTGCACCATCCAGAACGCCACAAACCATGGCACCGTGTACAGCACAAGTTGGAATGTGGGGGGCATTGTTGGATTGAATGAGATGGCCGATCTCTTGGAGGTCACCAACTATGGAACGATCACCGGTGAGGGAAACAATGATGGAGGCATCGCAGGATACCATCGAGGCACCATCATCGAAGCCATCAACCATGGCACCGTGTTCAGCCCAGGGCCTTTTGTTGCAGGCATCGCTGGGTATAACGAAGATGGCACCATCCAGAAGGCGACCAACCATGGCAATGTGGCCAGCTCAGATAGCCATGTGGGAGGCATCGCGGGAACAAGCTCCTCTGCTTCCAATATAGAACGTGCCTGCAACCTGGGCTCGGTAACAGGAGGGGATCGCGCCGGTGGTCTGGTCGGGAGCAATGGCGGTAGCATTAGCAAAATCTACGACCAGGGCAGTGTGGAGGGGGTCTCCCAGGTCGGCGGTCTGATCGGCATCAACTCGGGGACCGTGGATGTCAGTTACAGCGGGGGCAGGGTGGTCGGCTCGGGAACCGATATCGGGGCCCTGGCGGGCTCCAACACCGGGACCATCACCAACTCCTTCTGGGACAACGAGACCTCTGGCCAGGTTACCAGCGCGGGTGGTATCGCCAAGAGCACCGGGGACATGATGAGGACCGCCACATTCACGAAGGCAGGATGGGATTTCGAGAGCCTGTGGGCTATCAGACCCACCCACACCTATCCGTTCTTCACCTGGATGGATTGGAACCTCGCTCCATTGCCAATGGACGATGCCTATCAGTTGATCTCGGATGGTCCGACCCACATGCTGGAGCCCTCCCTGCTGGCCAATGACAGCGACCTTGACCGATACGTCTTCCCCACCCTGGACCCCAAGTTGAGAACAGGCTACACCTTGTCGGTCGTCGCCTTCGATGAACTGAGCTCCAGGGGAGCTTCCGTCCATGTCCATGGGGACGGGGGTTTCATCTATGACCCCTCGGCGGTACCGTCCCTGTGGAACCTGTCATTGGGTGAGCAGGTAATAGACACCTTCACCTACACCCTCGGCGATGACCTGGGAGGCACGGCCACGGCCAACGTGACCCTCACCGTGAAGGGTTGGAGGACCGCTCCGACCATCGAGACCCTGTCGATGCCCGAAGGGGTGGTGGGAACAGCCTATGCGCTCCTGCTCTCCGCCAGCGACAATGACGGTGATGATCTGGTCTGGTCAATGAAGAGCAACGCCACCTGGCTGGAAATGAATGGGACCGTCGGTTGGATGTCCGGGATCCCGACCCAGGCCGGCAGTTTCTGGGTCCTTGTGACAGTGTCAGATGGGACCGGCAGGACCGACCAGGCCAACTTGACCCTTACCGTACAGCCGAACCCGGAGGGTGACGGGGACCGTGACGACCGGGGTTCGAAGAACGATAAAGTGCCCCTGTGGGCCTATGGGAGCCTGGTTGCGGCTTTGTTCTTTGCGACGTTGACCACGGTCATATGGAAGAGGCGATAGGAACAGAGCATCGACCTTCAAGGAACCAAGCCATTCGGTGACCAGCTATCGTCGTTAGACTCCCGGATGGACCCCATCTCACCGAATCCTTTCCAAAAGGCTGGCTTGTGTACAGCCTGAGACTCCATTGGCCAAGGACGGCCCACGTGGTCCTTCATGGTTAATATACTCCCCTCAATCCCCCACCAAGCATGCCCAAGCCCCGTCTCGCAGCAAAACGCTGGTCCATCGAGCTTGAGAAGCAGGTCCGTGAGACCCTGCCTCCGGCGCCCCTCTTCGATCACCGAGACCTAGAGCGCGAGCCCTTCACCATCGACACGCCGCCGCCCTATCCCTCGGGTCGCTGGCACATCGGGGCCGTGGCCCACTACGCCCTCATCGACATGATCGCCCGCTCGCGGCGCAAGGCCGGGGCCAACGTCCACTTCCCCTGGGGTGTCGACCGCAACGGCATCAACATCGAGCTCTTTGTCGAGCGCAAGTACGACCGGCCGCTCTCCGAGTGGGACCGGGAGGAGTTCATCAAGGTCTGCGAGAAGGAGATCGGGGCCAACACCGCCGACCTGGAGAGCATCGCCCGGCGCATCACCATGTCCTGCGACTTCGACAACGGCTACCGCACCGACTCGCCCCAGTACCGCTCGGTCACCCAGCGCTCCTTTATCGAGCTGTGGAATAAGGGCCAGATAGTGGAGGAACTGCGCCCCAACGCCTACGACCCCAGCCTGGGCACCACCATCGCTGACGCCGAGATCTACTACGAGGAGCGCACCACCAAACTGCTCCACATGCGCTGGGAGGTGGAGGCAGATGAGGCCGGCGAGGAAGGCGATGAAGCAGGCAAGGCCATCGGCTTCGAAGGCCCGCTGATGATCGCCACCACCCGCCCCGAACTGCTATGCGCATGCCAGGCGGTGCTGGTCCATCCCGACGACGAGCGCTATATAAATCTCCACGACGCCCGGGCGGTGCTGCCCCTGTACGGCCGCTCGGTGCCCATCCTGCCCCATGCCTACGCCGACCCCGAGTTCGGCTCGGGCGTTGTCATGATCTGCTCATTTGGCGACACCGGCGACGTTCAGCTCTTCCGGGAGCTGGGTCTTGCGCCCATCGCCGCCATCGACCTGGACGGCCGCATGACCACCGAGGCGGGACCCGACCTGGAGGGGCTCACGGTCATGGAGGCTCGCAAGCGCGCCGGCGAGATGCTGGAGAAGGCCGGGGCCATCGAGAAGGTGGACCAGATCGGTCAGAAGTTCCCCATCTGCGAGCGTTCCAAACAACCCATAGAGATCATCCTGCTCAAGGAGTGGTACGTCAAGCAGACCCACGTGGTGGACGAGCTGAAGGTCATGGTCGACCTCATCGAGTTCCATCCGGCCAAGCACCGGCAGATCCTCATGGACTGGCTGGACTCCATCTCCATCCACTGGCCCATCAGCCGCCGCCGCTACTACCACACCGAGATACCCCTCTGGTACTGCGCCAAGTGCAGGGAGCCCCATGTGCCCCAGCCCGGCCCCTACTACCGGCCCTGGATCGACCCCGCCCCCTTCGACAAGTGCACCAAGTGCGGCCACGGGGACTTCCTGGGCGAGGAGAAGGTCTTCGACACCTGGATGGACTCCTCCAACTCCAACAACTTCGTCATCGGCTACGGCCAGGACCCACAGCTCATGGACCGGCTCTTCCCCTGCACCATCCGGCCCCAGGGCCGCGACATCGTGCGCACCTGGCTCTACTACACCCTGCTCAAGTCCTACCTGCTGAGAGGCGGGCCGGGGTTCAAGCACGTGTGGATAACCGGCCTGGGCATGGACGAGCGGGGGCGCAAGATGTCCAAATCGGTGGGCAACATCATCGACCCCGACGAGATGCTGGACAAGTTCGGCTCGGAGGCCTTCCGCTTCTGGATCGCCAGCGAGTGCACCATCGGCGACGACTTTCGCATCAGCCCCGAGCGGATCGAGGGCTCCTTCAAGTTCCTCCAGAAGCTCTTCAACGTCTCAAGGTTCTGCTCCATGTTCACTCTCAACGGCGACGCCGAGGGGAAGGATGACAAGGAGCAGGGCGAAAAGCAAGGCGTGGAGCAGGCCACCGGACCCATGCCCCTGCCCCAGAAGCCTCCCGCCCCGCTGGAGCCTGTGGACAAGTGGATCCTGGCCGAGCTGGCCACCCTTCAGGGGAAGTGCCAGGAGGGTTTCGCCGACTTCAACTTCTTCATCCCGGCCACGGCCATCCGCTCATTCGTCTGGAACCTCTTTGCCCCCCACTACCTGGAGCTGGTGAAGAGCCGTGCCTACGAGGGCGACGGGGCCGCCATCTGGACCCTCCATCACTGCCTGGAGACGGTACTGCATCAGCTGGCCACCCTCACTCCCTGCTTCGCCCACCACATCGGCTCTCAGCTCTACGGCGATGCCGACATCCAGCACAGCACAGCCCCACCCGCCACCGACGATGAGTTCAAAAAGGAAGTGAAAGGCTGGACCGACCTGACTGACAATGTCACGGAGTTCAACTCCCTCATCTGGAAGACCAAGAAGGATTCCAAGATAAGCCTGGCCGCCCCCCTGCCCGATGAGTTGGCCAGCAAGGATGAGTACAAGGTCCCGGCCGAGCTGGAGCAGGCGGGCCTGGGCGGTGTGCTGAAGGGCATGCACAAGCTCGATTGATCACTGATCCTGGCTCTTAGCATTTTCTTCCTTTCCAGACCTGACTATCTCCCAGGTATAGTACACCTGATGGAAGAAGACCATGAAGATGAGGGGGACCAGCAGGAAGACGAACGATTCCCGGTACGTCATCAGGATGATGAAGGCCTCGGCGATGCCGACAGCGATGAGGAACCTGGGTGGCGCCACCTTGTGCAGGCGCTTGTAGAGCCTGAAGAGGCCCAGTTCGGCGGCGGCGTAGAAGGGCAGGCAGGCCAGGACGAACAGGGCGTTGGAGATGAAAACGATGGTCAAAAAAGAGGTGCCGGGAGCGAGGCGCAGGGCCCAGGCATGCAAGGGGAGCTGGAACTCGTTGTAGCCGTTCAACCGGTCGACCTCGGTGTTCCTGGCATAGACCATGATCCCCTCATCGGTCCAATGGTTGTGGGTGTATCCCAGCAGGTGAAAGGCCTCGTGGAGGGCGATGTGACGGACCACCCGGTCATGGTAGGCGGTGCGGTTGGCAAAGGAGGCCACGCTGACCAGGGCGCTGGAGGTCTCCGGGTTCGCTTCGCCCAATATGCCCCGGCCATTGCCATCCCAATTTTCGATGTGATGATCGGTGAGGAATATTATGATATCCACTTCATAGGTGTCCTGCAACCGACCAGGTCGACCCAGGTGGAAGAAGTCGGAATTCAGGTAGTTGCCACCCTTGACCCTCACTTCCGAAGCGTTGAAGCGGACCGGGATGAGACTGGCTTCAAAATAATCATCGTACTCCTTGTAGCTCTCTATCGTCACATTGGCAAAATGCTCATCACATTCATCCACCAGTACAACACCGATATCGAACTGAGGATGGCTGACCCGTGCCATCATGAGCGTCGCCGGGGTCGAAAGGAACAAAGCCACAAAGAACGCCACCTTCTTCTTCTTCCTGTCATCCCAGTTCACTATCATTTTTCATCCTTTATGGAACCGGCCTCTCGCTCAAGATACCTCTCGTATCCTTCATGCACCCCCACCATCACCACCAGAGGCATCAGCAGGATGATGTAGGATTCAACGAAGATGGCCAGCAGGGCGAAGCTCCCGATCATCGCGGCCGCGACCATGGTCTTGTGATGCTCGGCCCCCGGCTCCCGATCCCTGTACCTGCGATGGAGCAATATTTCGGCGGCGGCGAAAGGAGGCAACAGCAGCAGGGCGAAGGTCAACCGGGACAGGGCCACGATGTTGACAAAGGAGGTGGCACCCACCAAGGCGAACAGATGACAGCGCAGGGGCAGCTGCAAGCGGGCATAGGGCAGAGGCTCCCGCTCCTCGGCACCGTAATCGAAGGCCCCCATGATGCCGTGTCCGTCCACGAAGTTGTGGGTGTAGCCCAGAAGATGCAGGGTCTCATGAAGGGCCAGCTGTTTTGCCGCCTGGTAGTGGTCCCCGGTGAAGAAGAACGAGGATATCACGACCGCCGAGTGCTCGGGAAATGCCTGGGCCCACAGGCTCTCGTTGGTATCGTCCCAGTCGGCCATGGCGTGGTCGGTGAACAGGAGAATAATGTCCACATCGTACCTGTCCGCAAGGTCCAGTGGAAGGGCCTTCTCCACCAGATCGGAGTTTAAATAGAACTCGATATGAAAAAGACCGGTCTGGACCTTGACCTGGGAGGCGTTGAATCGCTCTGGTAGAAGGCGGGCTTCAAAGTAACCGTCGTGCTCTTCAAATCCCTCTATTATCTCGTTAGCGTAATGGTCATCGGTCTCATCCACCAGTACGATACCGATATCGAGTTGGGGATGGGTCTGGTCCAAGGTCAGCAGGGTCAAAGGGGTGAAAAGAAGTAGAGACGCAAGGATTACCTTCTCGTGTTTCATCTTCCCTTTCAATTTGCGGGTCCCGGTATAAAAGCGTAGTCAAAACCCCACTTTACCTGAACGTTCCATCTCCCGATATCGGCGTGGCAACCTTTTAGCTTCAGGCCTGGCTGACCGGCCATGGCCGAGCCGACCCACCGGGCCGATTACATGCTGGCGAAGATGTACGCCAGGGACCGGGTGGAGCTCGACCTATTCTACACCCCCAAGGTGTTCAGGCTCAAATATCTCGAGCAGGTCAAGCTCGAGCAGGAGCAGGACCCGGTGCGGATCTACTCTCTGGCCGAGCTGGAGTTCATCATCGGCCGCTACCCGCGCAACCTCAAGAACGTGCTGGAGCTCTACGAGCGCTTTGGCATCGTCAAGGCCGAGCGCGACCCACGAAGGGAGAGCCGGAAACTGGCCTACGCATTCAAGAGCCCGCCCCTGCCCGAGGAGCTCATCATCAGCTACGAGATCCTTCAGGTCCTGAAGGGGGCCAAGACCTTCATCTACAGCCGCGACCTCATCAAACGCTCCCAGGTCCTGAAGGGGGCCCCCGGCATCACCACCACCAAGGTGGGACGCTATGCCACGGCCATGGCCGAGAGGGGGCTCATCCAGATGGAGACCACCTCCCATTCCAACCGCCGCTACCGCCAGATCGAGGGCCTCAAGGTGGGCAAACAGCAACGCTACTTCGAGGGCCTCCTGGGCTTCCATTAGAGCCTTTCAGAAGGAGGACCAGGCGGGGCAAAGGGCGAAGGCATCCCCTTTCCGGTGGGTTCACGAAATGCAAAAACCTTAACCCCATCCAAACCATTCAGTTCCCAGATGGGCTACCTCAGGCGCAAGGCCCGCGACAGCTACAAGACCTCTTCTGAACTGGACAAGACCCTGGCCGAGGCCTCCCAGTTCTACGCCGAGCTGCGACGACGGGTCGCCGAGGAGGATGGCCTGGACCCCGATAAGGCCGCCATCAATCCCGAACTGGCCAAACTGAAGGAACGCTACGGTGACGAACTGCCCGGGGAGATATCCGGTCTCACCGCCCAGGAGGTCCTGGCCCAGATGGCCGAGGACGGAGAGGGGGAGAGCGATGAGGACCTGGAGGATGAGGAGGCCCCGGAGCCCCAGGGACAGACCGGACGCAAGCCCCTGACCCCGCGCCCCCGTCCAGCATCGGCTGGAGAGCGCCCTCCCAGACCAAGACCGAAGGTCCGCTCCAAGCCAGGCCGCAAAGTTGCCAAGCCCACCCAGACTGCGGTATCAGCGCCTCAACGAAAGCGGCCGGCCAAGGGCTCTCCCGGCCGCTTGGTGACCCTGGAACTTCCAGACGGTCTGCTGGCGAGCATCGACGAGCAGATAGAGGCTGGGGACTACACCTCAATCGATGACTTTGTGAAAGAAGCGGTGCGAGACAAACTGCGTTCTCTGCGCCGGTGAGGACCATTCTGCACTCCCGAACGCAAGGTCGCTTTGGTTCGACCGTTCAGCCCAGGGTCGCCCAAAACCCTCAAATGACCTCTGTGCTCCTCCCCTCCCATGTCCCGACCCAGCTGGGATGAGTACTTCATGAACCTGGCCAGTTCCGTGGCCAGCCGTTCCACCTGCGACCGCAAGCATGTGGGTGCGTTGATCGTCAAGGCCAAGCGCATCCTGGCCACCGGCTACAACGGCTCCATCGCCGGCTTGCCCCACTGCGATGAGGTGGGCCACATGATGGAGGAAGGCCACTGCGTGCGCACGGTCCACGCCGAGCAGAACGCCGTCACCCAGGCCGCCCGCCACGGCATCTCCATCGATGGCGCCACGGTCTACACCACCGCCAGCCCCTGCTGGCCCTGCTTCAAGAACCTGGCCAACGCCGGCGTGAAGGAAATGGTCTACGCCGAGTTCTACCGCGATGAGCGCATCTTCGAGGCCGCCCAACAATTGGACATCACCCTTCGGGAGGTGAAGCGCCAATGACCATGGAAGCGATGGCTATCCAACAGCACGGCGACCGATCTGAACTGCAGGTGACCCAGTTGGACATCCCCGAACCGGGTCCTGACGAGGTGCTCATCCGGGTCAAGGCCAGCTCCATGAACCACCTGGACATCTGGGTGCGCAATGGCATACCCGGTCTGAAACTGCCCTTGCCCCATGTGCTGGGAGCCGATGTCGCCGGGATCATCGCCGAGACGGGCTCCAATGTGGAGGGACACTCCGAAGGGTGGACCGAAGGGGACCGGGTGGTCATCGACCCAGGGCTGAGCTGTGGTCAGTGCCCCATGTGCCTGAAAGGGGAACATTCCCTGTGCGATGCCTTCCAGCTGGTGGGCGAGCATGTGTGGGGCGGCAACGCTCAGTACTGCAAGGTGCCGGCCGTCAACCTCCATCGCCTGCCCGAGACCTGGGAGTGGGAGGAGGCCGCCGCCGTACCGCTGGTGAGCCTCACCGCCTATCGCATGGCCGTGGCCCGCGCCGACATCCGACCGGGCGAGACCGTGCTGGTGATGGGAGCCTCGGGAGGGGTGGGGACCATGGCCGTGCAGATAGCCAGCCAGCTGGGAGCGAGGGTCATCGCCACCGCCGGCACCGACGAGAAGGCCACCGAGTTGAAGGGTCTGGGAGCCCACGAGGCCATCAACTACCGCACCGCCGATATCGGTGATGAGGTGAAGCGGATGACCGGGGGCACGGGTGCCGATGTGATCCTTGACAGTGTGGGTCAGGCGGTGTGGAAGGCCTCCATGAGGTCCCTGGCCCGAGGCGGCCGGTTCGTGACCTGCGGCGCCACCACCGGTTTCGAGGCCAAGCTGAACCTCACCTTCCTCTTCTGGAACCAGTACCGAATCATGGGTTCCACCATGGGCAGTCACAACGACACCGCCGAGGCATTGGCCATGGCCTGGTCGGGCAAGATCAGACCGGTGGTGGACCGGGTCCTGCCCCTGGCCGACCTGCAGGAAGCCCACCGTGTCGTCGAGGAGGGCGAGATGGTGGGCAAGGTGGTCTTGAAGGTGGATTGAGGCGCGATTCTACCATTTTCGGCCAGATACCATCTTGAACGGGCCGAGTTGGCCTGAACTTTCACAGAATCAATCAAAATCGTTATAATCAAGTTATCCATTTCGTCCCTTACAATCCAAATGGGGTTGGAAATGGTCAAGCTCTTCCTCTACACCTACCTGGCGGTTCAGAACGTCGTCAGGAACCGGAAGAAGACCCTGACCTCGGGCCTGGGCATCATGCTGGCCATCATGATCATCTTCTCCAACTCGCTGGCGGTTACGTTGCAGGCACGGGCGATTTTGGCCAAAGCATTGGAAGATAAGGAATACCATATCAGGTACAGGTACTCATTGGATACTTACTATCCAATGAATGCTTCTGAATATGACCAGTTCAACAAAGAGCTCGATGATGTTGAGAATATTGAACAGTATAATACCCTCTGGTCATATGACCAAGGATACTATGGGAGTAACCGCACCGGCTTTACTCTCGGTGAACCGGATGAATCGACTTTCAAAGGCCCTCACAATGTTAGGATATCAAGGAGTAATAGCATAACAGAATACACAACAGTAGCGACTGGAACAGTTTCCATCTACAACTCGACTGCCGAGGCCAATGGTTACTCGGTCGGGGACATTATCAATGTGACCTCGATACTGTACTCTTCAAAATACGACAAAAATAATCGCAATATCACGATCCACAAAGAACATGTCAGCGTATCTCTGACTTTGGGAGAAATCATCAATTCCAGCTATGATTATGGTTATTATAGCTATTACAACACCAACATCACCCTGGATAATAATACCTGGAACAGTTCATATCCATACTTCTCTTATGTGTTTCTAAATCCAAGCGATCTGTTAACCTTGTTGGATGGTATCAATAACCGTGACCGCATTGAATTCTCGTATTATGGATGGCTGAAAGATGATGTCTATACTGACAACGGCCTGAACCGGTCAAAGAGTCTTGCCGTCAAGGCCTCCACAGAGGTATACTATATACTTGCTTCGGAAGAACACGGATACAGGTTCAATATCCAGGAAGATCGAAAATACCATGATGTATATCTCAATCAAGAATTCAGGGAGGCTTACAATGAAGTGGGTGAGCGGCAATACGAGACGGGCCTGTTCGCCTTAGCTCTCTCCGTACCGTTGATCCTCATTGGGATATACATCGCCTATCTGGGGGTTGAACTGTTCATTCGGGGTCGAAGGCGGGAACTGGGTCTGCTCAAGGTCAGGGGTGCTACCTCCAGAAATATCAACTACATACTTAATGTGGAAGCGGTGCTCATCGGTAGTATTGCCGGTCTTATCGGCCTCCTCCTGGCAGTGTTTGCGGTGAAGGTCTTCATGCGTTACACTCAGGCCGCCTCCTACCTGGCCAAGATCCCCTGGTACGAGACTGGACTGACCATACCGACAGTTGTATTTGCCATGGCCCTGGGTGCTATCTTTCTGTTCCTGTCCTACTTGCACCCCTTGTACCGCATCTCCAAGTTGGAGACATCCGAGATGCTGGCTAACTACAGCCGTTTAGAGGACCGCTCTCCTTACAAGCGAAAATACGATATCGCACTGCTCATCACGGCCCTCTTCTTCCTGGGTCTCTTGCCATTTCTACAGGACCTGGAGAACACAACCCATGGGGTGAATAATTTCTTTATGGAGATGGTAAGCAGTCTACTGAGGCAGTTGACGCCCCTCATGGTGGTTGTCTCTCCCTACATCTTCATCTTCACTCTGGTAAGATTGGCCACAAGGGGTTCGACAAGGCCCTACACATGGGTCGCAGAGAAGACCAGACGGGTATCGGGAAGTCTCAACTACATTGTTCGAAAGAACATTATCAATGGTGAGCGGCGAATCACCAAGGTCACCACCGTCCTCTCAATCACCATCGCCTTCCTGGTGCTCACATCTACCTTTTATTATTCCACGAAGGCCAAGGAGGAAGCGCTGATCAGGTCCGAGTTGGGAGGGGATCTCTCCTTCAGATTGTACACCCCAATGGACTTTTCAAACACCTCCCTCTTCCTGCATCGTCTGGATAACATCTCGGGAATCAATAGTGCCTCGGTCATCCAGGTCCAGGAAGGTTTATTGGTTGAAGATCAAGTAATCCACATTGAGCATAGCTCTGGCTGGGACGAGAAGATTCAACGGGATGTAAAACTAAACCTGGTGGATGGGATAAACTACACCAAATTGGCCTACCTTGATCAACGGATCTGGCAGGATGGCGATGCAGATTCCATTGCTGATCTCGATGGCAGTCCCGGTAAGGGGGTCATCACTATCGGACTTGCTCGATACCTGGACCTAGAGGTCGGAGATACTTTCGAGATACTTCGAGAGTACTCGAGATTGGAGCAGGTATTAAACGACGACAATACCACCGACACCATTAGGATCAATGAGGAACTTCTGCTGGGCACTATCGAGGTTACAGGGATAATCAAGAGCCTTCCTGGCAGCTTTGATAACGATATCGAGTACGACAAAGATAATGCGCATTATTACTATGAAATGATGCTATTCATGGACCGGAATGGGTATCGGACCCTAATGGATGGATTCTATCAACAACACCCCGAATATACCCGAGAGTCGACATCCTATCCCATTGTTCTCCTTGGTATAGCGGATGACATGGACCATGAGAAAATAATGGCCGATCTCGAAGAACACCTTGAATCAAATGGATATGGTTACTATGAGTTGCGCTCCGTCGAAACAAAGATAACGGCCATCAACTCCGAGCCCACCTCCGACAGCCTACTGCTCCTCCTGCGGACCCAATTGGCGGTGTTGGTCTTCCTCTCCATGCTGGTGGCCATGATCATCGTCTACATGGCCTCCCTGGAGCGGGAGGGTGAGATGGCCAACATACAATTGAAGGGGACAACCCGCAAACAGGTCTTCCAGCTCCAGGTGGGAGAGACGATAACGATCCTCATCTATTCCATTTTAGTCGGCATTCTAACAGGCATCCTGGCCGCTTTGGCCTGGATATTCACTTTCAATATGTTCGAGGGGAGCCAGATCATCGGCTACAGCTATTTCCCCTCTCCCTACCAGCTTCCGGCCCTGGGCGTCATGGCGGCCCTGGTCCTGCTGGTCTCCTACGGTGTGACCAAGATGTACATCAAGACCGACCTGGCAAAGGTCATCAAACTCAGGAGTGGTTGAGATGGATGATACCACTTCGACAGAGCGAGATATCGAGAACGAAGACGAGATGCTCGAAAGCGAGACGCTTGGAGATGAGTTGCTCGAAGACGAGATACTCGAAGAGCTCATCGATGAGGAACCAGCTGGGGAACCGGGATCTGAACCTCCCAGACCCCTGGCCCTGGACCTTGAGGGCATCTACAAGATCTACAAGACCAAGGAGGTGGAGGTGGTGGCCCTCCGGGGTCTCGATCTGAAGGTCAAGCGAGGGGAGATAATCTCCATCATGGGACCCAGCGGATGCGGCAAGTCCACTCTGCTCAACCTCATCGGCGGTCTGGACAAGCCTTCGGCGGGAAAGGCCATCATCGATGGGGTCAATGTGGTCAACCTCGAACCCGACGAGCTCATCACCTTCCGCAAGCACAAGGTCGGCTATGTCTTCCAGTTCTTCAACCTGGTCCCCACCCTTACCGCCGCCGAGAATGTGGAACTGCCTATGCGTCTCCTGGACGTACCGGCGAAGAAACGAGTGGCCCGGCGGAAGGAACTGTTGAAGGTTGTAGGAATGGCCCAACGGAGCCATCACCGACCAGACGAGATGAGCGCTGGTGAGCAACAGCGGGTGGCCATCGCCTCGGCCCTGGCCAATGACCCTCCCATCATCCTGGCCGATGAGCCGACAGGGGAGCTGGATACCGACAACGGCCAGATGGTGCTGGACCTATTCAAACGCCTGCGAGAGGAACATGGCAAGACCATCGTCATCGTGACCCATGACCCGCGGATAGCCACCATGGCCGACCGCAGCATGCGCATCGAGGACGGCATCATCAGCGGGGAGTACTCGCTGGAATCCTATCTGCGGAAGGGCGGGCCGGTGGACAACATTCGCTACAAGCGCCTGGTCGAGAACATCGTTGACAAACAGAAACGGATGGAAGTGCTCTTCTCGGAGATAATGAAGATCGAGCAGGATCTGATGGATGACCTGGATATCGAGACCTGATCATAGGTTGAACAACCCTTCAGTCATACCTCAGGCCAAGGGACCTCGAAAGGCTCACCAAGCTTCGCATAGCTCGACCCGCTCAGGCGGGCGATGGGGTCCAGGGCCTCGATATCCACCTCCGGACCCTCCCCGGTTCCCTGAAGCAGGCTCTCCTTCACATGGAACAGCACCACCTTGCCGATGAATATGGAGGCCGGGCCCTCGCCCAGCTCCAGGGTCTTCTCCAGTTTGCACTCCATGGCCACCGACGCTTCGGCCAGGCGGGGCGGGTGCACCCTTTCCGAAGGGATGGTGGTCAGACCCACCACCTCGAACTCGTCGATCTCAGGGGGGTAACTGCCGGCGGTCTGGACCATGGCCTCAGCCTGGGAGACATTGCAGGTGTGGACCACGAACTCCCGGGTGGCCATGATGTTGGCCGCCGTGTCCTTCAACCGACCCTGCCTGCGGCTCACGTTGATGTAGAGCATGGGTGGATCGGAGCAGATGCCGCCGAAGAAGGAGAAGGGCGCCAGGTTGGGTACATCGTCGGTACTCACCGTGCTGACCCAGGCCACGGGCCGGGGAATGATTACCGACATGAAGAACCGTGGTCGCTGGGATGAAGTGAGCTTGACCGGGTCTATCTGGACCGAGGTGGATTCGTCCTCGCTCATACATCGGTAGAGGAGCGGGCGCCTTTACTCTTTGGCCTGCTCGGCCCTCACGAAGTCGGGTTTGCGCTTTTCGATGAAGGCGGCCACGCCCTCGGCCAGACCCGGGTTGGTCCCGGGCTCCATGTTGTAGCGGCGCTCCCATTCCAGCTGGCTCTCCAGAGAGGTGTCGAAGGTCTGGTTGAGGAGCAGTTTGAGCCTTCCCAGGCCATAACCCGGCCGGGTCGCCAGGTCCCGGGTGACCTCCAGGGCCTTTAAATACAGCTCGTCGGCGGGGAGGAGTCGCTGGACCAGGCCCAGCTCAAGACCCTCGGCCGCCTCCACCTGTTGGTCCAGCAGCAACAGCTCCTGGGCCTTGGAGAGTCCCACCAGCCGGGGCAGGCTGTGGGTGATGCCGCCATCGGGTACCACTCCGACACCGAAGTAGGAGCCCTTGAACCTGACCGTGTCCACCGCCAAACGGTAATCTCCGGCCAGGGCCAGGGGCAGTCCGCCACCGGCCACCACGCCGTTGAGGGCCACCACCACCGGCTTCTCCATCCTGCGGATCTGGATGATGCAGGCGTGCTGGTACCGGGTGAGCAGACCGATGTGGCTGGCGATGCGCCGACCCGCTTCAGCCTTGTCCGATGGTGTCTCCCCGGCACCCTCTTCAGGTCCATCCTCGTCGGTACCGCCCGCAATATCCGCCGTTCCGTTGGCCACCCGATGGAGCTCCTTGACATCGGCGCCGGTGCAGAAGGCCTTGCCCTTTCCTGTGAACAGGACCCCCCTGACCATCGGGTCCGAGCCGGCCTGCACCAGGGCGTCCCTCAGCTCCCTGATGGTGGCGACGTCGAAGGCGTTGTAGGCTGAGGGCCGGTTGAAGGTGATGATGGCCACCGTGAGGTCGGCGCCGGTGTGGGTCTGGGTGGTGTCGAGCTCGAACTCGATTGAGGGCATGAGGGAGGGATGGGGCTGATGCTAAAAAGGCCAGGGCGGGGTTCCCATTGTGGCTCAGTTCATCTCGGGTTCGACATCGAACTCACCGGAATCCCACTTAAGCTGGCGCATGAAGGCGGTGATGGCATGCTGGGTGTGATCGATGCGCACGGTGGTGTCGGTCAGGCGGGAGCGGAAGCCTCCCAAAGCACGCAGGGGTCGGGGCGAGGTCGCGGCCAGTTCGGGGTCCACCTGGAGCTTGAGGATGGAGCGGACGCTGAGGTTGAGAGCCTGGCTGTAGGTGTCCACCCGCTGGGTATCGTTGAGTGCCGCAGCCAGGTAGAGGGAATCGCCTACCCCTTCGGAGTAGGTGGCCGAGCCGATGGAGACCTCGTAGTGGTAGGAGCCGTAGCCCTCATGGGCCTCGTTGCGGTTCTGAAGGCGCACTATCCAGTCGGTCATGGTGAAGGTCAGATCGGCATAGGAGGCGTTTCCGGTGGCCAGGTACATGTGATAGCCGGCCTTGGCCCCCCAGGCGTAGAACATGGTATCGGGAGCGTCATCCCAGAAATCGACGTACCAGGGCAGGGCCCGGTCGTAGGCGCTCCTGTAGGCGGGCTCCCCGGTGAGCCGGTACATCAGGGCCAGGGCGTACATGGCCTCCCCCGAGTAGACCGAAGCGTGGCGGTCCCAGTTGAAGAACCAGCCTATCTTGTAGTAGCCGTCGAAACTGCCGTTGCTCCTTTGCATGGCCATGACGTGCCGGGCCATGGCCGCCATGTCCTCCTGATGCTCGGTGGAGCCGGTGGAGAGCTGGTAGATGGCGAATGCCACCAGGCTCAGGGCCGTGGCTCCCGTGGCCGCCACCGAGTAGTGTCGCACATAGGCTCCCGAATCGTCTCGCACCAGCTGGCCCTTCAGGAATCCCAGGGACCGCTCGGCGGCCCGGCAATGGTCCGGTTCACCGGTGTGGCCGCAGAGATAGGCCAGGGAATAGGCGCTCCCGGCCTGCCGGATGATGTTCTCCTCGGCCGAGTAGCTGTCGGTGGCCAGGTCGTACTGGTAGCGAAAGGAGCCGTCGATGTTCTGGTCCCGCAGGAACCAATCGGCGCCCAGCCACATAGCCCGTTCCAGGGGGTCAGTGTATTCCAGGCGCAGATGATGGGGCTTCAGCTCCTGGTCGGCCGGTTCCGGGGCCCACATGGCGCCCAGCACCACAGGAGTGCACAGCAACAGCCAGAGGATGAAAGGACCCTTGAGCCGTGATACCTCCAGGGGTCCGATCCTCTGCCGCAGGGTCAAGGCCGGCTCGCCATCGCTCATCGCCCGCCAATGACAGCTACCATATATCAGGACCACCCATATCGGCTGGACCATGACCGCAACCTCCCTTCAAGCCGCCCGGGATGCCCTGTCCCGAGAACTGGGTCTGCTGGGAGGTCTGCGGTCCCATCGTGAGCTGATACCGCGGAGCCTCATCGTGGCCGGTTACCTGGGGCTCTGGCTGGGAGCCCTGCCCTGGGCCCTGGGACGGAGCGTGGTCCTGAAACTGCCCCAGGAACCGGCCTTCACCCTCGGTCACCTGTTCATCCTGCTGGCGGGAGTATCCATGGTCCTGGGTTCCACCCTGCTCTTCCTGCCCGCCTGGCGCCAACGGCCCCATCCTCCCGAGGTGCGACGGGGCAGGTACCACCACCCCCTGGGCGGGATGGTGGAATGCTGGATGGGCCTGGGCCTGCTGGGCTATCTGCTCCTAGTGCTGAACGGCACCGTGGGCGCCCCGGGTTTCCTCATGGGCGATCGCCCCGGGAGGGTGGCCTACTTCGTCTTCCCCCTGCTCTATCGAGGTGGTGGGCTGTGCCTGGTGCCTTACCTGCCCCGGCGGTCGGTGCGGATCCTGCTGGACCTGAGCCTGCCGGTGATCCTGCTGGCCCTGGTCTGCTTCGTGCGCTATCCCTACGATCTCATCGATGGTGACTTCTTTGGCCCCAGTCCCGCACTGGAGGCTATTGTTCTTGGTATCCTCTTTGCCGCGGCCACTGCGATAGGTTACTGGTATGGATTGCGAGAGTATGTGAAGTTGCACGCACCGATGGTCGATGAACCCGGGATCGAACAGGGCCAGGATGAAGATGGAAAAAGGGATTGAACAGGAGATCGAACAGAGGCTGAGGCCGGCAATTGACACCCATTGAACGGGCGATCTTGGACCTCTGAAAATAGCCTCCCAGGGCAGGGGATAGGGGATAATTGTGGGAATTCCCACGCCAGATATTAATAAGCTCAGCCAAAACCAGAGCCTGTAACCCGGTGAACGGGGGACGAGTGATACCATGAACGCAAACATCAACTTCACCATCCGCAACAACACCCACGGACACATGCAGCTCAGGCGGGTCAAGCGCCCGGTCGGCCGCCGCTATGGACAGGCAAGCCCCCTGCCCTATGGACACAAGCTCATCATCAAGACTCCCAGGGGCAAGCCCAAGGCTGGGAGAACCACCATTCCCGACCCCTACGCCTCGTTGAGGGATCGACGGTATGCCCTGCTGAGCCCGCTCACGGTGCTCATATCCGCCATCGCCATGTTCACGGGTGCCGGAGGCTTCCTGTTCCTGATCTAAGGGCCGCCCTGGAATGGAAAGATGGAACAAGATCCAGATGGAGGCCAGAACATGAAACGATACCGCTCCCGCCTGCCCCTGAACGAGCTCTTCCTGTCGCGCCTGGCCATATCCGACACCACGTCGGTTCCGGACCGGAACCTGGTCCGAGATCTCAGGCCCAGCTTGCCACCCGCCAGACCCGGCGCCAAGCCCAATGGCGAGTTCCCCCCGAATGCTGACCCCATCGCCCTTCTGCCTCGCTGGTGGAAGACCCTGAGGGGTATGGTCACCGGCTCCCTGATCATGGGGTTGACACTGCTGGGAGGCCTGGGACTCCTGGGCTGAAGGGGCAACATGACCTATCACTCTCATCAATTTGCTGCTGCACCCGTTCAAGGAAAGGATCTGGAAAGAACCCATAGAATACACCTGGGGAAGAGGTCAATGGCCACACCTACCCTCACCAGTCACAAGCTACTCCGTATGCTTAATGCCTCTTCCCCGCCCCTCCTGGTACCCCGCTTTTAGCGACCCAATGGAAAGAGAACCCTCCTGCATCATCGGCCAAGGCCCAGGCTGAGGGATCGGCGAATGCCCGCAAGTCCAATCGGACCGATCTACCTGCGCCGGCGAGTGGCCACGACGGCTACCATGGTGGCCAGGATGGCGGCCAGGAAACCCACACCCGGCGAGTCGTCATCATCGTCGCCGCTCGAGCCTGAGGGCTCGGTGTCCTCGTTCTCCATGTTGGAGTCGTTGTGGAGGCCACCCTCGTCGTAGGTCCGGATGCAGACGAAGTACTCGGTATCGCTCTTCAGGTCCTCGAGGGTGTAGGTGGTGGAGTCCACGTCGTACTCGGTCTCCACCAGGGTGTCATCGTCAGGGGTGAAGTCCTCCTCCTCCGAGGTGTGGATCTCGTAGTAGGCGAAGTCCTCGGCCTCGGAGGGTTCCCAGTGGATGGTGAACGAATCGGTGGTGATGGAGAAGGGGTTGTCCAGGTCCACCGCGGCCGGGGGGCCATTGAGGGTCTCGCCCATCACCGAGTTGGAGTCGCTCTCGGAGTATCCCTGGTCCACGACCCGGACGATGAAGTAGTACTCGGCGCGCTCATCCAGATCCCTGGCCGTGTACTCGGTGGTGTAGCTGTCAGTCAGCTTCACCTCCGCGCTTTTCACATCGGGGTTGAAGCCCGAGAAGGTATCCATGTAGACCTCGTATTGCCGGAAGTCATCGTCGGTGTTGCGGCTCCAGGTTATCTTCATGGAATTGTGGGTGATGGAAGTGGGGTCGCTGACCACGACAGGGGTGGGCAGGGGCTCGGTGGTGACATCCACCTCGTTGGAATCGGAGGAGAGGGGGTCTTGCTCCTCCTCCTCGTCGCCCTCGTCCCAGGTGCGGATCTTGAAGTAGTAGGTGGTGGAGGGGTCCAGGTCCCTGACCTTGTAGCTGGTGCGGGAGGCGCTGTCCTCTTCGTCCACGAATTCGCCATCATCATCGATGTCGAAGTCCTCATCCTCGGACATGTAGATCTCGTAGCAATCGAAGTCCTCCTCCTCATTCTCGGACCAGGTCAGCTTGACCCAGGTGTCGGAGATGTCGGCGTCCTCGGGCTCGTAGAGCTCGGCAGGTACGGGAGGCTTGTTCAGGGCCGGGGTGGTGACCTCGATCTCGTTGGAATCGGCATGATTGGTGCCGTTGTCGATGGAGCGGACCTTGAAGTAGTAGGTCGTATCGTCCTCAAGACCCGTCACCATGGTCACGTTGTCCCGGCGGTCCAGGACATCCTGGTCCCAGGTGTCCACGGTGGGATCGAAGCCCTCTTCGGTCGAATAGTGGATCTCGTAGTAGTCGAAATCGGTGTTGATGTTCTCGGTCCATTCGAGCTCAACCTCATGGTACGTCACGTTCACAGCATCGAGAAGATCGCTGGGCAAGGGGTTGTAGTCCAGAGTGGTTATCTTCAGCTCGTTGGAATCGTTGAACTTGGCCGGGTTGCCGTTGTCATAGACCCGGATCTTCAGATAGATATCTTGATTCTCATCGAGCCCCTGGATGTCGGCGCTGGTGATGTTGCGCTCGTAGAACTTCACCCGACTGGTGAACTTGGTGGGACTGAAATCGACGTTCCGCCCCGCATGGATGTCGTAGTAGGCGAAATCAACGTCCTCGTTCTTGGACCACTCGATCTTCACCGATTCGTTGGTCAGGTCCATGTACTCGTTCGATATGGTGACCGCTTCGGGTTTGTAGTTGACCCCGGTGGTCCTGCCGTACTCCTCGTTGGAGTCCACGTAGTAGGGACCGCCGCTACCTTCTCCCTGGCTGTCCACGACCCGGACCTGGAAGTAGTAGGTCGAGCCCTCTGCCAGGCCGCTGACATTGTATGCCAGAGTGTCGCGATTGTTGATGTTGGCAACCCAGGTCTGGGCCTCCTCCTCGGGGATGGGCACAAAGTCCGCGGCATGGGACATGTGGACCTCGTAGCGCGCGAAGTCGAGCCAGGTGGTGGTCTGGTCCCAGGCCAGGTTGACCCAGTTGACGCCGGGGTCCGGATCGGCCAGCTCAACAGGATCGGGGGCAGGGCTGTCACTCCGGTGGGCCGTGGTGATCGTCTCAACATCCTTGGTCTCCTCCTCGTTGTACTTGTCGGTGGCGAAGATGTGAAGGACGAAGTTCGCGTCCTCCTGGTCACCGGCGTTGGAGGGTGCCGTGATCATGTAGGTGAAGTAGTAGGTCACCGTACCGGACAGGAAGAATTCGGTGCCGTCCATTGGTATCGGGTGACCGGTCTCGTCCAGGACGGAATCGGTCCATCCGGGCGCCCCGCCGTCGCTGGAGAACGATAGCCAGTAGTTGCTCCGGCATCCTGGTGACATCTCCACCATGATAACATACTCGGTGAACATTCCAGGTTCAACGCCATTGTATCGGTCATTGGCCGTTACGCTCCAGCTAAAGCAGGCCTGGGCCGGCATGGCAAGTAGAAGCAGTCCTGCACCGACCATAAGGAAGGCGACCGTAAAGGTCTGAGCTCGTCGCATTTGTATAACCCCCGAAGGAACGGAAACCGACTATCCTGGTTTTATATAAAGTGTCTGCCTGAAATCGCGATTTCATTGACTTGCAATGAAGTATTATTATCATTTGCATAATACTCAGAAGGGTAATATCAAGTTTTCCTAGCATAATTTGATTATCTGCGTCAAATTCCAACCTTTGCGGATAGAAATACTACTGAGACCCTCACAAGTCCCCAATCTTTTCCCTCTTTGGAAAACCTTATTCATTCCAGGGAGCCATGAAATGGTGGCAGACATCCAAGAAAATATGGATAGCTTTGAATAATCGGCTTTTAGCGTGGGATTTAGCCTTACATTTTACGTCGTTTTAGCCCTAAAGCGACAATGAAAAGGCACAGCATGGCCATTCTGGCACCAAATCCAGGTTCATCATCACCACCATCGCTCTCGAGCGGTTCGGTCTCGGCCGATACCTCGTTTGAATCGTTGTACAGACCGCCCTCGTCGTAGGTCCTTACCAAGACAAAGTACTCGGTATCGCCATCGAGTCCCTCGATCACGTACGTTGTCCCGTCCACATCGGTCTCGATCTCCATCAGTGTGTCATCATCGGCAGTGAAGTCCTCATCCTCAGCCACATGGACCTCGTAGGAGGCAAAGTCATTGGCCTCTGAGGGCTCCCAGTAGATGGTGAACGAATCGGAGGTTATGGAGAACGGGTCGTTCAGCTCGATGGCCGCCGGCGGTCCGTTGAGGGTCTCGAACATCAAGGTGTTGGAGTCGCGATGAGAGCCTCCCTGGTCCACGACACGCACGATGAAGAAGTAGGTCGAGCGCTCCTCCAGCTCCCCGACCCGGTACTCGGTGAGGTACCTGTCATTCAGGGTCGTGATGGGGGTCTTCAGATCGGGGTCGAAGCTGGCGATGGTGTCGATGTAGACCTCGTACTGCCGGAAATCATCGTCGTTGTTCCTGCTCCAGGACAGGGTGATCGAGTTGGGTGATAGCTCGGGCGAAGGGTCGATGACCACCGCAGTGGGCAGGGGTTCGGTGTGGATCTCCACCTCGTTGGAATCGTTGAAAAGGGGCTCCTGCTGGGTCTCCTCATCACCGATATCCCAGGTTCGGACCTTGAAGTAGTAGGTGGTGTCGGGATCCAGGTCAGAGACGCGGTAGTTGTTTCGTGAGGCTCGATCCTCCTCCTCCACCAGCTCCCCATCATCATCGATATCGAAATCCTCCTCCTCGGACATGTAGATCTCGTAGCGATCGAAATCCTCCTCCTCGTTCTCGGTCCACATGAGCTTGACCCAGGTGTCCGAGACGTCAGCCGCCTCGGGCTCGTACAGCTCCGAAGCGGTGGGGGGCTTGTTCAGCAGGGGGGTGGTGACCTCGATCTGGTTGGAATCGGCGTGGTAGCTGCCGTTGTCCACGGTGCGGATCACGAAGTAGTAGGTCATCCCATCCAGCAATCCTTCCACCTTGGTACTGTTCTCCCTGAGGTCAAACAGGGTGTGGTTCAGGGTCGAGGCCTGGGGCGTGAAACCATCCTCGGTGGAGTAGTGCACCTCGTAATAACCAAAATCGGTGTTGCAATTATAGGTCCATCTCAGGTGGGTCTCGAAATAGGAGGTGTTGGTGGCCGAAAACAGGGTGCTGGGAAGGGGATCGTAGTCCAGGGTGGTGAAATTGACCTCGTTGGACAGGTTGTTCTTGCGACCGCTGTCCCATACCCTGACCTTGACGTAGACGGTCTCGTTCTCCCAGAGGCCTATGAGCTGGCCCCCGGTCATATCTTGGTCGTAGAACTTGACCCTGCTGTTGTACTTGTTGGCCGTGAAGTTGGGCTCCAGGGAGGCATGGAGCTCGTAGTAGGCGAAATCGGTGTCGTTGCAGCGCGACCAGTTGAGCTTGGCCGAATCGTTGGTGATGGTCCAGGCCTCCTCCAGGATGGGCGCGGGTGGGGGAATGTTGAGACCAGCGGTGGTACCCTCCACCTCGTTGGAGTCCATGTAGTAGGGACCATCCTCGGGAGCCTCGCCATCCACGACCCGGACCCGAAAGTGGTAGGTGGTGCCCTCTGACAGGCCGGTGACGTTGTATTCGGTGGTGCTCTGGTCATCAACGGTATCCACCATGGTCTTCAAGACCGGCACGAAGTCCTCGGCATTGGTCATGTGGACCTCGTAATGGTCGAAGTCCAGGGCCAGGGTCTCGTCCCATGTCAGATGGGCATAGGTCTCGCCGGTCACCGGAACGCCCAGCTCCACATCGTCGGGAGCGCTGCCCCGCCACACGGTGGTGGTGGTCTCCACATCCTTGATCTCATCCTCGTTGTAGCGGTCGGTGGCCCGGATGTGCAGCGTGATGGCGGCCTCCTCTCCGGTGGGCGCCAGGGGTGAGGGCTTGACCTGGAAGGAGAAGTGGTAGGTCACGACCCCGGAAAGCACGAACTCGGTGCCCCATGGGATGACATGGCCCGTCTCGTCCAGCACGTCGCTGGTCCAGCCCGGCGGTTCGCCGTCCTTGGTGAAGGAGAGCCAGTAGGTACTGCGGCATCCCGGCCGCATGTCCACCCGGATGTCGTAGATGGTGTAGTGAGCTCCCGAACCGGCATCTGTGCCGTTGGTGGTGTCATCGGCTGTAACCGTCCAGCTGAAACACGCCTGGGCCGGTTGTGAAACGTACAATAGACCGGCTCCCACCAGCAGGAAGGCGATAAGATAGAATTGGAGTCCCCGCATGATATGCCTCCGCGTATCAAATGCCGCAGGTTCTCGATTTTATTTAAACCATGCGGGACCATTTTCATGGATTCCATCTCACACGGGACGTCTGAATTGCCAATGTCCGCCCTGTTCGAGTGAAAAACGGCCTCCAAATCCTTAATACTCGATCTTCATTGCGAGAACTGACGGCCAAGTCCGATCGGACTGGCAAGGAGTCGTGCGGATGAGCCTCATGGAGAAGATGATGGCCTGGCGGATGGGGAGGATGGGCCCCAAAGAGAGGCTGGAGATGATGGAACAGATGATGCCCCTGATGATGGAGGGAATGGCGCCGGAAGAGGTCATGGTCCTGATGAACCTGATGATGCCGAAGATGATGGGATCCCTCGAACCCATGGCCATGATGGATACCATGCACGAGATGATACCCCTGATGATGGCAAACTGCCTGGACCGGATGAACCAAGAAGAGCGTCAGAGGATGATGGGATTCTGCAACTCGATGCTGGCAGAGATGGAAGCGAAGTTCCTGGACCAGGAAGCCCCAGAGTGACCGTCAACAACGGTTTGACCGAACGAACGATATCGAGCGGGGGCGGGAATCTCTCATCCGAGGGTCTAGAACAGGTCGTCCCCTTCCCGGCGGCCCTCCACCAGCTCCAGGAAGGCTTCCATGCGGATGGACAGGGGGCCCCAGTCCTCCTGGCCATAATCGGATTCTATGATCAGCATGGGCATACCGTCATCCTCCAGGGCCTGCTTGATCCTGGGAGTCTCCATGCCATAGACCTGGCACCCAGGCAGGGTGGTGTACACCACGCCCTCGACATTGAACTCGCGGATGAACTGGCGCAGCTTGGCCAGCCGTCCCAGGTTGGGGCTGAAACAGGCGCAGGCGTGGGCCAGGTAACCGTTGGCGATCCTGGACAACTGGGCCGTCACCCCTCCACTGACCGGGCCGATGGCATCCCACATGGTCTTGGTACCGAAGCAGACCTCGTCAACCACCATGCGGCCCCCTACGCTCTCCATGAGCCGGGGCAGCTTGAAGTAGGGCCAGGCCGTGGGCAGGCCGGTCAGGAGCAGGCGGGGGCGCCGGCAGGGAGTTGCCGACCTGTCGACCTTGGACCTGGCGGCCTCCAGTAGCGCATGGGCCTGGGTCAACCAGCGCTCAGGATCGTCCATGAACGAAAGGCTGGCTACCAGAAGGATCTCGCGGCCCCATAACGGCGGGTCCGGCTCCAGGGAAAGCCGATAGAGTCCCCTGATGACCTCCCGCTTGGAATCGGCGGCCTCCACGGCCTCCTTCAGGCGGGCGGCGGTGACCTTCTGACCGGTAAGCCCTTCCAGCTTGCGTCGCAGGTGCTGCAGTGAATCGAACCACAATCTGCGGGACTGGGGCGTCTCGGTGGTGGCGGGCACCTCCAGCATCCAGACCGGTCGGTCCTGGGCCAGCAGCTCCCCCAGCTTGAGCTTGGCGTCGCAGGTGGTGGGGGAGATGATGGCCTGCAAGCGTTCCCACAGGTCATCCTTGGTCATGCTCCAGCCCCAGGTGGCCTTGACCAGGGGGCAGAAGCGACCCGGCAGCAGGTGGTCCACCATCTTGGAGGCGGCATGACTGCCCCCGCAAAGGCGGAAGGGGACCGCACCGGCGGCGCGAACCAGCTCCTCGGGCACGAAATGGCACAGCGTACCGACGGGGACGGCCTCCTCGCTGGCCTCGGCCAGCTCCCGGGCTCGGCGGGCGTTCAGGTTCCCTGCCAGTTCCAGAAAGTAGTCCAGCTCTGGCAGGTCGCTGCGGTCCTGGTTGAGGCGGTCGGCCTCCTCGCGAAGCTCCTCGGTGATCTGACTCATATTCAGTTCTTCCCCTCGTAGATTGTTCGGTTATGCAAGGTAAGGCTAAGGGCGTTGCGCGGGCAGGCCTTCACGCACTCGCCGCAGAAGGTGCAGTTGGAGAAGGAGGCCAGTCCCAGGCGGGTGGTGGCCACCTCGACCTGCCGGGTGGGACATACCACCACGCACTGGTCGCAGTTGTCACAGTCGCCCGGTTCCTTGCGCAACTGAAGCAGGCTGACCTTGTTGAAGCAACCGGTCAGGGCGCCCAGGGGGCAGAGGTAGCGGCACCAGAAGCGGGGAATGGCCAGGGCTCCGGCCACGAAGACGATGATGACGAAGATGAGCCCCCAGGCGATGGGATCGGTCAGCCGCCAGTCCCAGTCGCCGGTCTGAAAGATGTTCAGCATGTTGGTGGAGTCCAGCAGGTAATAGAACATGGGGGCGGGACACAGGGCGCAGTAGGGCGCCAGACGTGCGGTCCCTTCGGGAAGATAGGAAATGAAGGTCAATCGGGCCGCCTCGGAACCCAGTTCCGCCAGGCCGATGGCCAGGGAGAGCAGGAGCACCGAGGCCAGGATGCCGAACTTGATCCCGGTCATGCGCTGGTGGATCTCCATCGGAGGCTCCTTCGCCGCCCCCTTGAGACCGTCCCTGGAGCGGGTCAGCAGGTCCTGGATGAGCCCGATGGGGCAGGCCCAGCCGCACAGGGCCCGGCCGATAAGCAGGCAGATGAGGATAAGGATGCCCAGGCCAACGAAGATCCAGGCGAAGGTCATGTCCAGGGTCAGATTGCGCTGGAACAGGCCCAGGCTGCACAACCGTCTTCCATCCGAGTCCATGTACTCGGGCATGTCGAACCTGAAGATGGGCAGATAGGAGGAGACGTAGTAGGTCCCGATGAGGGTGAAGTTCAGGAACCAGGCCAGCAGCAGTTGCGTGCTCAAGCGCAGATTGGACAGCTTGGCCCACCGGGGTGGGCTCTTCCCCTCGGTCGGTTCAGGGAGCTTGACAGGCTCATCGGGCCCATCGGTCTGCTTTGGCTCCTGGCTCAAGGCGCGACTTCCTCCATGTAATCCACAAAGTAGCCAGCGAGGATGCCGATGAGGATGCAGACCACCATCACACCGAAGAACGCCAGGCGGAGGTTGTCCCGGTGAACCTCCCAGGGACGCCGCTCGAGATGGGGGCCGGTTAGGTCGGTGATGGGCTCCTCGCGTCCCAGGGGCAGGAGGCCCGGCCGGGAATCCGGTGTCGCCGGTAGCTTGGACCGCACCATGAAGACCCATGAGAGCAGTATCGCGATCATCATCCCTCCCATGACCACGCTGAGCGTGTAGGTCTTCATTGCCGGGTCGAAGACCTCGTTGACGTACAGGGGTGAGGTGGTGTTACGGTCCATGGAGTCATGGGCCACGAACCAGTAAGCCAGGAAACGGCCCTTGCCCTCCAACGGTATCTGACCGCTCCACTGGTCCGGATCGAACTGACCCTGGACCATCTCGGTGGAACTGCCACTCATTCCACCCAGGGTGTGGTTGGCCGGTTTGACGCCTCCCGGCCTTGAATCCTCGAGCACGTAGAATATCTTGACCCACTGGACGGTCACGGTCTCCACCGGCGAGCTGGACTCGATGATGATGCGAAAGGGCTCCCCCAGCTCCGGCTGCAGAGGATAGGTCTGAGGCCTTGAGATGGGTACACCCTCGATCACCTCCAGCATCACAGATGTGGAGTGTTCCCCGCAGTCACTGTTGACCGTGAAGTTGACCTGGTAGATCCCCTTCTGCTTGCCCTTGATGATCCAGGTGAAGTCCACATACACCGGAGCCCCACCTGCGGTGCCTTCCACATCGGGCACCACATCCATCAACGGTCGGGACATATTCTCCAGTCCAGGAGGCAACTCGATGTGGGCCGCCACGTCGTGGGCGAAGAGAGGGTAGCAGCAACCGCCGAAGAAAACTGCCGAAACCGTCACCTCGATGGGTCCTCCCACGCCCTGCACGTTGGGAATGGCCGTGGCCTCCACCCGTTCGAAGGTGGCCAGATCGTCGCCCCTGGCCGAGGGGGTCAAGAGGAAGCCTGGAACAAGGCTCCCCAGCAAGATGACCATCAGGAAGAGCCTCAGGTTCATGATCGCTCCTCCCTCAGGATCTTTTTGGAAACATGACGCTGGATACCGAAGCGGAGTACAAGCCCAGCCACCAGACCCAGCACTCCCACAACGGTCAGCCGCAGAAGCCAGCTCTCGGTGGTCCCAACCGTGATGCTCTCCGGGGAGGTGGTGCGGGTATTGCCGGCCATGTCGGTCACCCTGACCTGGTACTCTACCTTCTCGTTCCGGTCCTGTCCCGGGATCTGGGCCGCGTAGGTCCCGCTTCCCAGGGGGAACATGCTTACCTCCTTCCAGGGGCCGTCCTCGATGCGATAGATCAGCACCACCTCGGCCATGGCCTGAACACCATCGTCCGTCACCTTCACCTTCACCGTCAAGGGGTCCAGGAGGTTCCATCGTTCGGGCTCCAGGGTGAGGCTTTGGACTTTGGGAGAGACACGGTCGCTCCATCCCTGTTCGATGGTATGCGAGCGGTCCAGCATGATGTTCTCGTTAACCGAAAAACCCAGATAGCTCAGGTCGACCGTGATCTCGCGTGTGGGATCGCGCGGAAGGTCCACGTGACATTCGCCCTCTTCGGCCACCAGGTCCTGGGAGCCCTCCTCCAGACCAGTAAGGACCACTTGGCCCGGGATGGGGTCATCGTTGAGCCTGGTGGCTATGGATAGTCGATGGTACACCTGCAGGTCCAAGGTCCAGTTCAGATCGTCTCGCACATGGTCGAAGGAGGTGTAGGTGGAGCCCACATCGGTGATCACCAGATCAAAGCTCACATCATAGCGGCCGGTTAGATTGAGGAACCGTGAGTTGTTGATGAGCTCCAGGTCCAGGACCGCGGGAGCCTCGTAGACATAGAGCTTCTCGATGGTGGCCTCATCCAGCACCATCTTCACGGTCTGATTGGGATAGAAGATCACCTGGGTGATGGTCGCCTCCTCCATGTAGAAGCTGGGATACGTACCGTTGATGAAAGCCCTCCAGAGGGGGATCTGAGGCTGTACTCCCGCGGGGTCGATGCCGGGACGGATCAGGTCCAGGCTCGCGTTCTGGTTGAGTGTCGTGCGGTTCAGGGTGGTGTTGAGGACCACCGCTCTCGCATGGTCGTAGAGCCTCAACGAGGAGACAACACCGTTCTCGAACCGCAGGTTGGTGTTGTTCTTCATGGAGAGCTGTTCCACATTGGAATCACTGATGTCGATGGTGGCGTAGCTGGCCCCGGCGAGGGTGTTGTTCAACTGGAGGCGGATAGCAGTGAACATTGCAGTAGATTGCAAGCCAGGGGGCGCCTTGGGGTCGGGCGCACCGACGGAGATGGCCTCGTTGACGGTGCTGTCGGTAAGGGTCAGCTGAGCCATGTCACCCACCGATAGACCGTGATGGATGACGCTGTCGGATATCTCGGCCCGGTTGATCACCTCGAGCTCGAGCAGGCCGGCCAGGACCTCCACCTCGTGCATCTTGAAGGTGCCGGCCACGGGCTTGAAGACCGGGTAGTGCTCGGCGTTCTTCAGGTTCACGGTGGTATCCTTCAGTTCGATGCGGCCCCGCTGCTGTATCGAGGCCCAGTACCAGCGGCCGAGAAGGTCGTCGAACTCGTTCAGGTTCAGGTTCCCCACCAACTTCGAGTTCCTGGCTTCCCACACCGCGTCCCCCTCCAGCAGTATGACGCCGGCAACGACCGGTGTATTCACGATGTCCTCTGGATACGGCACCGGAGGCAGGTCGGCCTGGAAAGTGGAATCGTAGACCACCAGACGGGACTGATCGTAAAGGTCGATGAAGGGGGCCGTTGTGTTTGTGGGCTGGGGATGGAAATGGGCCTTGGAACCCTGTTCCAGCCGGAGCATGGACTGGTCCTCCATGATGACAGGGATAACGGACCCCTCCAGGGAGCCCGGGAAAAGCTCCAGATCACCATCCACCAGCATCAGGCGCGCCTCGCCCGAGAGGCGCAGGAGGCCGTTGACGGTCAGGGTACCTTCCTGGACCACCAGGGTGGCCTCCTTGCGCAGGGTCAGGTTGCCTATCTCGATATCGTAATCGATCCTCAACCAATCGTCGCTGCCCATCACCAGGTCCTGGCCAGGCTGGGGGGCTGGCGCACCCTCGGCCGGGGTTGCGATGTGGCATGCGAGCCAGATCAGGCCCAGAATGCCCAGCGTGGTAACGATGATGGGTTGTCTCACTGCTTTTGCCTCGAGCGATAGGTCCAGACCGCGATCAGTACGCAGGCTGTCGTCAACACCACTCCGGGTGCCACATCATCTTCATCGTCACCATCCGTTCCCGTGGTCTTGCCCTCGACCCCCACCAGGGCGGTCAGGTCCTCGTAGTCGGTCACGGTCACGGAGACCTCGAGAAGGCTGTCAGCGGCGGGCTGGTCGAACTCCTGGGTGGCACCGGTCTTGGCGGTACCGTCGCCCAGCTTCATCTGGACCACTGGGGTCAGGTTGTTGCCAGAGGCCGGATCGGTCACAGAGGTGGTGACCTTGACCTTGCCATCCTCGTAGGTGACCTGGAGGTCCAGCTCGGGGACCTTGGTGTCCGGATAGGCCTTGGTGGGATGGTTGAGCACCAGGGCGGGATCACCGAACAACTGCATGACGTAGGGGTCGGAGTCCTCCTGATCGCTGCTGTCATTGCGGAAGGTCTCGTACCCCTCCCACTTTGCCGCAGCATAGGCGGGTCCGATGGGCTGGGGGGTGGCGGTGATGTTCTCCCAGGTGTAGACCTGGGTGGCGCCGCACGGTCCGTAGGGTGCCACGGCGGAGTAGCAGATCGACTGGCGCGCCACGTTGCCAACGTAGGCTGCCGCCCCCATGTCCAGGTTGGCCACTGGCAGATGGTCGCCGGGATCGCCCCAGCGGGCGTGGGTTCCCAGGTTGCAACCCACCACCGAAACCACAGTTGGAACATCGAAAGAGTGCTCGCGGATCTTGTCGGCCTCGATGGTGTAGAAGGTCCCGGTGTCCTTGTCGGTCTTGCCCTTGTCGATGCGGTAGTACAAGGTCCCGCCGGGACTGGTCCCGTGGACGTTGATCAGCACCAGACTGCTGTTGACGCTCATCTCCAGCATGGTGGTGGTGGTGGGGTTGGTGTCGTTGAAGACACTGGCGTTGCGGGACACTATGTAGGTGGTGTTGAAGCCCCCGGCAATTGCGGCGGCCTCCATCTCGCCAGCCGGAGGCCAGGGTACGTCGGCCGTCCAGGGCGGGCCGCCTGGGTCGGGCTGGTTGATGCGGTGTCCGTCGACCACCAGGGCCTCCTGGAAGATGGCCTCCCTCTCGGCGGTGGACCATGCCCCTCCAGGCAGGAACCTGTCGTAGTGCGCGACCCGGACCAGGTAGTTGGAGAGCAGTTCGAACGTGCTGGTGACCAGCCTTCCAACGCCCAGGTCCTCCTCCTGGTATACCGACCAGTTCCAGGCCTCGTCCAGGATGGCGTAGGGGCCCTGGCTGGGAACGTAGTGCTGGCCGGCGTTCCAGTAGATCCACTGGACATGGAAGTCCAGGTAGTAGTCTGGAACCGCGAAACCATCACCCACGATGGCAAGGTAGGCCGGTCCATGACCCCCGTCTTGCATGAACTTCGCCGCCGCCAGGACATCCTCGCGCACCAGCTTCCAGGCCGGTTCGGCCTTGGCGTAGTTGGCGGCATCCTCGGCGGTCCCGGCACCGAAGGCCTTGAGGGCGTCAACGTCCACGGTGTAGTCGTTGGTGATGATGATGGCCTGGCGCTGAGCGGCCAGGATCCCCGCGGCGGGCGAGAGGCCCGGATAGAGCAGTGCCGCGGACGAGTCGATGTCGGTGGGGTTGGTGAGGACCATGTAGTCGCATCGCAGGCCCTTGCTCTGGTAGACCAGGAGCTGGAAGCCCCACACATCCTCCTGGGAGTCCAGACCCACCAACTTCTCCACTCCCGAGGGTGCGGTGTCGACACCGACCAGGATGGCCTCGGTGGCGCCCAGGGTCGTCAGGGTCGCCGCGCTGGGACCTATGAGCAGTGGAGCCTCAAGGAAGCTTGCCAGGGGTGTGGCCCACAGGGCCGCCTCGTAATCATCAGCGATGACCACCAGCTCGGCGGCGGTCCAGAACTCGGTGGCGATGGCGTCCATGGCCGTGGAGGCCGAGGTGCCGTAGTCGTCCAGGTCCTTCACCGCCGCGCCATCGGCCAGGGGGCTGGGATCGGCGGTGGCATTCAGGAAGAGCAGGGGCTGGCTGACGTGGCGCTGAATCTGCACCGGGACCAGGGCCAACGCGGCTTGAGGCGCCCATGCTTCACCGTCGAGGCGCACCTGCATGAAGGCCTGGGGAGCCTTGGGCTGGTTGTCGTAGTCCCAGAAGCCTGGAGCCAGCCAGTCCCCCACCACAACCCCGTCATCCACGGCCTGGGCACTCAGGGGTATGAGTGCAAGACCGATGAGCAACATAACGCTCACGAGAGGAAAAACAGGTTGGATGCGAGGAAATCTTCGTTTTAGCTCAGGGAAGAATTCAGGATGTCGCATAATATCACCCCCAGTTATGAGGTGACCAATGAGAGAACTCACCTATAAAAAATTGAATAAGGGTTTCATATGAATTCGAACCAAGCCTTAAACCGGACCACCCTGTACGAGCTGAACCATGGACCTCACCCCCGTCGCGGAGGCCCTGATCCTGGGGCTTGTTGTCAACCTGGCCTGCGTGGGGGTCTGCCTGCCCATCCTGGTGCCCCTGATACTGGAGCGTGACCGGGGCTGGAGACGGGGACTGGCCACGGCTGGCCTCTTCTCCCTGGGACGGCTGGTGGTCTACATGGGCCTGGGGCTGAGCCTGCTGGCCCTGGGGCAGACCCTGGCCGACGAGCCCGACGCCGCCTTCCTGAGGGGCACGGCGGTGGTGGCCGGACTGGCCCTGCTGGCCTACGGCGGCTGGGTGGCCTTCGGCAAGAGCGGCGGCTCGGGATGTTGCGAGGCCCATGGAGCTGGAGATGTCGCCGATGGGGAGGACGCAGGGAAGAAGGATGACGCCAGGAGGGAGGATGCGACAGAGGATGACGCTAGGCCGATGGATGCCGAAGTGAAGGAGCCCCCCATGTTCACTTCATGCTGGGCCCTGGCCGGGAGCTTCAGGGAGCACGCCGCCACTGGCAGGGGGGTGACGGCCATCTTCCTCGGGGCCCTGGTGGGCTCTCTGCTCTGCCCGCCGCTGTGGGTGGCCCTGGCCGGGGCGGTGCTGACCTTCGACCTGCTGATACTGGTGCTGTCGGTGCTGGCCTTCTGGGCCGGCTCGTCGGTGTCCATCCTGGCGGTGGGTCTGGCCTGGGGGCACCTGGCGCCCTTCTGCGAGGCCCAGGCCGGGGGCCGAAGGGGCATCCGAGACGCCGCCGCGGTGATACTGGTGATAATGGGCCTCTTCTACCTGAGCAAGGGGCTGATGGGCTGAGGAGGAGTGGTCCGGCTCAGGGCAGGCGCCAGCTGGCCCATTGCTTCAGGTCCACCTCTTCACCGTAGGGAAGCTGGGGGAGCAGGGTCCGGGCCAGGGCCGCGGCGGCTCCGATCTTCAGCAGGTCGCCGCCGATGAAGGGGATGGCGCCCATCTCCAGCAGGGTCCACAGGCCCACGGATGAGCCCTTGACCAGACTGAGCCAGAGGTAGAGCTGGAGCAGGCCCAGGCCGTAGATGATGAGGAAGTTGGCGACGAGCATGAGACCCAGCATGGCGACAAGACCGCGGGAGCGCAGGTGGCGGTCCACCAGATGGCCCAGGAAGAGGGAGGCGACGACGAAGCCCACCAGGTAGCCGCCGGTGGCGCCGGTGAGGTAGGCGAGACCGTGGCCGTAGCTGGCGAACCAGGGCATCCCTGCGACGCCGAGGCCCACGTACATGGCCTGGCTGACGCCGCCCCAGCGGCCCAGCACCACGGCGGAGAGCAGGACGGCGAAGGTCTGACCAGTGACGGGCACCGGGGTCCAGGGCAGGTGGAAGCGGGCCTGGGCGGCCAGACCGGTGAGGCAGGCGAAGGTCAGGGCCAGCAGGACCTTGTGGGCGAGCTCCAGCTCGTAGCGCCACTTGTGGAAGCTGAAGGTGGCGTGACGGTAGCGGTGGAGGTGAACGGAGGCGTTGATTTCCATGCGGAGCGCTCCTGGGACGGACCCAGAAATAGTGGGTTCCGGGGATCCTTGCGCCTATTAAAATGCGGGGAAATGGCGGTCTATACTGTTGGATTTGTAATGACCTTGAAGTGATGGAGTGAGAGTTTGAGGAACCAGCGGAATTACGACCCACAGCAGAACAAGCCAGGCCCCTCGAGCCACGGAGTGGCGAGTAGGGGCCCCTGTCGAAAAACCTATGAGCCTTTTTTCAGCAGAAAAAAAGGATAGTGGTCCCGCCCCCCAGATTCGAACCGGGGACCTGCCGGTATCTGCGGCCGTATGCTTCTCAGCATGGGAAGATATTGTTCCACTACAGCCGGCCGCTCTGACCAGGCTGAGCTAGGGCGGGACAGGGGCGCCTATGCCTGCCGTAGATAAAGCCTTTGGGCGCAGGGCCGAGTTGGTGCCAGGGTGGGGTGCCAGGATAGGGTATGTGGGTGCTCGTATCATCTGGAGGAGGAGGCAAGGGGAGCACCGGCGGTCCAATACCACAATGGTGGTACGGTTCGGCTCACGTGAACCTGGGCGGGGGGCGGGGCTGGCTGGGTGGTCGCAACGGACCGGTCACGGCTATCTTGCGTCTCTGTTGCGCCAGGCTGGTGGAGAGCAGGGCCCTCAGTATCACCAGGCAGGCCAGGAAGAGCACCACCAGGAAGACTATCTCCAGCATCCCCAGCAGCTCGTCGTCGCCCAGGTAGAGGGTCAGGGTGGCCGAGGCGTTCCAGGCGGCATGCATCCCAACTCCCAGCAGGTAGGCCCCCAGGATCCACTGGGAACCCAGTCCCCTCAGGCGCACGCTGGCCAAGGCAAAGCCCACGAAGGCTGGTCCAACAGCGTGCAACAGGGTGGAGCCCACGCCCCGGGCGAATGAGTTGAAGGTCCACACGGCCGTCACATCGGCGCCGGGCATGAAGAGGAAGGAGAGCTCGTAGAGCATGTTCTCGATGAGGGCGAAGCCCATGCCGCAGGCCACGCCGTAGAGCACCCCGGTGTAGCTCGATTCCAATCGCCTGAATATCAGCAGGAGGCCCAGAGGCTTGAAGAACTCCTCCACCAGGGGCGCGACGATGGCTACCGCCGCCAGCTCGGGGAAGCCTATGGTGCCCCCCTCCTCGAAGAGCTTGTTCAGGTCGGCGTCCAGCAGAACGGCCCCCAGGGTGTTGAAGACCAGGGAGGGGATGGTGGATATCATGCCCCAGCTCAGGGTGATGAAGACCAGCCTCTGGGGTTCCAATCGCTCCTGGGTGCGCTGGTAGATGTAGGCGATCCACATCAGGGGCGGGAAGGAGAAGGCGATGACGAAGGCCAGGGGGAAGACCACCAGCCAGATGCCGCCCAGGGTCAGCGAGCAGAAGCCCAGGACCAGACTGCCCATGAAGGCCAGGAACATGTACTTGAACGAGGGCAGGTGCAGGGCCTCCTTGATCTCCAGGCCGATGTGGGTCCCCCGCCGGTAGGGAGCGACGCTGGGCTGATAGCGGGGTTGCTGGAGAGGGCCCTGGGGTCGCACGCCTCGAGGGGGGTAGGGGCGGGTGGTGTAGCGGTGGAAGGAGGGGCCGATGTTGGCCGGCTGGTCGCGATGGGCCGGTTGATAGTAGCGGGGCCCATGATACCGGGGCGCGTAATGGAGCCCCCGGGAGTAGCGCAGGTAGTTGGGATTGTCATCGGCGGCGGCTCGCTCCCGCGGGGGAGGCGGAAGTGGGGCCGTAGGAGCCTCGTGGTCCCTGTACGGAACCGCTGGTCTGCGGTCGCCGGTCCTGTCATCCATCCCTGGTCCTTCCCTGGCAGTTGGTCGAGGCTCTCGCGGTGAGCTTTCCGACGGCGACAGCGGGGGCGTAGCGGGCAAGGGGCGTTGGGTGGGGCCGGGCCGGTGAGGTTGCTGGTAGGGTCCATGGGCCGCTCTTCGAGCTATGGCCGGCGGCCCGCCGTGTCGCGCCTGATGACTGCCCACCCAGTAGAACGGTACGGTGTGGCGTTGCAGGATGATGGCCACCAGGATGACCCCCGCCAGCAGGACCGGGATGCAGGGATAGAGGATCTGGATGTTCTGCTCCTGGGAGAGGCCGCTCTCCTCCTCGGAAAAGGTGAAGGCCACGATGATGAATTGGACCGAGAGGATTATCAGAAGATTGCCAAAGACCAGTCCATATATCTTCAGAAGGTCCCTGGCCAGCGCCATGGGCCGACCCAGTCCACCTCTTTATTTAATACATTGTGGGGAAGCGAGCTGACGGTCCCGTGAAGCGCCCAGAATATACTGATATCTTGAGATCACACAGTTCGGCTAATGGGCGGTTCGATCCTTCAGCATCTGGCGCGCCTTCCTGCCGGCCAGGTTCAGCAGGGCCTCGGCATCCCCGTTCCCCATCAAGGCGGCGGCTGCGGGATGGCCTCCTCCTTCCATGCCCGTCTCCTGGGCCAGCTCCTGCAACAGCACACCCAGGTTGAGCCCCTCCTCCGCAATGCGGGGCAGGCAGCGGGCCGAGAGTTGCACCCGGCGTTTCTTCTGGGAGGCCACGAAGGCCACATCGGCCCCTATGGCCAGCAGGGCATTGGCGGTGGCGGCCTCGAAGGCTCCGGTACGGGTCACGGCGATCAGGGTCTGGCCTTCACGAAAGTAGCGCAGGCGTTGGGCTCCCTTGAGCTGGGCGACCCGGCGGGAAAGCTCCCGATGGAAGTCTGGCCGCATCAGATCGTAGACCTGGTTGGTGGGGGTCTCGTGAAGCTGGAGCAGACGGGAGAAGGTGACGAAGGTCTCTGCCTTGGCATGACGGAAGTGGGCGGTGTCGGCCACGATGCCCGCCATGAGGGCCTGACAGCTCCGGGCATCGGGGGTCAGTCCGGCCTGCTCCAGCAGCTTGAAGACCAGCTCGGCGCACGATGACAGGTTCGGGTCGCAAAGCTGACGGGTCCCCTCGGGCCAGCCGGCCAGGGGCTGATGGTGGTCGATGACCAGGATCGGTCCGTCACCCTCGGGAAGGATGACCTGGGAGGGATTGCCCGAGTCCACCACCACCACCAGGTCCCAGGTGGCATCCACATCCTCATCCGCATCTTTATCCTCATCTGCGGGCAAATGCTCAGCAACGGGATCGAACTCCAGGCCCGCGGCCAGTCTCTTGCCGGCTCCCGACACGCCCATGGGCGCGGCCAGGACCGCTGCCGGATAGGCCTCCTTCAACGCCAGGGCCGAGCCCATGCAATCGAGGTCGGCGTTTGAGTGGAGGAGGATGAGAGGGCGACTGCCCTTCAGCAGTTCGTGGACCTCTTGAAGCTCTTGAGGTGAGGGTATCGATGTGGCTGTCGGTTCAGTTGCCAAGGGGGCCACCGGCACCGGGAGCTTGACCCTTGAGCTGGTTCACCTGGCCCTGGATCTGCTCTTGCAACTTCTGCAATTGCTCCTTGACGATGTCCTCCTGGCCCTTCAGGGATTTGAGTCTCAGCTCGCCGGTCTCCAGCTCCTCGTTGAACTGCTCCACCAGCTCTTTCTTCGACTTGACCTTGACCATCACGGCGCCGATGGAGCGGTAGAGGGTCTCCTTGTCCGATACCTTCTCCAGCTCCTTGACCGTCTGCTCCAGCTCACGGTTGGTCATCTCGACCTGGGCCCTCTGGTTGGCCACCATCTCACCTTGCTGTTGCAGCTGCTGGTGCTGAAGGATCTGCTTCTGTAGTTGCTCGGGAATATCCATTTTCATTGCTCCTGGGGTACCGGTGCAGGTTCGGTTCGCTGACTCACCTGGTGGCAGCATGAGGCCCATTGCAAATAAGCCTTTAGGGCCGCCCGCAGAAGGCTGGGCCGAGGGGCCTCGATGGCCATCGACAGGCGACCGCCCTTGAGCGGCGTCAGGGTCACATCGGCCGGACCATCGTCGGGTTCGGCCTCCACCGCCAGGGCCCGAGCCATGACCTCGGCCTGAGCCCGGTGCCCCAATTGGAGGGTCACCCTGGCTCGACAGGGGCCTGGGCCGGTCATTGGGCCTTGAGGGTCTTCTTGGTGGCGGGGCGTTTCTTGTAGAACACCTTGCCGCCGCAGACCCGGCAGACGACTCCCACCACGGCCGTGTCCTCGGCCAGGGGGGTCTTGCAGATGGCGCACTTGTATTCCACCATGCCTGAGCCTCCTATTCCTATTCAGATACCTCGTCCGGTTGGGAATCTTCATCCTCGACGGGCGCCTGCATGGAGCGCTTCTGCCGGGCCCTGGTGGTCTTGGGGACGTAGGCTCCCCCGGCGAAGACCAGGTCGCAATGACGACAGCGCCAGATGCCGGCGGCCTTTCGTTTGACCGCCTGATGGGCGCACTGGGGGCACTCGTACGAAGCCTTGCGCCGCTTCTCCACCGCGGCGAATCGATTGCGGAGGCTCACACCATAGCGGGAACCGAAACGACCCGCCGATCCGACCTTCTTGGTTCTGCGACCCATCTTATTTGGCCTCCTCGAGCAGCTTCCTCAGGGGCGCGGTGCGCTCCGTGGCGTGTTTCACGGCTTCCTTGACGAGTTCGGGTGAGAAGCCTCCGCCATGGCCCTTCTGCATGGCCCGCAGGATCCCCTTCTCATCGGTTGAGACCGTGATACGACCCTCCATCACCTGCTCCTCCTCGTAGGTGGGGTCCACCAGGAGCTTGCCGTTGATGAGGGCCGAGGTGCAGTTAAGGGGCTTGCAGGTCATGGGGAGGGGGTAGTCCTTGCCCAGTTCGTGTCGCTCGGCCGGGACCATGGTGCAGTTGAGAGCGGCCAAGGCCGCCAGGCTGGCGGCGTCGAAGAGATTGCCATCGTGGTCCAGGATGTGGACGTCAATGAAGACTATCCAGACCTTCTCGTGAGGCTCGATGCAGAGCTTCTTGAGGTCGATGGCTCCCGACTCGCGGATGCCCCTATCGGTGACGCGGGACAGCTCGATGGCGTGTTCCCGAGGGGGCCCGGCCTCGAAGAGCAGGTGGCCGATGGGGGTCAGTTCCACGTTGGTGGTCATGACGCCCTTGTCGAAGGTATCGGGGTAGGGTTCACCCAGGAGCATCTTGACCCCGGCCATGAGCCGTGTGTCGCCCAGGGTGACCATGGCCGAGCCTTCGGCGGTATCGATGAGGTTCTGGACGACGGTTGCCTCTCGGTAATCATTGAGTCCGCGACCATCCACCCGCTCGCCCTTTTCGATGAGCTTGTTGAGATGGTCACGCTTGATGTTGGCCATGATCTGAGCTACGGCTGCCATCAGGCCTCACCTCCATCGGTGGATGTATCACTGTAACGACGGGCCAGGGCCTCCCGCTGGAGCTTGTAGACCTCCTTGCAGCCCTCGATGGCCATGTCTAGAGCTACCGGGAACTCTTTCTGGCTCAGGTCTCCGTCCATCTGCAAGAGGACCACCTCTCCCGTCCTGGGGATGATGGCCACCGGCAGATCGGCCTGACCAAAGTTGTCCTCCTTCTGGTCCAGGTCCAGGATCACGGTATCGGCCACCTTGCCCGAGGCGCAAGAGGGGATGAGATCACGCATGGGCACACCCGCATCGGCCAGGGCCACCGAGGCGGCTGTCAGGGCGGCGCAACGGGTGCCTGCGGCGGCCTGGACGACCTCCATCTGCACCTCGAAGGCGGCTCTGGGGAAGCGCTCCAGGAAGAGCACCTGCTCCAGGGCCTCGGCCACCACCTTGGATATCTCGGTGGAGCGGCGGTCGGGTCCGGGTCGCTTGCGATCGTTCACCGAGAAAGGGGCCATGTTGTAGCGGCATTGGATGATGGCCTGGGTCTGCTTCTGCTTGTGGCGAGGGTGAGCCTCCTTGGGGCCGTAGATACCGGCATACACCTTGTTGCCACCCCATTCCACGTAGGCCGATCCAACCGCCTGGGTCAGAACCCCAGCCTCGATGGTAATGGGCCGTAATTCATTGGCCTTGCGGCCGTCCAGCCGCGTACCGTCCTTGTTGATCAATTCGATGTCTGATTCCATGCCCATGATTAGGCCTCCTTGGATGCCTGGGACTCCTCCAGAAAGTTCTTGATGCGGTTGGTGAGACCACTGGAGAAGGCCTCCCGCTGGATGATTTTCAGGGCGGCCTTGACGACCTGCATGCCCTGGAGCGGTCCGTCGATCCAGACCCTCCCGTTCTGACCCACCATGATGCGGGTGTCGGTGTACTCCATGAGCAGGTTGACCATCGAGCCACTGCGGCCGATGACCCGGGGCACGGTGTAGGGTGAGACCTGCACCAGGGTGCCGCCGTACAGTTTCCTGAATCCGGGTCCCTTCATGGTGACCTGGAGATGGCCGATCTCGTCCACCATCATCACTGCGCAGTAGACCGCGTCACCGATGGCCAGGAACCTTCCCGTGTCGCCGAAATCGACGCGCCAGGGGGATTCGGTCACGTGCATGGTGGCCGGGTGGGAGGCGCCGAGCTCCATCAACCAGGAACTGGGGTTCTGGCCGATGCATACCGCGATCAGGTTGTCCTGGACCCGGGGCCGGTAGCCTCCGTTGAAGGGGACGATGTTGATGAACTGGGACCGGTCCGAACGGAAGCCAACCTGAGAGGCCCACAATTGGGAGGCCTCCCGGTAGACGCCCTTGCCCGCTTTGAGCTTCTCGGCAGGGGCGAGCAGGTCGCCGGGCAAAACCATCTGCTTATCGTCGTCGGGTGGAGTTTCTTGGTCGGGGTTGTCTTCTATACGAGTTGAGTTATCTATATCAGATTGTTCCATAGAGTCACTTCACAAAACACTCTTGGCACTTATATTTCTTATATAGCGTGCGAACGAGCCAGAATGGGGGCCTATTTTAAAATTTTGGTCTGGGCCTCGCCATGGGTCCGGCTGCCCAGGCGACTGAGAAGTTCGGCCTGGTCCCCGGCGGCCATCTCCACCACTCCGATCCATCCCCCATCTGACTGGTACTCCTCCTTGATCACCTGGCCCGAGTTCACCACATCGTGATGGCAGGCTCCCACATACGCGGCGGGCAGGCGCACGGCCATGCGCACCTTCTCGAACCGCAGGGGCAGGATGGCCCGAAGATCGGGCAGGACCCGCTTGACCTGCTCCTCCACCGACTTGAAGGGATCGATGACCACATGGACCTCCTCCAGGGCGCTGTCGATGCGGGCCGGGGGATGGGGGGCGTTGGTCTGGGGGTTGATGGCGTTGCGGGCGATGTGGGCCACCACCTGGCGTCGCTTGGAGGCCACCATCTCGCGCCGCTGATCGGTTGTTAGCTGCAGCTGTCCCTGCTCCAGGATGCGCTTCACTATCACCGGCAATTCATCGGTGCCAAAGACCTCCTTGATCACCTGTTCCGAGGCCCGGTCCCCCCTCTGGGCATCCTTCCACACCTCGTCGGCGGCCAGGGCCTCGATCAACTCCTCGTCATTGACCGGGTCGGTCTTCCAGCTGTAGGCCACCTCGGGGTCGATGAGGATCTCGAAACGGTGACCTTCAGATTCGTAGCGGGCGGTGACTGCCTCCTCCAGGGAGACCAAGGTCCCACCTACTTCTGCGCGTTCTTGACGGCAGTGGCCACCTTGGTGGCCGGCATGCGGGAGAAGGGGTCCTTGCTGGAGACGTAAGCGATCTCGATGGCCTGGGGATTGAGGTCATTCTCGGTGGCCTTGTCCAGAGCCTTGAGACCCAGCTTGACCGCGGCGTTGAAGGTCATCTTGTCCTTGAACTGCTCCTCGAAGACCTCGATGACATCGTTGCGACCGGCGCCGATGCCGCCGGCCTTGTAGGCCATGAGGGCTCCCGAGGGGTCGGTCTCGTAGAGGTGGGCGCCCTCGCTGTCCACACCGGCGATGAGCAGGGCGGTGCCGAAGGGGCGGACCCCGCCGTACTGGGTGTAGTTCTGCTTGAAGTCGCAGATCTTCTTGACCAGGGGCTCGATGGGGGAGCGCTCGCCGTAGTTGACCTTGTTGATCTGGGCCTCCAGCCGGGCCCGGTCGACGAGCATGCGGGCGTCGGCAACCAGTCCTGAGGTGGCACAGCCCACGTGGTGGTCGATCTGGAAGATCTTTTCGATGGAATCGGCCTCGATGAGATGGGAGGATATGCGCTTGTCAACGATGAGGACCACGCCGCCGTTGTACTTCAGGCCGACCGTGGTGGTGCCCCGCTTGACAGCTTCGCGGGCGTACTCCACCTGGAACAGGCGCCCGTCGGGAGAGAAAACCGTGATAGCCCTGTCATAGGCCATGTGACCGGGTTGCATTCAATGTCACCTGAAGAGCCAGCCAGCGGCGCTGTTAAAAAGGTTAGGGTGAACAGCCGGAGGAGGCAGTAGCACGGAGAGAGGGGAGGTCGATGGATGGGGGTTGGACAGATGGACCCTATTTGACGATTAACCGCTTCTCGGTCCACCTTTTGCTGGTGCCAATAAGGCTGTTGCTTTGGGGTCCCGCCATCCCATCTTAAATAATCCCCCCGGCATGGCAGCGGCCCCGGAGCCCCAATATGAACTATCTCATCATCTCCGAAAAGAACATCGCCGCCCAGCGCATCGCCACCATCCTGTCAGGAGGCAAGCACAAGAAATCCTCCTTTCAGCGGGTCCCCTATTACGATTACGACAAGGGAGATGACGGCTACACCGTGGTGGGCCTGCGGGGTCACATCATCAATCTCGACTACCCCGAGGAGTACCGCAACTGGCGCTCCCACCCGGTGCTGGAGCTGGTGGACGTCGAGCCGGAGAAGCGCGTCCAGGCCAAGGCCGTGGTCAACACCCTGTGCAAGCTGGCCCCCGAGGCCGACATAGTCATCATCGCCACCGACTTCGACCGGGAGGGAGAGCTCATCGGGACCGAGGCCCTGGATTTCATCGTGGAGACCAATCCGGAGGTGACCGTCAAACGGGCCCGCTTCTCGGCCCTGACACCCATCGAGATCAGGGAAGCCTTTGACAATCTCCAGGAGGTGGATTACAAGCTGGCCGAGGCCGCCGAGTCCCGGCAGGTGGTAGACCTGGCCTGGGGCGCCACCCTCACCCGTTTTATCTCCCTGGCCTCCCAGCAGGGAGGCTCCCAGTTCCTCTCGGTGGGCCGGGTCCAGTCCCCCACCCTGGCCCTGGTGGTGGAGCGGGAGAAGGAGGTGACCTCCTTCGAACCCGATGATTACTGGCGGTTGCTGGCCACCCTGGCCAAGGAACAGGGTGCCGGTGCTGGATCCGGGGCCGGGACCGAAGCGAGGCCGGACGATCCTGACAACTTCCAGGCCCTCCATGACCTGGGTCGCATCTTCGACAAGGAGCAGGCCGACCAGCTCTTCGCCAAGCTCGAGAGCGCAAAACAGGCCCGGGTCACCAAAGTGACCACCGAGGAAAAACGCGAACGACCGCCCTCTCCTTTTGACACCACCTCCTTCCTGCTGGCCGCAGGCTCCATCGGTCTGGGTGTGGCCCGGGCCATGGTCCTGGCCGAGGAGCTCTACACCGGGGGACTCATATCCTATCCCCGGACCGATAACACGGTCTATCCCCGCACCCTGGGATTACGCCGCATCCTGGAGGGGCTTTCCAAACTCCCTGGCGAGCTGGGGAAGGGAGCCAAAACCCTTGCTAAACAGGAGAAGGTTATCCCTTCCAGGGGACGCAAGCAGACCACCGATCACCCTCCCATCCATCCCACCGGGTTCCTGCCCAAGAAGAAGCTTTCGGATGAAGCCTCCAAGGTCTACACGCTGGTGGTCCAACGCTACCTGGCCACCGTGGCACCCTGGTCCGAGGGCGAACGCACCGACGTGGAACTGGACATCTCGGGGGAACTGTTCAAGGCCGAGGGTTACAGGATCCTGACCCAGGGATGGCGCGAATACTATCCCTTCTTCAAGCCCTCCAAGGGCCCCTTGCCCAGCATGGCCGAGGAGGAGCTGCTGGATATCCTGGCCATGGAGCTGGACGCCGACCAGACCAAACCACCCTCCCGGTTCAATCAGGGAGCCATGATCCGGGAGATGGAGAAGCTGGGCCTGGGAACCAAGGCCACCCGGCACGATATCCTGCAGAAGCTCTACGACCGTAGATATGTGGAGGGCAACCCCCTGCGACCCACCATCTCGGGTCAGGCCCTGGCCTCCTCCCTGGTGGCCCACGGTGGTCCCATCGCCCGGTACGAGATGACCGCCCAGCTGGAGGCCGAGATGGCCGAGATAGCCGAGGGCTCCAAGGAGCTGGCCTATGTTGTGGACCATTCGCGGCAGCTGCTGACCGAGGTGTTGACCACCATGGAAGGGGAGAAGGAGACCATCGGCACCGAGATCCGCAAGGCCATCGAGAGTCAGAATCTCGTTGGAAGCTGTCCCTCATGCGAGAACGACCTGATGATCAGGCGCTCCCGAAGGGGCAAGCGCTTTGTCGGTTGCAAAGGCTATCCCGATTGCACGGTCACCTACCCCCTGCCTCCCACGGGAAAACTGGTCCAGCTCCCCGAACCCTGCGACCATTGCAGTGCCCCCCGCATGGTGCGCTACGCCAAGGGCAAGCGACCCTGGTACTTCTGTCTGAACATGGACTGCCCCTCCAAGAAGAGCGCCACCTCCGAAAAGAAGCCGAAAAAGGCCGCCGAGAAGGAGGGCAAAGGGGAGGCAGTTGCAGACCAGAAGGCCAGCACTGAGGAAACGGAAGCCGCCCCGCCTGGAACAAGTTCCAGTGATTGAACAGCATTCGAAGCGGGATATCGAACTGGATCGGGCCCGAGCCTGGCATCGGGGGGTCCTTCGTACCGCCTTCTCCTTGATGATGAAATAAGGATTCGTTCCGTGGATCGCAGGGGTTAGTGCGGACCATGGTCGTATCTTTCAACCCACAAGTTTAAGGTTGGCCCGGATTTTGGCCGCGCCGGTAAAATGGGCTTTTTACGCAAGAAGGACCGCCCCTACGAAGTGCCAGACGAGGTGGCCGGTGCCCGCTCCGAGATAGATGATTTCAGAGCCAAAATGCGCCAGCAGGCCGGTGGAAGCGAGGAGAATCCCGAATTGGCGAAGCTCAAGGAGCAGTACGATGAACGCTTCACCGATCACCTTGGTGGTGCTCGTCGCGGAGATGATGGTGACGATGACGAGGATGATGCTACCGACCCGCGGGAAAAGGAGTTCCAGGACCTGCTGGGCAAGAGCGACCCGGACCAGTTCAAGTCCCCGACGTCATTCGCCTCTCCCGACGATTCGATGCCCAGTGCCGACGTCCCAGGCCTGGAGTCCAGGGCCAAACCGCCCTCCAGGGCCAAGAAGAGCGGAGGCGGGGGCGACGATGCTCAGCCCCAGTTCAAGTGTGATGACTGCGACACCACCTTCAAGGAGCGCTGGACCACCTGTCCCAAGTGCGGCGGCAAGGTCAACAAGGCCGATATCGATCCGGAGGTGGAACAGCTCCAGGCCGGTGCCGAGGCCGGAATGGGCGGTGTCCGGTCGGTGGACTCCTCTTCCGATTTGAGCTCTCTCTTGCCTGATCCCGTTTCCGAGTTCTCCAGGGAGGAGAGCGGCGGGGTCAAGTCGGCCGACGATCTGCTGACCGACATGAGCGACCTGGACAAGCCTGCGACCCCTGACAGTTCAGCTCCGGCCCAGGGCGATACCTTCGCCTGCGTCAGTTGCGGCACCGAATACAAGGAGAAATGGGGCAAGTGTCCCAAGTGCGGTGGCGAGGTGGAGCGTCCCCGAGCCCCCAAAGAGGTGGACAAGATCGAGAAACAGCACGAAGCCATCGACAGCATGGAGACCCCCTCCGAACCCGCTGGTACCGGAGGCGGCAGTGGCTCCTCGATGCTGGACGACCTGCTGGGTGGCGGGCCCTCTGCACCACCACCGGAGGAGCCCAAGTCCAAGGGCTTCACCGACCTGCCCGATCTGGGTGGCCCTTCCGAGCCGGCCGAACCGAAACCGCCCCAGGCCGAACCCCCATCGACGCCACCCCCCGACGATGATTTCGCGCCCAAATCCCAGGAGTTCAGGGCCTCCGATGGACTGCCGGACGATCCGGCCGGTCAGGAGGGCATGGACGATCTGCTGGGCGGTATGGACCTGCCCGATGAGGAGGACGAGCTGGTGGAGGATGAAGCCCCGACGCCCTCGGAAGGCAAGGAAGATGAGCCCACCATGGACAGTGTGGGCATCCGCCAGGCCGAGATGAGCACCGACTTCTCCACCGGACGTTCCAAGGCCTCGGTCACCAAGAAGCTCAAGCGCAAACCTTCCGACAAGCGAAGGGCCAAGAGGAAGGCCAAGGGCAAGCCCCC
>CAYLMJ010000002.1:0-46875 GCA_964384995.1 uncultured archaeon | reverse complement strand
AGCGCAAACCTTCCGACAAGCGAAGGGCCAAGAGGAAGGCCAAGGGCAAGCCCCCCGCCAAGGGACCCAAGCAACCCTCACCCTTCAGTCGACCGGCACCAGAGGCCAAGTACAAGCCCCCTGAAGCCTCACCAGCTATGGCCGATATCCCGCCCCCTCCCGAGGAGCTCCGATCGGATCTGCTGGATATGCTCAAGGAACCCTCGTTGAAAGAGCGAAGGCGATAGGCGGGAGGCAAACATCCTTGCCCGGTCAAGAGCGGCCCCAGTCTTCCAGTTCTTCCCCTCCTCCCCGAAACCACAAAAATGAAAGAACCCCTCAGGAGATCCTGGAACGACACGCCCAGAACGTAGCCCTGGTCCGGGATGTGGGCATGGCCCTGGGCATCGTGATGGTGGTCTTCCTGTCGGCCTATCTTTACACCGGCAACTGGCCTCCCGTGGTGGTCATCGAGTCGGGCTCCATGGAACATGCCGATGACAAGAGCACCATGCGTCTGGGCACCATCGATACCGGCGACCTGGTCCTGGCCAAGGCAGTGAACGAGCGCGAGGATGTGGTGACCTTCCTGGAGGGTGAGAAGAGCGGCTACGAGACCTACGGCGATTACGGTGATGTAATCATCTACGACAAGAACGGAGAGGGCGGAACCCCGGTCATCCATCGGGTCATGGCCTGGGTGGAGGTGACGACCACTCCCGATGGCCTGCTCTACACCATTCCCGAAGCCAACCTGACCTACACGGACAGGGAGGGCATCGTACTGCCCCGCATCGGTGTGGAATGGAAGGGTGAGACCCACGGCGGCCTGGGCAAGAACAGCTCATACGGTGGCTGGGGAGTCCTGAAATGGTCGGGATTCATCACCAAGGGTGACTCGGCCAGCAATCCCAACGCGGACCAGCAGAACGTCCTCACCGACGCCAAGGGAAAGGCGGTCCAACCGGTGAAGGTGGATTTCATCCTGGGCAAGGCCAGGGGCGAATTGCCCTGGATGGGCCTGCTCAAGCTAAAGCTGACCCAGGAGGAGAACTACGACGCGGCCCAGGAGGGGCCCAAGCTCATGCTGAAGTTGGTCCTGGGCTCCCTCTTCACCCTCCTGGCCGTGCTGATGGTCCTGCCCTACCTGATGCCTCCTGCTGGTGAAAATGAAAAAGATGAGGATGACAAAGTAATCGATGAGAAAGATGACGACGAGAAAGATGAGGATGAAGACAATGGAACTGAGGGAACGGACGAGGGAGAGGATGATGGTTCCGAGGATGGTTCTGATGAAGGACATGATGTCGAGCCATCCGTCGATGAGGAAGAAGCATTGTCGGCCCCGCCCGCTCAACAGGAGCCGAACGATCCGCCATCTGAGCCACCAGCTGAAAACAAAGACCGTTAGGTCCTCTGGCGTTCAATATCAGGCCGAAACCAACATAAGGCGGGTGGGCTAATAGCATCAAGGCATCCACGATGAGCCAACGTCCACCAACTCGCAATGCTCGCCGCAAAGGCTCAGGCCACCCCCCATCGACCAAGAGGTCAGACTCCAGTCCATCTTCGGCAGGGAAAGGACTAGCGCCTCCCGATCCCGGAAATGAAGGAGGAGGCCTGGCCCTCTACCGGGATGTTGGTCTGGCCCTGGGCATCGTCTTCATCCTCTTTCTGGCGGCCTACTTCTACGCGGGCAACTGGCCCCCGGTGGTGCTCATCGAATCGGGCTCCATGGAACATTCGGACGACGACAGCACCCTGCGCACCGGGACAATCGATACCGGCGATCTGGTCTTGGTGAAGAAGGTGGATGAACGCGATGATATCATCACCTATCTTATGGGTCGCAAGAGCGGTCACAAGACCTACGGCGACTACGGTGACGTCATCGTCTATCACAAGAATGGCCTGGAGGGCGGGACCCCGGTGATCCACCGGGCCATGGCCTGGGTGGATGTGGACAACGAGCTTGGCGAGACCGTGTATCGGGTGGAAGGCTATCCCCATGACTTTTCTGCATCCGAGGGCATCACCATCCCCGACATCGATGCCAAGGAGGTGGGCAAGACCGGGAGCCAGCACGGCGAGCTGAAATGGTCGGGGTATCTCACGAAGGGCGACTCCGATGGCAACTCCGATGTGGACCAGAAACCAGCCCTCTTCGACATCGAGCAGAGACCGGTCCAGCCGGTCAAGGTGGACTTCATCATCGGCAAAGCTCGGGGTGAGATACCCTGGATGGGGATGCTCAAGCTCTGCCTCACCGGCCAGCCCGGCTGTGAAAAGGCCCCATCGAGCCAGAAGACGATGATGATGAGCGTCATCGGCGTCATCGTGGTGGTGCTGATCATCCTGGCCATACTGCCCTACCTGGTTCCCCAGCGGGAGGATGAGGATGACCGAAAGCCGAGGCAGGGTCAGGGAAAGCGCAAGCGACATGCCTCTCACCTGAGACAGGGCTCGGACCGACCGAGGTCCAGCAAAGGTCCGCCAAAAAAACGGCCCAGGAGCGGCAGAAGACCTCCCCGTGGCAGATAGTTCACAGGATCGGGGTCGACGTCGAACCGCGGCCATCACTTACTGAACAAACTAGCTTCCTGAAACAACAACTATCAGGAGGCTGGAGGCAGTCCGAAAGAAATGGTGAGCTTGATCAGACCAGTCGGCTCTGGGACATTTTGAAGACAGCTCCCTGCGGGTCGTCCTCGGTGGAATCCAGGACCATGGTCATGAAGGAGTCCTCGGACAGGATGGAGCGCATCTCCTGGGTCGATATGTCGATGTTGATGAAACGGGTGCGGCCGCCCCGGCCCAGAGATACCACCCGGGCGTTGATGATGCCCAGCATGTCCAGTTCCGATATCAGGTCGGCCACCCTGCGCTGGGTCAGGATGTTGATGTCGAACCGTCGGCACAGGTTGCGATAGGTGTTGTAGACATCGCCGGTGGTCTGCTGGGGCAGATTGCCCTGGCTCTCGTTGAGGTAGATGGCCAGCAGGAGCGATTTCTGCTGGATGGGCAGGGCGGTGATGACCTTGCGCAGGGAGTCGTACTCCATCATGGATTCGGCCTCGTTGACGAACTCCTTGGTCACCTGGGAGGAGTCCTTGCGTTCGGCCAGCTCCCCGGCGATGCGCAGCAGATCCAGGGCCTTGCGGGCGTCACCGTGCTCCTGGGCGGCTCGGGAGGCGCAGTGGGCCAGGACCCCATCGTCCAGGGCCTCGGTCATGAAGGCCGTCTCGGCCCTCTGCTTCAGGATGTCCCTGAGCTGGGGGGCCTTGTAGGGCGGGAAGGTCAGCGACTCCTCGCCCAGCCGGGACTTGACCCGGGGGTCGAGGAACTCGGCGAACTTGGTGTTGTTGGACACGCCGATGAGTGATACTTTGGCGTTGGTGAGGGACTCGTTGATGGTGGTGAGATGGTAGAGCACGTCGTCGCCCGACTTGTTCACCAACCAGTCGATCTCGTCCAGAACGATGATGGTCACCCCGCCGGCGTCGTCGATCTTGGTGGTAAGGGCCGAGTAGACCTTCTCCAGGGGCCAGCCAGTGAAAGGGATGGTGTCCTCCCAATCCGTGGTGAACTCGTGGCTGATGTTGGCCAGGATGCCGTAGGCGGTGTTAACCTGCTTGCAGTTGATGTGGACGAACTTGACCGGCGTGGTCTCCCGGTTGGCCTTCTCGCCCATCTGAAGACCCAGGTACTTCACCACCGCGGTCTTGCCGGTACCGGTCTGGCCGTAGATCAGGATGTTGGAGGGACGGGAGCCCAGGAAGGTGGCGTTGAGGATCAGGGCGATCTGACGGATCTCCTGGTCCCGGTGGGGCAGGCGGGCCGGGATATAGGTGTGGGAGAGCATCTCCCGGTCGCGGAAGATCTGGACCTTGATCTCTAGTTCATCAAAGATGTTGGTCTTGTCTTGGGTCTCGGTCTCGGTCGTCTCCACGCAGACTCAGCCTCGTAATTTGATACCACCCGGGCCTAGGCCACCAATGGGCCCTCTGCATGCCGAAAATGCTACTTAACCTTTGGCTTTGGAGGCGGACGGGACTGAGACCTCGGCTTACAGATATTGGTGTTCCATCGAGAATATTTCCAGTATATAACCAGGGAGTTGCACTGGCAGTAAAGGTAGGCCTGGGTTTCCCTCGCATCCTTTATATGACCCTCGTGGAGAGGTCACCTGGCATGTCATTCTCGCATCTGTTTTGACGACCATCAACACAGGTGATGGGAAATTATGAAAATCAGCTCAACAATTCCTCCAGAGGTGGTGTCCGACCGCCATAGGTCCGCTGGACCTCGCCAGCCTCAAGGCGCACCCGCGCCCCCTCCAGCACCTGCCGGGCCCGCTCCAAATTCTCACCGCTGTTGCGCCCCTGCCGGCCACTGCGCTCCAGCAGTTCCAGAGCCGTTGCCAGGGCCCGGCGAGTGGCGGCCACCCCGTTGGCCGGGTCATCCTCACCACCTGTCGGCAGCCACGGCGTCAAGTGGGCCAGCACCAGGGCCAGGGCCGCAACACCCTCCGCAGGGGTGGGCACGACCCCCATCCCATGGCATCTTTCAAGGGCCCCCGAACCGAGGGCGGCATGGGTCCCCGGCGGCAGGACCAGCAAGGCGATGGGGGCTGATTGGGAGGGTTCAAGATAGCGCTGGGCCACCTCCCGGGCCGCCCGCTCCACCCTGTGATCGAGCCCCCCAGGTTCGGACAGCTCATCGTTCATGATATCGGAGGCTCCCAGGAGTTTGGAATCCAGGGGCACCTTGAGCTCACCACCGAGCTGGAGCAGATAATCGGGCCGATTGCCATTGGCCAGGACCGGTTGCCGTTGCCAGAACCGCCGGGGAAGGCTGGAAAGGATGAGTTCCAAGCGTTCCTCTCCCACTCGCCCCTGCGCCGCGGGCCGGGAGGATAACAGATCCACGACCCTCTGGAGCCTGGCGGTCAACTCTGCCTGCTCCTGGATCTCAGAGGAACCTGCCTCCCCATATTCCTTTTCATAGGTTCTTCTGTTCACGGTGAACCATACCAGGATCAGGAGCGCCACCAGTAGCGCGGCCGAAAGGAACATCAGGGCCAGAACGAGTGCATCCACATCCTACCATCAACGAGCACTATATAAAACTCAAGGTCGGGAATGGGCCAACAGCCTCTGCAACATCAAGATCCAACGGCGCTGGGCGTACAATCAAGCCTTTAGACGGGGAGGCACTGGGTGGCCGTGCCCGAGACCGAAACCCTGCGATTGCTACAGAGGCTGGCCCAGGCCGGTGTCATGCCCACACCGGAGGCTCTCAAGGTCATCGAGGAGCATCCCAGGGCCGAGGAGGTCATCGGAGCGCTCCTTGAGGGTTGGGACCAAAGGAAGGTCTACTGCGATGTGGCGGACCTGGAGGAGGTCATGGAGGATTCACCTCTGGCACCTGGATCGGGTGTGGACTCGCCTGCACATCCTGCCCCCACGATCCCGGAGGAGGCAAGGACACCAGATCCACGGACAGAGGTCACAGTTCCATCGGCTTCACCAACAGCTCCCACGGCCGGTCCCCCAACATCTCCATCTGCATCTCCAACCGCATCTTCATCAGAGCCTGCATCACCAGCTCCAGCATCAGCTCCACCATCATCAAGGCACCCCCATTCCAAAGCCCCACCCTTGAGGGTCCTGGAGGACCTGGGCGAGAACCCGGTGAGCGGTACAGGCGTGGAGGACTTCGCCCGCTATTTCGAGGACCGGTACCGCAGTCTGAGCCAGCTGGTGCGGCGGCGGGCGGCCATGCGCGAGGCCCGTGAGATCGGCAATCTGGACCGGGGACCTCAGGGTTCGGAGGTTCGCCTGGTGGCCCTGGTCAGGGAGGTGCACCAGACGCCGAAGGGGTTGCGGGTCCTGCTGGAGGACCCTTCCGGTTCCATAATGGCCACCAATTACGACGACCCTACCCTGCTTGAGAGCAATCTGCTCAACGATGAGGTCGTGGGGATCGTGGGTCGCCTCTATCGGCGCAACCGTCAGATGCAGTTGCGGGAGGTGGTCCGCCCCAGTCTCGAGCGCATGCAACCACCACCCACAAGGGATTCACAACCGGTGAACGTGGCCTTCATCTCCGACATCCACCTGGGCTCCTCGACCTTCCTGAAGGAGGTGTGGGAACGCTTTCTGGGCTGGATCAACAACGGCGATGGTCCCGGATCGGAGCTTAGCCAGCGGCTGGGCTATCTGGTCCTGACCGGGGATGTGGTGGATGGCATCGATGCCTATCCCGATCAGGAGAAGGAACTGCTGGTAACCGATTACAAGGAACAGTATCGACTGCTGGGGCAGTCCCTGGCCACCCTGCCTCCCGAACTGCAGATAATCGTCATGACCGGCAACCACGATGCCGTGCGCCTGATGGAACCCCAGCCAGCGCTCTCCGCGAGCCTGCAAGCCAACTTTCCGGAGAATGTCACCTTCCTGTCCAATCCCGCCTCCTTCGAGCTGGATGGCATCCGGGTCCTGGCCTACCATGGCAAGTCCATGGACGACCTGGTCACCCATCTGCCCCACGTCTCTTACGACGACCCTCTATCAGGGATGAGGGAGATGCTGGAGCGACGCCACCTGGCCCCGGTGTTCGGTGACAAGACCCCCATGGTGCCCACCGAGCGGGACCGCCATGTCATCCGCCAGGTGCCCCACATCTTCGTCACCGGCCACGTCCACGCCACCGGAGTGGCCCGCTACAAGGGGGTCCTGCTGGTCAATCCCGGAACCTGGCAGTCCCAGACCGATTTCCAGAAGATGATGAACTTCTCACCGGACCCGGGCAAGGCCGTGGTGGTGGAGCTGGACAGTCTGACCCCCCATTTGCTGGACTTCAACACTTAAATCCGAAGGCACCTTCGGGTAACAGTTCCAAGACCGTACCCCGGGGGAAAGAGTATAAGGCCCGGGAAGATTGGCTTGACGGTGACACGATGCAGGAAGGCCATCCTCGATCCTACGACACATCACTCTCTCATGACAACGCGCCACCACCCTATGGACCTCCCGGTGCAGAACAGGGTTTCATGCCCATCCCCCATGCAAAAAGTGGCGCCCGGATATTGGCCTACATCGTGGACGCTCTGATACTATTAGTCATCACTGCCCCCATGTGGATCTTCATTATCATGGAAGCCATTGACGAGGCACAGGAGAGTGCTGAAGAAGATGAACCCGAAACGCCGAATCTGTTCGTTTCGGATCTTACCATGATGAGCCTGGGGACGACCCTTATCTCGGCCATTGTGGCTTTGACCTATTTCACCTATTTTGAATCCAGAACCGGCCAATCCCTGGGCAAGAAGCTCCTGAATATCAGGGTCACCAAGCCCGACCTATCGCCCATCGGCATGGAGGAGGCCCTGAAGCGCAACATCGCCAGGTGGCTCTGGTCCGTCCCGGTGGTCGGCTATCTCTTCCTGATCGTGGACCTCATTCTCATCCTGACCGGTGAACGCCAGCGGATCGGTGACCGCTTTGCCGGTACCGTTGTCATATCCGCTCAGACCCATGGCCCCCACGCGGCCCAGGGCTACGGTCCCGGACCCTATGGCGGTGAGCCCTATCCCGGCCATGGTCCCGATGGCTATCCGCCTCCTGGTCCTCCTGGTTACCCACCCAACAACTACCCGCCATCAGGCCAATATAGAGAACCACCACCGGATTATGGAGGCTACGAAGGCTATCAGGGTCAAGGGACTCAGGATCGCCAGCCCTATCCTCCCCGATGGGAGGGCCATCCAGACCGGGGAGGCCATGTTGACGAGCGACCGAGCCCGTATGCCACCGAGTACAAGCCCGACAGGGAAAATGAGGCCATCAAGGGCATGGGGAACGAACAGGTCCGGGATGATGGTCCGATCCGGGACAGCCATTCGGAGTCCGACTATCCTGATGCCTATTCCAGCTCCGACAGGAAGCGCCCTCCGGAAGAATGATACCCTCTGAACCCAGCCCATCCTCGTCGGTGCGGGTCACCGAGATAACCGCTAGGACCGCCCTGAGCCCCAGCCGCCTGGCTGGCTTTGCCTACACCCTGAATCCCTATCGCGGATGCTCCTTTGGCTGTGTCTACTGTTACAGCCCTGCCGTTCTGCACGTGGAGCGGAGCACCTGGTCAACTGACATCGGTGTGAAGCGTAACCTGCCGGCGGTATTGGCCAAGGAGTTGAAGCGGTTGGACCACCCCTCATCGGAGGGGGACTCGGACCGATGGGTGGCCATCTCCTCGGTAACCGATGGTTATCAACCCCTGGAGGCCAGGTACCAGGTGACCCGCCACTGCCTGGAACAGCTGGTCCGCCACGACTGGCCGGTATCTATCCTGACCAAATCCCATCTGTTCCAGCGAGATATGGACCTGCTGACGCGGTTGACCGAGGTTGAGGTGGGCCTGTCGGTGACCACCGCTGACCTTGCGATGCAAAGGCGACTGGAGCCGGGTGTGGCCCCTTTGGAAAAGCGCTTGAAGGCACTGACCAAGGCCACCGAAGCTGGACTGGCAGCCTACTGCTTCCTGGGCCCGCTCTATCCTTCCACTTCAGCCGAGGAGGTGACGGTCCTTGTCGAGCAGATGGCCGCCGCCGGGGCCAGCAAGGTCATGGTGGATGACCTGCATCTTCAGGCCGGGGTCTGGGAGGCCTTGAAGGAAAGACTGGGCACCAAGACGGCAAAAGCCTGGTGGGAGCCATTGCATGACGAAGGGGAGACCTACCGGGAACTGGCAACGGTCATACGTCGAGCCTGTCACCGCAATGGGCTCAAGTTCGAGCTATCGGAGCTGTTCAGTGGATAGACCGGCGAGGGATATCATGCGCCTTTCTTGCGCTCAACCATGGACATCATCAGGGCCCCGCAGATGCCCAAACGACGGTCCAGGACGCGATTCGCGTCGGCACTGAAATCCAGGAGCCAGATGTCCCCGATGATCTTGACCTTCTGCTTGAATGTGGCCACTAGCTGGCCGTTGACCATCACCTCGTAGGTCTTGGGAATGAAGGCGAGGAAGGGGATGAAACGCCGCAGGGTGGCAAGGGCGCTGTCGGCCTCGGATATCTCGCCGAAGATCTGCCCTTTGGTATCCAGGATCTCCCACTTGTCCCTCAGGATCGATTTGAGACCCTTGCGTTTGAGGTATCCCACCAGATTGCCAGTGGCCGGGTCCGAAACTGCGAAGGCGCCCGAGAAGTCCAGGACCTGCTGCTGTTTGATCAGCAGGACCTCTTGTTGCATCGAATCATCGGCAAAGACTCGGATATCCTCCTTGAGCTTGAACGCCTTCTGTTTCACATAGCCCACCAGATTGCCCGAGGAGTCCAGGATGCGGTACTGTTGGGCAATGGCAAGCACCTTCTGTTGGAGCTCGTATTGGTTCTCGTTCCAGGTCATTTTGGTCCCCGGCATGGAGAGGTCCGGATGTTTAAAAGTTGACTGAAGGTGTCGGGTGACCGAAAGGCCAATATAATGAGCCATTGTCTGGCCCGACGAAACCGAGGTGACAGATACCTCGGAAACTGATTCTCGAACGTCATCATGCCGCCGTGGCTGGACATCGTTCAGTCTCAGTCGGCAACGCAATCTTGCCGCCGTGGCTCAGCCGGTAGAGCGCGTCCTTGGTAAGGACGAGGTCGGGGGTTCGAATCCCCCCGGCGGCTCCAATTTTCATAGTGAATGAAAATTGGACCCGCCTTGGAGGTCGGCCGGTCCTTGGACCGTCCTCTCCCGTAACACCACTGACGCAGGTGCTGTTACGGCCTCAACCACCTTCGGTGATTTCGGTCGTAATCAGCTCACTTCGTTCGCTGTTTACAACCCCCAGCGGCCTCAAACTCGATACAGAACGATTTTCCCGATGAGTGAATTGAACGAGACAAATGAGGAGGGGGCGAGTGGTGGTGTCTCTTATCCAATTACGCCAAAAGGGTTATACACAATGTGAAGCTCACAAATCCCATGCGCTCCATCCGGGGGTCCTGATAAATGACGGAGAGCCCTTCAGAAGACGACGGACGAAAGCCCCCGGCGAACAACGAAGGGGTGGATCCAACCACTGGTGAGTTCATCGAACCCAAGACCGATGAGGCGACCCTGCCTCATGAGGTCCCTGCCCTGCCAGATGAGCTCAAGGAAGAGCCCCAGCCCATGAGCCCGGATACCGCCAAAGCCCTGGCCGAGGCCGGTTATCAGCTGTCCCTTTCCGGTGGAGAGGATGAGGAGGGTTCGACCCCTGAACCAGCGCCAGACCCATCCATGGAGCCGTTCGTTCCGGCACCTGCCGCACCCCTGGAAGAATCAGTACCGGCACCGGTGGAACCATCCAAGGAAGTGACAGAAGAGACAATCGAACAGGGGCCGCCAGCTCCCTTGGAGGAAACGCAAGTTGAGGATACACCGGAGGCTCCAACACCGGCCGATGAAGAGGCAGCTGGAGCCGATAGTACCGACGAGGAAGGGCTGTTCCAGGATGAGGCATTCGCCTCCCCGGAGCCCATGGGAAAGAGCGGTCTGTTCAAGGTGCTACTGGCCCGGGAGACCCTGCCTCACTTTGGCATCCTGGCCCTGTTGATGGTCATCTTCCTGGTCCTTTCATTTTCGGACAGCAAGGACCATGGGGACTGGCTCCTGACCCTGAGCCTGGGAGGCATGGCGGCCTTCGCCCTCATCGCGGTGATGGCCCTGACACCCATGGTCGACCTGATCCGGAATCCCAGATTCGGCTGGGTGATACCCCTGGCCCTGACCCTGATCCTGGCCGCGGTCCTGCGTCAGGTCCTGCTGGTCGACAGCGAGAAGGCGGAAGATCATCGGGATCTGCTGGCCCTGGCCATGGTGGGACTGTTCGTCCTCTGGCATTTCATGCAGGCCTGGTGGATGCGGGTGCCCTTCGAGAACTGGGCCCTGAAACGGTTCGCCCCAGCCGAGGGAGGAGCCGAAGGGGCACTGGAGGAGGCGGAGGATGACTGGGGCGGACCTGTGGGAGCCATCGATCGCTGGGCCACCCGGATGGCCGGGAAGGGACCCCTGCTCAATGCCATCGCACCCATAATCTGGGCGGTGGTGGGCCTGGGTCTCTTCGAACTGCTCTACAAGATGGAGGTCTTCCAGCCCTCTGAGGGCGCCTTCTTCGAGAATTACGACAACACCTTCCGATTGGTCTGGCTGGGTACCATGACCGTGGTGGGCCTGCTGTTGATGCTGGTGGTGCGCCGGATGCTGAAATGGGCTCCCGACTCGGGGAGGGTGGCGCTCTTCTCGGGGGCCTTTGCCTTCGGGTTCTGGGTCTTCCTGGCCTACCATGCCTTCGCCCTCTTCTGGTCCCTGGCCCAGGAGCCCTCCTTTGCCTTCGACCTGCTCTTCATGCTCATCACCATCCTGGTGGCCATCTACTCCCTGTCGTCCCGGGCCATCACCGTGGCCGGCGGGCTGGTCCGTCCCGAGAACGTCCTCTTCTTTGGCATCGCCTTTGGCATCTCCTACAGCGGGGCCAACTTCTTCCTCATCAGCGATTTCGGAGGCAGCTTCGATCCAAGGGAGGTGGGTTACCTGTCCCATCTCATCGCCGGCCTCTTCGGGGCGCTGGTGCTGCTGCTGGCCAATGCCAGTTTCATGAACCTGGAAGGGCACCTGAGGTACGGGGGCCTGATGGGTCTCAGACAGGGTCTCGGGGCGGTGCCGATGTCGGCGCCACCTGCCGCGGACGGTTCGCAAGACATTGTGGACGATGTGGCTGATGATACGGCTGACCGAGGGGACGGGGTGCCGGGTGCCGAAAATGACTTGGAGCCCGAACCCGGTGAGAAGCCCGAGCAGGAATAACCGGTCTATCCCCAGAACAACCTAATGGAGTGAATCCTAATACAGGACCCCATCGCATAGGATGTTATCGGGCGTTGGATATCTGCCTCGGACAGGTCAAAGTTAAAACTTTATCAACCTGGCCCGCCATTGATGGTCTGCGATAGAATGGCGCGTCCCAGCTCCCTTCCCCAGATCCAGCGCAAGCAGGTTCACGTACCCGTTGATGTGCCTCCCGAGGCCCGTCAGGTCTACATCGACAACTATCTGGCCGCCACCAAAGGCATCGGTCGCCTGATGCTGCTTGATGACGCGATGATCTTCCAAGGTCAGTTGGAACTAGAAGGCCCCACCGCGGAGCCTGAAGGTTCGGGACCTGTGGTTGCCAGTCCGGAAAGCTCCTTTGCCAGGGCTTCCAATTCCTCCTTTGGGCTGTTTGCCACATCCCTGGGTCTGCTGGCACGGTACGGAAGCGACTTTGGCGATTGCAACTATCTTGTGAAACTCAATGGTCTCTCCCACCAGGCCGGAAGGGGCGGAGGAGGACCTTTCTCCAATCAGCTCTGGTCGGTGGAGCAGGTCCTGGACCTCATCGACTTCACCAAGCTGAAGATACGGGCGGTGGGTTACCAGCTGTACCTGGGCTCCGAATACGAGGCCGACATGCTCCAGCAGGCGGCCCAGGTGGCCATCGAGGCCCATTCCGCCGGTCTGCTGGTGATCTTCTGGGTCTTCCCCGAAAGGCAGAGCACTCCCGAGAGGATGGGGGCGGCCCGTCTCATCGGGGCCTGCAGATCGGCCCTGGAACTGGGGGCGGATTTCGTGGTCGTTTCGGCGGCCGAACCCGGGGACGATGTTCTCGACGTGGGTCTGATCGAATGCGTGGTGGCCGCGGGACGCACCGGTGTGGTGACCACCGGAGGCGGTTCGGCCGACCCACAGACCCTGCTGGAGCAGGCCTTCGACCTGATGAACTCGGCCGGTGTCGCCGGCTATTCCATGGGACACATGGCGGGCCTGTCATCCGATGAGGCGGTGGGTCGATTGATGAACGGACTGGCCTCGATAGTGGTTGGAGGTCACGATGTGGCCGACGCCATGAAGGTGTATGAAGGCAAGGAACAGTTCAAGGTTTAAGGGTAATCAACTTGAGGTTCATTACCTGCCAAGCCTTTTTTAAGGCAAATGGATGAGGGCCCACCCATGGCCAATGGCTCCAGAGCGAAGAAACGTGATTATTACGATGTGCTGGGTATCGAGCGCGAGGCTACTGGAGACCAGATCAAGAAGGCCTATCGAAAGCTGGCCCGTCAGCACCACCCAGACCTGAACAAGGACGACGCCGAGGGAGCGGCCGAGCGGTTCAAAGAGGTCTCCGAGGCCTACGAGGTGCTGGCCGACGATGACAAACGGGCCAATTACGACCGCTTCGGTCACGAGGGTGTGGACTTCGGTTCAGGAGGATTCGGATGGTCCAACTTCACCCATGCCTCGGACATCTCGGACATCTTCGGGGACCTGTTCGGGGGTGGTGGAGGCGGCTCGGTGGGGGACCTCTTCTCCCAGTTCTTCGGGGGCGGTTTCTCCAGGGAGGCGCGACCTTCCAACCGGGGTTCGGACCTCAGGTACGATATCGAGATAACCCTGGAGGAGAGCTACAAGGGGCTCAAGAAGAAGATATCGGTTCCACGACAGGAGAGTTGCGGCGAATGCGACGGGACCGGTTCGTCAGAGGGCAAACGCCCACCCTCGTGCGCCCAGTGCAAGGGCCAGGGTCAGGTCCGGGTGGTCCAGCAGCAGGGTTTCATGCGCATGGTCTCGACGCAGCCCTGTCCCAAATGTCGCGGCGAGGGTGTGGAGATCACCTCCCCCTGCCGCACCTGCCGGGGTCGCGGCCGTCTCTCCAAGACCGCCCACCTGGAGATATCGGTTCCCAAGGGTGTGGACAGTGGGTCCAGGCTGAGACTGAAAGGCGAGGGCGACAACGGCCCGCGCAAGGGACCCGCCGGTGACCTTTACGTTCTCATCCATGTGCAGGACCATGCCCATTTCGATCGCCACGGTGAGGAGATCCTCTACGAGCTGGAGATCAGCTTTCCCCAGGCGGCCCTGGGAGCCGAGGTGCCTGTGCCCACCCTGGCCGGTGAGGTGAAGTTGCATATCCCCAAGGGGATCCAGTCGGGGACCATCCTGCGCATGCGAGGCAAGGGCATGCCGGTGCTGGGGCGGTCAAGTTCCTTCGGGGACCAGCACGTCAAGGTCTCGGTGGTTACCCCTGGCCGTCTCAACAGCGAACAGAAGGACCTGATGCAGAAGCTGGCGGTGGCCCTGGGAGAGCCCAAGCCCCGCAAAGGTGGCAAGGCCCGCAAGGGTCGCAAATCGTTCTGGGGCGGCTGACTGCCGAACTGTCCGTATTGCCATAGCTTCTGGCCCTGGATCATCACACATTCGACGTTCAGCCTTGCGCCAATAACCTTATATCGAGAGCTCATGAGGGGTACGGACAACAGGTGAGCCCGTGCCCTCTCCCACAACCCTTACCGTGGTCATACCCACTCTGAACGAAGGGGAGTCCATCGGTCCGACCATCGACCAGATCCCCCTTGACCATCCAGACTTCACCATCGACGTCATGATCGTGGATGGAAATTCAACCGACGATACCGTGGCCATCGCCGAATCTAAAGGAGCCCAGGTCATCCACGAGCCCCGCAAGGGCTACGGGCGGGCCTACAAGACCGGCTTCGCCAAGGCCACCGGCGAGCTCATCGCCACCCTGGACGGTGACACCACCTACCCGGCTGAGAAGATCCCCGAACTGGCCCAGTACGTGCTGGACGAGGGGCTGGATTTCATCACCTGCAACCGCCTCTCCCGCATGGAGAAGGGGGCCATGAGCTGGTCCCACAAGCTGGGCAACTGGGGCCTGACCTGGTGGACCAACCGGCTTCATGGCATCAGGATCAAGGACAGCCAGAGCGGGATGTGGGTCTTTCGCCGAAGCGCCCTGGAGCACCTGAAGCTGACCGACGATGGAATGCCATTGTCGGAGGAGATCAAGATCGAGGCCTTCCGCCGCGAGCAGGTCAAGGCCCGCGAGGTGGACATCGACTACCGTCCCCGGATCGGCGAGATCAAGCTCAACGCCTGGGGCGACGGCAAGAAGAACCTGCTCTTCCTCTTTGGCAAGCGAGCCGATTTCAAATGAAGGGGCCATCCATGGACCTGGAAGGGCTTGGGTCCAGACCGGGTCCAAATGGGCAAAGTTTATCAATTTCAAGCCAATCCAAAAGGGATAGGCATTCCTCCAACGGAGCGATCCAAATGCACTACCGGCCGGTCTTGTTAGCCATCATCGTCGTGATCTCGATCATGAGCGTCTCGTGCTGGGCCCCCCAGGCCAAAGGCGAGGAGGACCGATTGCGCATCGCGATGGAACTCGATTTCACCTCCCTGAGGACCCTGGGTCTGGAGCTTAATGTCAAGCATGGTCTGGGGCAGCAGGGGGATCTGGAGCAGTCGAGCATCGGTCTGCTGGCCGCGGCCAATTTCTCCAACACCCGGCTCACGACCCTGGCCCAATTGATGTTCTCGGACACCTCCGTGGCTCCCGCCCAGGCCTATGAGGCCCCGGTGCTGATCAACAACCTGCTATTTGGGTTCAATACCACGCTGATGGTGGAGGCGGTCACCACACCCCAGATCCTGGTCGCAGGGAACATGTTCAGCGTCACCGTGGAGAAGGTGACCCTCAGCTCACAGCTGTCTCCGGTAAAGATCAGACCCCTGGTGCTCCTGTACCAGTACCCCACCACGTTCGCCCCCTCCCAGGATGCCCACCAGACCGAACTGGAGATCACCCTGGCCGAGGAGCTGACCCTCACCACCACAAATCAGAACGCCCAGTACCTGCGGGATTTCGATCCCAGCAGCAAGACCTTCTCCTCGCGATTCCAGAACTCGCCACCTTACCTGGACCCCACGGAAAGAGTGGATTTCATCCATTACTACGACCTGAAGAGCAACGAGATCGAGGTGGTTGAGGTGAAGACCTACCAGAAGCCCACCATCATGGTGGCCATCTATCTGGTCTGTCTGCTGCTATCCCTGATCCTGCTGAAGGTGGTGGGTCGCAAGTACACCGACAAGAGGGGCTACCCGCTTTCGCTGGGAATATTTGGCTGGCTCATCATCGGTCTGGTCTTCTTCATGGCGTTCATCCCCAGCAGCGCCGAGCTCTTCCTTTCCCTGTGCCTGGGCGGCCTCCTGCTGTCCCTGGTGAAGCTAAGGGGAGGCAAGCGGCTGGACCGGCGGGGCGGGGCCCGGAGGGGACCCAGGCTGGAACCCGTGGGCAAGCAGGACCTGAACCTGTATCGGAAACCGGGAAAGAAACCCACCCTGGAGGCGGTGGATGGGGGTTCGGATGGTGGTGATCCCGATGGCTTTGGCCTCGACTCCCTCATGGGAGGCGGTGGTGATCGAGAACCGGAACCCAGTCTAGAATCCCTTGATGGGACAGGGGCCGATGAGGGTGATGATTTCAAGCCTCCCGCCCGTGATACACCAAAGGAGGCGGCCGATCCTGATGATGAAAAACCCGACGAGCGGGATGAGGATCAGGTCCCTGATGAGGACAAGGCCGGGAAGGCCAAGGAACCGGCCACTGAGGGAGAACCAGCCGACAGACCCGGCAAGAAGGTCAAGAAGATCAAGAAGGGGAAGAAGGTCAAGAAGATCAAGAAGAAGGGTGCCAAGCCCTTTGATGAACCCGCCGAGGATGAGAAAAAGGACAGCGAAGGAGAACCTGGCGCAGAGGAGGAAGAACCCGAGGATACCACCTCGGCAGCAGACCTTCTGGATGAGCTTGTAGAAAAACCGGACGAGGAGGATGAGACCGGTGAGGACTTCTCTGACCTGATGGGCATTGAAACTCCCGATGAGGAGAAAGAGGTCGACCCCCTGGAGCTGGGGGCCTTGCCCGATTCAATGAAGAAACCGGACGATGAAGAGGCCCTGCCCGAGCTTACCCGCAAACCCATCACCAAGGGCGACAAATCGGCCCTGGCCTCCCGGCTGGCGGCCCTGGACGATCTGAAGAAGAAGCTGTAGGTTACAACTGTTTGAGCTGTCTTTGGATGGACTATCTAGAGCTGTCTTCGTGAGCGTGAGACAGCGGCCATTCCCACCAGAGCCAGGGCAGTGAGGACCAGTCCCACGCCGGGACTGTCATCATCGTCATCTCCACTGTCGGCCTCGATGGTTATCTCGAACTCCGCGGAGGCTATATTGTCCGCCCGGGAGGCCTCGTTCAGGAACCGACGCGGGTCCACGTTGATGGTTATCTCAACGGTTCCCTCCTTGGGATTCGCCCACTTGAGTTCGATATCATCGGTCTCCTGGGCGCTCAAGCCGTCCACATCCACGGTATCCTTGAGGATGTTGCCCTCAAAGAGCTGGACCTGGAAGGGGCCAGCATCCTTGCCTCCCTCGTTGAAGAGCGATACCATGATCGTCAGTTCTCCCTTTCCCGACCAGACCGTGGAATCGACGTCGATGGTCTCCTCCAGGATCTTGATGTTGATCACCTCTTCAAGAGGCACCAGGGCGATGAGATCGATGGTGAGGGTCTGCTTGGCATCGGGATCGATGGCCGAGTAGGCCGTCACGTTGACGCTGGCCTCGTCCTCGTTGTTCTCGTTGTTGAGCTCGACCTTGACCTCAAGCTCCTGCCGCTCCTGGGCATCCAGGGTGACCGAACTCAGGGTGTTGTCGTTCTGGAGCAGGGTGACCAGCCAGTCGGTGCGGGTGCAGGTTGCCGAGATCTTGAACTCGTCACGGTCGTTGCCCTTGTTCTGGAGCATCACGCGGAACCGGTAACCGCCTTCCCTGACCTCCGGGTCCAGGAAGGGGATCTCACGGTAGTTCTCACTGTCCTTGATCCATAACTGGACTCCGTAGCTCTGCATCCGCACGGTCACCTCGAGCTCGTCATAGACGGAATCATCGTTGTCGGACCAGGTGCGAATGACCACCCTGGCCTGACTGCCTCCGGGAACCGATGAGTCGGGGGTGATCTCCACACTGCCCGAGACGGTCTCACCGGTGGGCACCGAGTAGGGACCGTCGTAATCCATCAGGGAGACGTTCCAGCCTGAGGGGATGCGGCTCTCGCCGTTGTCCACTTTGAACCTGATGTCATCCAGGGAGTTGCCCTGGTTGGTGACCACGAAGAAGAAGGAGGCCGATTCGCGCTTGGATACTTGCTTCGTGTCGGTCTCCTCGCTGGTGTCCAGCTCTATCAGCACATCGTAGAAGTCCACTTCCAGCTCGTAGGAGCTGGTACCGTACCAGAGCCCTTCCCGGGAATCCTGGATGGAGAAGGTGAAGGTGTAGGTGTCGGCCTCGACCTTGTCGTCCTGGTAGTGCCAGTAGCCCGACAGGATGACGCGGTAGTCCTCGCCCACGGCCTCGATGCTGCGCACGTCTCCACCCTCATTGACACCCTCGATCAGGATATCGCCGCTTTCCAGGCCGATGTCCACGGCACCAAAGGCCGAGGTGAGATTGACCTCGATGTAGAGCTTGTCCTTGCCCTCATCGACCCGCTGGTTGTCGAACTGGGTCAGGTCATCCTCGAAGAACACCATGCGGGCGGTGTGCTGGGTGTAGGAGTCCTTGGCCTGGGAGTCCCAGAAGATGTTGGCATCCTCGTTGCCCGGAGCCTCCAGGAGGTTGTAATCGATGCGGACCCACAGGTTGATGGAAAAGAGGGAGCCGGCGGGAATGGTAAGCTGGCTGTCCAGGTTTCCGCTGGCCTCGAGCACGACGTCGCCAGAGGTGGTCTGGGGACGGCCGGGACCCCCTGTTGCCCCCAGCTCTCCCAGGTCGTGGGTCTCACCCTCCTGATCGCGATAGGAGTAGTAGAGTACGGCCTCGAGCTCATGGATGGAGGTGGTGTTGAAATGGAGCTTGAAAGCCGCATCACGTTCCAGTTCCATCTTCTCGCCCAGACGGATGGACCAGTTGGCAATGTCCTCCAGGTTGTTGGCCCGGTTGGTCTGCAGACCCTTCATCTCGTGATCCTTGACCTCACGTTCCTGGGGGGATAGGTCACCCTGACCGCCCACCAGTCTACCATCAAGCCAGAGATTGAACTCGGTGGGCTCGTTGACAGCTTGGGCGGGGATACTTGCCAGGCTCATCCCGACCCAAAGGACCAGCAGTCCCAGCAGGGTCAGCAGAAGCGGGCGCACGGGAAAGCGCATGTCTATCTCATTCCTCCTCAGAGGTGGAAACTGTCTATGTAGGGCCAAGCTCCAGTATATAGGTTTCGCCTGGGCCCCTCAATCAGACCATCACAAATGGATGAACACGTATTTCATCATCAGCAGGAGGACAGCCATGCCGACGAAGACCGTGATGAGCATGAAGGGAAAGCCCTTCTTCATGAACTCGTTGAAGCTGATGGGGAAGCCCTGGCGCTCGGCCACCCCGGCGGCCACCACGTTGGCCGAGGCGCCCACCAGCGTGCCATTGCCGCCAAAGTCGGCTCCCAGGGCCAGGGCCCACCAGAGGGGGTTGATGGAGTACTCGCCGGTGGACTCGGCGAAGGCCGGGTCGGCCGACATGGTGATTATCAGAGGCACCATGGTGGCGGTGAAGGGGATGTTGTCCACGAAAGCCGAGGCGATGGCGGCAATGAGCACGATGACCACCATGGCCACCCAGAGGTTGCCTCCGGTGATGTCCAAGGCTGCCTTGGCCATCATGTGGATGAGACCCACCTCCTCGACGCCGCCGACGATGATGAAGAGGCCGGCAAAGAACATCAGGGTGGGCCATTCCACATGGTGAAAGGCCTTGTCCACCTCCATGCGGCTGATCACCAGCAGGGCCGAGGCGCCGATGAGGGCGATGACGCTGGGCTCAAGATGGAACACACCGTGGATGACAAAGCCGAATATGGTGGCTCCCAGGACGAAGAGGGCCTGCTTCAGGGTCTTCATGTCAGTGATCTCGTCCCACGGGTCCAGCTCCATGATGCGGTCCAAGTGCTTTGGTTGCTGGTCCAGGTCCTTCCTGAAGAGGAACTTCAAGAGGTAGATGGAGACGATGAAGGAGACGATCACCGGACCCACCATGTGGATGGCGAACTCGTTGAAGGTTATCCCGGCCCCCGAGCCGATGATGATGTTGGGTGGGTCGCCGATGAGGGTGGCGGCCCCTCCCACATTGGAGGCCAGCACCTGCGCAATTATCAGGGGCATGGGACGGAACTCGAGGGTCTTGCAGATGGAGATAGTCACCGGGACCATCAGGAGGATCGTGGTCACGTTGTCCAGGAAGGCCGATGCCACCCCTGTGAAGGTGCAGAACAGCAGCATTATCTTCCAGTAATCGCCCTTGGCGTACTGGGCGGCGTAGAGCCCCACGAACTGGAAGACCCCGGTCTCCATCAGCACCCCCACGATGACCATCATGCCCAGGAGCAGGCCGATGGTGTTCCAGTCCACCTTCTCGATGACGAAGTGGAGGGTGTCGGCGCCCTCCACCATGCCCGTGGCCAGCAGGGTTACTACCATCACGGCTGCACCGATCATGGCCAGGGTGGTGCGATGAAGCTTCTCGGTGATGAGGATGATGTAAACGCCAAGGAAGATGGCGGTGGCGATGAAGAGGGCGTTGCGGTTGGAGCCGGGCTCCTTGTGGATCTCCAACAGCATGGTGGCCGACTCGCCACCCATGACCACTTCCATGGTCTGCTCGCCATCGGGTGTGTCCTTGTGGACCTCCTCAAGGATTATCTCGAAACCATCATTGTCATCAGCCTTCATGTCCTCCAGGACCAGCTTCTGCTGGACGCCGCCGATGGTGACCACAAGGTCCCCCTCGTCGAGGGTCTCGTTGGTGAAACCCTCCACTTGGACCGTCAGGCGTTCTCCGATGAATATATGGTGGGGTTCGAACTCGGTGATGACCGGCTGAGCCATGGCGGTGGGAATGATGGTGAGAAGACCCAGGCTGGCGACGACGAGTATATAAAGAAAGAGCAGGCGACCGCGGGGTGCCGGGATCAACCCATCACCTCGGGCAAGGCGTTGGACCAGGCTCGGGTCAGCTCAGCGACCGGCAGATCGATCAGAAGGTCCTCACCGTTGGATATCACCAGATCGGAACCGCCGACGGTGCCTAACCTGTGACACGGGTGGTCCGCAAAGACCTCCAGAAAGGCCTGCTCCCGAGCGGGCTCGACCTCCATCAGCCAACGGGTGTTGGATTCGGAGAATAGGGCCAGGTCGGGTCTGAGCTGGGAGGTCAGTTCCGCAACATCAACCTCGGCTCCCACGCCACCTCCGATGGTCATCTCGGCCATGGCGATTCCCAGACCCCCTTCGGCCAGATCGTGGCAGGAACGGACCAGACCGCCCTGGATGGCCTTGACCACCAGGTCAACGGCAACTTTCAGTCGGGCCGGGTCGGTGTCGGGGACCACGTTGCATTGGGTCCCGGTCAGGTCGTAATAGACCGAGCCTCCCAGTTCCTGGGACGTGTCACCGATAAGGTAGAGCAGGTTGCCCTGACCCTTCAGGTCGGAGGTCACGCAGTGTCGCACATCGTCGACAATGCCACAGCCCAGCAGGGTGGGCGTGGGAGGAATGGGGCCATAGGCGGATTCGTTGTATAGGCTGACATTACCCGAAACGAAGGGGAGGTCCAGGGGTTTGGCCATGGCGTAGAGACCCTCGCAAACGGCCTTGAAGTCTCCCAGACGTTCGGGTTTCTCGGGATTGGCAAAACAGAGACAGTCGGCCAGGGTGTGGGGCCGGGCACCAACGGCGGCCAGGTTGCGGCAGGTCTCGTCCACCGCCGCCATGCCTCCGCGATAAGGGTCCAGTTCGCAGAAACGGGGATTGACGTCGCAGGTCAGGGCCAGACCTCGCCAGGAATCGTCCAGGGGCTTCATCACCGCGGCATCGCCGGGTCCCTCGTGGCCCAGAGAGCCCTGCAGGGGCTTCAAGGCGGTGCGACCCCGGACCTCGTGATCGTACATGCGGATGGCCCAGGCCTTGGAATTGATGTTGGGATGGGCCAGCAGGTCCAGCATGAGCTGATTGTGATCCTCGGGTTCGGCCGGGGGTGTGCCGGCGGGTTCCCGCGTGATCTCGCGTACCTGAAGGGGGCGGCAGTACATGGGCCCCTCGGTCTGGAACTCCAGGTCGAGCTCCATGATGCGGGTGCCATGGTAATCCACCTTGACCCGCTGTTCCTCGATGACCTCGCCGATGGCGTTGGCCTCCACGTCCCAGGCGGCACAGCGCTCCAGGACAGCCTCCAGGTTCTCGGGCAGGACCGAGAACATCATCCGCTCCTGGGACTCGGAGACCCAGACCTCCCAGGGTGACAGGTCGGGGGCCTTGAGGGGCACCTTCTCCAGGTCGACACGGGCTCCGAATCCAGCGGACAGGGCCATCTCGCCCACAACACAGCTCAGTCCGCCACCACCCAGGTCCTTCATGCCAGTGAGCAGGCCGGCGCGGTTGAGCTCCAGGCTCAGATGCATGGTGGGCTCCTTGGTGATGGGGTCGCCCAGCTGAACGGCTCCGACGTCAGCCTCGGCCGATTCCTCGGTGAGCTCGGCGGAGGCGAAGGTGACGCCGTGGATGCCGTCACGGCCGGTGCGACCCCCGGCCAGCACGTAGATGTCGCCGGGTCCGCCCACCCGGGAGTGGATGAGCTCGTCCTTGGGCATGAAGCCCACACAGCCGACGTTGACCAGGATGTTGGTCAGGTAGCCGGGATGGAAGGTGATCTGGCCGGCCACGGTGGGGATGCCCACACGGTTGCCGTAGTCGCGGATGCCGGCCACGACGCCGCCCAGCAGGTAGCGGGGATGCTTGACACCCAGGGGAAGATCGCGATGAGGCACGTCCAAGGGTCCGAAGAATAGCGGGTCGACCAGGGCGATGGGCTGGGCGCCCATGCAGAGCACGTCCCGCAGGATGCCGCCGATGCCGGTGGCCGCGCCGCCGTAGGGGTCCAGAGCTGAGGGGTGGTTGTGGGATTCCAGGGCCACCACGTAGGCGTGGTCCTCGTCGAACTCCACCACCCCGGCGTCCTCGGAGATGACCGAGATGTTCTGGGGTGCCTGGATGTCGAAGACGGTCTCCTTGAGGATGGCCTTCGATGACTTGTAACAGCAGTGTTCGGACCAGGCCTGGCCCAGGGCCTGCAGTTCGATGTCGCGAGGCTCGCGTCCCTGCTTGGCAAAGTAGTCGCGAACCCGCCCCATCTCCTCCACGGAGAGGCCAAGGCCCATCTGGCCCGACAGCTCGCTCAGGCTCTCATCGGAGACTGAGAGCAGGGGGACCTCGAAGACCTTGGGGGCCACTTCGACCGCCGGAGGCTGGCTGTCACCGGCTGCTTTGGGCACTCCCTCAGCCCTCCAGGACAGTGATGGAGTAATCGTGGACCACCGGGTTGGCCAGCAGGCGGCGGCACATGCGCTCGGCCTGTTCTTTGGCCTGGGTCGGGTCCTTGACCTCGGGGAGTTCCAAGCGGAAGGATCTGGCAGAGCTGACACTGCTCACATTCTCAAAGCCCAGTAGCTGGAGGGCCTTGTGGGTGTTGGCACCTTCGGGGTCGGCCACCCCTGGCTTGAGCCCTACGCGAATATCGACGATGACCATGGCTGCTACCTCGCGATCTGTGGTGCTGCGACATGTGCGCTGAAAGCACCAATCTGCGGTGGTGGATGGTCATGAGGAAGGTGATTATAAAAAGGGTGGATGAGGTGAATATGAACTGGGGTTTGAAGTGGGGTTTGGAACGGGGTCGAGGATGTGAGGATTTCGCGATGAAATGAGGTTGAACGAGGTCTGGTATTCATCGAGGAGAATGGACTTATCTACGGGCCTGCTCAGTTCATTCGGTGCAATTGAAGAGTTTTGCATATTTCGAATGATGAATTTTGGGCTTCATGACATATCCTTTTTATCAGTAGCTGGAGCTATTATTGGCAATAAACGATCAGGGGATTCAAGATGAACCGGGTTCTGGTGTCCGGCCTGACCTTTCTGGTACTGTTGTTGGTATGGGCCATTGAAGGAGAGGCGGCCAAGGGAGATCACGACGTGGACCTCAGTGCCGATGTCACGGTGAAGAGCGCCGAGCCGGGCGAGGAGGTCAAGTTCGAGGTGATGGTGAACAACACCGGCAACCTGTCCGACACGTTCGAGCTGACAATGTACAGTGATGCGCGGCAATGGGCCACCTTCCAGTCCACCGGCGGCGACTACCGTGAGATCACCCTGGACCCGGGACAGAGGGAACGCGTCTGGGTGGTGGTCTCACTGCCCGACTGCAACTCCGCCTCGGGAGCCGACAGGGATGCCATCGAAGCTGATGCTTACTTCTTTGAGGTTCAAGCCGTCACCAGTGATTACAACGCCAGCGACCTTCAGGGGCTCGAGGTCGACATCCTGCCGGTCCACATCGCCGAGCTCTCCATCTACGGCACTGACACCATCGTCACCTACCCGGCGCTCTCAGCCGGGGCCTCCGAACGTCAGGAGAAATTCACCGTGGCGCTGAAGAACGTGGGCAATCGGCCCGACAGGATCAATCTGTCGGTGGTCGAGACCACCTACCCCGAAGACTGGAGCGTTGGGGTCTACACCAACATCGGATGCACCACACCGTATTCGAACACCACCGTGAACGAGCCTGGCATCTCCCGATACCTGATCCTCTGCGTCACCCCGGACCAGGGTTCGGAGGCTGGCAACATCACGCTGATGATCAACATCAGTCCCAACGAAGGCCGGGAGGACCCGGTGACCGTCACCGCCACCCTTGACGTCCGGAAACCGGTGCGCCGTTTCATCCTGCAGGTCGATGAGACCGAGATGTCCCTGGAGCCAGAGGAGGGCGATGACACAGCCAGCACCGCCAGGTTCAAGATCACCATCACCAACACGGGTTCCCATGACGATCGCTTTCTGGCCCGACTGGATACTTCCCTGGGCGATGACTGGCAAACGACAACGGGAGAGGCAGATGACTGGTTCTTCACCAACCGAAATGGAGGCATCGTATATCGCTGGAAGGCGGAGGGTCAGATCATCGAAAATGGAGGCAGTCATGACGACCTCTGGTTCATCGTGAAGGCCACAGAGGATGTCGAATCCGGCAATTACACCCTGCGTGTGACCATCAATGACGCCAGCGACAATGGCACACCCCAGACCCTCATCTTCGTCATCAATGTCGAAGCGCCCCGCCACAGCCTGGAGGCCACAATCCAGTACAACGAGCACCGGATAACACCAAGATACGGCGCCAGCAACAACTTCGACCAGCTCAAGTTCAAGGTTACGCTGGTGAACACCGGCAGTCTTACTGACCGCTTCATCCCGGAGGTGGAATCGACACTGAACAGTCCAGACTGGGATGTCGATTTCTACGAGGACAGCGAAGGGGCGGACAAATGGCCCCACTACGGAATGGATATGGGTTCGGGAGATACCGATTATCTTTGGATCTTTGTCCTGGTGGATGACGAGGCCGAGGAAGGGCTCTATCCCATCACCATCTCCATCCAGAACGAGGATGGTCATCCTGATGCCCGAAAGGAGGTCGAACTCATTGTGAATGTCACCCGTCCGGACCTGATGATCGAACCCGGGGACATGGCTCTGGAGATCAACGGTGCAGAAGCCGATAGCGATTTCCTCCACGAGGGGAGTTCGTTAAAGGTCCTCCTGGACGTCCACAATCGAGGCCTCGGGGATGCGGACTACGCCCTGGTCGAGATCTATCTCTTCCCCAAGTCTGCCCCCGAATATGATGACTTTGATACCATCAATGAGCTGGAAGGGATGGGGTTCGACTACGATGAAGCTCTTGAGAACTATATCCTAAGACTGGAATCCTCGCGTCACAACTTCAGGGCCGGTCATACCAAGGAGATAGTGTCCGACGACTGGATCGTGGAGGGGGGCGAATGGAGGATCGGGGTCAGGCTCGACCATGAGGCCGATGATGAGAAAGGCCAGTTCCCGGAGACCAACGAGAACAACAATGACGCTGTGTTCCCGGACCTCCTCCAGATCAGTCCCGACCTGTCAATAACCAGCATGCGGGTGGACAACAAGTATATCACAAAGGCTCCCAACGTGGATGATGTGGTGACGTTCACTGTGACCGTGAGGAACGATGGTGCCGCCAATGTCGAGGATGCGCGGCTCTACATCTGGAATGACAATGCTCCGCCATATGATATGTTGAAAGAACGAACATCAAGGATGGATTATCTGGTGTTCGATGTCGCGGCTCTCGATGAAAAGACAGTGCGTTTCAAGTGGGAGGCCCAGCTTGGCGAGTGGACCGGCTTCAGGGCCGAAGTGAACCCCAGGTGTGTAGATATCGGAGAGTATGACGAACCAAACTGCGATGCAAAGACGGGCCGTTTCATCGATGAACTGGACCGCTACAACAACAACGAATACCCGACCGGTGGGGGTGAGTTCAAGCAACAGATCAGTGGCGCAAACATCACAGTCCAGTTCCTGATCTGGCCCGATTTTGTCATCAAGGAGATCGACCTGGATCCCTCCCGGCCTGAGCGGGATGGAGATGATGTTACCATCAAGGTCACCATCGAGAACATCGGAGCCGGTGACTGGTCAACAGGAATGGGGACCCTCAAACTCCGGGTCGATGATGGTTGGGATTATCAAGAGGAGATGAGTATCACCAAGGGGATCGACGCTGATGATGAGGTGGAGTTCGAGCTCAAGAAGAAGTGGAAGACCCCAGATGTGGATAAGGTGGAGATGGTCTTTGAACTTGACTATAATGGTGAAGAGCTTGATGATAGGAACAACCGTTATGAAGACCCGGATACCGATAATGATTACCTTGAAGTGAATTTGAAATATCGACCTTGTTGCGGACCACCGCCTCGTGTATTTGATGAGTATGCAATGTGCTTTTTGGTGATAGGATTGACGATGGGCCTGGCCTGCGGTGCCGCTTACGTAAAGATCCGAAAACAGTACTGGCTGGGACAGTTCGATGACCCGTACGCCCTGCCTCCCTTGATTGACTCGCATGGACGACCGGTGAGGAGTTCATGGGGTGCCGGCCATTCGATGCCCAGCGATCCCTGGCTGACCAAAGTTGACCTCATATGCCCAAAATGCCGGAGCAAGAGGGTTGTGCCCAGAGTGGGTCCAGGTGGCGTCATCGATTGCAAGGATTGCGGCTTTTCAGGCAAGAAGAAAAAGTCCTGAACAAACCTGTATGTTGGATATTGGTGAGAACACCTCGCGGTGGTTCTCAGTTCCTATGTCACGACCAGATCGTTCACATCGTGGAGCCTGGCGGCCAGTTCCCTCACGGCCCTGAGCCTGGAGCCCTCCTTGCCGATGGCCCGGCCCTTGTTGTCGATGGGCAGGCTGACGTGGATGATGGTGCCCGCCGGGGCCTCGATGCGCTCTATCTTCTCTGGCTTGAAGGCGTCGAACAGATTGGCGGCGAAGGTCTCGGCGTCCTCACCGTCCGGGATTATCTCCACGGGATGGCCCAGGCGCTCCTTCAACAGCTCCCGCTTGGCCCGCTTGGAGCCGGCCAGCACCTGCTGGAAGCTCTCCTGCGTGACGATGTAGATGGTGCGGTCGGGGCCCTGGTAGAGGTCCTTGGGGTCGACACCGGTGATGGTGCGAAAGAGCTGGAAGGCGTTGAGGGCCTCGGCATCCTCATCCAGCTTCAGGCCGGGGGCGGGCCCTTTGATGGTGATGGTGATGCCAGGCGAGGGCACGTTGGGGTCGGGTCGCTGACGGGGTCTGTGGTCCCGGCGGTCCCTTGACTGGCGCCGTTCCGGTCTGCCCCGGCCTTCCCGTCGGTCCGGGCGGTCCCCGGCACCCTGAGGCTTCCGCCTCCGGTCCCGGTCTCGTTCCCGCTTCTGATCATTGCTTGGGCTCTCGTTCCCCTGCTTCTTGCGGCGCGGTCTCGCTCCGCCTTCGGTCAAGACCTAATCCTCCGGCAGCACCGGTTCGGGCTCAGGCTCGGGCTCAGGAGCGGACTCGAGCTCGGGCTCGGGCTCTGTGACGGCGACCTCGGACTCTGTGTCCGGTTCGCTCTCAGGCTCGATCTCCGTCTCCCCCTCCGGTTCCGGTTCGGGTTCCGGTTCGGGTTCCGGTTCGGGTTCCGACTCCGTGGTCTCCACGGCAGGGACCTCGGGCATCTCCAGCTCTGGCTCCGGACCGGACTCCGGCGGTACCGGGGTCTCGGGCACTGCGGTCCTCTTGCTGGGCCGCAGGGCCAGGATCTCCGAGTTGCCCTCGTCGATGATGGTCACCGTGGAAATGGAAAAGGGCTTTCCGCAGGCGGATCCCAGCTCGACGTTGTTGCCCCTGAACCGGTAGGAGGGGATCTTGGAGGACCGGACCTCGTTGAGCACCGGGCGGGGGCAGTTGTTGGCCAGGATCAGCAGTTTGGCCTGTTTCTCGGAGATGGCCTTGAAGGCCTGTTGCTTGCCGAGGGTCACTACACCGGTGGAGATGGCCAGGCGCAGAGCGCGGTTGATATCCATCTATTTCACCTCCGGGGTGGTGGTCGCTTCTTCAGCGGGTTCTTTTGCTTCTTCCTGCGCGGCTGCCCCATCGGGTGCCGCCGGAGTTGTATCGTCAAGTAAGCTGGGCTCCCCGGTATCGGGGGTGGCGATGACACCCTCTGTTGGGGTCTTGCCCTCGCCTTCCCCGGTTCCCTCTCCAGCTTCCGCGCCCTCTCCCTCGGCCGGCTTGGGTATCAGGACCTTGGGGGGCATTGGAGGCGGTGGCGGGGGCTTGATGAAGGCCTCGGGCGGCAGGTCCTTGTAGCTGACCTTGACCGCCCCTGTACCCAGGGTCACGGGCTGGCCCAGGATGATGTTCTCGGCCACGCCCCGCAGATGGTCCTCCTCACCGATGAGGCCCGCCTGGAGCAGATGGGTCGAGGTGATCTCGAAGGCGGCCCGGGCGATGACCGAGGTCTTTGAGCCCGAGATGCCGTGACGTCCGATGGCTCGCACCGAACCGCCGGCGGTCATTATGTCGGCCACCAGCATGCAATGGCGCAGGTCCACATCCAGGCCCTGCTCCTGAAGGGTCTGGGTCATCTCGTGGATGATGGCGTTGCGGCCGGCCTCGATGCCCAGGACCTGGCAGATCTCGGTGATGTCGTTGGTGGTGGTGTAGGTGGGACTGACCCGGGGATTGTGGAGCACCTCGGACAGGGCGCTGCCCTCGGTGAAGATGATGTACTCGCTGTTCTCCTTGCGGATGATGGCCCGCTTTACGGCGGTGATGCCGGCCACGATGGTCTTGGCCACCTTCAACTCCAGCAGATGGAGCTTCTTGAAGGAGCTCTCTGGGTCGGAGAGGATTATCTGGTTCTCCTTCTCGTTGACCTGGACCTCGCACTTGAGCTTGCCGTTCTTGACGATGCGGGTGGCCAGCTCCTCCAGGGTCAGCTTGGTTATCTTCATCTTCTCGGGGAGCGGTTCCACAACCAACTGCAGGTTGCCCAAATCGGTGGTCAGACTGGCGATGTTGGCGGTGGTCCGGGCCTCGATCTCATTGGCCAGCTCCTCGGCGGCCTTGCGGTCGGTGGCAAGATGGGGTTCAAGATGGATCTCCATGATGGGGGTCTTGGGCTTGCGGCGGGCGTCCACGATCTCGATGAGCCTGGGCAATCCCAGGGTCACGTTCATCTCGGCCACACCGGCGTAGTGGAAGGTCCGCATGGTCATCTGGGTGCCGGGCTCGCCTATGGACTGGGCGGCCACTATGCCCACCGCCTCGGTGGTGTCGACCTTTGATCGGTCCAGTTGCCTTGAGACGCGCTTGAGCACCTCGTCCATGGTCTTGTCATCTATCTTCCGGTCCAGGGTGGCCTGGGCCAGTTTGGTCACCAGCTTGGGACTGAACAGCTCGGACTCGGGAAGGGCCTGGACCTTGATCATGAGCTCTTCCTTCTGCTCCTTCAGGGCGTGGAAATCCTTGATCCGCTTGCGGATGTTGCGTTCGGAGAGGCGTTCCTGCTCGGCTTCGGCCGTCAGCTGGTCGACGAACCAGGTGGGCACCGGTTTCTTCAATCGCTCGCAGATCTGCTGGGTCTTGAGCCGGAATGGGTTGGGCTCCCGGGGAGGGGCCACCTCCAGCTTATCCTTCTTGCCGCCCTTCTTGCCCAGGTCCACCTTCACCGGCTGGCTCTTGGCCAATCGGGCCTGGCGGCGGGCCTCCATCTTGGCGGCCTTCTTCTGCATCTTGGAGATCTCGTCGGCCTTGATGCCCAGGGTGGTGAGCTGTTCGGGGGGCGATGAGGAGAATAGGGCCAGGTTGGTGACCCCGGTCTTGTAGAGCTTCTCGGCCGTCTTCTCGGTCAGGCCCAGCTTCACATAGCTCTTCAGGGTCTGGATGCGCTCCTTTTCCAGTCGTTTGCGCTCATGGTCCCAGTCGAAAGTGTCCTCGATCTGGGTGTAGTTGCGCGCCGATTTCACCGGGGTGCCGTTGAGCTTGCGGAACTCCTCAAGGTCAACTGTGCGGGGCAGCTCCTCCAGGCCCTCGAGCTTGAAGTAGGTGGTGAAGATGTCCTCCCGCCATTCGGGGTGGACCATGTCGGGGTCCTCGGCCGGCTGGGGCAGATCGTAGCTCTCTATATGGCTGAGGGTGCAGCGGTAGCGGACCCCGTCCAGCTCTTTCTGGAAGATGTAGGAACTGAGGGGGAAGCGGAACTGCTTGGCGTTCACCGGGAAGGTCACACCCACCAGCATCTCCCGGGCCTCCTTCAGATGACCTTGCAGGGCGTCGGGAGTGGCACCCTCCGGCAGTGACCAGATGATGGCCACCTTCTTCTGCACCGCTTTCAGGGCGGCTTCGGCGGAAGTGGTGGGAACCTTGGGGGCCTTGGCATCCTCGGCCAGGGCGGCCTCCAGGACCATCTCGCGGCTGATGATCTTGTTGCCCACGCTGTCGATGACCAGACGGATCTCGTTGTTGGTGAGCAGGTTCTTCAGATCCTCGTATGCGGCCTTCTTCAGGGAGGTCAGGTTGAAATCGGCGTCGGCCAGCCTTTCGGCCAGGCTTGGAGAGAGGCCACGGCGCTCCAGGGCCCTCAGGGTATCCTGTTTGGCCATCTAGATCACCTCCTCGGTGGTGGTGTCGCTCTCAACCAGCAGGATGTCCCGCTCGTAAGTGGCGTAACCCTCCTCACTGCTGCGGTCCTTGATCAGGGTGGTATCGCCGGTGACCTCATCCAGGATCTTGTTCAGGTCCATGGCCTCCCCGCGATCGGCGCGGGTGGGGTCGATGCCATCCTCGCCGTAGTGGAACTGGATGATGGTGTCGGCGGTGTTGCGCACGGTGCCATCGGCCATGACCCTCAGGTCCTCCAGGGCGTTGATGAGCCGGCGCTGCATGTATCCTGAACGGGAGGTGCGCACGGCGGTGTCCACCAGCCCCTCACGACCACCCATGGAGTGGAAGAAGAACTCGGTGGGGTTCAAGCCATGCTTGTAGGAGGAACGCACGAAGCCGCGGGCCTCGGCGCCCAGGTCGCCGGCCTTGAAATGGGGCAGGGTCCGGCCCTGGTAACCCCTGGAGATGCGCTCTCCCCGAACGGCCTGCTGACCGCACGAGGCGACCATCTGGGAGAGGTTCAGCATGGAACCCCGGGCTCCGGAACGGGCCATGATGACCGCGAAGTTGTCCATGCCCAGATGACGTCCGGCGATCTCACCGGCTCGGTCACGGGTCTGACCCAGCTTCTTCATGACCTCGACCTCCAGGGTCTCCTCCAGGGTCCTGCCGGGCAGCTGCACCAGGGTACCGGCGTTGAAGGCCCTCACCAGCTTGTCGACCTCCTTCTTGGCCTTGGCCAGGATGTCCTCGATCTGCATGATGGCGGCCTCGGGGATGTCCATGTCGTCGATGCCGGTGGTGAAACCGGTCTCCATGATGGCTCCGATGGCCATGCGGGTCATGTTGTCGATGAAGCGTCGACCCTCACGGGAGCCGTAGCGCTTGATGATGGTGTCCAGGATGGCGCCCTTGAAGGCCGATATGGAGCGACCGTCGATGGTGCCCTTGGTGATCTCGCCGTTGACCACCTCGACCAGGGCGTCCTCCTCCTGGTTCTCCTCCAAGGAGAGTTCGGGGTTGTAGATGGAAGCCTTGTAGGCCAGGTTCAGGTCCTTGGGCAGGATCAACGACAGCAGCTGCTTGCCGTCCCAGTACGGGCCACCCTCCTCGTCCTTGATGGCCGGGGGTGGCAGGACCCCACGGAAATCGACGCGGGAGAGGACGCGTACGGCCTGCTCCCGGGTGAAGCGGGTCTGCTTGTGGGTGAGCAGGAACATGCCTGTGACATGGTCGTGGATGGCGCCGATGACGGGACCGCCGAAGCGGGGTGAGCGGATGTGCTCCTGCACCAGCATCAGCACCCGGGCCTCGGCCCGGGCCTCCTCCGATTGCAGGACGTGAAGGTTCATCTCGTCGCCGTCGAAGTCGGCGTTGTAGGGGGGGCAGACGCACAGGTTGAGCCTGAAGGTCTTGTTGGGCATGATCCGGACCTCGTGGGCCATCATGGACATGCGGTGCAGGCTGGGCTGGCGGTTGAAGAGGACAACGTCGCCGTCCATCAGGTGGCGTTCGACGATGTAGCCCGGTTCGAGCTTGTCGTAGTTGATCTCCCAGTTGAGCTCCGAGAGCTTTACCCGGCGGCCGTCGGGTCGGACCAAGTAGTTGATGCCCGGGATGTACTCGGTGGGATCGTGGGGGGTGAAGTTCTTCTCGATGAGCTCCTTGAGGAAGGCCAGATTGTGGCTGTTCACCCTGACCGGCACGGTGAGCTCGCGGGCCGCCGCCTCGGGGACCCCCACCTCGTTGATGGATAGATAGGGATCGGGAGAGATGACGGTACGGGCGGAGAAGTTGACCCGCTTGCCCGAAAGGTTGGAACGGAAGCGCCCCTCCTTGCCCTTGAGCCTCTGGATGATGGTCTTCAACGGGCGGCCCGAACGGTGGCGGGCGGTGGGGATGCCGGCGGTCTGGTTGTCGTAGAAGGTGGTGACATGATACTGAAGCAGTTCCCACAGGTCCTCGACGATGAGCTGGGGGGCCCCGGCGTCCCGGTTCTCTCTCAGACGCTGGTTGATGCGCAGAACATCCACCAGCTTGTGGGTCAGGTCGTCCTCGGACCGCTCGCCGCTCTCCAGGGTGATGGAGGGACGCACGGTCACCGGTGGTACCGGCAGGACGGTGAGCACCATGTTCTCGGGCCGGGTGGCCTTGGGATTGATGCCCATGGCCAGGCAGTCCTCGTCGGGTATGCGTTCCAGGCGCTGGCGGATCTCCTTGGGCGTGAGCTTGTGACCCTCCTCCCGGAAGGTGGTGGGCTTGTCCAGGATGACCTTGCGCTGGGTCTCTGAGCAGTGGGGGCAGGCCTTGGCGTTGGCCGACTCCTTGTAGACCCGGGTGACGATGGGATCGTGACCGGGACCGGAGGAGGGGTGGGCCATGGCCTCGCGGATCTGCTGGCGGTACTCGTTGATGCGCAGTTGCGGCAGGAGCAGGCGGGAGCAGTTGCGGCAGGTGCCTCTCAGCAGGGCCTTGAGGGTCTTGGTGTAGCCCACGTGGATGATGGGCATGGCGAAATCGATGTGGCCAAAGTGACCGGGACACTCGTCCAGCTTGCGGCCGCAGGTCTTGCAGCGCAGGCCGGGCTCGATGACCCCCATGTGCATGTCCATCAGACCCATGGGGATGGGGAAGCCGTCGTCGTCGTAGGTGTCGGCGGTGATTATCTTGGTGGCCGACATCTTGCGGATCTCCTTGGGCGACATCAGGGCGAACTTCAGCCCGGCGATGCGTTTGGGAAGTCCCATGCGCAGTGTCATGAAAGGTCCTCCAGTTCCATGTGCATGGCAATACCAAGCGATTTGAGCTCGTCCACCAGGAGCTTGAAAGCATAGGACATGGGCACCGGGTGGATGTTGCCCGAACTGCAGACCACGCATCTCAGCAGGCCCTTGCGATCCAGGAAGGCGATGTGGCCGCACTCGGCACAGACGAACTGCACGGTCTTGTCAGACTCGTCCAGCAGCCGGTCCTTGATGACCATGCTGGCGCCGTGGCCGATGAGGCAATCGCGCTCCATCTCGCCGAACCGGAGACCGCCCTGGCGGGCGCGACCCTCGGTGGGCTGGCGGGTCAGCAACTGTACAGGACCGCGGGAGCGGGCGTGAAGCTTGCCGGCCACCATGTGGTGGAGCTTCTGGTAGTAGATGACACCGATGAATATCTCGGCATCGAGCTTCCTACCCGTCTGTCCGTCATAGAGGGGCTCCCGGCCGGAGTGGCTGAAGCCGTGCTCCACCAGACCGCGACGCAGTTCGACCTCCTTCTCGCCTGAGAAAGGGGTGCCGTCGATGGTGCGGCCCTCCATGGAGCCCACCTTGCCGCCGATCATCTCCAGCACGTGGGCCACGGTCATCCGCGAGGGAATGGCGTGGGGGTTGATGACCAGGTCGGGGACGACGCCGTCACCGGTGAAGGGCATGGCCTCGTGGGGGACGATAAGTCCGATGACACCTTTCTGGCCGTGGCGGGAGGCGAACTTGTCGCCCAGCTCGGGGACCCGCTGGTCGCGGACCCGCACCCGCACCAGGCGGGAGCCGTTCTCCGACTCGGTGAGCATGACCGAATCGACCCAGCCCTTCTCGCCGTGACGGATGGTGATGGAACTCTCCCGGCGTTTCTGGGGGGTCAGGAAATCGGTGGGCTCCACCAGGAACCGGGGAGGCGAGGTCTTGCCGATGATGACCTCCTGGCCGCCCAGCTCCACCTCGGGGTAGATGAGCCCGTCGTTCTCCAGATGCATGTAGGCATCCTCGGAGCGGGCGCCGCGGACCTCGGGGTCGGGTATCTCGAAGTGGTCCTCCTGGCCTCCGGCGTACCGGCGCTCCTCGGACTGGTAGGTGCGCATGAAGGTGGAACGGCCCAGGCCGCGCTCGATGGAGGCCCGATTGATGACCAGGGCATCCTCCATGTTGTAGCCGTGGAAGGACATGACCGCCACTACGAAGTTCTGACCCGCGGGGCGGTGGTTGAAGTTGGAGTACTCCAGGATCTTGGTCTGGGTCATGGGTTTCTGGGGGTAGTGGAGCAGATGACCTCGGGTGTCGGGACGCATCCGGTAGTTGGAGGAGCCCATGCCCAGGGATTGCTTGCCCATGCCCGCGCCCATGGTGTTGCGGGGTGAGGAGTTGTGCTCGGGATAGGGGACCACGCCGGTGGCGGCACCCAGGATGACCATGGGATCGGTCTCCATGTGGGTGTGATCGGGGGTCAGGTCGCTCTCCTCCAGGCCGATGAGGGCGTTCTCCTCCTCCTCGGCATCCAGGTACTCCACGACGCCCTGGTCGATGAGGTTGGACCAGTGCAGGCGGTCGCGGTCCAGGTCCTCCAGGTGATGGGGCTGGAGCTGGAGCTTGCCGTTGCGGACGATGAGCAGGGGCCGCCGGATGCGGCCGTCGTCGCAGTTGATGACAACCTCCTCCATGTGATCGTCGTAGCGCACGTTGACCTCGTGGGACAGCAGGCCGGTGCGGCGCCGGTAGCGGACCTCCTCAACCAGATCGATGGGGGCCGAATGGACCCCCACCAGGTCACCGTTGAGGTAGACCTTGGCGTCCTGAGGCCGGCCCTCATCTACAGGTCTGAGGTTCAGGTCGGCCAGCAGGTCCTTGACGATCTCCTCGTTGTAACCTTCAGAGATATCTACCATCAGGGCCAGGTTCTTCACCAGGCCACAGTTCTGACCCTCGGGGGTCTCGTTGGGGCAGAGCCGCCCCCACTGGGTCGGGTGCAGGTCCCGGGCCTCGAAGTGGGGCTGGGTCCGGGTCAGGGGCGAGGTGACCCGCCGCAGGTGGGAGATTGTGGACATGGCGCAGGTGCGGTCCAGCAGCTGGGACACACCGGCCCGGCCGCCCACCCAGTTGCCGGTGGCCAGGGCGTGCATGATGCGGTTGGTCAGCATGTCGGTGCGGATGGCCGAGGCCACCTTCAGGTCCCGCTTGCGCTGGTAGGCGCGCTCGAGCTGGTACTTCAGGTCGTTGAGCAGGGCCGACAGGGAGACTCGGAAGAGGTCCTCCATCAGGTCGCCGGCCAGCTTGAGCCGCTTGTTGGCGTAGTGGTCCTTGTCATCGGGCTTGCGGACCTCCAGGGAGAGCTCCAGCACCGTCCGGGCCATGCGACCCAGGAAGACCGCTTTCTTGTAGCGGGCGGTGGGGTCTGTGCCCAGATGGGGCAGCAGGGAGTTGTCCATGATGTAGGAGACCTTCTTCACCCGGTACTCCTTGGACTGACCCGAGGCGAACTTGCGCTCAAGGTACTCCAGGGCCTCCTTGTTGGTGGAAACGTCATACTGCTTGTCGTTCATGCACTCTTCGATGTTGGCCAGAACGACGTTGCGCATGCGGTCGTCGGAGATGATGGCGTCGGCCAGGTTGTCGTTGTCCTCCATGCCCAGGGCTTTCATCAGGATGATCAGGGGCACCTGACCCGAGGCCACGGGAATGGAGGTCATCATCAGACCGTCCTTTTTTCGCTCGACTATGGTCAGAGCCCGGTATCCCTGGCGCTGGGAGAATACCTTGGCCTGTTCCAGCCGGACGTCGTAGCGCTCGTCGTACTCCACCAGGACCCGGTTGGGTGCAAGGTCCTCCAGGGCGATGAGGACCCGCTCGGTGCCGTTGATGATGAAGTAGCCACCCAGGTCGAGGGCGTCCTCCTTGGCCTTGACCAGGGCGGCGTGATAGTCTTCCTGGGAGGCTTCCAGACCAACGAGGTTGCGCTTGTTCAGGGTGCAGAGGGCCGATTTCACCATGATGGGCAGTTCGCCGATGGTGACCTCCTCGGGCTCCCGCTCGATGCCGTCCTCCACCAGCGTGAATTCCAGGCGGATGGGGGCGGCGTAGGTGAGGTTGCGCAGGCGGACCATCATGGGCAGGGCCTCCTGCAGGGAGCCGTTGGCCTCGCGGATGACCGGTTTGCCCACGCGGATGCGGCCCAGCTTGATGTAGGCGTCCAGTTCGCCCAGCTCCAGTTTGATGGTGCCGGTCTTGGTGTCCTCATCACCGATACGGACATTGTTGACCACCCGCTGCATCCAGGAGTTGGGATTGCCCGGATGGGGGATGAAATCGTTGTAGGAGGTGATGTGGTGGTTGACCAGGGTCCGTTCGGAAAAGAATGAATCGAGTAGTTCTCGCATCTTCTGACCTCCGGTACTCCTCAGTCCTCCACTACCAGCCGGTAGGCATAGTGCAATCCGGCTGTCTGGGAGGGTCGCTCCACCTTGATCAGGCTGCCCACCGGGGCTTTCAAGGCCTTCACAGCGGGATCGGTCACCAGGATCCGGGGCAACTGTTCCTTGTGGGCCTTCCATCGCTCCAGCACCTCCTGGGTCTCTCCGTCCTCACAGATGTAATGCCGGGGGACCATGTGATGCTGCCATAGTATCTCTGCTTCAAGCGCCATTATTTTTCCACCTCGCCCTGGGGCGGATAAGAACTGGTTGTGATGGCCGAACCGAACTCGCCGGACCCTTCCCCGCCGGCCTGCTGGCTGGCTGGTCCTGGATCGATTTCCCTGGCTCGGTCATCTCCACACGCGACTCCACCTATTGTCATGGCTTCTCCATCGTGGGTACGCCCTCTCGCCTTCGGCACGGCACAGCGGGCCTGGAGGGATTCGAACCCCCGGCCGACGGGTTAAAAGCCCGCCGCTCTACCTAGCTGAGCTACAGGCCCATTTCGACAAAAGAGGGCAAGATACCACGCAGTGAGTGATACAAATGCCGACTTTCGCTCATGCCGCCACACCTGAAAGGCTGGAAGGAGTGCCCGTCCAATCTCCACCCTTATATAAATATTCCGCATGAAAAACCACTCATTGACAGGTTTTATCGCGCACGCGAGGCCTCCTGCACCAAGCGGAGGGGCAATTCAGTACACCTTTGGGCCGCGCCTTGGGGGCTCATTTTTCCCATTTGACCAATGAGCTATGAGCAGACAATAGTGTATTATCCATACAACTTCAATGGTGCCTGGTGAACTCACAGGCCCCTCTAAAAGCCCATGCCTCACCCCAGGCCCAGGACCTTGATCTTCTGACCCATCCAGCGGTGTACAGGCCGGCCGAGGATTCGTACCTGCTGGCTGAGGCCCTGGCGCCATCCTCCAGGCGAAAAGCTGAGCCCCTAAAGGGCCTGCGATTGCTGGACCTGGGATGTGGGGGTGGACTGGTGGGGTTGTGGGCGGCAATACATGGGGCAGAGGTGACGGCGGTGGACCTGAACTCCCATGCCGTCGAACTGACCGCTGAGAATGCCCGAAGGCTGGGTCTGGAGGAACGGTTGGAGGTGCATCGGGGCAATCTCTTCCTGGCTCTTCCGGCGGGTACCTCCCGGTTCGACATCATCGCCTGCAACCCGCCCTACCTGCCCCAGGACCCCGAACGCCGGACCAGCGGAACCGGACCTGACGAGAACCCCGATATCGCTCGCTGGCAGGCAGGGGCCGTGGAGGCCGGAACCGACGGGGGAGGCGTGGCCCGAGAGGTGCTGGCCAGAGCCAGGGATTGGCTGATTGATGAGGCAGTGAATGACAGGGATGGGCCGTTCCCGGCTATGGCGAACAGGACCCCTCCGGGACTCTACCTGCTCCTCTCCAGCCTGACCCAGCTGTCGGACGAGGACTGGCACGGATGGCGGACAGAGGTGGTGGCCAAGGAGGTGGTGGGGTCCTATGAGACCCTGCGGGTCCATCGTGCTCTGCCGATCACGGAATAACGGCTCAACCGTCCAATCCGCTTTTTAGACCCAAGGCCTAACCCGAAGTGACCCATGGCCGAACCCTCCTCCCGACCCCAGTTCCATCTCACCGATCTGCGCCGGGTCGGCCCCTCTCTGGCCAGCCGGCTGGTGAAACATTTCGGCTCGGAGAACGCGGTGCTCTGGGCCCTGGGATCTGCCGATCTGGACAGTTTGACCGAGGTGGAGGGGGTAGGGATGAACCTGGCCCTGAACCTGGCAAGGGATCACCGACGATTGGCATATAAAGGAAGAGAGGAAGCTGAAGACGTTAATGAAGGCCTGATGAGCCCATTTCTGGCAACTGATGAGGCCTCGGAACTGTGGGAGGACCTCATCCAGCTCATCTCAGAACATGCCCTGAACGGTCATGTGGGCAACCAGCTCCGGTTGCTGGAGCCGCTCCCGGCCCGACAGCGCACGGAGATCGAGGAGCGGCAGGAGCGGTTTGGCCAGGCCCTTGACCTGCTGCTGCAGTTGCCCTCCCAGCAGGCTGGCGAACTGTTGGACATCCTGGCCCAGCTGGCCCCGGCCCGGGAGCCGCCGGTCACTCCAAAGCGGGAGCGGCGGGTGATTGTGGCCGCCTCTGACAGGGGCGCCATACGGCTCCGTGAGGTGGCCCGCCATTGCCGACTCTACAAGCTTGGCCCGGGAGCCGATCACAGTGATTACACCGATTTTGGCCGGGTCTGCTGGGTGGGACCGGGGGGACCTTCCAGGACACCTGCCAACTGGGAGAGTTTCGACGAGGAAGCGTCCCTGGAACTGCTGGTTCCCGAAGCCATCCTCGGCTGGTTCGGCCACAACCGCGGGACCCTGGAGGCCCTGTGCCGCTTGCAGGCTTTGACGGCCGAACTGCCGGACCATCCCTTGATCCGGAAGCTGGGCGAGAGCCTGGACCCCGGCCTGTCGGAACTGGCCTCCTCGCTGAACCTGACTGTCGGTGGGGGTATGGTGGCTGGGGACGAGGAGTTGGCTATCCTGGCCAGGGGGCGGAAGGAGCTCTCGGGACGCCTGGGAGACGTTCAGCTCTGGGTCAACCAGGAGATCGAGCGCCAGGTGGGCGAGGCCAGCCTCACCCTGGAGGGACAGGAGCTGCTGACAGCCCTGCAGGAGAGTCATGGCGGTCGTCTGAAGGGGCTCATCGCCTCTGAGGTGGGTCCCATCCTGGAGGAGATCACCCAGTCGGGGGAGAGCCGCCTGACCGAATATCTGGAGCCCCTGGGCCTGGCCATGCCGGGTCCCCTGTTCACGAAGGAGTATCCAAGGGAGCTGGAGCCCAGAACGGTCAACGAGCTGGAGACTGTTCTGGAAAACGCCTACCATCACAGGAGGCTGAGCCTGAGTCGCAAGCTGGCCACCGAGCTGGCCCCAATGCGCGATGCCTGTCGCGTGGGCCTTGTGGCGGCCCTGGACCTGGGAGTGGACCTGACCGTGGCCCGGTGGGCTCAATCCTACAACCTGGCCATCCCCGACATCGCCACCGAGGGCCTCAACGGCATGGTCGTGGAAGGGGGCCGCCATCTCTTCCTGCTGAAGGAGGAACTGGAAGGAGGTGCAAGGGTGGAGCCGGTCAGCTACAGCCTCGGGGCTGTGGCCGAACCAGGTGACCGCCAGTCCGTGGCCCTGCTGTCAGGGGCCAACTCGGGAGGCAAGACCACCCTGCTGGAGCTCATGGCCCAGATACAGGCCCTGGCCCAGGCCGGCCTTCCGGTTCCCGGCTCCAGGGTCAGACTGGGACTTTGCCACCGACTGCATCTGATGGCCAAGGCCAGTTCCACCCAGTCGGCGGGAGCCCTGGAACGAACCCTGAAACTACTGGTGGAGGTGGTCTGCGACCCTGAGTCAAAGGTACTTCTGGCCGATGAGCTGGAAGCCATCACCGAACCGGGGGCCGGGGCGAGGATAATGGCCGGTCTGCTGGAGGCGGCCTCGACCAACCGGGCCAACGTGGTGGTGATGGTCTCCCATCTGGCCGACCAGATCCTGGAGGCCACCGATCTGCCCCTGCGGGTGGACGGCATCGCGGCCGTGGGGCTGGATGAGGACCTGAACCTCCAGGTGGAGCGGACGCCCAGACGCAACTATCTGGCCCGCTCGACCCCCGAGCTCATCATCCGCCGGCTGCTGGAGCAGACCAGCGGTGACCGACGGCGGGTCCTGGAAGGTGTGATGGCAAAGTTCGAAGATACGGTTGAGGCGTAGTTGACCCCCCAACCGGGGCCAACAAGATTTTAATCGGCCGGTTCCTGCGGCTCTCGGCGACTCACGATGGAGGAACGGGCCCGGGAGCTCCTTGCCGCCCATGTCGGGGACCGCGATCTGACCCAGGAGGAGGACATCGTGGGTCTGGACTGGTCCAAGGCCGACCTGCGAGGATACGATCTCTCCGAATGCGAACTCTCTTCACCCGGCAAGACCGCCACCTTCACCGAGGCCAACCTCACCGAAGCCAATCTGTTCCGGGCCAAGCTGGAGAACGCCACCCTGGACGACGCAAGACTGACCAAGGCCGACCTGCGGGGTGCCAGCCTGGAGGGAGCCTACCTGCAGGGAGCCGATCTGTCACGGGCCCAGATGGAGAACTGTCAGCTCAGCGGTGCCTACCTGGCCAAGGCCAACCTGGAGGGGGCGGACCTTTCCCATGTGGAGTACATCGGCGGTGATCTCATCGGAGCCAACCTGAAGGGAACCAACCTCTCGGGAGCCACCATCGAGGCTATCGACGCTAGCCGGGCGGATTGCGCGGGAGCCACTTTCCGCAGTGGCCATTTCAGTCATTGTCAGTTCGAAAAGACCAATCTGAACGATGCCGATCTTGCCGATTCAAGGATCATCGGCTGTGAGTTCGCCCAGAGCCACATGAATCATGCCAACCTGGCCCGGGCCACCCTGGAGGACTGCCAGTTCAAGGAGTGCCATCTCAACGATGCAAATTTGGTTCGAGCCTACGCGAAAAAATGTACCTTCAACCGGGCACATCTCAAAGGTGCCATACTGGTGCGGGGGGATTTTCTCGGGTCATCCTTCGATGATACCCACCTACAGGGTTCGTTCCTTAACAGCGCAAGCTTCGTCGATTGCAGCCTGGAGGGTGCCGATCTGCGCAATTCAAAGGTCAGGGATGCCGATTTCACCATGGCCAAGATCTACCAGACGGTCCTGCTGGGAGCCAACATGGAGTTCGCCGAACTGGATAAGGTGTGGACCTACGAGGAAGAAGGCCGGTACACCAAGGCCATGGACCTCTACCGCAACCTGAAGAACATCTTCCGCGAGAATGGAGCCCACGCCCGGGCCAGCAACTACTCGTACCAGGAATCGGTGATGCAGCGCCGCCAGTTCCACAAGGAGAAACGGTGGGGCATGTGGGTGGGCTACCTCTTCGCCGATGCGGTGTGCGGCTACGGGGAGCACATCCAGAAGACCATCGCCTTCGCCCTGTCTTTGATCATCATCTTCTCCATCGTCTACCACTTCGGGGAGGGTGTGCGGCACCCCAATGACAAGGAGGACCTGACCTTCAGGGAGCACTTCTACTTCTCCACCACCACCTTCACCACCCTGGGCTACGGGGATTACGCCCCCAAGGAAGGGCCCTACCAGATAATCGCCGTGAGCGAGGCTCTCATCGGGGTCATTCTAATGGCGTTCATCGTGGTGACGCTGACGCGAAAGATCGTGACCTAGGGGACAGGCCCGAAGGTTTGGCTTCAGGATCAACCGACCCTCGCCACACCGATCTTGAACTTGACACCCTCGATGTCCCAATCGGTCACCAGCTCACCCACAGCCTCGCCAACATTCAGTTCCTCGGCCCGGGTCTCCTTGGCCATGTAGGGCTGCCAGTCGGCCAACTCCTGCATCAGGCCATCATCGGGGGTGGTGTAGGTGACCTTCACAAAGGCCTCCACCGGCAGGTCCAGGTCCTTGCGCATCTGCTGGATGCGGCGAACCAGGTCCCTGGCGAAGCCCTCGGTGCGCAGTTCATCGGTGAGGGTACCGTCCACGATCAATGTGCCCGCCGAGAAGGGGTTGGAGGCCGCCGAGTCGGGCAGCAGGGAGCGGAACTGGACCATCTCAGGTGTTATCTCCACTGTGGTACCATCGGACAGTTGCAGGCTGGCGGTGCCCGCGCTGTCCAGCTCCTGTTGCAGGGCGGGCCCGTCTGCCGCTCGCAGGGCCTCGGCCACCGCTCCGGCCTGGCCCTTGAACGCCGGCCCCAGGGCCTTGAAGTCGGGCTGGGCTTCCACCTTCAGCCCCTCCCAGTGCTCGGCATGCTCCACGTTCTTGGCGTTGCATTGCTCCTTCAGCATGGGCTCCAGGGTCTTGACGGCGGCGGCCACTTCGGGACCTCCTTGAAGGATCACCTTGGCCACCGGCCAACGCAGTTTGCGGCCCAGCTTTTCCCGAGCGGCGGCGCAGGCCTCCACCATCTCACGGGCCAGGGCCATCTGGGCTTCCAACTCGGCATTTATATACTGCTCGTCGGTGGCGGGCCAGTCGGCCATGTGCACCGTGGCCAGGCTCCCGTCCAGGTTGCCATAGAGCTCATCAGCGATGTGGGGTGTCAGGGGAGCCAGCATCAGGGCGGTCTCCCGCAGGGCGTACCACAGGGTGAAGTAGGTGGCCGATTTGGCAGGAGCATCCGCCTCCTCCCACAGCCTGTCGCGGACGAGACGCACATACCAGCGGGACAGGTCCTCCAACACGAACCGCTCCAGAGCCCTTCCTGCGCGGTGCAGGTACCAGCGGTCGAACTCGCCTGTGAACTCGGCCTTGGTGGTCTCCAATCGGCTCAGGAGCCACTGCTCCTCGATGGGCAGGCTCCCAGGGGCCGGGGCTTTGGCGGGCGGACCATAACTGTCCAGGGCCATGTAGGTGGTGGCGAACCTGTAGAGGTTCCACAGGACGTTGAAGAGCTTCAGGGCCTGCTTGACCCCTTCGGTCTGGAAAGAGACATCCTCCCACTGGGCCGAGACCGTCAGGATGTAGAAGCGCATGGCGTCGGCGCCATATTCCTGCACCACCTCCAGGGGCGGCGTGAAGTTGCCCAGGGACTTGGACATGGGCTTGCCGTCGTAGCCCATGGCGAAGCCGTGCATCAGCACCTCCTCGTAGGGGATCCGGTCGAAGGCCACCACAGAAGCTCCCAGCTGGGAGTAGAACCAGCCCCGGGTCTGGTCGTGGGCCTCCACGATGAAGTCGCAGGGCCACCAGCGTTTGTAATCCTCTTCCGAGCCGGGGTAGCCCAGCTGGGCCCAGGAGCATACTGCCGAGTCGAACCAGACGTCCAGCACATCGGGCACCCGGGTCATGGTACTACCGCAGGCGCAGTCGATCTTGATGGTGTCCACGTAGGGGCGATGCAACTCGATGTCCGAAGGGGCACCCAGGGAAACCAGCTCGGCCCGCGAACCGATCACCTTGCGCTCCTCGCAACTGTCGCAACGCCAGATGGGGAAGGGGATGCCCCAGTAACGCTGTCGGGAGATGCACCAGTCCCGGGCGTTGGCCACCCACTCCTTCTGCCGCGAGGAACCGGCCCATTCGGGGGTCCACTTGATGCGGGCCACCTCCTCCAGCATCCGCTCCTTCAGCTCGGTCACCTTCAGGTACCACTGCTTGGTCACCCGGTAGGTGATGGGAGACTTGCAGCGCCAGCAATGGCCGAAGCGGTGCTCCAGGGTGTCGCGGTGAAGCAGGAGGCCCTTCTCTTCCAGCAATCGGATGATGGATTCGTCGGCATCCTTGTGAAACTGGCCCACCCAACCTTCCACCTCATCGGTGAAGCATCCGGCGCTGTCGATGGGGCAAAAGGGTGGCAGGCTGTACTGGCGGCCGGTCTCGAAGTCCTCGGGTCCGTGGCCTGGAGCGGTGTGGACGCAACCGGTGTAATCCAGTTCCACGTAATCGGCACAGATGATCTTGTGGACCCAGTCGCCCTCCAGGGTCCGGTGGTATTCCATCTCCTCCAGCAGGGGGTGGCGATACTTCAGCCCCTCCAGCACATCGCCGGGCAAAGTGTCCACCACCTCGTAGCCATGGAAGCGTCCAGCCCGGGCCACCTCCTCGGCGCACTCGGCGGCGCAGATGAGTATCTCCTCGTCGGTGCGCTCACCCTCCTCATCGATCTCACCCTCCTCATCGGGCACAATCCTCCAGACCTTAATGCGCACGTACTCCTCATCGGGATGGACGGCAACGGCCAGGTCGGCGGGCAGGGTCCAGGGGGTGGTGGTCCAGATGACGATGGACTCGCCGGGACGGTCCAGCAGGGGGAACTTGACCCAGATGGAGGGGTCCTCCTCCTCCCAGTACTCGATCTCGGCCTCGGCCAGGGCGGTCTCACAACGGGGGCACCATACCACGGTGCGCAGGTCCTGGAACAGCAGCTGCTTGGCCTCGGCCCGGGCCAGGGTCCACCAGGCGGCCTCGATGTAGGAGTCCTCGATGGTCTGGTAGGGTCTATCCCAGTCCAGCCAGACCCCCAGCTCCTTGAACTCGACGGTCATGATATCGCGGTGCTTGAGGGCGAACTCCTTGCACTTGGCGATGAAACGGTCGATGCCGTAATCCTCGATGGCCTGCTTGTTGGCGAAGTTTAGCTCCTTCTCCACGCGCACCTCGATGGGGAGGCCGTGCATGTCCCAGCCCGCCTGGTCCCGGACGTTGAAACCGTGCATGCGCTTGTAGCGGATGATGGCGTCCTTGAGAGACTTGTTCCAGGCGGTTCCCAGGTGGATGGCTCCGGAGGTGTAGGGGGGTCCGTCGATGATGTACCAGTCCTTGCCTGCTTCACGGTGTCGGCGGGTGAGCTGGTAGGCGTCCTGACCCTCCCACCGCTGTCTGACCTTTTGCTCCAGTGCGTAGGGGCTGTAATCGCCGGTGGCAGGTTGGATAGACCCGGCGGTGTCGTTTTCGGGGGTCATCTTGACCGGGGGGCCAGTTCGATGAATTATATAAGAGAAGCCTTGTTCGATTATTGATTTTGAAAGGGCCGATGGACCAGGAGATCTACAATGGGTCGGCCAGGATCAGCTCCACCTCGAAGCCATCGGTCTTGAGGCATTCCAGGATCCACTCGACCGTGGAACCAGTGAGGGTGGAACCGCTTCCGGCGGCGATCCGGCTCACGACACCAAGGGCGGCGCGATCCCCGTCCATCACCAGGGGTCCTCCGCTGTCTCCCCACCAGGCCGGAATATCGGTGCGATACTCCTTCTCGTCGTCACCCACCAGCAGACCCTGGCGAGGTCGAGTGGTCTCGCTGGCTCCGGCGCCGGCCGCGTAGCCGTAGACATCAACCACAGCTCCCATACTTGTCTGGTCTGAGGTGGTGAATCCGGTGGGTCCTCCCCATCTTCGCATCTGGGGGTTGGATTCGGGAAAATGGGACTCATAGATGTCGATCAGGGCGAAGTCAAGCTTGCGGTCGTTGAAATCCTGAACGCTGTAGACCACCACACCGAACTCCCCCACATCGGGATTGGAGACCGTATCATCAACCTCGGCGCAGTGTCCGGCGGTGCCCATGGCCAGCTTGCCATCGGGGTACTCGAAGAGGAAGTTGAGGGTGCAACCGTTCATGCTGGAACCTGGACGCAATCGGCCATCAAGGGTCCAGTTCTGCTTCTTTTCATCATCATCGGTCTGATTGCCTGGATCGGGATCCGGGTCTGGCTCCTCGTAAATGGGTTGTCCATCATCTGTGGGGTCATCAGTATCGAATCCACCGGTCATCCACCAACCGGCAGCCCCGCCGGCCACGACCAGGATGGTAACCACAATGAGGGCCACCAGTTTCAGCGACATGTCCCTCCAATGAGCCGTCAGCCCAATATAGTTATGCTTGTGATATTCATCGAATCGGTGGGGTGGGTTTGCATCATCACAGGCAAGCTTTATACCCTCCGGTGCCTCGCGACCCGAGCCGAGATTACCAACGTGCCGGGGTGGCTCAGCTTGGTGGAGCGTCGGACTCATAGGGTCGCCAATGGCGAAGCGACCATCTCGCCCGGAGGGCCCGCCTGGGCCCATGCCGCGTGCAAGGTACGTTGCTGACAACGACCCGACGCACCTGAGATATCCGAAGGCCGCGGGTTCAAACCCCGCCCCCGGCACTCCAATCCGGTCATCGGACGGATTGGAGTGCCTCTGT
>CAYLMJ010000001.1:91028-169125 GCA_964384995.1 uncultured archaeon | reverse complement strand
ACGGCAACGGCCTGACCAACGGCAACGGCCTGACCAACGGCAACGGCCTGACCAATGGCAACGGCCTGACCAATGGCAATGGCCTGACCAATGGCAATGGCCTGACCAACGGCAACGGCCTGACCAATGGCAATGGCCTGACCAATGGCAATGGCCTGACCAATGGCAATGGCCTGACCAACGGCAACGGCCTGACCAACGGCAACGGGCTCACCAACGGGAGGGGAGCAGCTCGTGGCGGATTATCAGGCTTCAGAGAACCCCCGAGCAGGAGAACACTGGCCGTGGCCAGTGTGGCTGTGGTAGCACTCCTGGTCGGCACCAGCCTGATGTTCATCCTCAACGGCGACGAGGACGCCGCCCGGATCCGTGTCGACGGTGACTTTAGCGACTGGAACGGAGTGGCCATGGGCGCGGACAACAACGATGCCGCCCCCAACGTGGACATGACCGACTACGGCGTCGTTTCCGACGGTCTTTATCTTTCTTTCTATATCGAGACCGCCGAGCCCCTCTTTGCCGGTGAGGTGGGCCGCACCGCCCGCATCCTCATCGACAGCGACCTGGACGCCGCCACCGGCTTCTCCTTCAACGGTATCGGCGCCGACTATCTGGTGGAGCTCTACGGCAACAAGGGCTACGTCCTTTCCTCGGTCTTCTACACCTTCGAGGCCGACAACGCCTACGACTGGAACGGCTTCACCGCCCTGACCACCATCACCGCTCGCATCAGCGCCAACATGGTGGAGACCCAGGTGCCTCTCTTCGACGCCAACCTGGAGTCCTCCGATGTGGTGGCCGTGGTCTTCCAGACCGCCGAGGGCGATGAGTACACCGATACCAGCGATTATGTGATCTCCAACAGTCAGGCTCCCCTGGTGGTCGAGCTGACCGGGGACGAGGTGACCCTGACGGCCCCCATGGGCGACGTCAACGTGGAATCCCTGACCTTGACCCTCACCTCCACCGCCCGGGCCAGCGACCTAGAGAGCGCCACCCTGGGCAGCGTCAGCGGCCTCCTTTCCGGCGACACCATCACCTTCGCCAACCTTGACACTTCCATTGAATCAGGTCAGTCCGTCTCGTATGACCTCACCCTCGATGCGAGGGAGGCCTCGGCTGCATTGGCTGTGGGGCTTGAGGCTACCAGCGTCATCAGCGACGGGCTGACCTCGTTCGTCGGCACCATCGAACCCTACTACATCGGCAGTGACCAGCCCACCGAGATCGTCATCGACGGCGCTTTCGGCGACTGGGCCGATGTGGACCGGACCGTGGACACCGACGAGACCCCTGTGGCCAACCCCGCGGTGGACCTGGTGGAGCAGGCGGCCGTCAACACCGATGACACCACCTACTTCTACCTCCAGGTGGAGGGCGACCAGATCCTCAACGGCATCGCCATCCCGGCGGCCGAGGCCAAATCCAAGCCCGGCACCGGCGGCGGCAGTTCCATCCCCACCGAGCCCCAGGGTCCGGTGGACATCCCCGAGCTCACCGGCGAGGACGCCATCTACATCTTCATCGACACCGACGGTGACGAGACCACCGGATACGAGGTCTACGACATCGGCGCCGACGTCATGGTGGAGCTGAAGGGTCTGATGGGTGACATCACCCGGGCCGACAAGCAGGCCTTCACCGGCGAGACCCAGACCGAGTGGAAGTGGAGCTCCCTGAGCGGAGTGGACGCAGCGGCAACCGGCTCCGAGCTGGAATTGGCCGTGGACGGTGTCAGCACCTCCGACAACGTCTACATCCACCTGGTATCGTGGGACGACGCCGAGGACTGGGGCGAGACCCAGGTCCAGGTAGTGGAGAGCCGTGACCCCATCCCGGAGTTCTCCACCATCGCCATCCCGGTGGCCGGCATGCTGGTCATCTTCGGCCTGGCCCGCCGCCGCCGCCAGTAGACGCGAACAGGGTGCAAGACAGACGCAACAGCGCTAGCCTGCAGGCTCGCAAGGCAAGATATGCGTTGAGCCTCTTCCTGGTTTGTTCACCCACGGAAGCATGAGGTGGACGGTTTCATTCGTGGTCTCTACCCAGGTTGTGTCCAACAGCTTTGGATAACAACACCATGCCAATTCTTCACCCTCGAGGTGGCCCCGAGGTAGGAGGAGATGGTGATGCTGACAGGCCGTCTGGTGTTGAGATCAATGAGATGTGGCGTTCTACTACCAAGCACCAATTCAAGTTCCTTGACCTGGCCCAGGCCTGATCTGTTGCACTATCGCTCTGTTGCACTATACTACAGTATAATGTACACTGGCTCCAGATGGTCTCAGTAGACGGCGCCCAGGGTTATCTCGAAGATGAGCTCCTCGCCGGCCAGGTCGTGGTCGCCGGTGTCGCCGTAGGCCATCTTCGGCGGGATCCGGATGACCTTGGTCTCGCTGTTCTTGAGACCGGGAACGCCCTTCTGCCAGCCCTCGATGACCCCGGCCTGGCCCACCGTTGGTTCCAGATCGAACATGGTGAAATGCTCAGAGAGGCTTTTTTTGCGGGGAATGGAGGTGTTCTTCACCGTCCCTTCCACATTGGCATCGAACATGGTGCCCTCGGTGAGCATCCCGATGTACCACATGCCCACGCTGTCGTCCTTGGTGATGGCCTCGCCCAGGTCGTCCACCACCTCCACGTTGAAGCGGATGGTGGTCTTGGCGGCAGAGCTCTTGAGGGAACGGACCTGGATCTCGGCGTAGTTGAGTCCCTTGGCCCGGGAAGAGGCATCGGCGGCCACGATGATGACCGTTGACTTTCCGTCCTTCAGGGGGATGCTGGCCTGTCCGTACTGGAAGAAGTTGAGCAGGCTCAGCGCCTTTGAGACCCTGTATTCGATATAGCCGTCCTCGATCTGCCAGTTGTTGTCATCCACCTTTGTGACGGTGGCCTTATCCGAAAGCTCCTGTCCGTTGTCCGAGAACAGGTCGATGAGCCCGCTGGAGGCCGCCCCCTCGGTCAGGTGGGCGTTGTTCTCCACCCCGGCGTCCACGCTGAAGATGCCAAACCAGATCTCGAAATTGCCGGCGTTGTTGACGGTCTTCACCTGGAAGTTGTCCTTGGTGTTGCCGGTGTTGCCAATGTACATCGCGTATTCGGTGTGGCCACCCTTCTCTGCCGTGTGGTTGGCATTGTAGAAGAAGGCCCGGACGCCGTACTTGGGGTCCTCCTCACGGTTGAACCCGGGGATGGAATCCATCACCACCACCATCGCCGAGAGGAGCATGATGGCCATCACGAAGACCGCCAGGAAGATGGCTCCGTAATTGCGGGGGCCTTTGCTGTTAAAGGGTGACCCTCGGCGCTGTGCATCGGCCTTGCGGGATGGGTTCTTGCCCGGACCGCCCTTGGAGGGGCCTTTCTTGGCTTTGCTCTTGGACCTGGGTTTGGCTTTGGCCATGGCGGCTCCCATGAACTGCCCTAATAAATCAATATCGCTGAAAACCAGTTGTGGGCGCGCCTTTCATCCATTATCGCCGGCCGGTTCTGGTCTCCGGGGGTGGCCAGGCCAATCCTTTTTTAACCAGCGCCAATGACCGGCTCAAGCCGCGGTAGCTCAGGCGGGAGAGCGCCAGACTGAAGATCTGGAGGTCGCCGGTTCGATCCCGGCCCGCGGCACCTTTCTAGCTGGTCAATCGCTCCAGCAGGCCCTCGATCCCCGCCAGGTCGCGACGGTTGCCATCCCACTTGACCATGACCCGACCATAGCGGAATTCGATATCCTTGACCGTCCTCTCGAGTATGGATTGCAACATCTGATCGGCAAACCCGGAATATACCAGGATCAGGCGGAAGTGGGAGGCCAGGTGGATGCCGATGGACCATGGTCCGTAGTCCATGCGGGAGAGGTGATGGCGGGTGGGGGCCAGGGAGCCCAGGGAATGGCTCACGAAATCATCGATGGCGCTGAGCATGGAGGTGAAAAGGTCGGGGTCCAGACTGGTCTCCTCGGTCTGGTAGGAGGCCATGGGCAGTCCATTGTTGGAGGCCAGGTAGACGTAGACCACCTGAAGGGGTTCCTCCAGGGCCTGCACCAGCTCCTGCACCGAGAAGGGCTTGGCCAGGAAGGCCTCGGCCCCGGCCTCGATGGCTTCCTCCATGATCCCCACATCGGCCGAGGCGAAGATGATCCTGACCTGGGGGTCCAGCTCCCGGATCTTGATGGTGGCGGTGATACCGTCGGCCCCGGGCATGCGATGGTCCATCAGCACGCAGTCGGGAGCCGGGTCCAGCCCGCGGAACAGCTCCACCGCCTCCTCCCCGTTGTAGGCCTGACCCACCACCTTGTGCCCCTTCATCTCGAAGATCTCGAAATAGAGGCGTTGCAGGTATTCTTCATCCTCGGCGATGAGTACGCGCAATTGACCACCGGGGGCTCAGGAGGGGCCTTTGCCCGCCTTGCTGGCCTTGCCGGCCTTCCCGGTCTGCGCCGGTGGTTGGGAGGGGGAGCTGGCTTGCAGAAGCACCTTGAAACAGGCCCCGGGTCCCGGGCGGGCGTCCTCCACCCAGACCTTACCCTCGTACTGGTCCACGATGGCCAGCACCAGCGAGAGCCCCAGGCCCCAGCCCTTGGAGCTGCCCTTGCGCCGTGTGGTGCGGTCGAAGAGTGCCTCCTTCTGGTCGTCGGGTATGCCGTTGCCGTTGTCGCTGATGGAGGTGAGCCAGGCCGGGGCGCCACGCAGGGTGTTCTTGGCCACCTCGATCCTCAGTTTGGCTTCGGGGTTGGGATTGTACTTGACCCCGTTGTCCAGCAGGTTCAAGTAGAGGTCCCCCAGCAGGCCGGTGGCCAGGGCATGGGCCTCCTCGGGGGTCTCGACCTCGATGGAGAGCTCCCGTTTGGGATACCGGGCCCGCACCTGCTCCAAGACACGCTGGATGGTGGTCACCTGGTCCACCGGTTCCAGGGCGGGGGTCTGACCCCGGATGTCCAGCAGATGTCGGACCTCGTGGATCAAACGGGAGGAGGATTCCACCTGCTCCAGGGCCTGGTTGGTCAGCCGGTTGGCGGTATCATCCACCCTTGTCTGCTCCAGCAGGAGCTCCAGGTAGCCCTTGGTGCCCTGGTTGAGATTGTTGATATCGTGGGAGAGCAGGTCCGAGGCGAACTCGGCGGTGGCCTTGGCCTGCCTTATCTGCCGCTCGGCGGCGAACCGCAGGGTGTCGTCCCGCACGTAGGCGATGATGCCCCGCATCGAGCCGCTCTCCTCCACGGCCGCGGTGGAGACCTCGACATGGCGCACATGGCCGGTCCGGGTCAGGATCCGAGCCTGGAAGGTCCGCGCGAATTGTTCATCCTCCACCGCCTGGCGATAGAGGCCCTCCAGGTCGATCTTGTCGTCCGTCAGCAGGATATGATCCACCTTGATGCCCTCCAGTTCCAGGGCGGTGTAGCCGGTCAGGCGGCACAGCTGGTCGTTGTGGTACTGGATGGTCCCCGCCAGGTCGAAATGAACTATGGCCTCGGGGGCGATCTCGATGAGGGTGCGGTAGCGGGCCTGGGATTGCGTCAGTTCAACCTGGGCGGCCCGCAGGTCGCTGATGTTGGACAGTACCAGGATGGAGCCGGTGATGGTGCCCTCCTGGTCCCGCAGGGGCGCGTGGGAGACGTGCACCGGTATCGGCTTCCGCCCCGCCGGCTGGACCATCAGCTCGTAGGTGCAGATGGCTCCCGCGTTCACCTCCTGCTGGTGTTCGCGATGGAGGGTCCCCTCCTCGGCGGAGATGAAGGTGTCCAGGGAGCGGCCCAGCAGATGGGCGGCCGGTTTCCCCATCAGCTCGCCGGCCTGGGGATTGGAGAATGTGATGTTGCCCCGGCCGTCCAGGGTCAGGACCCCCCCGCGCATGGTGTCCAGCAGGGTCCGGTAGAGTGCCTCGGGAGAGGGGCGTCCGCTGGCTTCGTCCTCAGCGGTTTCCTCATCCTCACCCTCTTGCGGGGATTGGCGGCTGGATTCTGTGGCCGACAGGATCGCTCCGGGCAGGGCCCCTTTCAGGACCTCATCCTTGCTCAGGAAATGGCTGGCACCCAGTTCCAGGGAGCTGTGGCGGATCCAGTCGTGTTTCTGGCCGGTGATGATCACCACCGGCAGTTCGCCGAAACCCTCCCTGATATGGCGCAGGTACTCCAGGGAGTTGGTATCGGGGAGCATGTGGTCCAGGACCAGACAGTCGAACGAGCCGCTGGCCAGGAGCCGGTCGGCCTCGGCGCCGGTGGCCGCGGTCTCCAGTTCGAAGGTGTGGTCATCGCGATCCAGCAGGCGCTTGATGATCATCGTGTCCGTGGGGCTGTCCTCCACCAGCAGGACCCGGGTCATCGGTCCACCTCCATCCGCGAGGGCAGGGAAGCCACGGAAACCCAGTAGTTGTGCAACGTTCGGACCACCTCTTGGAACCGGTCGAAGTTCACCGGCTTGCGAATGTAGGTATTGACCCCCAGGCCATAAGTGTTCACGATGTCCTCATCGCTCTGGGAGGTTGTGAGCACGATGATGGGTATCCGTTTGAGGGTCATGTCGGCCTTGACCTCCTTGAGCACCTCCCGGCCATCCACTCGGGGCAGGTTCAGGTCCAGCAGGATCAGGTCGGGGAAAGGTACCGCCGAGGGTCCGGCATAGTCGCCTCGCCGATGAAGCATGTCCAGGGCCTCCTGACCATCCCGGGCCACGATGAGCTTGTCGTCCAGGGCTCCCTTGGACAGGGCCCGTCGGGTGATGGCAACGTCGTCGGGGTTGTCCTCAACCAGCAGGATCCTGATGGAGCGCCGGGTGCCCAGCTCGCTCATTCTTCCACCTCCTCCGGCGACCCACCACGGGGCATGGTGAAGAGGAAGTTGGCCCCCTGTCCTTCTTCGGACTCGACCCACAGCTGGCCTCCCAGGTCCTCCACTATCTTGCGGCAGATGGTCAGACCGGCCCCGGTGCCCTCCACCTCGTCACGCAGGCCCAGGCGCTGGAAGATCTGGAATATCTTCTCGTGGTAGCGGGGATCGATGCCCGGGCCGTTGTCCCTGACATACAGGGTGTTGGTACGGGTCCCGGGCCTGAAGCCCACCTCCACCTCGGGATGGGGACTGGTGTTGAACTTGATGGCATTGGAGACCAGGTTGGCGAAGAGCTGGCGGACCCGCACCTTCTCTCCGTACACCAGGGGCAGCTCGGGTTCGATGCGCAGCTGGACCTTGCGCTCCTCGATGGCCGTGGAGAGGTCCTCCACCACCTCGGGCAACAGGGTGTTGAGGTCCACCCAGGTGGCCTTCTCCCTGACCCTGCCGATCCGCGAGAGCTCCAGCAGGTCCTCGATGAGCTGGCGCATCCTTTCGGCCGAACGCACCAGGATGGCCAGGTACTCGACCCCCTGTTCGTCCAGCCGCTCCTTGTAATCCTCCAGCAGGAAGGTGGAGAAGGCCGAGATGGAGCGCAGGGGTTCCTTCAGGTCGTGGGATACGACGTAGGTGAAGCTCTCCAGCTCCTTGTTGGAGTGGGCCAGTTCGGCGGCCTTGGCCTCCAGCTGCTCCTCCAGCCGGATGCGCTGGGTGATGTCCTCGCCCAGGGCGATGATCCCCGTCACCTTCTCGTAGTCATCCTCCAGGGGCACGTAGGTCAGGGCCAGGTAGCCCAGCTGTCCCTCGCCGTTGAGGTACTCCAGCCCTTCGACGTACATGGTCTCCCGGGTCTCCCGCACCCGTCGCAGACCATCGGACAGGCCGTCGAACTGCACCGGCAGGTCCAGCTGGAAGAAGTCTGTGCCGCCCACCTCGTTCAGGTTCACCCCCAGGATGTGCTCGGCGGCTGTGTTCAGGGTGATGATGCGGTTGTTCTGGTCCAGGACCATCAACAGCGCCCGCAGTGATTCCTGGATGTGGGTGTTGAAATGGTCCTTCTCACGCAGGCGCTTCAGGTCATCCTTGAGCATGCGATTGGTGCGGGCCAGTTCCGATTCGGCCTGCAGGTCCCTCACCGGAGCCGTGACGGGCAGTTCGATGCCGGCCTCGTTGGTGTCGAAGAGGTGGAGCTGAAGGTCGCCCAGCACGATGCCGATCCAGCGCAGGTCCATGGGGTCGCCCCGGTTGCGCCTCAGGGATAGCTCCCGGTCCACCCGGGCCTCCGATTCCAGCAGGGTGAAGAGCTTGGCCGCGTCCATGAGCTGGGTGTTGTCGACCAGGTCGAGCAGGGTGTACTGGGTCAGCTCGCCCTCGGGAAAGCCCAGCAGGTTCACCAGTGCCTCGTTGGCCCGGATGATGCGGCTCAGCTCGCCGGTGATGAGACCCGGCAGGGGAATGCTGTCCAGCAGGCGTTCCACCTCGGCCCGGTCCATGGCTCTCGCTCTCGCGGTGGGGCTCATTGGAGGCCTCCCTTTGCCGATGGTTGGAGGCTCCCTCTGAATGAGCCTGGTATGGCCTGTGGGCTCGGTTCGAGGACGAAGGATCGTAGGTCGGTCATGTTCATGACCCAATAGCTCTCGGCCCTTGATAAGTTGTGCCCCCTAGCTATCGTCAAAGAACATCAATGGTGAACCGGTCCCAACCCCTTCCCAATGGGCGCAACCACCCCCGCCAGCGGGCAGGCTTTAAACCCTGGCACCCGTTTACCCTATCCAATGGCCGTCACCACCACCGACTTTGCCAAGGCTCTCCTGAGAGGCTACATAGTCATCGTGGTGAGCTTGATCCTGATCCCCATCCCCATAGCGGGCTTCGTGGTCATCCTCGTGGTGGCCCCCTTCCTGGGTGGTCACGAGGGTGCCCGAAAGCTGCCCGAGAGCTGGTCCACCTTCTACGGTCTGGTGGCCGGGACGCTCTGGGCGTTGGTCCTGGTGGGGACCGTGATCGTGGGTCTGGACTTCCTGGCCGCGGCCGGTATCAGACTGCAAACCCTGGAGAAGGGTCTGTTGGCTCTCCTGGCGGCTCTGCAGGTGCTCCTCTTCTGGTGGGGTGCCAGGACCCTCTATGGCCGGCCTGCCCCGAGGGCGAGCAGGGGTCGCAGGAGGTACAGGGCCACGGATGATGGCCTGGACCTTGAGGGTCTGGGTGAACTGCGCCGGCGTCACGGCGAGATAGTCGAGTGGGGGGGCGGAGCGGCTCCCGGGGCTCAGGCACCCCTGCCAACATCGGCGGTCCAGCCCGGGAGTGAGCGACCTTCAACACCCTCCTCCCCACCCGCGGAACCTGGCCCCGAAACAACGGAAGCTCCCCCTCCAGCTCCTGCGAGCAAGGAGCGATGGGTCCAGATTCCCAGCGAACCCTCGATACCGACAGCCAGGGTCTGGACCGGTCCCCAGCCTTCGTGGCCCCGGCCGCAACCCGAACCCTCTCAGTCCGGAGCCGTTCCCGGCGGTCAAGGGAGGGCCGCTTCCAAGGGCTCCAGGCGCCGCCCCCTCTTCAAACCCCGGGGAGCCAGCCGTAGGTCGAGACGCACCCCGGATGAGGCCAAGGATGCCCGAACCCGCTCATCCCGGATGCCTGAGACGACTGCTCCTCAACCGATGCCCCAGCCCGGAGTTCCCATCACTCAAAGCGCCTACCCCTTCGCCGGTCCGCCGCCGGGTGGTCAGCCTCCGTCGATGCCCGGCCCGACAATGCCTCAGGCCCCTCCCTCTCCGCCACCATCCGAACCCACACCCTCGCTCAGGGATGCCCCCCGTCTGTCACCTCTGCAAGAGCTCCAACGACTCAAGGCCCAGAGGGCCAGAACTGTGGAAGGCCTTGTGCCCAGGTCCGGGACCGCGCCGCCTCCAGCCCCCTCCCGGCCATCGACCCCTCGTCCCGCCACCACCTCTCCACCTCAGTCCTCCAGCGGTCTCTCGTTCACCCCCTCTCCAGGTTCCAAGGCCGATTTCGATGGCGTGGACATCGTGGCCCCAACCAGATCGGAGACCACCCCATCCTCGGAAAGCAGGCCGGCCACCTCATCACCGGCCTCGGCTCCCTCACCCCCGTCACCATCCCCCTCGTCAACCCCTCCTCCATCCTCCCCGCCGGAAACGCTCCCAACGGAGGCTCCGGCCCCGGAAGAGTCCAAACCCATCGGTGTGATGGACATGCTGGGTGCCGTGGCCCGGGGTGCCATCACCGGCTTCTCGGAAGCCGCCTCGGCCATTGCCACTGAACCGGAGCCCAAGACCGAAGCAGACGCCTCCCCCACCAAGGCTGACAAGGTTGACCAGGCTGAACCGAAAGACCAGTCGGGGTCGGCCATAGACGCGGCGGTGGCCGATGTTGCGGCCGAGACGAAGAAGGGCAAGAAATAGGTCTTGCAAGCCTCTTAGAGATGTAGTTAATAGTAGTGCTCATCGTCGACAAAAGACGAGATTGGAGCTGAAATGTCACAATCAAGACAGATCCTGCCTGCCTTGCCAAAGCCCAGCTTTTTAGCCTCCTTGTCCCTACCCCTCCCATGCCCTCGTTCGCCCACACCTCCATCACCGTGAAGGACATGGAGACCTCGCTGGCCTTCTACCAGAGGTGGCTCGGTCTGGAGCTGGACCGCCGCCACGAGATACCCTCCAACCGGGCCGAGATAGCCTTCCTGAAATGCCCGACCACCGGCACCCTGCTGGAGCTTACCCACTGGTGGGACAAGGCCGATGATGACTGGGCCGAGGGGGACGAGCTGGACCATCTGGCCTTCCATGTGGAGGATGTGGCGGCCCTGGTGGAGGAGGCCCGCAAGGCCGGTGTGAAGGTGGCCAAGGAACCCTACAGTCTCCCTGGTTCGGACAGCAAGCTGGCCTTCCTGCTGGACCCCAATGGCATCTGGCTCGAATTGATCGAAAGGGCTTGAAACGGTCCCCGGTTAATCGACTACTCCGCCGCCCATTCCGCAAAGAGGCCCAGGCCCTCCTTGATGGCCGGGACGTCGATGCCCGAGTAGGCCAGCCTGATGTAGTGGCCGGTCTCGCCGGGCTGGATGCGGCCGAACTGGACCCGGGAGCAGAACGAGACCCCGGTAGCCTCCATGACACCCTTTCGGAAGGCCTCCACGTCATCGTAGCCCTTGCGCTCCATCAGACCCGACACATCAGGCCAGAGGTAGAAGGTCGAGGAGGGGATGTGCATGTTCAGGCCGTCGATGCCCTTCAGCTGGGCCACGGCGGCGTCACGGCGCTCCCGCAGGGTCGTGAGCAGGCCCCACACCTCATCCTGGGGTCCCTGAAGGCCGGCGATGGCCCCCCACTGGACAAAGTGGTTGGTGCACGACTCGTCGTTGACGTTCATCTTGGCGATGCCGGCGCAGACCTCCTTGGGACCGATGGCCGCCCCCAGCCGCCAGCCGGTCATGGCGTATTTCTTGGAGAAGGTGTAGAGGATGACCGTCCGCTCGGCCATGCCCTCCAGCTCCACGATGGAGCGTCCCTCGCCCTCGTAGCGCATGTCGAAGTAGGCCTCATCAGCCAGCACCCAGGCGTCGTGCTCCCGCACCAGGTCGGCCAGCCGCTCCATCTCCTCGGGGGGCGAGGCGGCGCTGGTGGGGTTGTGGTAGTTGTTGTAGACGAATATCTTGGCTCCCTTGGCGAAGGCCGCCTCGATGGCCTCAAAGTCCATCATCAGACCCTCGGGGGTGTCGATGTAACCGTAGGGATAGGTGACCCCGCCGTAGAACTCGGCCAGGGACATGTAGAGGGGGTAGCCCGGGTCGGGGTAGATGACCCCGTCGCCGGGGTTCATCAGGGTGATCAGGAACTTACCGATGACCGGTTTGCCCCCGGTCTGCACCACCACGTTCTCCATGGCATACTCCACATGGTGGGAGGCGCTGACGTCCTCGGCAATGGCGGTGCGCAGCTCGGGGATGCCCGCCGAGGGGCAGTAGCCGGTGCGGCGCTCCTCCACCATGGCCTTGATGGTGGCCTGGGTGATCGTGGAAGGCGTGGGCAGGTTCAGGTCTCCCACATGAAAGGGGTAGACCTTGCGTCCCTGGGCCGCGAAGGCCCGGGCCTCGGCCGAAACCGTGAAGGCCGAGATGGTGTCCGCTTTCTCCATGCGCTTGGCAAGTTGATGTACCATGTTCATTCCTCTTGTACCGCGGCCCTGAGCCGGGCCATGCGCTCCTTCCTCTCCGCCGCAAAGCGGGTGATGCCCTCCCAGATGGAATCGGGGTCCAGGCGGGCCTCGGCCACCATCTCGTCGCCCTTGCCGCCGCTCCGCCAGCCGTCGTCCCAGTCGGAGCTCAGGGAGTACTGGCGCACCAGGGGGTGCCCGATCCAGTTGGCCATGTTGTCCAGGGAGCCGCTGGTGATCACCATGGAGTCGGCCAGGTCTGAGTCCGAGAGGACCCGCTGGCGATACTCCGGGGTCTGGAGCTGGAAGAGCTCGAAGGAGATGGCCGACACGATCTTCAGGTTGGGCCCCTCCTTCTCAAGGCGGGGCAGGAGCGACACCAGATTGTTGGTGGAGCTGGCGCCCCGGATGATGACCGTCCCCTCCCGGGGTCGCTTGGGATCGAAATCCCGGATGAGGTAGGCGCCCTTGGCCGCTTCCCAGTGGGGGTCCATGCCCAGGCCCTCGCGATCGGGTATCTCGAACGGGGGTCGCGACAGGTGGATGGCGATGAGGGGGACCTCGGTGGCCAGGGCCGCGGCCAGCACCACCGGCACCTCGTTGTGCTCCCAGGGATGGAGGTTGATGATGTGGCCCCTGGGGAAGAGGGAGGTGACCCCCGGGGCGAAGATTCCAAAGTGGGTCCGGCCGTCCTCGGCGGTCTCGGGACCCGAGTGGCTGGCGATCCACAGCACCCGGCCCAGCTTGAGCTCGGAATCCTGGGCGATCTGGGAGAGCAGGCGCAGGGGTCCGTACTTGAGATAGGAGAAGGAGCTGTAGGTGGAACAGGCCCCCAGGTAGCCCAGGAAACTCTCCTCGGGGCTGGGCGACATGTTGACGCAGGCCAGGCCGGCCATGAGGCTGGCGTTGGCGAACTCGGTGATGGGCTGGGGCAGCAGACAGCCGGTGGGATTGGAGTCCCGGTGGTACCAGTCCCAGCCGTCAAAATCGCCGAAGCCCTTGGCGAAACCGGAGATGTTGGTGGAATCAGCCACATCGGCGGCGGCGGCGATGAAGAGGGGCCGGTCGTACTTGTTGGCGCAGTAGCTGTTGACCCACGCCCCCCAGCGGGCCAGGCCCGCCCGGTTGGGAGCCCGGTAGCCCACCGGCATGAAGAGGTCGGCCGGATAGTTGGCATAATCGGTGATGGCTGGGTCGTCCAGGGGGTTGCCCTCGCTCAGCCTGAAGCTTTCGATCTGGTTGGGCACCGCGTCGCCCAGGGCCACCAGGGTGTCGGCCAGGTAGTCCACCAGCTCCTGGTCCTCGGCCAGGACCTCCATGACGGTGCGCAGGTAGGATTCGGTCTGGGCCAGCTGGCCCTCGTAGGTGGAGGCCGCCGGGGCCCCATGGTCCTCGAACTCGACCCCGTAGGTGTCCTCGAAGTCCTTGCGCCCCTTCCAGAAGTTCTCGGAGTTGTGCTTGTGGGGCGCGCCGTGGGACTTCTGGTCGAAGATGTGGTAGCCCCGCCCCTTGCGGTTGCGGGACCAGAAGACCTTGGGGGCGCTGGGCGCGTCGGGGGCGAAGAGGTTGAGGTAGCTGCGGGTGACCGATTGCCAGTTGGAGCCCTCCATGGTGCCCGAGGTGTACCAACCGTAGGGGTCGAACCAGTCCCGGGGCTCGCCGCTGACCACCTCGGAGTAGGCCCGGTCGTCGATGCCGAAGTCGTTCCAGTCGATGTAGAAGAGCAGGTTGTCCAGGCCCAGGCCCCAGGCCGTGTTCTTGGCCTCGTGGACCGCCCCGGCCGTGAGACCGCCCTCGCCCTCGATGCCAAAGACCCGCACCTCGTCCAGACCCGCCATCTTCAGGGCCAGGGCCTGACCCACCGCCGAGGCGAAGCCATGACCCGAGGGTCCGGTGTTGAACTTGAACAGCAGGGTCTTGCCGCTCATCTCGGCGTGGCCCGACAGGCCGCCGATGTGACGCAGGGTCAGCAGGTCCTCCCAGGTCAGCTGGCGCTCCTCGGCCTTGGGCACCACGTATCGCTCATCGCCGGTCTGTTGATGCTTGATGCGCAGGGCCTCGTTGAACACCGCCAGGGCCCCGTAGATCATGGGGCAGGTGTGGCCAGCGGCCAGCAGGAAGCGGTCGGCGAAGGGTTTCCCTGGATCGCGGATGTCCCACCGCATGATCCCCGAGAGCAGGGTGACGATGGCGCCGTGGACCTTGGAGCGGGAGCCGCCAGGGTGCCCTGACTCGCTCTGGTTGAGCATGATGTCGATGCACTGGTCAATGAGATCCTTGGTCTTTTCCCAGTGGGGAAAAAATGGCTCAAGCTGTGTCAGGGTCGGTGGTGGCGGCCGCGCACTCATTAGGGCACCGGGGGGGGTAAATGGTCAGGTGATAAATATTGGGGGTGACAGAAGGCCCGATCCAGGCTCCCATATCACCCTAAAAGATCACTCCTGCACCGTTGGACCTTGTCCAAGCTTCACCCTCATTCGTACCGCAGGGCCTCGGCCGGGGCCACCCGGGCCGCCGCTCGCGAGGGGCCGATAGCCGCCAGGAGTGATGCGATGTAGGCGATGGACATGATGATGGTGAGCTTGAGCCAGTCCACAACGAACTTGAAGCCCTCCTCGTCGGGGATGGAGAGGAAGACGTTGTACATTGAGAGCAGACCCAGCACCACCCCCAGGAGGATGCCCAGCAGGGCCACAAAGCTCACCTCCACCACGAAGGTGCCCATGACCGACTCCCGGGTGTAGCCGATGGCCCGCATGACCCCGATCTCGTGGAAGCGCTCGTGGACCGCCCGCACCGCGATGATGCCCAGGCCGGCGATGCCCACGATGAGCCCAAGGCCCAGGAAGCCTTGCACCAGGTTCATTATCTGCTGGAACTGCTTGAGGCCCTCGTTGATCTCCTCCTCGATGACCATCGTGTCGGTGCCGTAGAGGATGTACTCCTCCTCCAGGGCCTCGGCCAGTCTCACGCTGTTGTCCAGGCTGGGGTCCTGCAGGCGGAAGAGGTAGACCTCGGGGGAGTCGGCGCCGAACTGGGCGGCGAAGGTGGCGTTGACGAAAAGACCGTGAAGGAACCACTCCTGCTGGAGGATGCCGATGAGGGTGCCGTTGCGGGCCAGGCCGCCCACCTCCACCTGCACCTCGTCACCCACCTCGATCTCGGTCGCCTGGGGCGGACCGGCCTCCTCCTCCCCCTGGACCCAGAGGAAGGATCCATCGCCCACGAAGAGGGTGTCGTTGCGGGCCATAGCGTTCCAGACATCGCCGGGCTCCTCGATGGTGTGCTCCACCCCCTCCCGGTCCAAGTAGGAAAAGCCCCTGGCGTAGACCTCCTCCTCGGTATCGTGGTCTATGGCGAAGGTGTACTCCGAATGGGTTAGCCATTCACCGTCCACGCCGTAGAGGTTGGAGACCCGCTGATTGGCCCCCTGGTGCAGCTCGATGTTGGCCATGTGGACCCTGAGCAGGCCCACCGCACCCCCCTCGTCAAGAGGAGCCAGGCCTTTCAGCCGTTCGTTCTCGGTGGCGGCCAGCTCGGCCTCCAGGTCCACCTCCACGTCGGGATTGAGGAAGGCAATTATCTGGTAGCCCCCGGATTCACGTTCCATGAACTCGCTGTTGGAGGAGGCGAAGATGGACTGCCACAGGGAGATGGTGGTGACGGTGAAGATGATCAGGGCGAACATGGCCAGGGTCATGCCCGTGCGAAAGCGGTTGTGCAGGGGATAGGCCAGGCCGGTCTTGAACAGGGCCGTGTACTTGGAGCGGGCGGTGAGCCAGTCCAGGAACCTCAGGATGCGATGGGTCTGGGAGAGCAGCATCAGCAGTCCCCCGGTCACCAGCAGCATGCCGTCGGAGAAGAAGCGCACGAAGTTGTCGTCATCCATGGCCAGCCGCAGGGGGTCCAGGGCCCAGAGGGCGGTGACGAGACCGCCGACGAACATGGCCTGGTCCGCGGACCTGCTCCATCTGATGGCCAGGGGGATGGCTCCCAGGGCGGCCAGGCAGGGGCCCATGATGATGAGGGTGTAGTTGGTGGTGCTGAAGCCAACCAGGGTGAACAGGACCCCCACCGCCAGGCCCACACCGCCGAGGCGCTGGAGGTTGGTGGTGGCCTTGAGCCCCTCGGGGATGTTGCGGATGGCGGTGACGATGTTGAGCTTGGAGACCTTCCATGAGGCCACCAACACCGTCAGGGTGGTCACCAGCATCCCGGCGGCAAAGGCCAGGGTCAGGCTCTGCCCGGTGTAGGTGAAGAGCTCGCCGATGGGCTGTCCCTCGGCGAAGATGTAGCTGAAGGCCTGGATGATGACGAAGCCCACGCCGATGCCCATCAGGGTTCCCGCGCCCGCCGCCAGGACGGCGTAGATGGTGCCCTCGAAGAGGAAGATCTGGAGCAGATGGGTCCGCTGCATGCCCAGGGCCCGGGAGATGCCCATCTCGCCCCTGCGCTCCGAGGCCAGCATCACGAAGATGTTGATGATGAGCATGATGCCGGCGGCGATGGAGAAGAGGCCCAGCACCAGGAAGATCTGGGTTATCATCTCGGCGGCGTTCTCCGCTATCTCCAGGAACTCCTCCTTGAACCGGTGGGTCTCCAGACCCATCTCGGCCAGGGTTATCTCCTGGGCCAGGATGGCGGAGCCGTTGGCGCCGGGGGCGGCGGTCAGGAGCACGCCATTGTAGGCCACGAAATCGGTCTGGCCAAAGAGCACGGAGCGGGCCGTATCGCCCTGGACCACACCGATGAGACCCGCGTCAGGAGGCAGGGCCAGTCCCAGCTCGGTCAGGTTTAGGGTCTCCACGGTGAGGGAGAAGTTGGACCCGGTGAGGAGGCTGGTGAGATTGGTAGCGTTGGAGAGGTTGTAATGGACCGCCAGTTCACTGGAGGTGTACAGGATGCCGGGTTGGAGGACCTCCTCCAGGTCGGCGCCCAGGAGCATCAGGGGCAGGGCCTGGCCCGAGCCATGGGAACTGCCGTTGGTGCTTCCATTCCCATCATCACTGCCATTGCCTTGGTCATCGCCTATGGCCACCGGCACCGTCAGCAGGGGCAGGACACTGGTCACCTCCTCCCGCTCCTCCAGCCGCTGAAGGAAGTCCTCGCCCAGCAGGGTCTCGGTGATCAGCAGGGTCAGGTCGTCCATGGCCAGGGAGAGACCCAGGTCATCCAGGGTCACCAGATCGTTGAGGGTGTCGTTGACCGCTCGATGGACCGTCCCGGTGCCCCTGGCCTCGTTGCGGATGCCGCCCTCGGTGGAGATGCGGATGCCGTTGATGCGGCCGGTGAGGTTGTAGAGCTCCTGGGCCGCGGTCAGCTCCATGAAGCAGTTCATGCCCCCCAGCAGGTCGGCGTCGCCGTGCTCCTCGGGGTAGACCCGGGTCACCTCCACTGAGATGTTGAGATCGGCGGGCAGGTCCTCCCGGCCGGGGAAGAGCAGCAGCCGGTCACCCACTGCGGCTCCCAGCTCGTCGGCCAGCATGAAGTTCAGGGCCACACCCTCGCCGGAACCGTGATCGATGTTGGCCAGGGGCCGGTCGCCGAAGGTCTGCTCGGCCGCCGGGTCGATGCCGATGACATTGATGCGGGGTTCGCCCTGGGTCCACTCATCGGTCCCATTGAGCAGGATGATGGCCCCTTCCTTCAGCAGGATGGGGGCCAGGCCGTCTATGTCACCTGTTCGCCGCAGGTCCTGGATCGAACCGTTGGCCGCCAGCTCATCGAAGTAGGTCTCGTTGAAGGTCTTGAAACCGCCGGTCGGGTCGAAACCGTAGACCAGCAGGTCGTTCTCCCCGGTGAACCAGTAGACCTCGGAGACGAAGATGTTCTCCAGGGTGTCGCCCATCACCAGGGAACCCGAGATGATGGCCGTGCCGATGAGCAGGCCGCCCACCACCAGAGCCGCGTTGGACTTGCGGCGCAGGATGTTGCGCCAGGCCATGGAGAAGAGGCGGGGCTGTCTCAGAGCCTGGAGACCCACGGCTCCGGCGGTCACGAACGTGACCAGGAGCAGCAGGGTCACCGGGCTCACCACGGGTCAGACCTCCTCTGCCTCACCCGGGGCAGTTCCAGGCTCCCGTCGCCCTTCACCGCCTGCCCCTGCTTCCTTGTCGGCCTCTGCTGTATCTGCAATATCTGCTGGATCCTCATTATCTTGGACGGCCCCGATCGCGTTGGCCTCCTCCTGGCATCCGCCCTCGTTGATGACCTCGTCCACCACCCGGCCGTCGGCCATGAGCAGGGTCCGGTGGGCCCTGGCGGCCACGCTCCGGGCGTGGGTCACCACCACGAAGGTCTGTCCCTTTTCCCGGTTTAGCTGGCACATGATGTCCATGACCTCCTGGGCCATCTTGGAGTCCAGGTCGCCGGTGGGCTCGTCGGCCCAGACGATGGCGGGGTTGTTCACCAGGGCCCTGGCGATGGTCACCCGCTGGCGCTGACCCCCCGAGAGCTGGGCCGGCTTGTGGGCCTCCCAGCCGGCCAGACCCACCATCTCCAGCATGTCGGTGGCCTGGGCCCGGGCCTCGGAGGGGGCCATGCCGCCCAGGAGCAGGGGCAGCTCCACGTTCTCCACCGCCGACAGGACCGGCAGGAGGTTGTAGAGCTGGAAGACGAAGCCCATGCGCTGGGCCCGGTAGAGGGTGCGGGCCCGATCGTCCATGGCCTCCAGGCGGGTGCCCTCGATGGTCACGGTGCCCGAGGTGACATCGTCGATGCCCGAAAGGCAGTTGAGCAGGGTGGTCTTGCCACAGCCCGAGGGGCCCATGACCGCCACCATCTCGCCCTTGCGAATGGACAGCGACAGGCCTCGCAGGGCCTCCACCCGGACCTCGCCGGTGTCGTAGATCTTGGTCACTTCGTCGGCTCTGATGATCTCCATGGGATACCTGCCTTTGGCTCCTCGTGGGTGACAATGACCCGGCCGGGATAATAAAGGATGTGGAGACGAATCGAAACGACCGGAACGGAACGATGGGTGTTCGCTCGCCAGCCTCCATTTGCCTTGCCATGTCTTGCCCGGCCATGGCCCCAGTTCCTTTCATTGGCCTTCCCAGAGCCATCGCTTCCCATGGTCACACTGGCCTCCCCATGCAAGAGCAAGGGCCCGCCGGTTCCCGGCCGGGGGTTAAAGATTTTAAATATTATCAAGGACGAGATTAGCCTGCATGTCTGAGATACTCGTAGGTTACGGCCCCCAGGTCCGTCTGCTTCCCGGCGAGTGCTGGAACCATCAACACCCCTTCAACTACGTCCTCAACCTGGTGGAGGGGCGCATCGGTCTGAGAGTGGATTCCCGACCCCTACCCAAGATCATCGAGGATACCGGATCGAGGATAACCATCCCCATGGAGACCGAGCATACCATCGCCAATCTCTCCCAGCGGCCCATCCAGCTCTCATGCGATGATGACGGTACCTGCACCATCAGCTACCTTCGGCCCATGAACTAGGAGCACTGCCTCATCGGTCGGTCCCCGGCGGAAAGATACCTCCTGATCGGGTTCGTTCACCCGAGATCGGGTCAAATTGGTTCCATCCAACATCCAAAACCCCTTAAGCCGAATGTGAAATGTCTGGACGATGGTACCCCCGGGAGACCAGATCGAACAGGATGATACCTCGGTCGCGAGGTCCAGCACTTCACGCCCCTCCCTGAGGGGTCTGCTCTCCCGTCTCTCGCCCAGTGCCCGCCAGGCGGTGGTTATCGGACTGGCCGGCAACGGCATCCTCTTCATCGTTAAACTGGGCCTGGGTTGGCATATCAACTCCCTCTCGGTTGTGGCCGACGGCTTCCACTCACTCTCCGACAGTTTCACCACCTTGCTGGTCCTCCTGGGTCTCTGGGCCGCGGCCAAGGCCCCGGACGATCACCACCCCTTTGGTCATGGCCGGGCCGAGTACATCGGCACCCTGGTGCTGGCCGTCTTCCTGATAGTCATAGGCTTCGAGGTGGGACGCACCGCCCTTTCCAGCCTGTGGGAAGGCACCACGCGTGATGTCCAGGTGGGTCCCGGTATCCTGGTCCTGGTGCTTATCACCGCGGCCTTCAAGGAGGCCATGGCCCAGTACATCTTCAAGCTGGGGAGGGATGAGGACTCACGCCTGATCCAGGCCGACGCTCTCCACCATCGTCTGGATGCCATCACCTCCCTGGGCGTTGCCCTGGGCCTGGTCGGGGTCTGGGCCGGTCTCGAGGTCTCCGACGATCTGATGGCCCTGGCAGTCGGGATCTTCGTGATATACTCGGGTTTCGATATCGGCTCGGAGGCGGCCAGGATGCTGATGGGACGGGAGCCCTCCAGTGAGCTGGAGGCGAGGATCGTGAAAGCGGCCCTGGAGATCGAGGGAGTCCATGCCCCCCACCGCATCTGGGTCCACGACTACGGGAGCTCCCGGGCCGTCACCCTCCACATCGGTGTCGATCCCGCTCTCACCATCAAGGAGGCCCACGATCTGGGAGTGCGGGTGGAGGAGCATCTTGGACAGGTGGTTAGGGGGACCATCACCATTCGGATGGACCCCAGGGACATCCTGTAGGTTCGGGTCCCTCTGCACTCCTTGTTCAGCGTTCATCATCCATATCCAAGAACCATCAGTAGAACGTAAATACTGGTAAATACCTAACTCACCACAGCCTTTAATCGATTCGGGGGCCTTTTGCCTCCGATCGAGGGAGCTTCCATGTCAGAACCGACACCCGAGCCTACGCTGGTCCAGCACACTTGCGTTTCCTGCGGTACCCCCAAGAACCTGGTTAAGGACCGCAATAATGAGGAAGTCTTCTACTGCCAGACCTGCTATCACCGCACCCGGGAGCAGGAGTTCCTGATCAAGGCCCTGGGCATGCAGAACGGGAACGGCAAGAAGGGCAAGAAGGATTGAACTGCGCCTTTGCCTGAAAGGTTGCCCCTTCCATACGTTGATGCTGACCGGCAGGTCCCACCCCGGCGGCTCACAGATGGGTGGCTATCTTCAGGATGTGGTTGGCCAGCAGGAGCAGGAAGACCACGATGAGGCCCCGGTGGACCCATTGCCACTGCTCAAAGCCCCAGCGCCGGGAGAGCCGCTTCATGTCCAGGGTGATGACCGATAGGACGACAAGGACCACCATTGTGAGCAGGCCGCTGAGCAGTCCCTTGGGAGTGCCCGAGTAGATGCCCAGTTGCAATGCCAGGGCATGGGGCAGGGCCAGCAATGGCAGGAGCAGGCTGGCGATGGTGTGACCTCGATAACGCCGTTTCCTGGGAGCATTTGCAAACCATTCGGGTACCGGCAGGCGTGAGGCGGCGTAGAACCCACTGATCGTGCTCACAACCACCAGGACCAGCATGGTGATGCCCAGCGCCTGACCCAGTCCCAGCCTGCCAAAGTCCCTGGGTTCATGGGTCACAAGGGTGCCCTCCCGGTACCGGAGGGTGTACGCCTGCTCGTCAGGACCGGTGTCATCGTGGTCGTACTGGGCCACCAGGTTGGCCTCGAACGAGAGGTTGTCCACCTGCTCGGGGGTCATGTTGAGGTACCAGTTGAAGGTCTGCGAGCGTCCCTCATGGAGGTTCCGCCCCTGCCTCTCAAGGGGCGCCTGGCCATACTCCCATTCCACCAGAAGATCGTACTGTATCGGACCGTCGCCGCTGAACCAGGCGATATCGATGGTGTAGGTGCCGGGCCCCTCCTCCGCCAGGGCATCGGCCTGGATGTGGACCTCCTCGTCCGGTCCCGCGCCGGCAGAGCTCCAGTAGCCACCCGATGGGCCGGTGACCTCCATATCGAGGTCGTTGGTCCCGGTCGAGCCATCATCCCCGTCGAGCCAGATGTCCAGCCTGATCACATCGGTCTCCACCTCGACGGTCTCGGTCTCGGTCCCCAGCACCGGGACGATGCCGTTCAGGTCGGTCTGCCCCGTCCCATTCTTGCCGATGTCATTTAGCAGGGTGAGGCTGAGGTCTCTAACATCGTGCTCGTCGGGGTTGCGCACCTCCACCGCGACTGTGTAGGCCGGCCAGTCCTCGTTGACCCGCTCCACTTCCACCTCCATCTCCAGGGGCACGAAGCTGTTGTGACAGCCCTCGCACTCGCCGGGACTGAAGGTCTGCTGCTGCAGGTCGGGGGTGAAGCTGACGGTGCAGAGGGCCACCAGGGCCACCACGCCGCCAAATAGCAGGAGCAGGCAAAGGTTGAAGGTCGGTTGGAAAGCCATGAGCGGGCGGACATGGGGTTTTGGACCTTAATGATTTGGCTGGTGTGGACCCGATGCGGGCCTGATGCGGACCGGGTCTGGCCTTTGCCCGGGGGATCGCCCCTCGGGAGCCTCTGTTCCTTGACCGACGACTCGAGCTCTACCGTCTCCGTCTGCCCATCACCGTGGCCACCCCAATCATGGCCAGCGCGGCCATCAGGCCTCCCAGGCCCGGCAGGAAGGAGTCACCCTCCCGCTCGGGGTTGTGCTCGTCGTGGGGATGGATGGTCAGCATGTAGGTGTCGTTCTCGTAGCCCGGATACTCGGCGGTGAGGCGATACTGACCCTCCAGGCCCAGGCTCCCCGGCAGGAAGGCCGTGCCGTTGGCGTCGGTGGTGCCATTCCAGACCTCGTAGTCGTTGTTGACCCGGGTGATGATCAGCGTGGCGTTGGCCACCAGGGCGCCCAGGTCATCCACCACCAGGACACTGATGCCCATGCCGATGGTGGGGTAGAGGGGGTCGATGGTGATGTTCAACCGCTTCAAGGCTTCCAGGACCTGCAGGACCCGGGAGGTGTTGGAGTAGCCGAGAGCCGTGGCGTTGATGAGGTACTCTCCCGCCGGCAGGGTCGCGGCGACCTGTCCGAAGCCGTCGGTGGTGCCGTTCCACATCGAGGCGTAGTCGACGATGCGCACCACCTCCACCTTGGCTCCCGTCACCACGGCGTGGGAGGTCACGTTCCTCAGGGTGATGGTCACCTCGGTCCGATCGTCGGGCAACTGGGGCAGGTAGCTGATGTTCAGGGGCAGCTGGGCTCCCTTTTCCAGGACCATCAACAGCTCCTTGGCGGCGATGTGATCGGCCTTGGTCACCTCCACCCAGTAGTCACCCGGCGGCATCGGGCCGGTGAGCACGGAACCCGTTGCGTTGGACAGCTGGCTGGCCATCACCGTGGCGTTGGCGAAACCAGTGACAGTCAGCTGAGCTCCCTGCATCGGCAGTCCCAGGGCGGTCACGTTGAACGAGAGGTTGGTGGTGTTGTCCGGGAACATGGGCGCCCACTCGACCATCAGCCGGGGCAGGTCGGTCTCGAACTCCAGGTCCACCAGGACCTCGAAGATATCGTCCCAGGGCTTTGGGTCGCCCTTGGGGTCCACCCGCACCGGGTCTGTCCCCGATACCGCGATGTTATCCGGGTCGTTGTCGCCCAGGTACTTCCAGCCCTTGGGCGCGCTCACCCAGTAGGATTGCTCCAGGATCTTCTCGTCGTAGGTGGCGTAGATGCGGAAGCGATGGGGGTCGTTGACTGGCACCGGCGCCGTGGATGTGATGTCCTGGCTCCCGGCAACCACCAGCGGGTCGGTGGAGTCCACCGGACCCAGGCCTCCCGACAGGGCCAGGCTGAAACTGGCGGTGTCCACACGGTAGTGGCGTCCATCCAGGTTGAAGGCGTTATGGGAGGTGCCGCCAGGGAGCAGGCTGGGCTGGGAGCCGTAGAGGTCCCAGAAGAGGTCGTCCTGGACCTGGAGGGCTTCGGTGAGGTCGATGGTCCCGTCGCTGTCGCCCAGGTAGTAGTCCACCATGAACCGCGCCAGCATGACGTCCTCGTAGGTGGTCACGTTGACGTACAGGGTCCCGTTGTCCCAGTCATCGCTGTCCGGGAAGTCCACACCCCGATCCAGCAGGGTGGTGTTGGGGTAGTATAGGGTGAATGTGGTGTAGTAGTTACTTGTAGTTATCGTGACATTCTCAATGAGACAGTTCCGGTCGAAGCGGTCCACCAGGAGCACGTACTCGCCGGGAGTGACCGGGAACGAGAAGGTCCCGTTGTGGCCCAGGTGAAGACCTGTGTCGCCCCTGAAGTCGCCCCGTTTGAGCAGGAGCACCTCGGTGTCCCAGTCCAGGGGGTCGCCCCACTCGTCCAGGACCTGGCCGGAGATGGTGTAGGAGGGGGCGGTGTAGTTGGCCAGGGTGTAGTTGAGCCACATGACCCCGCCGGCGGTGATGTCCACGAAGTTGGTCTGGGAGCCCTCGGCCGTTCCCGACAGGTCGAAGACCCCGGTGTAGATGCGTCCCGCCGGCACCGCCAGCTCGTAGTAGCCGGTGGCGTTGGAGGAGAAGGTCGACTCGAAGGCGTAGTTCTCGAAGTTGTCGAACATCGGCGCCAGGGAGCCGCCGTGGTCCCGCATATGGGTCAGCCGTTTGTCCATCATCAGGCCCCAGAAGAGCAGGCCTTTCAGTGGGTCGCCCACCGCGTCCTTGACGTAACCCTTGAGGGTGGCATCCAGGGGCGGGTAGGGCGACAGGGTCAGGTCCTCGCTGGTCGTGGAGCCCGATTCCACGTAGGAGCGGGTCCGGTTGGGCATGTAGCCGGGGCTGTCGGCCCAGATCTCGAACTCGCCGCCGGGCAGGTCCATCTGGTAGTGGCCCGTGGCGTTGGCATGGGTCCAGTTGGACCACCAGCGATGCTCCTCGTTGAGGGAGTTGACCCTGACCTGGGCGTTGCCCAGGGGCGTGCCTCCGGGATGGGCCAGCACCTGGCCGTGGACCGTGGCGTCCTCCACCGCGTCGGAGCGTCGCAGTAGGGTGATGTTGAAATCGATGGTCTCACCGCCATCGGCGAAGTAGAACTGGTTGTAGCCCTCCTCCAGCTTGGGGTATTCCCAGGGGCGGGGGCGGTACCAGACGTCCAGCCAGTTCTCCCGGCTGGACACCATGTTCAGCTCGTAGTAGCCGGTGGCGTTGGTGGTGGTCTCCTCGAAGCCCCACCAGTTGGAGCCATAGACCGAGATGTTGGCCAGGCCCATGCCGTTGGAGCGGTTGACCCAGCCCCTGACGATGTTGTTCTCGCTGGAGTGGGCCAGAGTGATGTCGTAGGTGGAACTGCCGGTGGGGAAGGTGTGGGGATGCTGGTAGTACTCGTACCGGCCGAAGCGATGGCTCTCGTTGTCGTGGACCCAGACCTCGGTGCGGAGGGCCCAGTAGTCCATGGTGTAGTGGCCGGTGGCGTTGGTGTGGGTGGCGTTGTTGAGCCAGACCCAGTCGGGATCGCCCCCATCGTGGATCTGTTGAAATTCCACGAAGTGGTTGGCCGCCCCGGTGCCGTTGGGATAGGTCACCCGGCCCGAGATGGTAGCGTTGGGTGCCGGTCCGATGAAGAGCTCCAGCAGGGAGTTGTTGCGGGCGCTGTCGTACCACCACTCCTGGGTGGAATAGTAGCCCGGGGCCGTGACCTCCAGATGCTGGTCGCCCCAGCGGTAGGTGTGCAAGAGGAAGTTGCCGTTGGTGAGGCTGGTGGTGGTGTTGTGCACCGCCGTCATCTTGACGTACTGGCCGGGCGAGGGGCCATTGAAGGTCTGACGCTTGACCACCTTGACGATGGCGTTGGGCACCGGTTGCTTGAACTCGTCGTACACCGTCCCGGACACGAATATCTCGTCGGGAGCCAGCTGGAGGGTGACGTTGAGCCAGGTGGTGGAGCCTGCGGTCAGATTGAGCGATAGGGACCAGTTGTCCTGCCACTGGTAGCCCTCGCCCCACGTGTTGTAGCCGGTGTAGTTGCCAGGGGCCACCATCATCTGGTAGTATCCTGTCGAATCCGAATGGCTCTGGTTGTGATAGCCCCATTCCCGGTGCAGCTCGATCTGGGCCGGGAGCGCCGGACTGCTGTCGGGCTCTCGCAGATATCCCTTGACCTGGGCCGTCTCGGTGTAGCTCTGCAGGGAGAAGTTCTGGTGGTAGGCCGAGCCGTTGAAGGCGGTGAAACCCCAGCCCTCGTGGAAGTGGTCGGCGAGCCTCACCTCCAGGTTGTAGTCACCGGCGGCCATGGAGAAGCTGTAGTTGCCGGTGGCGTTGGTCACCACCCGGGAGTGGTAGAGCTGGCCATGGTGGTGCCAGAGGTTGTTCTGGTTCAGGACCACCTCGACCCCGGCCAGGGGCAGGCCGGAGGTATCGTTGATGTGGCCCGAGAGGGTGGCGTTGGGAGCGGGCAGGGGAAAGAGCCGGTACTCCTCGTGGCGCTGGTCGGACCACCATTCACCCATCCAGCTGTCCAGACCGTAGTAGCCCTGGACCTCGATGCGGACCCTGTAATCGCCCATGGGCAGCAGGCCGCCGAAGTTCCCTCCGGGGCCGCTGGTGTAGGTGGCCTGCACCTGGTCCCAGGGATCCCTGAGGGTCAGGGTGGCATTGGCCAGTCCGCCTCCGGTATCGTCGTCGAGGACCCGGCCGTGGTACCAGAACTCGGTGGGAGGCGACCCACCGTGGTGCCAGGCCGATGCCAGGGGGGCCAGTCCCCCCGCGATCATCAAAATTGCCAGCGCTAACGCCATCCGGGACCCAGAGCCTGAGAAACCTGCCAGTCTCTTTGGCACAGGGTCACCGAAGGGTCCGTCCGAACCCATCGAAGCTACCATGATCACACCTCGGGCAAGCCGAGCTATAGCAAATTGCTTGGAACTGCTGGTAAATAAGGATGGCGGTTCGCCCGGGTTGTGTAGAAAATCTTAATAGCGAATCTTGGCTGACAAGGCCCCAGTGAGCTGTTATGCCTCCCAACGTAGACCGGGATACCTGCATGTTCTGTGGAGCCTGTGTGGGCACCTGCCCTGTCAACTGCATGCTTCTGCGCGAGGTCGAGATCCAGATCGACGAGACCTGCACCGACTGCAAGCTGTGCACCCGGGTCTGCCCGGTGGGGGCCTTGCGGTACACTTGACGGGGGGCGAGGCGACGGACGCCGAGGCGAGAACGATAACTGAGCGGCAACTCCGGACCAGATGTCACCGGACAGGGGGTCTCCCATGACCACCCTGAATTACGATGTGGTCGTGGTGGGTGGGGGACCCGCCGGCACCACCGCCGCCCGGATCGCCGCCGAGAGGGGCCTGGCGACCCTGGTGGTGGAGAAGCGCCAGGAGATCGGAACCCCTGTGCGCTGCGGCGAGGGCATGCCCAAATCCTTTCTGCGCACCATCGGCATCGACCCCGATCCCGAGTGGATCGCCGCCAGGATCAAGGGCGCCCGGCTCATCTCCCCCTGCGGTCACGAGATGTACATCAACGAGAAGATGGCCGGCTCCAAGACCGGCTACAACATCGAGCGCGACCTCTTCGACAAGTCCCTGGCCCGCCAGGCGGTGGAGGCCGGGGCCGATCTGAGGGTCAAGACCACGGCCCTCGGTCTCATCCTCGAGGAGGGGGTGGTCCAGGGCGTGGTGCTCAAGCACCTGGGCGAGGTGATCAAGGTGCGGGCTCCCATCACCATAGGAGCCGACGGTTTCGAGTCCCAGGTGGGCCGCTGGGCCGGCATCGACACCACCCTCAAGCCCAGCGACATCACCTCCTGCCTCCAGTACCGCATGGTGGGCATAGAATGCGACCCCGAGTACAACACCTTCTCGGCCGGTTCGATGGCTCCCGGCGGCTACCTCTGGGCCTTCCCCAAGGGACCCCGGGAGGCCAACGTGGGTCTGGGGGTCTCCCTGGCCAACCTGAAGCGGCAGGGAGGTGGCGAGGTCAGGGCCTTCCTCGACCGCTTCATCAAGTCTCGACCTGAATACGCTCAGGGCAAGGTGGTCCAGATAGTCGCCGGCGGTGTCTCGGTGAACGCCCCCCTTGATCGGACCGTCACCGACGGCCTGATGCTGGTGGGCGATTCGGCCCGCATTATCGACCCCATGAACGGCGGAGGTCTGGCCCCGGCCTGTGTCACCGGCAAGATGGCCGCCGAGACGGCCGCCGAGGCCCTGTCGGCAGGGGACTGTTCAGCTGATTTCCTGCAACGCTACGATCAGGTCAGGCTGGACCAGTTCGAGGACATGTTCCTGCGCAACTACATCGCCAAGGAGAAGATGACCGCCATGTCCGACGAGATGCTGGACATGCTGGTGGAATCCATCAAGGACGAGCAACTGGAGGAGCTGACGGTCCTGGAGGTGCTCAAGGCGGTGGAGCGCAAGCACCCCGAGTTCATGGAGGAGCTGGCCGAGTTCCTGTAGGCTGGCGGTGTGGCGACAATGACCGGACGCAGGGTTCTGGGAGCCGGACTCTCCGGATTGACGGCGGCCATCAATCTCACGTTGAAGGGCGAATCGGTCACGGTCCACGAGTCCCGGGCCGCTCCGGGCAAGCACATGCACGCCCAGTACCAGGTGCTCCTGCGCACCGGAGGCGATGCAGCCGACTACCTGGCCCGCTGGAACCTCCATCCCGATTACACCCTCAGGAACTTCACCGACTTTCTCTGCCTGACCAACACCCGGGACGTGCAGTTGAGCTTCACCGAGCCCCTGCCCTTCGTCCTGCGTGGCGACGACCCCGGGGCCCTGGAGAACGGGCTCTACCAGCAGGCCGAGGCCGACGGTGTCCGGTTCGAGTTCAACTCACGGATCAAGCCCCAGGCCGGCGACATCGTGGCCACCGGCCATCACCGGGCGGACATGGCCGCCTTCGGGGCCTACTTCGAGAACTCGGACTTTCCCCGCGACCGGTTCGTCTACATGCACGACGACCGCTACTCTCCCCGGGGCTGGTACCTCTACCTGGTGCCCATCGGCAAGGACCGGGTGAAGATAGTCAACTGCGCCAGCAGGCCTCATCTCAAGCTGGTCAAGCCCCTCTTCTACAGGGCCATCGAGGAGCGCCAGGCCCTGGCCGACATCGTGGACGGTGCCAAGCCCCTGGAGACCTTCGGCGGCGTGGGAGGAGCCCATTTCCCCCGCTCGGCGGTCATCGATGGGGCCTATCACACCGGCGAGGCGGCGGGCTTCCAGGACCCCTGGCGGGGCTTTGGCATGAACTACGCCATCGAGAGCGGCTACCTGGCGGCCCAGGCCTTGACCGATGGGAGCGATTATGACAGGCTCTGGAAGGCCCAGTTCCGCAAGTTCAAGCGGCTGGACATCGCCCGCCGGGGCATCTTCTGGGTCTTTGGCAACAAGGCCTTCGAGTACGCCTTCAAGAGGTACGAGGATGGCGATCCGGTGAACTTCCAGGATGTGAACCTCAAAGGCCTCCGGGGCGAGCTGATGCTGTCCTTCTTCTACCGGTTGGAGCTTATGAGGAAGTGGGTCAAGGGGTACTGGTAGGATATGATGGAGCACATGATGGAGCATGCGAAGGAGCCGATGCTGATGGGGGCGGATGGGGGGACCCCGCCATGACCGCACCCGGTCTTGGTACCGGCCCCGGCCTGGCTGGCCTGATGAGCCGGACCCTGTCGTACGCCCTGGCCCTGGTATCTCTGGTAATCTCCGCCCTGCTCTACCTGGAGGTAATCGGGGACAAGCTCTCGGGCGCCCGCATCCCCCAGGACATCGACACCCCGTGCAGTCTCTTCTTCCTGGCCCTGGCCCTCATCTTCCTGGCCCTGGGTCTGGCCGAGCGGCCCGCCTCCGGTGAACCATGGGTGCCTCCTCCCTCTGCCGATGGCCCCTCCGAGGAGGATGACCCCGAACCCGAACTCGAACCCGAACCCCAAAACCACAAGTAGGCCTCCCGCCAGTGAGCCTCGATGGTCAAACCGGCCACCCAATGCTCCCGCTGTTCCAACCCCCCGGTCACCTACCTGCGCTACTCCGGGGACCATCTCTGCCGTCACCATTTCGTCAATTTCGTCAACGTGCGGGTACAGCGGCAATGGCGCAAGCAGGCCCGCTTCCAGCGGGGCGACCGGCTGGCGGTGGCGACCTCGGGGGGCAAGGACTCCTCGGTGGCCCTGTCGGTGACGGCCCCCCTGGCCCAGCGCATCGGCCTGGAGCTGGTGGCCATCACGGTGGACGAGGGCATCGCCGGGTACCGGCCCCCCTCCATCGACACCGCGGCCCAGCTCTGCAAGGACCTGGACGTCGAGCATGTGGTCTACTCGTTCGAGGACCTGGTCGGCGAGCCCCTGGACCACGTGGTCGATCCGCCCGAGGGTCGCAAGCGCCCGAGACAGCCCTGCTCCTACTGCGGGGTCTTTCGCCGCCGGACCCTGAACCTGGCGGCCAAGGAGCTGGGGGCAACCTGGGTGGTGATGGGCCACAACCTGGACGACATCGCCCAGGTCATCCTGATGAACATCTGCCGGGGCAACGTGTCCAAGCTGGGCCGGCTGGCTCCCCACGCCTCCCCCCAGCCCGGTCTCATACCCCGCCTCCTGCCCCTGCGCACGATACCGGAGAAGGAGGTCTACCTCTACGCCATGCTGGAGCAGCTGCCCTACCACGACGCGGTGTGCCCCTACTACCACGGCGCCCAGCGCAACCTCTACCGGGAGGTGCTCTTCAAGCTGGAGGCCGACACCCCCGGCACCCGCCACTCCATCCTGCGCTCCCTGGACCAGCTGAGACCCCTGCTGAGGGAGGTGACGCCCAGGGGCACGGTCCACCCCTGCCCCCACTGTGGCGAGCCCATGTCGGCGGCCTCACCCATGTGCAAGCACTGCCAGCTGAAGGGCGAGGTGGGCCTGCCGGTGGAGGACCACGACCCGACCGAGTGAACTGGATGAAGAGGCGTTTCAACGAAGTAGTACCGAGAGAGTACCGAATTAGTACCGAAGGATAACCGAACAACCATCGAAGAACAACCGAAGGACCACCGAAGCGGGGTGTTGCTGAACGGTCACTGCTTGGTCGAGCAGTAGGGGCAGATCTTCCAGTTGGTGTCGATGGCCTTCCCACAGCTGATGCAGGCGGCGGCCTCTCTTTCTCTGGGCTCTTCCGGTTCCTCGTCCGGCTCGGGCTCGACCTCGGGCTCTATCTCCGGTTCGGCCTCGGGCGGCCGCTCCACATCCGGTTTCACCTCGGGCTCGACCTCGGGTGGGCCCAGGGGCGGCTCGACGGGGGCGGGGGCTGGCAGGGGCTCGTCGGGCAGTGGCGGCGCCTCGGGCAACGGCTCGGAGGGCGGCCCGTCGACATCGGCGGTGTCAGGTGAGGGGGGCTCGCCCCAGCCATCTCCCGGCGGCGCCTCGCCTGGCGCTCCGGGCTCGGTGTCGCCCCAGCCGGTCCTCGGCTTGTCCGGGGGCCGGAAGGCCTCGTCGCCCTCGGGCTCCTTCTCCCAGCCCCTTGGCGCCTCGGGCAGGTCGCCGGGTCCCTCGTCCTCCAGGTCGTCGTAGGGTGAGGGTCCCCTGGGCGCCGGTTTGAGCAGGTTGGGCATGGCGGCGATGCCGGCCAGGCCCAGCAGGGGCAGCAGGGCCGTGGGCAGGAAGTCCAGCTGCCAGCCGTAGAAGAAGAAGACCAGGATGACCATCATGACCAGCGAAAGCTCCCGGCTCCACCGGTAGATGGAGCGGCCCTCGCTGTGCTTCAGGGGGATGGCGATGGAGAATGCGGTCATCAGCACCACTGTTAAGCCTATCTCGGCCATGAACCGGGCCACCTCCACGAACTGCCAGATGATCCAGAAGGGCAGCACCAGGACCAGGGTGCCCATTATCTGGGACATGGCGATGCGGGCCTCCCTCAGCTCGTTGCCCGCCTTCTTCTCGTGGACCGACTGGGCGGGATAGCCAAAGGGCATGCCGAACAGGGCTGTCGACAGTCCCAGCGCCGCCGTTCCCGGGGCCTGGAGCTTGAAGACCGACTTGACCCCCTGGGCCTGGGCCGCCAGGTGGTCCACGCCGGCCCTGAAGATGATGACGATGGCCATGACCATGCCCAGGAAGAGGACCATGTGGCCCAGGTCGGCCAGGAAGCCGCCGATGTCCGAGAGCAGGACCGTGTTGAACTGGCCGAGGTTGGAGAGAGGGTCCAGGGTGGGCTGGGCCAGGCTGGCGTAGGCGTAGGCCAGCACCATGCCGATGAGGGCCAGGAGGATGGCGAAGCCCTCGCCGAAGAGGCCTCCTGTGAGCTTCTTCTTGCGGCGCAGTTTGGAGCCCACGCCATCGGCCTGGACCCCTCCACCGCCGGCTCCTCCGGCCGCGCCTCCGGCGGCCGCCCCGGCGCCTCCCAGGGCCGCTCCGGCGGCCCCTCCGGCCACCACGCCCACGGCGGCGCCGGCCACCGCGGGTGCCGGCTCGATGCGGGGGTTCTCCACCACGATGGTCCGCTCGGCCGACATGATGACCTCGCCCTCGCTGTCAAGTATCTCGGTCCGCAGGGTGTACCTGCCGTTGGGCAGCTCATCGGTGAAGAGGGTCCCCTCCAGAGGGAAGAAGTAGGAGGCCGAGCCGTAGTCCTTCAGGTAGCTTTTCAGCATCTCCAGGTCCATGGCCGAGATGTTGACGGCAAAGATACTCTCGCCGTGGATCTCGTCCGAGCCGTTCTTGGCCGTGTCGAAGAGGGTCTTGGTGTCCAGGGCCGGGGATTCCAGCAGGAGTCGGATGCGGTGGGGATGGGAGTAGTAGAGCTTCTCTTCCCCCTCCATGGTCAGGTAGACGTACACCGGGGTGTCCCCCTCCACCTTCTCGCCGTCCTCCTCGGGGTGGGAGAAGTCGATGTGCTTCACCGGGCCCGTGGCGTTGCCCACAACCAGGGTGGCGTCAACGGCATCGGAGTAGGCATTGTCATCGTCGGCCACGGTAAAACTGATGTAATGGGTGCCCTCGCTCAGCGAATCGGTGCTGAACTCGGCCTCGAAGGATATCTCGCCATCCCGGCTCGACCACCAGCTGTAGAAGACGATGGAGCCGTCGGGGTCGTTGCCACCGCCGATGAAGTTCACCATCTGTCCCGGCTTGGCCGGATTGGGCGAGATGGAACTGATGTAGGCCGTGGGAGCCTCGTTGGAGGTTGCGGCGGTGATGGACAGGGTCTCGGTGACCGCCTCGGACCACTCCCCCTCGTTGTCCTGGACCCTCAGGGAGATGGAGTGGGTTCCCAGCGGCAGGGAGGAGGAGCTGAAGCTCTGGGCCGTGGACAGGGTCCCGCCCACAAGATTGGAGGTCCACTCGTAGGCCGCGATGGTCCCGTCGGCATCGTCGCCGTTGCCGTAGAAGAAGACCGTGGTACCCTGCTCGGCGGGGTTCGGGGAGATGGAGTCGATGATGGCCGTGGGCGGCTGATTGGCCACCTCCCGCCACCAGAGGTCGTGGGTGGCGCCGCGGCTGTCCTGCCAGACGAAGCGGTCCTGGTCCACCGTCAGGCCGGTCTGGCCGGTTTCACTCCGGGACTTGGACACGATGGGAATGGTCGTCTCGGTGGGGATATGGTGGGCATAGCCGTAGGCGTAATGGTTGTCACCATCGGGAGAGCTGAAAACGGTCCACACCAGCCAGTCGCCGTCCAGGTGGAGATCGTAGGGATACTCGTAGGTGTCGTTGACGTAGCCCATGTAGGTCTCGAGCTCGTAGAACAGCGCCCCGTCCAGGCTCATCAGGAAGACCGAGGTGTCGTTGGTCCAGGCGATCCAGTCCCCCACGATGATGAGGCTGGAGAACATGTCGGCCACCTTGAGCTCGGAGGGCGTCGCCCGACTGCCCAGGGTGATATGCCACAGGGTCTCGTTGGGGTCGGTGCTGTTGGCGAAGATCAGGTTGGGGCGGTCCACGTCCCAGCTGTAGATGGAACCGGCCTCGGTGTGGAGCTCCTTCTCCGAGCCGGTGGCCAGGTTATGCTCCCAGAAGGTGGTGTTCATGGTCTGGCCGTTGTAGACCGAGTAGTAGAGGAAGGTTCCCGAGAGATGGTACTTGGTGGGCTCGTAGGGCCACAGGGGGGTCGTGGTGGTGTTGTCGTCCAGGTTGTGGGCGTAAAGGACGTCACCGCCGGTGGGGTTCTTGGATTCCCAGACCACCCAGGGGTCCTCCAGGTAGACCGGGCTGTAGGTGGTGGTGTTGTCGACCAGCAGCCTGTCGCCGGCGGCCCGTGCCCCCTGGTCCCTGGCCCAGAGGCGGAACTGGTTGGCACTGTCGAAGCCGGTGCCGTTGTCATCCTGCCAGACCAGCCATTCGCCGTCCAGATGGGGCGAGGTCTCGTTCAGGCTGGGAGTATCGATGAGGATGTCCTCGGTGGCCAGCGAGATGGCCTGGCCAGGTTGGGCTGTGAGCATCCAACCGACGGTGAGCAACAGCAGGGCCCAGAGGAACAGGTTCAGAGCGCGTCGCATGATATCGACCCCGGGGGTCTGCCAAGAAAGAGGTTGCTAAAAGGCCTTGGGTGGGGTGGGCGGCCGGGTGCCATGGTCCCGGCTGGCTGGGACCGTGGGACAAAAGGAGATGGAAGTGGCGGAGGCGGAAATGGCGGAGGCGGGCCGTGGATGCTACTGTTCGGTATCCTTGTCGGGTGCCTCAACATCCTCACTATCTGCCTTGCTCTCTGCATCTTCGGCAGGAGGCGTGGCTCCCTCATCACTATCGGCGGGGACGGGTTCCTCGGAGGAGGCATCATCCGAACCTTCCAGGTCTTCGGTCTCACCGCGTTTCTCATCATCCGAGTCCGTTCCCGGCACTTCCTCATCTTCCTTGTCCTGCTCCGTCCCTTTCTCCGGCTCGGTGCCTGGTTCTTTCTCAGACTCTTTATCTTCATCCAGGTCCCCGGTCGGTCCATCGTCCTGCCCTTTCTCCTCCGCATCCACCTTCGAATCCTGGAAGCCGCAGGCCGGGCAGGCGGGGTCCTCGTCCTCCCCCGTCGGGGTGTAGTAATATCCGCAATCGGGACAGTTCAGCTCATCGGGGTTTCCCTGGGGCCGCTTGTATACGGTGTGGGCCTCCAGGGCCGCCACCACCCGGGCCTCCTGGGCTGGGATGACCGAGACACCCGCCGGCGGGGGAGGCTCCAATCCCGGGGGCGAGGCCGGCTCGTCCTTCCTTCTCATTAGCATGTAGCCGATCACGGTGAAGGCCACCAGGCTGAGCAGGAAGAGCGCGTACATGACCGTCGGGTCGAAGCCTTCGTCATCGTCATCCTCGCCTTCCACGGCCTGCTCGTTCACCGTGGCGAAGGCGTTGGCCGGCGATTCCAGCCCCGCCCGGTCCACGGAAACCACCCGCACGTAGAGGGTCTTGTCGGTGGGCAGGCCCCGCAGGGTTGCGCCGACCACCTCCGATTTGTAGACCGCCGCCACGACCGGGCCCGCGGTCCAGTTCCCGTTCAGGTCGGTGGTCCATTCGACGCGGTAGGCCACCACGTCGGGACTGGAGGATATCCTCCAGATGAGCTCGGCCGATCCGTCGGTCTCGTTGAACTCGGACCTGACGAACACGCCGGGGGCGTTGGGAGCCACGGAATCGATGAGGGTGCCGGTGTCGTAGGCGTCGTAGGTGATCCTGATCTGGGTGCCATTGGCGGGCACGAAGCCGGCGGTGCCATGGCCGAAGTGGATCACGCCGGTGGTGTAGTCCAGATGGAAGGTGTTGGGGGAGTTGGTGGGTATCTCGCTGTCAAGGGACTCCACCAGGGTGTCCTCGAAATCGCCATCACCATCGGGGTCCACCTCCACCTTGATCTTGCTGTAGGGGGTCGAAGGGGATGGCAGGGGCAGTTTCCCCAGTTGATGGGTCTGACCGGGGGTCTGGTTGCCCACGTAGTACTCCACGACCCCGTCCCTGGGCTCGACGTTCCCCATGGCGTCGGTCCCGATGAGGCGGAAGAGGTAGCGCTGTCCGTCGCTCAGCTTGGTGAACTGCAGGTCGTCGGGCAGGCCCTGAAGGCCCGGCTGGAAGGTGCCCCCCTTGAGCCAGACATACTCGTTGGGAGGTGTGTCCTCCGGGAAGTTGGTGTACTGGACCTCGAGCTCGGCCACATCGGTCTTGTTCTCGTATTCCAGCAGGAGGGTGACCTCGGTCTCGGCCCGGATGGCGGGCAGGGGCAGGATGCCGGTCACCGGCGGTGTTTGGTCGATGGCCACCTGGAGGTCCCAGCCGCTCTTGTTCTCCACCCATCCGGCCGGGTCGGTGGCGATGGAGCGGAACTGGTAGGTGTGACCGTCCAGGGCCTCCAGATCGCCGTTCTGGACCTTTGTGTCCGCAAGACCCACCATCGGCTGCCAGGGCCCGAAGGCCCCGTCCGCCGAGCGGTTGCGGACCTCGATGGTGTAGGTGTAGTCGGTATCGGCATGGCTGGAGTGGTTCACCGGGGCCCATTCCAGGCCCAGCTCGGTCTGGGTCACCGTTCCCTTGTTCACTGCCAGTTCCGGATCCGTCAGCCACAGGCGGGTCTGGGGGGGTTCCAGGTCCACCGTGAAATGGTTGTCCCAGAGGGGTTTCTTGTCCAGCTCCAGGTTGCCCTGGGCGTCCTGGCCCAGGCTGTAGATGTAGTAGCTCCAGCCGTCCTGGACCGGGAAGGTGGCCGAGGTGGTGGTGTAGTTGAAGGTCTGCCACAGACCCCACTCGGAGGTGTTGCCTCCGGGATCCTCGGTCTGGTAATGGATCTGGAAGTAGAAGGTGTCGAACTCATCCTTGATGACCTCCCACTCCAGGGTCACGTTGGATTCCCTCACCCAGGAGCCCATGGGCACAAGGCGGGTCTCGGGCGGGTAATGGTCGTCGAAGATGGGCGTCACGTTCAGCACGTAGCTGTCCCGAAGCCAGGCCCCCTGCTCCAGGGTGACCTCCACCGACAGGTTCAGGTAATCCCAGAAACGCAGTTCGGGAGCCGCCGTCACCTCGATCTCCACATCCGCCGTGCCACCCTCCGCCAGGTCCACGCTGTCGTCCAGCAGTCTGACGGACCAGTTCCCCCTCTGCTCGAGGATGGTCACGTTGGCCAGGACGATCTCATCGAGACTCCCCAGGTTGGTCACCGTCAGGGAGTAGACCTCCACGGTGTTGTTCAGCTGGCTGTGGTTCTCGAAATCGCTGTGCAGTGAGTACCCCCGGTCGGCCTCCACCGCCGTGAGGTTGAGCAGGTAGGTCTCGTTGAGCTCGAAGTGGTCGTCAAGGTAGACTGTCACCGAGACGTTGAGATGGTCCCAGTCGCGCAGGTCCCTGGCCCCGGTGACCTCCAGGTCGAACTGGCCGACCTCGTCCTCCTGAAGCGTGAGCTGGGCGGGTGCCAGCCCGACGGTCCAGTTGCCGCTTTGGTCCAGGACCTGGTAGGTGGCCTTGAGGGTGGTGTTGAGGTTGCCGCTGTTGGTGACCTCGATGGGGTAGTACACCGTGGAGCCTCCCGTGTGCTCCTCATCACCGGATGGGTCGGTCAGCTCGAACTCGTAATGGGGCGGGTCGGCCCACAGGAAGAGATCGTAGGTGTGGTTGACCCAGGGAGCCTCCTGTGATTGGAAGGTGAAGGTGAGATCAAGATAGTCCTCCAGGGTGAGGCTCTCGTTGGCGAAGACCTCCAGGGTGAGACTGCCGCCGGTGCCGGGCTCCAGGGTAAGGTTGTCGGCCGAGAGGTTGTGGGTCCAGTCGCCCTGCTGGTCGTTGACCTGCAGTTGGGCCTCGATGGTCTCGTTGAAGTGACCGTAGTTGTGAAGATTGATGGTGTAGACCTGGGTCGTGTTGGTGGGATGCTCGAACTCATCGGTGTAACTGCCCAGATCGAAGTCGTGGGTGGGCAGGATCTCCACCACCAGCTCCTGGGTGTTCTCGCTATGATAGGCCACATCGAACTCGGCGTCGAAGAAGTTGGCCCGGCCGGTATCGAAGACGCGGATGGCCAGCACGTTCTCACCAATGTTCAGGAGGCCGAGATCCAACGCCGCCAGGCCCGAGGGCTTCTCACCGGTGATGTAGTCCCAGTGGGATGCCCCTCTGGAACCATCGTTATTGTCGCCCTGTAGGTCATCCACAACCTGCACCCCGTTGAGATAGGCCCGGGCCCCGTCGGCCACAGCCAGCTTGAGCACGGCTTCCTTGATGGGCCTGGTCAGATCGAACCTGAGCCTGAAGACCGCCTCGTCATCGGAACTCCATCCGTTGCCGCCCCATTCAGTGGCCTCGTCCTCGAAGTTCGAACCCGCACCAAAGGGGGCGGGAGCCTCGCTCCATCCCGAATCGTTGTAATCTGATTCCTCCCAGCCTGCGGGAGGGTTGTCGGTGTCAAGCCAGCGCCAATCGGAATGGGAGGGGACCAGGGTGGTGTAACCTGTGGATTGGAACTGGGAGTTGGCCGCGATGATGAAAGAGTAATTGCCCACCGGCGCCCCGCGTACAGGTTGGATGGACAGGGAGGTGTTCAACCTCTCCTGAGGCTCCATCTCCAGGAGCTGGGGTGATAGATGGGTCTGCCATCCGGTAACGTCGTTCATCGGGGTCAGGGCCAGGGTGACGTTGTCGTTGATGTCGCCGTAGTTGAAGGCGGTGAGGTTGAACTGGTGGGAGAGGTTGTAGGTGATGGCGGTGTGGTTGTCATCGGTGGTCAGGTTGATGCCGTAGCCGCCCACGAAGACCTCCGCCGAGGCATTGTTGTTGGTCTCGTTCTCCTCCTCGATGGCCTGGCTCTCGTCCACCTCCACGGTCAGGACCTGGGTGCCATTGTGACCCGGGGTCCAGTCGAAGAAGACGTTCTTCTGCTCGCCGACGCCCAGGTCCACGGTCTTGGTCTCCATCAGGGTCGAGTCGTTGTAGAGGTTGACCTGGACGCCCTGGGCGGCCGCGACCCCCCGGTTCTCCACGGTGGTCACGATGAGGGTGGAGTAGTCCACCACCAGGTCTCCGCGACCGGGGATGTAGTACTCGGCGGTGAGCTGGAAGTCCAGCCACTGGCTGTTCTGGCCATGGCTCTGGTACACGTAGTCCCGGCCGTAGATGGCCATGACGTTCTCTCCGGCCGTGAAGTGGTCAGGGTCCACATCGGCGTCCCCGTCCCCGTTCCAGTAGGAGGCGCTGTGGGTGTTGGAGCCCCTTTCGTCGTAGATCTTGTTCCCGTTCAGGTAGGGGGTGCAGTAATTGTTGAAGGCCACGTTGAGGGCCGAGTCCAGGACCCTGGCACCCTCGGGCAGGGTGAACCGGTGACGGAGCAGGAGATGGTCCTTGGTGTAGGGGTCCTCGCCCTCGGAATCCCAGATGGTGTTGAGATCGGTCCCGGCCTGGTCCTTGTCACCGAACGGAGCGGCGCTGACGTTCCAGGCCGAATCGTTGAAGCCGGGCTCGTACCAGCCCGAGGGAAACTGGGACGGGTCATCCATGATCCGGTACTTGAACTGGGTGTCGTTGTCCCGGCCCGAGGGCACCACTGTCAAGGAAACTGGCGTGGCTCCCCACAATATCTGGGAGTCCTCCACCGCCAGGTCGGGCAGGAGTTTGAGCTCCAGGGTCAGGGTCGTGGTGTTGGAGGGTGTGACCCGGGTGGAGTTGCTGCGCCCGTGCTTGGTGGCGATCAGGTCGAAGGGCTCCAGGCTCTGGTTGACCCCGCCGGGGGTGACCTCCCAGACGACCTGGGAGATGGGTCCGATCCGGCCGTCGGCCGGAGTGAGGGAGTCGACCCAGTTGCCGCCCAGGGTGTCGTTGAGGTAGACCCGGGCCGCCTCGAGGCCCTGGCCGTCCTGGTCCTGGATGACCACGGTGACCGGCCGGTAGGACCGGATGTTGGCGATGGTGTTGCCGTGGTCCTCATGCTCGAAGGTGTTGTCGGCCTCCACGTCGTTGCCAGCGTCGCTGTTGGCCAGGGCCAGACCCACCGAGGTGTTGTATATGGTGTTGCTGGCGATCCGGGCCGGGCTCTGCACCACCACTCCGTTGTAGCTCTCGCGGATGGTGGAGTTGGTCAGGCTCACCGCTTCGCTCTGGAGCGTCAGCCCCATCCTGCTCGAGGCCCCGGCATACTCGATGAGCGTGTCGTTGAGGGCCCCAGCCGAGCCGCCGGCGAAGGTGAAGCTGTAGTTGTGCTGGCCGCCGCGGGTGAAGGTGGTGTTGTCGGCGATCAGGCTAGAACCGGCCTCCACGTTGATGGAGAACTCGTCCGGGAGGGTGCAGTTCAGGCGCAGGATCACGTTGGCCAGGTCCAGGACCGAGCTGTTGGTCACCGTCAGATTGCCGTTGAGGGTAATGCTCTCGTCGCGAACCGTTGAATTGTGCTCCACCACCCAATCGCCGTCGGTCGGGGGTTCATCCCCGGTCATCGAGCCATGGGCAGGCGAGTTCCACGGGCCTGGAAGCAACAGCGAAGAGAGCAGAAGGAGCAAGCTGAAGGAAATGGCATATCTGCGACTGGCCACGTTATCACCCGAGGCCAATTCAACCCGAACATAGTATAAATAGGCATCATCCAGGCCCTCGGCAGGGCCCGAATAATATCCTTACCTCCCAAGGTCCCTGGTAATTCTAGGATATCTTCAGGTTCAAGGAGCTAGCTGGGTATTACTGGGCTGGATCCTCTTCAGTCTCGGCCTCATCCGCTGCGACCTCGACGGGTTCATCCGCCGGGTCGGCGACCTCGGCCTTGGAACCTTCATCCGCCACCGAAACTTCCTCGTTCCCGGGGCGGTCCTCGACCTGGGCGCAGGCCGGACAGGTCAGGGTGGGTCCCGCATCATCGGGTCTGAAGAACATCCCACAGGCCAGACAGGCGAACTCGCCCTCCGAGTCGGGGACCTCCTCGAAACCGGTCTCCTCCTCCACCACCGCCAGCCCCGCTCCGGCAGCCACCTCGCCGGTCACCGGGACCAGCTGGCCGGTTGCGGCGACCGGGGTACCTTCCACGTCGGATTCCAGCATGTCGGTCCGCCGTTTGTTGAGGATGAAGGCCATGGCTCCGGCGAAGGCCAGGACCACCAGCAGGAGCATGAGCAGGACCCCCGAGCCCGAACCGCCATCGTCATCGTCGCCGTTGCTGGTGACGGGCTTCTCGTTGACGGTGATGGGGTTGTTGGGTCCCGACTCCCAGTCGGCGCGGTCGATGGCGATGACATGGAAGTGGTACTTGGTATCGGCCGAGAGTCCATCGACCACGATGTCGTTGATGTCACGGTTCTCGGCGGGGGCGGGTATGGTCTCCACCTCGGTCCAGGGACCGGATATATCGGTTGCCATCTCCAGGCGGTAGGCCACCACGTCGTCACTGCTGGAGGGGTGCCAGCTGAGGGTGGCTGTGCCTGCCTCGCCATCGAAGGCGAAGCGGTGGATGGCGCTGGGGGCGTTGGGGGCGCTGGTGTCCACCACGGTCCAGGCGTCGTAGGCGTCGTAGGTGATACGCAGTTTCGCGCCATCGAAGGGCACGTAGCCGGTGGAGGCGTCGCCGAAGTTGATGGTCCCGGTGTCGTAATCGAGATGGAAGGCGGTGTTCTTGTAGGCCGGGATGTCGTCCCACTGGAAGTACTCCAGGAGAGTGGTATCCTCCACTCCCTCGACCACCACGGTCACCCGGCTGTAGGGCACGGTGGGGGCGGGCACGGGGAGCTTGGCGAGCTTAAGGGATTGGCCGTGACTGCCGTTGCCGGTGTAGTATTCCACGATGCCCTCCCGCACCTCCTGGTTGTGATTGTCATCGGTGGCCATGAGCCGGTAGATGTAGCGCTGGCCGTCCTTGAGCTGGCTGAAGGTCAGTTCGTCGGGCACGTTGGCGCCCTGGAAGGAGCCGCCATTGAGCCAGGTGTACTCGATGGGCGGCTCGCCGTCGGGGAACTGGGCGAAATGGACCTGCAGACGCTCCACATCGTCCTTGTCGTCGTAGACCAGGTCCAGGGTGTGGGTGTCGGTCTTGGTGATGGCGGGCGGCCTCTCGAGTCCCGAACGGGGTGGTGAGGCGTCGATGGTGACCTGCACGTCCCAGTGGATCTTGTCCTCGACCCATCCCGCCTCGTCGGTGGCGATGGAGCGGAACTGGTAGATGCGTCCGTCCAGGGGGTTGTACTCGCCCTGCTGGATGCTCACGTTGTTGAGACCCTCGATGGTGGCCCAGGGTCCGAAGGCCCCGGCCAAGGTGCGATTGCGGACCTGGATGGTATAGTCGTAGTCGGGATTGTCCTCGGTGGCGTTGACCGGCTCCCAGTTGAGTCCCAGCTCGGTGCTGTTGGAGATGCCCTTGGCCACGCCCTCTCCCAGCTCGGTGAGCCAGAAGCCCGAGGTGGGCGGCTCGAGGTCGACGATGACGTAGGTGTCGTAGGTTCCGCGGTCCAGCTCCAGGTTGTTTGAGCCGTCCTGGCCCAGGCTGTAGAAGTAGTAGACCCAGCCATGCTCCACCTCGAAGGTGTCGGAGGAGACATTGGCCGGGTAGATGTCCCACAGCTCGTAATCGGAAGTGGCCCCGTCGGGGTCCATGGTCCTGTAGTAGACGTAGAAGTAGGCGGTGTCGTCGCGATCGCGGGTGACCTCCCACTCGATGGTGATGTTGGACTCCCTGGCCCAGCGCTCCAGCTCCACCACGTTGGTGTCGGGCGGGTCGTTGTCGTTGAAGTAGGGGGTGATGTTCAATGTGAAGATGTGGTAAAGCTCGGGGGCGCGCACGATGGTGAGGTTCACCGTGAGATTGAGGTAATCCCAGAAGCGCAGGTCCTCGTCGGACTCCACGATGATGCCCAGTTGCGCCTCGCTGTAGGCGTGGATGGAGAGGTTGGCGCTGCTGAACGAAACGTCCCAGATGCCGCTGATGCCGGTGATGTTGAGGGTGGGAACGAAGGTGTCCTGGACGTTGCCCAGGTTGTTGATGTCGATGTAGTAGGTGATCGTGGTGCCGTTGAGCTGCATCTCGTCGGCGTAGTAGGCGTCCAGATCGAACTCGTGGAAGGGAGGCTCGGCGGTGAGGTTGAGGTGGTAGGTGTACTTGATCCACGGCAGGTCCTCCATCCACAGGTCCACCGAGAGGTTCATGTAGTCGGTGCTCTCCAGCGTGGGCTCGCCGAAGACCTCGATGTCGAACTGGTCGGCGGCCCCGGCGGCCATGGTGCGGCTGGTGTTGACCAGCTGGGCGGTCCAATCGCCGGTGGAATCGAGGATGGTGAGCTCGGCCTGGATGACATCCTCGAAATGGCCGAAGTTGGTCATGCGGATGGGGTAGTACTGGGTGGTGTTGGTGGGGTGGTTGCGGGCGGCGGCGTACTGGTTCAGGTCGAAGAAATGGGTGGGTTCGATCTCCACCGAGGCGGGCTGGACGGAACCCAGCAGGACATCGAGATAGAGGGCGGCATCGAACCACTGGGTGTTGGTCCTTTCCTCCACCAGGCAGGCCACCAGATTGACCTCATCCATGCGCAGGAGGGAGAGATCCACCGCATCCTCCTCGTTCCAGTACTCGGCCCCGTGGCCTTGCCCATCGTTCCAATCGGAAAAGAGCAGCTCCTCGTTCAGGTAATAGGAGCCGTAGTTGTTGGATGAGAAACCCATGGTGGCCCCTTGAATGACCCCGTCCACGCTTGGGATGGTGAAGTAATGCCTGAAGAGAGCGTGCTCCTCGTTCCCGGACCACTCGGTGTTGCGGTCCCTGCCGCCACCCAGGTCACTATCGCCAAAGGGTGCCGGATCCCAATCCCAGCTTGAATCGTCGAAATCGAACTTGGTCCAGTTCTCGGGGATATCGTCCTCCTCCGCCAGGTCCTCGAGCCATTTCCACTGGGTCTCGTTGTCAAGGCCCGAGGGAACGACGCCGAAGCTCTGGGTGCCGCCGTACTTGGAGGTGGCCACCACCGAGAAGTCATAGAAACCGGTGTCGGCACCGACCTCGGGATGGATGGTCAGGTTCACGATGGTGCTGTTGCCGGGTCCCAGGGGTGCCAGTTCGGGGGTCAGGATGACCTCCCAGTCACGGGGCAGACCATTGACCATCAGGGTGATGTTGTCATCGATGTCACCTACGTTGGTGAGGTTGAGATCGAAGTAGACCGTTTCGTTGAAGCGTTTGGCCGAGGTGTTGGAATCCGTGGTGATGTTGACCCCGAAGTCGCCCACGAAGACCTCCACGAGGGCCTCGTTGTTGTCCTCCAGCTCCTCCTCGATGGAGTCGTCCGGGTCCAGCTTCACCGTCAGGTTCTCGTAGCCCCTGGTGTCGGGGGTCCACTCGAAGCTCACATCCCGGGTGCCTCCTGCCGCGATATCGAAGGAGGTCGAGCCGATGAGGGTCGAGCCGTTGTAGAGCTCCACCGCCGCGCCCTGGGCTTCCGCCACTCCCTGGTTCTCCACCGGGAAGACCACGATGACCTCTTGGTCCACCACCAGGCCCAGGCGGCCCACGTCCACGTAGTTGGCCATCAGTTCCATGTCCAGCCACTGGCTGTTGTAACCGCCTCCACCTCCGTCATGGCCTCTCACGGCCAGCAGGTTGTAGCCGCCGAAGTTCAACCAGTCATTGTTGAGGGTGGCCATGCCGTCGTTGTTCCAGTATTGAGCACCATGTTGGTCTCCTCCCCTCTCATCAAAGATGAGATGACCGTTGATGTAGGGTAATGCGTAGTTGTTGAAGGCGATGTTCAGTACAATATCGTCGATTGTGATGTCGTCCGGGAGGTAGAACCAATGGCGGGTGGGCAGCCAGCTCTCTGAGTTCTCGTCCCAGTCAGTGTTCTCATCGACCCCTTGGGTCTGGCGATCTCCAAAGGGTGCGGCACCTGTGAGCCAATCGCTGTCATTGTAGTCGGTCTCGTACCAGCCATCGGGAATGTCATCGGTGTTGAAGTAAAGGTTGTAGGTGAACAGCGTGTCGTTGTCACGTCCTGCGGGCACCAGGGGGATAGAACCTCCGGGACCCCACATCAGCTCGGCCCCGTCCACCGTCAGGTCGGCCCTCAGGGGCAGTTCGACATCCAGGTCACTGCCCTGGGAGGGGTTGACCTGGGTGGTGTTCTCCTTGCCCAGCTTCAGGGCCGTCAGGTCGTAGGGCTCGTAGCTGACGTTGGTGTCGTCGTTCTGGATCTCCCAGGCCGTCACCAGTATGTCGGGATAGGACTTGCCATCGCCATCGGTGACATCGTCCACCACGTTGGTGGCGAAGGTGTCGTTGAGGTAGACCGTGGCATCCTCCACCGGGGCCTCGTTGTGGTCCACCACCGTGATGGTGGGGGTGACCGCGTAGCGCACCTTGGCGGCGCTGTTGTTGAAGCCGTCCTTCTCGAAGAGGTTGTCGGCCACCACGTCGTTGGCGGCTACCCCGCCGTAGAACAGCAGGCCCAAGGTGTTGTTGTAGAAGGTGCTGTTGGTGATGGTCGCGCTTCCGGTGATGGCCAGCCCGTACTCGCTCTCTCGGAACACGGTGTTGTTGATGACCAGATCGGAGGTGTACATCAACGGGCCGTCATCGCCACTGCCTGCGGCGTACTCCACCGTGGAGCCTTCCAGGATGCCGGTCGAGCCCTCGGCGAGGTAAAAGGTGTAGGCATGGTCGCCATTGCGGGTAAAGATGGTATTGCTGGCCTCCAGGCTGCTTCCATCGCCGACCATTATGCCGTAATCGCCATCGGCAGTGCAGTTGAGCTTGATGGTGGAATCTACCAGGCTCAGTTTCGAGCTGTTGGTGACCACGAGATTTCCATTGAGCACTACGGTCTCATCGGTCACCGTGGTATTCTCATCGATCACCCAGTCCCCATCGGCCGGAGGCTGGACCCCGACAATGGCCGCCTGGGAGTTGGGCAGCCAGTTCAGGGGCACCACGATGGCGGTGACGAGAAAGATAAATAGAACGAGAAGCGCAAGACTGCGTTTGGCCAAGATATTCACCCGCAAGGTTGGCAACCCAATTCAATATATATAATTGACGAGAGCGGCGGGAAGGGCGGATGGGATTAATCCTTATCCAACGGTCTTTCAGTTCGTGGTATCCTCATCGCCTGCCGGGGTTGCCTCTGCTTCCTCTTGCTGGGCCGTTGGGGCCTCCTCCGCAGGCTCGGCGGGTTCCGCCGGCGCCGCTGGTTCTTCAGCCTCCACCTTCGCCTCCCCCGCGGTTTCCTCGGCTTTCACGGATTCCACGACGGGTTCGGCCTTCACCTCTTCCGTTTCGGTCACCGCCGGCCCTTCGGCTTCCTTGGGCCCCTCATCGCCCCCGGCCTCAGGTTTCCCCGGGTCCTCGGTCACCGGTTCGGCTGGTGCCGCCGGGGCCTCCTCGGTCTGCCCGCAGGCGGTGCACGTGATGGCCCCGTCATCCGGCTCGGGTTTGAAGATGTTCCCACAGGCCATGCAGGAGAACTCTCCATCGGAACCCTCGATGGCCTCGAAGTTCGGTTCGTCATCGGCGGCCACCACAACGCCGGTGGCCTGGGTGATATCCGCAGTCTCCCCGGTCACCGCAACCAGCTCACCGGCCGGTGCCGCTGGCAGTCCTTCCACCACCGGGGCGGTGATGGCCTCCTTGCGCTTGTTGAGGATGAAGGCCATGCCTCCGGCAAAGGCCAGCAGGACCAGCAGGAGGATCAGCAGGGCCCCCGAGCCCGTGCCGCCATCGTCATCGTCGCCGTCGCTGGTCACCGGCTTCTCGTTGACGGTGATGGGGTTGTTGGGGGTCGATTCCCAGTCGGCGCGGTCGATGGCGATGACATGGAAGTGGTACTTTGTATCGGCCGAGAGCCCCTCGACGACGATGTCGTTGATGTCACGGTTCTCGGCGGGTGCGGGGATGGTGTCCACCTCGGTCCAGGGACCGGAGATGTCGGTGGCCATCTCCAGGCGGTAGGCCACCACATCGTCACTGCTGGAGGGATGCCAGCTCAGGGTGGCGGTGCCGGCCTCGCCATCGAAGGCGAAGCGGTGGATGACGCTGGGGGCGTTGGGGGCGCTGGTATCCACCACGGTCCAGGCATCGTAGGCGTCGTAGGTGATGCGCAGTCTCGCGCCGTCGAAGGGCACGTAGCCGGTGGAGGCGTCGCCAAAGTGGATGGTCCCGGTATCGTAATCAAGATGAAAGGCGGTGTTCTTGTAGGCCGGGATATCGTCCCATTCGAAGTACTCCAGCAGGGTCGTCTCCTGCACCCCCTCCACCACAACGGTCACCCGGCTGTAGGGCACGGTGGGGGCGGGCACGGGGAGCTTGGCCAGCTTGATGGACTGGCCGTGACTGCCGTTGCCGGTGTAGTGCTCCACGACCCCCTCTCGCACCTCCTGGTTGTCGTTGTCATCGGTGGTCATGAGCCGGTAGATGTAGCGCTGGCCGTCCTTCAGCTGACTGAAGGTGAGCTCGTCGGGCACGTTGGCCCCCTGGAACGAGCCACCGTTGAGCCAGGTATACTCGATGGGTGGTTCGCCATCGGGGAAGTGGGCGTAATGGACCTGCAGACGCTCCACATCGTCCTTGTCCTCGTAGACCAGGTTCAGGATGTGGGATTCGGTCTTGGTGATGGCGGGCGGCAGCTCGAGTCCCGAGCGGGGAGGCGAGGCGTCGATGGTGACCTGCACGTCCCAGTTGATCTTGTCCTCGACCCATCCCGCTTCATCGGTGGCGATGGAGCGGAACTGGTAGATACGTCCGTCCAGGGGGTTGTACTCACCCTGCTGGATGCTCACGTTGTCCAGCTCATCGATGGTGACCCAGGGTCCGAAGGTCCCGGCCAGGGTGCGATTGCGGACCTGGATGGTGAAGTCGTAATCGGGATTGGCCTCGGTGGCGTTGATCGGTTCCCAGTTGAGTCCCAGCTCGGTGGCGTTGGTGATGCCCTTGGCCACGCCCTCTCCCAGCTCGGTGAGCCAGAAGCCCGAGGTGGGCGGCTCGAGGTCGACGATGACGTAGGCATCGTAGGTGCCGCGGTCCAGTTCCAGGTTGTTGGAGCCGTCCTGGCCCAGGCTGTAGAAGTAGTAGACCCAGCCGTGTTGAACGTCGAAGGTGTCGGAGGTGACGTTGGCCGGGTAGGTGTCCCAGAGCTGGTAGTCCGAGATGGTGCCGTTGGGGTCCATGGTCTTGTAGTAGATGTAGAAGTAAGCGGTGTCGTCGCGGTCGCGGGTGACCTCCCACTCGACGGTGATGGTGGACTCCCTGGCCCAGCGCTCCATCTCCACCACGTTGGTGTCGGGCGGGTCGTTGTCGTTGAAGATGGGGGTGAGGTTCAGGGTGAAGACCTGGTACAGCTCGGGAGCCTCCACGATGGTGAGGTTCACCGTGAGGTTGAGGTAGTCCCAGAAGCGCAGGTCCTCGTCGGTCTCCACGATGACGCCCAGTTGGGCCTCGGAGTAGGCGTGGATGCCCAGGCTGGTGGTGGTGAACGATACGTCCCAGGTGCCGCTGATGCCGGTGATGTTGAGGGTGGGGACGAAGGTGTCCAGCACGTTGCCTTCGTTGTTGATGTCGATGTAGTAGGTGATCGTGGTGCCGTTGAGCTGTTCCTCGTCGCCGTAGTACTCGTCCAGGCTGAATTGGTGGAAGGGAGGTTCGGCGGTGAGGTTGAGATAGTAGGTGTAGTTGATCCACGGCAGGCCCTCCATCCACAGGTCCACCGAGAGGTTCAGGTAGTCGGTGGTCTCCAGGGTGGGCTCGCCGAAGACATCGATGCCGAACTGGTCGGTGGCCCCGGCGGTCACGTTGAGGCTGGAGTTGACCAGGTCGGCGGTCCAGTCCCCGGTGGAATCGAGGACGGTGAGCTCGGCCTGGAGGGTCTCGTTGAAATGGCCGTAGTTGGTCAGCCGGATGGGATAGATGTTGGAGGTGTTGGTGGCGTGGTTCCGCTCCGCGCTGTAACCCTGAAGGTCGAAATCGTGGGTCGGCTCGACCTCGATGGTGACCTCCCGGCCGCTTCCCAGGATGACCTTGATCTCCACCACCAGTTCCATGTCCAGCCACTGGTTGCCGTTGCCGCCCTGCCACAGGCTGTCACGGCCCATGACGGCCAGCACGTTCCGGCCCTCCAACAGCAGGTCCTCGTCCACGTCGATCTGCCGGTTCCAGTACTCGACGTCCGATTCGTAGCAGTAGCCGCTGTAGCTGAGGCAGTCCCTGACCTCATCCCCGTTGAGATAGACCGCGAAGTAATTGTCGTAGGCGATGTTGAAGTAGGCCCCGATCACGGCGTCGTTGGGCTTGTAGTCGAAATAGTGGCGGGTGGCGATGTAATCGTTGTCTCCATCGTTCCCGCTGGCATTGGTGGACTGCCAGTATGTTCCGTAATCAACACCGGCATTCTGCTGGTTGCCAAAGGGCCCGTCACCGGTACTCCAGTTGGTGTCGTTGAATCCTGGCTGATACCAGCTGCCTGGAACATCATCGTCGTCGTCGTACTTCTTGTACCGGTATTCGGTCCCGTTGTCCCTGCCCGAGAACACCACCGGTTCGAGCCTGGTGGAGGAGCCCATCTCGTGCTGGGAGGTGGCCACCACATGGAAGGAGTAGTTGCCCACGTCCGCGCCCCTCTCGGGCAGGACGGTCAGCGTCGAATCGAGGCTGTCACCGGGTCCCAGGGGGAGCAGGCTGGGCTCGGCCTGGGCGAACCATCCGTTGGGCAGGTCCTGGACCGAAAGGGTGGCGTTGTCATCGATGTCACCGATGTTCTCGACGGTCATGTTGAAGGTCACCGATTCGTTGAAGGGCGTGGCGGTGCGGTTCCCATCGAGGGTCAGATTCACCCCGTAGTTGCCCACAAAGACCTCCAGCGTGACATTGTTGTTGGTCTCGTTCTCCTCCTCGATGGTGTTCCCCTCGTCCACCTCGATGCGCAGGGTCTGGTTGCCGCTCTCGGTGGGATCCCACTCGAAGAAGAGCTCCTTCCTCTCGCCGGCCTGCAGGTCCACGGTCTGAGTGTCGATGAGGTTCGAGCCGTTGTACAGCTTCACGTCGGCCCCGGAGGCGGTCTCCACCCCCAGGTTCTCCACCGGCACCAGGAAGGCGACCGGATGGTCCACCACCAGTGAACTGCGGCCGGGCATCATGTACGACACATCCAGCTGGGCGTCGAACCACTGGGTGTTCCCGGTCTCCTCCACCAGGGCGGTCATGATGTTTGTCTGCCCGGCATTTAGCTGGGCTGGGCGCACCGTGTCCTGGTCGTTCCAGTATTCGGCGCCGTGGCCTCCCCCCTGCCTCCAGTCGGAGAAGATCTCATCGCCGTTGACGTAGTAGGAGCCGTAGTTGTTGGAGGAGGATGACAGGGTGCCGCCAAAGATGATGATGTTGTCGGGCAGGGTGAAGTAGTGCCTGAAGTAGGCGATGTTGTCCTCGGTCCAGTGGGTGTTGTAGTTGACACTGCCCAGGTTCTGGTCCCCGAACGGGCCCGGAGCGAGCTCCCAGGCCGAATCGTTGAAACCCAGCTGGGTCCAGTTGTCGGGCGGGTCCTCGGAGCTGTCCTGGATGGTCCAGTACCATTCGGTCTCGTTGTAGCGGCCCGCCGGCACGCTGGGGATGTTGGAATAGGGGCCCCACATGATGCCGTCCTCATCCACCACCAGATCGGGCCTCAGGGGCAGTTCCACCAGCAGGACACTGCTCTCGGAGGGATAGACCTGGGTGAGGTTGCTCCGGTCCAGCTTGTGGGCCGTCAGGTCGAAGGGCTCGTAGCTGACGTTGGAGTCATCGGGCAGGACCTCCCAGGCCACCAGCCAGCCCGCCGGGTACTCGCCGTTGGCGTCGGTGACGTTCTCCACCCGGTTGTTGTCGAAGGTGTCGTTGAGATAGACCGTGGCCTCCTCCAGCGGGTCGCCGTACTGGTTCTCAACCAGGATGGTGGTGTCGGCCATGAAACGCACGTTGGCGGCGCTGTTGTTGTGGGTGTTCCACACGAATGTGTTGTCGGCGGCCACGTCGTTGGCGGCGAAGCTCTCCACCAGCAGGAGGCCCACGGTGTTGTTGTAGAAGGTGCTGTTGGTGATTGCGGCTTCGTCAAGGGCTATCAGACCGTACTCGCTCTCGCGGAACACGGTATCGTTGATGGTGATGTCGAGGCTGTTGAGGGTCAGGCCGTCCCCGCCGGTGCCGTTGGCGTACTCCACGATGGAGCCCTCCAGGCTGCCCGAGGTGCCGCTGTTGAAGAGGAAGCCGTAGTCATGGTCGCCATTGCGGGTGAAGGTGGTGTTCTCGGCCACCAGGCTGGCTCCGTCGGTGACGGTTATCTCGAACTCTCCGGCAAAGGAGCAGTTCATCTTGATGGTGGTGTCGGTCAGGTCCAGTTTGGAGTTGTTGTAGACCGTCAGATTGCCGTTGAGGATGATGGTCTCTCCGGTGACATTGGTGTCCTCATCGATGAGCCAGTCCCCGTCGGCTGGAGGCTGGACGCCATCGATGGCCGCCTGGCTTGTGGGCATCAGATTGAGAGGCGCCAGGATGGCGGTGACGAGAAATAGGAATAGAACGAATAGCGCAAGACTGCGTTTGGCCATGATATCACCCGCTGGCCCCCCAACTCCCCGCTTGCTTTTAAGTTATATATCCCATTTATGGGGAATCATTGGCCAAAAGAGCGGAAATCAATCCATTGGCCCACATCGGCGGGTCTTCAATCCTTACAGTAAGGACTATGCCAGATGTAGAAACCTGTCACCACGAGCCGGGGCGCCTTAGGGTCTGCCGCTTCAGGAGGTGAAGATGGATTGCTTGCCAAAGTAGTACTTCATGCCCACGTAGGCGGCCAGCAGGATGGCGATGAGCAGGATCCCGATGGTGGTCTCCAGCATGGGAAAGATGACCAGGACGATGAGACCGATGAGGACCAGCCAGCCCAGCAGGTAGCCCAGGTAGACATCGGGTTGGCGCTTCTCGTCCCGGGCCAGGCTGGCCAAATCAGCTGGGGAGACCAGGGTGGCGGTGTTCTCTTCGTCTTGGACCATGGGATACATCACCCGAAGCCCTGGGGTTAAATAGGGTTTTGCGGCCGCCTCGCAGGAGGGATAACAGGCGCTGGCGGGGCTATGGCCAGGCTATGGTCGGGCACTGGACGGGCATGGGCCGAGTGCTGGACTGGCACCGGGTGGGCCACCGATTTCTTTTTAGGCAACCGGGTCTGGGTCAGGTCGAACTTGCGGACAGTAAGGTCCGGTCGATGGTGACCTCCCAGATGGTACCGCCAACAGCTTATCGGCTGCCCCTCCTGATGACCCTGCCCCTGCCAGTGATAGCCCTGGAGTACCTGGGCCTGCTGCCAAGCGTGTTGCTGGTGCCCAGCGCCCTGGCGGTGATAGTGGCGGCGTTCATCCTGACCGAGCGGGTCTCGGACCACTTCGTGGACGGGCTCGACTCCTTCTCCTCCAGGTTCCGCATACCCCAGACGGTGGTGGGAGCCTCGGTGGCGGCCATCGGCTCCTCCATGCCCGAGCTGGCCACCCATGTGAACGCCGTGGCGGCAGGCAACACCGAGATCGGCATCGGCACCATCGTGGGCTCGGCCATCTTCAACCTGTGCGTCATCATCGGGGCCTCGGCCTGGATCAGGCGCTGCCGCATCACCCGGTCGGTGGTCTACCGCGACGGGCTCTTCTACCTGGTCTCGGTGGTCCTCCTGCTATTCATCGTGGTGGACGATGGCTTCGTCATCCAGTGGTGGGAGCCCTTCATACTGGTGGGCTTCTACATGTTCTACGTCTACTACCTCTACCGCGACGCCCACCGGATGGAGGAGGGGATGGAGGACTGTCTGGAGGATGAGGTGAAGGACGATGCCCAGGGAGAGCCCGAGCCCGCCTCCAGAGCCAAGGAAGCCTCCAAGGGCGTGGAAGCCTCCGCAGGAAGGGATGCCCAGGCCACGAAGGTGGACGAAGCCTCGGGTCCGCAAAGCACCGACGAGGACCCACCCGTTTCTTCCACCTCCTCTTCTTCCTCTTCCTCCTCCACCTCTTCTTCCTCCTCCACCGGTTGCGAGCAGTTGGGACCCGAGGATATCAGGGACGCGGCCATAGAGGCCAAAGCCAGCGGCGGGCTGTCACTGGAGCACACCCTGGTCTACGTGGTGGGCGGAGTGGTGGGGATAATGGTGCTGGCCTCGTACATCGTCTGGTCGGCCCTGGTGATAACCGGCGAGCTGGGCTGGAGCGAGAGCGTCTTCGCCCTTCTGATAATAGCCATCGGCACCTCCATCCCCGACCTGTTCACCTCAGTGCAGGCGGCGCGCAAGGGCCTGGGAGGCCTGGCGGTGTCCAACGCCATCGGCTCCAACACCTTCGACATCTGCATCGCCATCGGCCTGCCCCTGATGGTGCTCCAGCTGTGGGGCCCGGTGGAGACGGCGGTGGAGGGGACCCTGGGCGTCTCCATCATCTACCTGCTGGCCACCTTGGTGGTCTCACTGCTCATGCTCCGCCACCACTGGGACGTGGACCGCAAGGAGGCCGCCATCCTCATCGCCATGTACCTGAGCTTCATCCCGGTGCTCCTTCTGGAGAACGAGGGCTACCTGCCCACCTGGGGCGGCTGAAGAGGCCGAGTGGAAAATCGGTTCGAACCGGTTGGCTCCCAACCACCGAAAAGAATTAGTATTGCAATCGCAATCACATTGATGGTCCAGTAGTCCTTTCCCCCTCATCAGGAACCACTGCTTTTTGTGGTACGGAGTCCCCACTCCCTTCTGCTGGACCGTAATTTTCATCGGCTTAGCGAAGGGAAGGGAGGCACGTCCCTTTGGCGGGCCAGGCATATCTGGGCCTTCAGGCGGCGGGGGCAATGCCGATGGCTTGGGCTCAACGAAGGGAATGGTAGGCGAGGCCGAGGCCCGGATCTAGGCCAGGCCCAACTGCTGTCGGTCCACGATGTCGAAGCCGGGGCAGGCAAGGTTGTCCAGGTAGCCGTACCAGTAGACCAGCAATCCGGGGCCGTAGTATTCCACGTAGGGTCCCACCTGGCCCGAGACTATCTTGCGGTGGATGGGCTTGTCTCCGAACGAGGCTTTGGATTCCACCCAGTTGTATTTCTCTCCCTGGAAGTAAAGGGGCTTGGGCAGAAGAAAATCGGGGGTCTTGCCCTCAACGGTGCCCTCTCTCAGCTCCTCCTCGGTGAAGTACTCCAGGTCCAGACCGTCCAGCCACACCGCCAGCAGGTCCTCTCGCCGGTTGCCTTCAGCCGCCTGCTTCTCATGACCCGAGGGCGAGTAGAGGTCGTCCTCCTTCACCGCCTCCTTCAGCTCCCGCTTGAGCCGCGCAGTGTTGGCCTTCTGGGGGTTGGCGATGGCCGCCTTTATCTGCCGCTTGGTGTAGCCCAGCTTGGGCAGTACGAAGGTGGCCAGCAGCACCGGGGGGAAGTCCTGGCGCCGGGCCAGCTGGTCCAGGGTCGAGCCCCGCTTCCATTGGGCCACCAGCCGATCGGTCCTGGCCTTCACTACGTAGTAGTGGCGGATGACCTTGCGTTGCAGGAACTGGGAGCGGATGGCCCGCACCGTGTCGAAGGGCAGGTGGAACTCGTCGGCGGTCTCCTCCACGCCCTCGTAGACCGAGTAGGACCTGAAGTTCTGCAGGTGGCGGATGAGCCGGTTGTAGGTTTCCTCTTTGATGGTCGGACACTCCGGGAAGATCGTTGCTGGCGTTACCGTTTCGGGGAAGATGGGTTTGCGTGTGATTGATGGTATGTAAAGCTTGCCTGTCGTTTCGCCCCCCCGGGTTCTGGCGACCGGGAGCGCGATACCATCATCCATTGCGCAAGGGGTTGGCCAGGCCAGCAAGGCTACCCCTTTTTACGTGTGGTGGTCGACCCCCCATTACCATCGCCTCCTCCGTCATTACCCCGAGGCCCGCCATCAATGGCCGCGGACCATCAACCTTTATCTACCGTGTCAAAACCTGGAACCAGACAGCTTATACCCTTACCGTCGCTACCAGTTCCGTGGCGCTCGGAAAGAAAGTCAACCTCTGGCATACACCCCTTTGTCTCACTACCACCCCGTAACCGTAAGTCCATTGACCGGGCGCCCACCCCTTTGCCTGCTCAGGATCCAGGCCCTGTTGCCCATTGCCTGTTGGCTGCCGCCTATTGCCCACTACCGATTGCCTATTGCCTGTTGCCCACTGCTTGTTGCCTACTCCTTGGCTTTCAGCGAGACCTTGGTGTTGCACCAGAAACAGCTGGCCTTGCCCAGCTCGGCCACTTCGTCGTTGATGAGGATGGGCTTTTCGCAGTTGGGACACGTGGTCCGACCCAGGCGCACCGCCGGTTTGGGTGGCTCCAGCAGTTCGGGCGCCACCGTCTTGACCTCCCCCTCGGCAGGGGGCTCTGGGGCTGAAGGGGCATCGGAGGATGGTGAGCCGTCGGAGGCTTCATCAACTTCTCCAGATCCGCCAACACCTCCGGCCTCGTCGCCACCATCTCCAGTGTCATCACCTTCATCGGTGTCGGTGGCATCATCGGGCGGGGTCGGGCCGGTCTCACCATCAGATGGAGGGACCTTTGATCTGGGACGGGCAAAGGCCGCGTGGTCCACCAGGTTCGGCTTGCCGCGGTGGCGGGCTCCGGCCGCACCACCGGCAAACTGGCCCGCGCCATCGACCCTCGGTCCGCCGGGGTCCAGGTCATCATCATCCGACTCTCTGCGCCGCCAGGGCACCAGGGGCAGAGCCAGGGCCACGATGACCACCAGCAGGATGAGCCCCAGCAGGAGCCTGACCCAGGGGAAGGCTTCGTCATCCTCGGGCGCCGCCTGGACGTTCACCATGCCCGACACGGTCTGGTCCTTGGCGAAGGCCGGGCTCTCCAGGGTCACCAGGATGCTGGCGTTGCCGGCATAGCTCTCCGGCGGCTCCAGGCGCAAGGTGATGTTCTTCTCGTCGCCGGGGTCCAGGTAGTGGACGTAGACGTGGGTCAGGTTCTCGCCCCAGCTGGTCTGGGTCACGCTGATGTTCAGGTAGAGGGGTACGTTTCCGTCGTTGGTGAGCTCCAGGTAGGCCTCGCTCAGCCTCCCGGCCTTGAAGTTGTCGAACCTCAGCTGGCCCGCCACGCTGGGCCTGTCGGCCACCTCCACGATGAAGTCCCGGTAGGCCTTCAGCTCCGAGGGCAGACCGTCATCCTGGCTGGAGACCTGGAGCCGGCCCTTGAACCACTCGTCGCCCAGGGCCTCGTCGGGCCCCTCGACCCACGCCTCCACCGCGGTCTGGCCGAAGGCGGGCACCGTGGCCTCCACATCGTGGAGCCCCTTGAGCCAGTGGAAGCCTTGGAGGGGTATCAGGGTCAGGTCCACCGCCTGTTCCAGGTTGCCGGTGTTGTGGATGATGAACTCCAGGCTCTTGCGCTGGCCGTTGGCCACCTCGATGCCGGGTTCGCTCTCCTCCACGGCCAGACCGTAGCTGGGCGCCACCCGGAAATTCAGGGTCAGGTTGTCGGCGGTCCAGTTGTCAAGAAGGGTCAGGTTCAGGTCAGCGGTGGCACCGGCCAGGGCGGCAGTGTCGGGGGTGACCTCCAGGCTGAAGGTCCGCTGGACCCCCGGTCCCAGCGTCTCATTCACCTCCAGGTCCATCGACTGGGCCTGCCAGCCGGCCGGCAGTTCCGACAGGGTCTGGTTGAGCAGGGCCGGCTCGTTGCCCAGGTTGGTCACGTTGAGCTCGATGACATTGCCCCTCTCCGGCACCAGGTCCACAGTCTCACTGGGCCCCTGCAGTTCCAGGCCGTGGTAGGTGCCCACTGTGACCTCGTGCTTGAGCATAAAGTGAGGTTCATGTCCAATCTCGTTCAACAGAATTGAATGGTCAACCGTGGCGTTTGGCATCAGATAGGCTTCAGCCTTGGGTGTGAACCTGATCGCGAACGTTGTTTGGGTCCAAGCTTCAAGGGTCAGGATCTGGGCATCTATCAACTCAAGGGTCCAGTTTGCATCCGGTTGGGGGGTCACATTGAAGGAACGTTGGTAATTCGCCTGGTTCAACAGGGTGTAATTGTACTGTGCCCCCATTTCGGGAACCGCATCTTGAGGCGGATGTAATATTGGAAAGAGCTTGTCTCCGTGATAGGCGCCCATCACCAGTTCCACAGTTTCGTTCTCCTCCAGCTCGCCGGCGGTGGCGATGGCCCTCAGCTCGCCAAGGGTGTCCTTCAGCACCGACCGGTTGCCGGTGACCCAGACGCTCACGTTCTCTCGGCCGTTCACCTCCAGCTCCAGGCGGGGGTCGTCGATCCAGCCGTGATGCCAGCTCTCGGCACCATCCAGGGTGAGGTTCACCTCCAGGGGCACGTTGCCCAGGTTGGCCACCTCCAGGCCCCAGGTCTCGTTGTCGTCCTGGCCGGTCTCGATGGAGCTCCGGTTGCCCGTCACGGTGAAACCGTAGAGCTTCTCCACCTCCAGCTGGCCGTTGCGTCCCTGGGTGGCGTTGTCGCTGGAATCGACCACTATCCACAGGGTGGCCACATGACCGCCCAAGGCATCGGCCGGCGGGCGGTACCAGCCGTCTATCTGCCTTGTCTCCTCCGAGGCCATGGAGAAGGCCATGGAGGTCCCTCCCCCGGGCATCCATCCCAGGCTCCAGTCATCGCCGTTGGTGAGCCAGGCCTGGAGCTCCACCTCCTCGGGTCCGTTGCCGTTGTTGGTCAGATTGATGGAGAAGGTCCGGTTCTCATCGGGCCTCAGCATCACCCCCTCGGCCAGGTCATCCACCATCAGGTCGAAGAGCTGATCGTAGGTCAGGTTCCGCTCCCACAGGTCGGTGGCCGAACCCGATTCCGCGTCAATCCTCAGCACCTCGACGGTGTCCACCAGCTCCCAGTCCGGGGTCAGGTTCACTCGCCACGAGGCGTTCTCGTCCCGGGCCAGCCAGGCGCTGAAGTTCAACTGGGGGGTCCACCATCCATCGGGCAGGGTCAGCGTGGCATTGCACCAGGCAGGGCCGTTGCCGGTGTTGGTCAGCTTCAGGTCCAGGGTCAGGTTATCGGCGGGCAGGACAGTCAGGGAGTCCGTTTCGGCGGCTATCTCGATGCCGTACACCTGGTCGGCCGTCAGGGTCAGGTTGGCCCGGGCCGAGGTGTGGGTGCCCACTCCCTCCACGTAACCGGCAAACTCCTGGGAGGCGTTGGCGTAGGCCGGTATCCGGACCCACACAGTCACGTTGTCGATGGAGGCGTAGGGGGCAAGCTCCACGGTGGTGTTCTCCACCCAGCCGGTCAGCCCCTCCAGCGAGAGGCTCACGGTCTCATGGACGTTGCCGTGGTTGGAAAGGTCGAGGACAAAGCTCAGGAGCGCCCCGGGCTCATCGTGGTCCGTCACCGGGTCGGGCAGCATCTGCAGTCCCGTCACCTCCTGGACCTCCACCGGCAGGCTCACCAGGGCCGAGACATTTGCATCCTCGTGATGGGTGGCCGTGACATTGACCAAGTACGAACCGGCCTCCACCTGGGAGGGCAGGGTCAGGTTCACCTCCAGTACCCGGGTCTCAGAGGGCTCCAGCTCCACGCTGGCAGTCAGGTCGGTCAGGCTCCAGCCGGCAGGCACCTGGGAGGCCAGGTCGAACTGAGCTGCCTCGCCTCCGCTGTTGGTGACCAGGACCTCGAAGGTCTCTGTGGCGCCGGGCAGGGGGCTCAAATCCTCCACCGACAACGCCAGGTCCACCTCCCGCTCGTAGGTGCCGTGCAGTATCACGTCATCGATGAACCAGCCCTCGTCCACCACCCCGGCATCGGAGGCGAAGCGGAAGCGCAGATGGATGGTCTCGTTGACATGGTCCGTGAGATTGAAGTTGGCCAGCCGCCAGCCCTCGGAGCCTCCGGTGTAGGCCGCCTGCCAGCCCAGGGCTGCGATGCCGGCGTCGTAGCCCTCCTCGGGGGTCAGCCGGCTCCAGGTCGAGCCGTTGTCGGTGGAGATGTCGACCACCCCGCCATCGTAGTTCAGCTCGATGTGGTAGCGATGCTGGAAGGTCAGGGTGACCCACTTGAGACCGCTGAGGTTTAGTTCGGGGGTGATCAGGGACTGGTCCATGTTGTCCAGGTAGGAGCCATGGGATTCCCGGCCCTGCCAGTAGCTCTGCTCACCACTGATGCTGTGGCGGTCGGTCAGGTGCCAGAGCATGCCCGCGCTGCCGTCGTTACTTGTAGTCCAATCGTCGGTGGAGCCCTCGAAATCCTCGGCCATGAAGATGGTGGTCACGTCCAGCTCGCCACTGCGCTGATCATCTCCGGGCAGGCTGTCGTTCCAGTCGATCCACCCCTCCAGGGTGTAGGTCCTGCGGGTCGCGGGCGTCCACTCCCAGGTCAGGGTCGTGGACTCTCCTATCTCCAGCAGGTCTATCCGGGTTGATCTGTTGAAGACCTCGGTCCCGCCATCGTCCAGGACCCGCAGATGGGCCGTGATGTCGGTCTCGTTGATGAAGCCCCGGTTCTGCACCGCCAGGGTCAGGTCCAGGGCCTGGTTGAGCTCGGCCAGGGCCGGTCCCACCCCCACCACCGCCACGTTGCGGGGCAGGGTCACCCTCACGGTCATGTTGTCGCTGGAGTTGGAGATGGCGAAGATGGAAAAACCGGTGGGGTCGCCCGAGTAGGCGTGGGCATTGGGAGCCGAATCGTCGTGGAATCCAGCAGAGGAGTTGGCCCAGGGCTCGGTGCCCTGGTTGGGATTGTCGTTGTTGTCGAACTCCTCCAGGTCCACCAGCCGGTGGGAGTCGTTGGGCTGGGAGGCCTCCTCGTCGATGTGCCAGATGAGCAGGCCGTGGCTGGGCAGGTAGGTGTCGTAGAGCACCTTCTGGCGGTTCTCGAAGAGGAAGTACTCGGGTGAGTCGCGACCGCCGATGGGCAGTTTGAAGGCCACATCGTGGTCCTCGATCCTGGGGACGGTGAGATTGGCCGTGGTGCCGCTGGGGATGGTGGGCTCCAGCCAGCCCATGGCTATCTTGGACCAGGCGCAGAACTGGGCCGGGGTGCGGCCGCCGTTGTTCCAGCTGCCCCCGCTCATGATGCCCCACTTGCCGATGCCCGAGGAGCTGTAATCGGTGTCGTAGAGATCAGGCAGGCCCAGGTTGTGGCCGTACTCGTGGGCGAAGACCCCCATGGGGGTGCCCTCGCCCTGCATGAAGTAGCCTGTGACGTTGACCCCGTCCACCTGCTCGGCGGTGATGCCCCAGCGATGGGACCAGATGGCTGGATCACCATCGGGACCTCGCTCCCCGTTGGGACCACCATTGCCATTTGACTCGTCGCAGGGTCCCGAATGGACCATGGCCAGGTGGTCCACGTAGCCGTCGCCATCCTCATCGAAGGGTCCGAAATCGACATACTCGTCTGCCAGCTGGACCGCCTCGCGTACCAGGGTCTGGGCGTTGCCCTGGGCCTCGGAGTTTGAGAACTCATGGCTGCCATAGTAGCTCATGTTGTGGGTGGCGTTGAGCCACACCGGTACCACGGTGCCGTTGATGGAGAACTGGCCGTAGGAGTTCTCGTCGAAGAAGTCCCACATGGAGCCGTCCCGGTGGCCGAAGAGCAGGTCCTCGAAGTACTCCACATCATGGCTGGAGCTGGCCGGATAGTCCGGGAACTGGATCAGCAGGACCAGGATGTGGACCTCGCCGTACCATGGTGGTCCACCTGGTGGCGGTGCCGGGTCGGGGTCGGTGGTGGCGCCCTGGGGTGGCGCGTTGCCCGGTGCCGGAGGGGCGATGTCGTAGGGATTGGAGGTCGGGGTGTAGGCCTGGGCCCCGTGGTCGCCGGCCAGCAACAGCCCTCCCGCAAGGAAGGCAATTATCGTCAGGCAGGCTGCCAGGATGTGGGTTCTGCGCCGGAGCATGGCCGACCGTAGGGGCTACTCCCTAAAGTCTCTTTACCACACCGGCCAGCAGGAAGCAGACGGTCGCCAGGGTGGCCAGGACCACCGCCACCAGGACCCTCCAGACATCACCGCCGAACTCGTTGGCTCCCAGGTAGAGCACCACCAGGCTCATGCCTCCCAGGATGGCCGCCAGGAAATTGGCCTGCACCCGGTCCAGGCGGTCGGCCTTGAGCCAGAACCACGCGGCCCCGGCCCCCAGGAGTGAGCCCAGCACGATGTAGCTCAGCAGGGCGTTGCGGTCGTCGGTCTCGGACCACACGAAAAGTGAGATGAAGAAGAAGAAGGCCACCATGAACAGTCCGGCCAGGGGCGCCAGATGCTCGGGGTGGAGCTCGGAGAAGAAGGGAGCCTTGCGCGAGGAGGACGATGGGACCAGCTCCTCGTCATCGGCCTGGGAGGGGCTGTCGGCGCCGGCCCTGGGTGCGGGCGGGCGGGATGCCGGGCTCGTGATGCGGGTCCTCACCCTGGGGGGTTCGCTGGGCTGGGAGGCCTTGGCGCCCTCATCGGGACCGGGGTCATCGGCCGATACCGGCGTGCCGGTGACCTTGGTGGGACCCTCGTCCTGCTGGTCGGGGAGGCTGCGGTCGATATCTGGTAGGACGGACATGGTCAGTTGAAGTTGGTGGGTACGATGTTGTGGCCCTTGAATTCCATCTTGGCCGAGCGTTTCACCAGACCCTTCAGGGTCAGCGATGAGACCTCCATGTTCTTGGCCACATCACCCGAGAAACAGCCCTTGTCGCCAACGAGCTCCAGGAGCTTCTCCTCGATGGGGTCGTATTCGGCGGGGGGCATGATGGCCACCCACAGCAGTTCCTGGGCCTCGGCGAAGCTGATGGTGGTGTTGAGATGAAAGGATTGGTAGTAGGAGCGATAGGCCTTCTCGACCTTCACCCCGGTGGGTTCCCACTTGGTCTCGACGAACTTGAGCTTCTCGAACAGATTGATGGCGGCGATGCCATCGTCACCGAATCGCTCCTGGATCTCACTGCGGGTTATCCAATCCTTCAGAAAGGCCGTGAAGACCTCCCGTTTGGCCGGGGAGTCCACGGCCCGCAACAGGGATACCAGGTCGGCTGCATCAGAAATGATCTTGACGCGGTTCATTGGGGTCGTGGGGGTAATAGGCGTCAAGGGATATAAAAGCGGGTCCGCTCCCTCCTGAAGGTTGCTATATGGCTGAAACCCATTGGCCGGCCGCTATATCGACATGAAGGCCCTCGATTTTGGTATGATAACCCGACCCGTTGACAAGATTAAGGATAAGGATATAAGCGGAACTGGTACCTTACAGGTACCAAGGTAAATTTATATAATGTCGCCGGATAGCAAAGGTGACGATTTACAGTCGGTGATATCTGTGCGTTCGGCAAAGATCGTAGCCCTTGTGCTGGCTATCTGCTTCCTGTTGCCCGTGAGCCTTGCGGCCCGGGCCGATACCCCCACCACCAAGTTCACTTTCGATGAATCGCCGGTTAGCTCGGTGACCGTGGGCCTGCCTCCCTACCATGTCGATTACAACGCCAGCATCGATTTCCCGGCCGACGAGGTCCTGGACGTCTCCTTCCTGGTCTCGCCTGAGGACGACGACGGGGAGTACTCGGACAAGGTCTGGATCGATGTGCGCAACAACGATAAGATCGACTGGGCCTACGAGGGCAACGGCTACGGAGCCTTCGGCGAGCAGACCCGCTTCGCTTCCAGCCGCACCACCCACAGCTTCGCCTTCGGCGACGACAGCGGCGATCCCGATTCCACCACCCTGCTCATCCCCAAGGGCGCCACCATCACCGACGCCACAGTGGACATCTCGGGCCGCCCCGCTGGGACCGATGACCTGGAGGACGGGGTCACCGCCTCTGTGAGCACCAATCAGGGCTCCTACTCCCGCTACTCCCAGACCGCCAAGGACGCCAGCGGCAACATCCACGTGGTCTGGACCGACAACGGCGACCTCTTCCGCACCGGCTCCAACCTGTACCAGATATTCTACAATCGCTGGGACGGTTCCAAATGGCGCGGGACCGATATCATCTCCATGTCAAACATGAGCAACAACTATCCCCCCGCGATAGCCGTTTCCGGTGACAACGTCTACGTGGCCTGGAAGGACCGTCATTACTACAATGGCAGCTGGTACTACACCATCGACTTCACCCGCTCCTTGGATAACGGGGATACCTGGAGCGAGCACAAGAACATCGCCGGCGAGTACGACTACGCCAACACCCCCTACTATCCCACCCTCGAGGCCAGCGGCACCAATGTCTACGCCTCGTGGCACTCCTACTGGAACAACAGCGGCGATTACAACTACGATATCTTCTTCCGGGCCTCCCAGGACTGGGGCGAGAACTGGGGCAACATCCACATGATATCGCCCACCGACAAGGCCGACCCCGATGACTACCAGTACTCCCAGTATCCCGACATATCGCTGGGGGGTTCCACCATCTTCGTGGCCTGGTACGACAACGGCAACTTCGACAACGACAACACCATCGATTACGACGTGGTCCTGCGTTCCAGCTCCAACGGAGGCAACAGCTGGTCCAACACCCGGGTCATATCCACCTCGGCCTTCGCGGCCTATCAGCCCAAGGTGGCGGCCTCCAGCGGCAGCAACGTCTTCGTGACCTGGTACGAGTACGACAATGTCGACTTCAACTACACCATCCAGTACCGCCGCTCCACCAATGGCGGCTCCAACTGGCAGGCCGAGCAGACCCTCTCCGATACCAACGAGGAGTACTATCCCACCTATCCCGATATCGCCGCCTATGGCAGCTTTGTCTACGTGGCCTGGTCCTCCCAGGACCGGAGCAGCAGGCAGGAGGACGATGTGTGGCTGAGGATCTCGGACAACACCGGCAACACCTTTGGCGATGCCGAGCGGATCCATGAGGATACCTATTCCACCGGCCGGGAAAGGGTCAGACTGGATATATCACCCTCTTCGGGAGATCTGCTGGTCACCTGGACCGACGACTACGATGTGCGATTGCCCGGTGTCAGCGAGCGCATCGGCCCCGATCCCGATATCTGGGTCCGGGAGAGTCTGAACGAGGGTGCCAGCTGGAACAACACCCTGGTGGCCTCCGACGGGTTCTTCGAGGGCGATTCCTACACTCCTCGGGTCTACCTGGCCGACGACGGCACCTTCTACCTGGTCTACTGGGACGGCGGCGATCTCACCGGCAACGGCAACTACCTGAGCACCCGCACCAACGGCGATTGGTTCTTCGCCCGGTCCACCGATGAGGGTGAGACCTGGACCGATCACATGGTCCTGACCCAGCGGGTGGGTCACGCCTACAACTACTACACCTACACCTACATGCCCTCCATCGTGACCGATGACAGCGGCAATGTCTATGCCCTCTGGCACGAATACAACAACTACAACTACACCCAGGATGACCGCTACCAGTACTGGCTTCGCACATCGGACGACAAGGGTGCGAGCTGGAACGACGCCGAGATGATCTACGCCAACGATTCGGCCCTCCAGTACCCCAACCTGGTCTTTGAGGATGACGAGCTCTATTTCTTCTTCTACAAATCCAGGTCCCTGGAGTACCAGGTCTACCTTATGCGTTCCACCGATCAGGGGGCCTCCTGGACCGATCCCGAACCCTTGAGGAGCGAAGCCGACGCCGAAACCTCGGCCTCCTACATCTCCACATCGGTGTCGGGTCAGAACATCGTGGTCGGCTGGGTCTACTCCTCCAGGGCCAATTACATCGTCTCCACCGATGGGGGCCACAGCTTCTCTGAGCGCGAGCAGATGCCAACCGAAGAAACGGTGACCTATCCCCAGTTCACCGTGGATGGCTCCGATATCTACGTGGTGTGGGTGGGTCTGGAGGACAGCAGTGACACCTCCAACGACGTGGTCTTCATGCGCTCGGGCGACCTTGGAGAGACCTGGGATGACCCCATCAAGCTCTCCCAGGAGATGGATGTCTCAGGGGACTACTACTACTATGTCTATTATCCTTCCCTGATCAGCGACGATGGCCTGCTCTACGTCACCTACCTGTTCAGGTACACCGGCGATCCCCAGCCCCAGTACGATGTCTTCATGGCCTTCTCCCCCGATTACGGTCTGAACTGGGAGCACGGTCAGTTGCTTTCCGACAACAAGGACAACACCAACGCCTACAGCATGTACTCGGGGATGACCGCCAATGGCAACGCCATGATGACCTGGTCCGATCGGGATTCCAAATCGAACCACCAGCAGATCTGGACCCGCATGACCAAGGCCACCTCCTATCCCCACGACCCGGCCATCGATATCGGCGGCGACGGCACCTACGAGTGGAGCCTCACCGGCGAGATGAACCGCACCAACTCCCCCAAGACCTGGTCGGCCCAGGACGGCTATTCCACCAAGTCCTTAAAGAAGGCCCTCAACGACGCCCTGGGCGGAGGCAATGTGAGACAGCCCGACAAGTGGGGCATCGAGATGGTGGAGCTGACCATCGAGGCCACCTCCTCCAGCGAGGGCCGCATCCTGCTCAACGAGATGTCCATCACCTACGATGTCTCCCTGCTCATCACCAACACCCACATCAAGAAGACGCTGAACTACCTGGTGAACAACACCGAGGAGGATATCGCCGTGGCCCCCATTGCCGTCTGGGGCAGCTCGCAAGGCGCGGTGCGCTTCCACTCACTCTTCCTGGACACCGCCGTGGCCGACCTGAAGCTGACCAACCTGCGCACCACCGGTCAACCCCTCGAGGGTCACGACATCGATGTGCTGGTGGACGTGGCCAACACCGGTACCGGCGCCACGGACCTGTCCATCAAGTTCTGGGCCGCCGAGAAGGGCAAGCCCCAGGACGCCAACCTCACCAACACCATCGCCGACCTGTTCATCGAGGACCTGCCGGTGGATTCGGAGGCCTCCACCCATTCGGTGAAGTGGAACGACATCCCCGACGGCGAGTACAACGTCTACGCCCAGATATCCAGTTCAGATCCACCCGACCTGGACCCCCAGGCCAGCGATTTCAAGGTCAACACCGACATCACCATCACCCCCACCAGTCCCAATATCGCCATCTCCATCTTCGAGGTCACCGAGGAGGCTCTCGAGGGTGACACCGCCGACATCAGGGTGGCCATTTCCAACAGCGGCGATCGGGATGCCGAGGTGCGTCTGAGGCTTTACGAGAGGTCCAAGAGCGGCGAGCTGGTGGGAGAGTACATCCTGCCGGTGGAGCTGGAGGACGAGAACGAGCACATCTTCACCTGGAACGTGACCCAGGTCGACCAGCTGACCCTCGTGGCCAAGGAGACCGACATCAAGCAGACCGAGGAGAGCACCATCGACGTCGATGTGCGCAAACTGCCCTTCTTCATCTGCACCAACCTCTCCTGGGACCCCTCGGTGGTGTCCGAGGGCACAGAGGCCACCTTCACCATGACCTGGGAGTACCGGGGTGACATCCAGGTCACCGCCTCCACCCAGCTCATCGTCTCCCGCAGTGACTCGCCCCTGAAGGCCACCCCCATCAGCGCTTCCGGCCGCTCCTTCACCCAGGAGGGCGACACCCTGACCCTCACCGGGGAGGTGTCGTTCGATCCCGTCAGCTCCATTTTCTCCAACGAGCTGGAGGGGGATTACATCGTGGACGCCCGCATTTACCTGATCAAGCCGGTGTCCATCGAGTTCAAGGACAAGTGGGATCCCAACACCCTGGAGTACACCGAGCAGAGCAAGGACCTGAGGGTGGACCCGCCCCCAGACCTGGAGATCGACGACCTGGAGGTGGAAGATGAGCTGGAGGGGGGCAAGACCACCACCATCGAGGTGACCATCTACAATGGCGGCGGTTCCGCCGCCCAGGGGGTCGTCGAGCTGTACGTCTATCTGGTGAACACCCTGCCCGGGAGCATCCCCACCATGACCTACGACTTCCAGGTCAACGCCCAGGACACCTCTCGGATGGACCTGGAATGGGACGTGCCCCGGAACTTCGACGGCGTATACAACTTCGAGGTCCGGCTGGAGGAGATCCAGCCCCCCGAGAGCCAGTATGCCAATCCCAACAACGACCGCACGTACACCGGGGTGCAGATCCATGGCAATGTGGAGCTCAACGATGATGACAGCGGCATCCCGGTCTGGTTCTACGGCGTTCTGGTGGCCCTCATCGCCGGCATGGGCGTCGGCGGCTTCCTCTTCATGCGCAAGACCGCTCCCACGGCCGGAGCCGATGCTGGCGGAGCCAGCCCCGGCGCGCTCCCATCGACCCCTGGCTCGAAACCCGATCCCGCCGCTCCCTCATCACCCTCATCCCCGGCGGCTCCCGGCGCGCCCCCGCCCGATGGTGGGGCGCCTGAAGGCCCGCCCGACCCGGGAGGGACCGATGGGCCCCCAGAACAGCTGCCGGCTCCGGTGACCCTCCCCTGTCCCGCCTGCCAGACCAAGCTCAAGGTGACCTCGGCCGAACGGCCCCTGCTCATCTCCTGCCCCTCATGTTCCACCAAACTCAAGTTGGAGTCTTGACCAATGGACAATTCGTTGAACCCCCTGAACGGCCTGCGGGTCGTCGTGGGGGCGGCACTGACGTGCCTGAGCCTGCTCCTGATACTCAGCCTGGCCACCGCGGCCGATGACCCTCCCACGGCCACCATCGACGATATAACCCCCGATCCGGCCTACGAGACCGAGACCGTTTCCTTCTCCGGCCATGGTGATGATGACGGCACCATCGAGGCCTACCGCTGGACCTCCGATGTGGACGGCCTGCTCTCGGGCAGGGCCTCCTTCGATTTCACGGGATTGACCGTGGACAGCCACACCATCTCGTTGGAGGTCATGGACGATCAGGGCCAGTGGAGCGATCCTGACACCACCAGCCTCACCATCCAGGCCAACGACGTGCCCGATGTTGACAGTCTGGATCCCGGTGCCACCGAGGTCTACCGGGGTGGTACAGTGACCATCACCGCCGATGGCAGTGATCTTCAGGATGACGAGGACGACCTGACACCCCAGTTCGCCTACCTGCCCCCCAACACCCAGTCGCCCACCTGGACCGAGGCCATGGATGGGGCGGTATTCTCCATGGACATGTCGGCCAACGGGAATTACATCGTCGTGGGCGCCATCGATGATAAGGTCAGCCTCTACCATCGTGACAGCAACTCCCCGTTCTGGGAGTTCGACACCGACGATTTCATCTACAGCGTGGCCATCTCCCGGGATGGTCAGTTCCTGGCCGCGGGCGAGAAGGGTGGCAAGGTCTACTTCTTTGAACAGGGCTCCTCCACCCCCCTGTGGAACTACACCACCGGCGGTGATGTTCGGGCCCTGGCCCTCTCGGCCCGGGGCGAGTATCTGGCCGCGGGCAGCATGGATGGGAAGATCTACCTCTTCGACCGCAGTTCCTCGACCCCCGAGTGGGATTTCTCCACCGGAGGTCCCGTGATGACCGTGGCCATCTCCGCCGACGGCGAGTACGTCGTGGGCGGTTCCACCGACAACGAGGTCTATCTTTTAGAGACCTCCTCAGGTTCAAAGGAGTGGCAATCGGCCACCGGCGAGGACATCAATTCAGTGGCCATCTCCGGCACCGGCACCTACATCGTGGCCGGTTCCAACGACGACGCCGTCTACCTCTTCAACAAGAACAGCGCCACTCCCCAGTGGTCCGACACCACCGGCGGCGACGTCACCTCGGTCTCCATCTCGGCCGACGGCTGGTACCTTGCCGCGGGCTCCAGCGACAACAGCGTCTACTTCTACAAGCGGGACAGCGCCACTCCCCAGTGGAGCCGCAGCACCGGCGGGACGGTGCGCGGGGTTCGCATCTCCAGCGACGGCCACTACATCTCGGCCGGTTCCGAGGACTATTCGCTCTATCTCTTCAGCCGGGCCTCCTCCACACCCCTGTTCAGCTACGACAGCGGCGCCACCATCTACTGCACGGCCGTCGCCGACCAGGGCGCCATCGTGGTGGATGGCAACGTCAACAAGCGGGTCCACCTGTTCGATCGCTACCAGGACCTCTACCTGGGCACCCCCAGCTACTCCGGTGGCCACTGGCAGGTCGATTTCGATCCCCCCATCAGCGCCACCATGGGCGACTACGAGTTCCGGGTACGCCTCACCGACACGGCAGGCGGGGTCAGCGAATGGCTGGACAGCGTGGATCCCATCGAGGTCCAGAACAACCCCCCCACGGCCTTCATCGATGATTTCCCCGAGAGCCCGGTGTTCACCACCCAGACCGTCAACTTCTCGGGCCATGGTACCGATCTGGAGGGGGAGGTCGTGGCCTTCACCTGGGAATCCGACATCGATGGCGGTCTGGCCAACAATCACACCTTCAATGTCACCGGTCTCTCGGCCGGCGATCACAACATCACCTTCAAGGTGCAGGACGAGGACGGCAACTGGAGCGCCGATCTCATCCGGGAGCTGGAGGTGATCGAGAACCATCCCCCCAACGCCACCTCCCTGAACTTCTCCGCCACCCTGGTCTACCTGGGTCAGACACTCTATGTCTACACCAACGCCACAGATGATTACACCAGCGAGGAGAACCTGACCATCGAGCTGATGTACAAGCCGCCCGGCACCGATCCGGTGGCCCTGCCCTACGATACCGGCAGCAATGTCACCTCCATAGGCCTCAACGGCGACGCTCAGATATACGGTGTCGGCACCGAGGATGGCCTGGTCTACATGTTCCTGGACGGGGAGATGACCCCGGTCTGGAGCTACGATACCGGCAGTGCCATCAACAGCGTCAGGCTGGCCAAGGAGGACAACAAGCTGATCGTGGGCACCAGTTCCGGGTATGTCTACTTCATGAGTTCCGAGAGCAGCTCTCCCGATTGGTCCTACTACGGTGGCAGTAATGTCAACTCCACCGCCATCTCCGACGACGCCATGGCCGCCCTGGCCGGAACCAGCGGGGGCCGCATCGCCTACTTCGAAACCCAGAGCAGTACCCCGCAGTGGACCTACACCGCCGGCGACTCCATCAACGAGGTGGCCCTTTCCCCAGATGGAGGCATCATCGCCGCCGGCTCAGCCGACGAGAACCTCTACGCCTTCTTCTCCCTGGATTCCAATCCGGTGATGACCTTCGATGCCGGGGCCAATGTCATCAGCGTTGACATGAGCATGGACCTGATAGTGTCGGGTACCGATGACGACATGGCCTATGCCCACTTCCCGGACAGCGATGAGCCCATCTGGCAGAGGGATGTGGGCTCTCCGGTGAACTCCATCACCATATCCAGCGACAGCATGTACATCATGGTGGGCACCGAGGCCGGCCGGGTCTACCTCCTGAACCAGAGCGAATGGGACGGCTCCTACAAGCTCAAATGGCTGCGCAATTTCGACAACACCATCAACCATGTGGCTCTCTCCGAGGACGGCAGCTACTGCCTGGCCGGGGCCATCGACGGTTCCATCTACTACTTCCACAAGAACAGCAGCACTCCCCTCTGGACCCAGAACGTCAGCAGTCCGGTCAACGAGGTGGCCATCGACTCCCAGGGCAGTTATCAGGCAGCCGGGTCCGACAACGACAGGGCCTACTTCTTTGACCGCTGGACCACCGATTTTTTGGGTACCGCCTCCTTCGTGGACGACCAGTGGGTGGGCACCTTCACCCCGCCGGTGGATGCTCCGCCGGGCAACTACTCCTTCCGGGTCCGGTTCACCGATGAGGGCAACGCGGTGGGCACCTGGTACTATGCCGATGACAAAGTGGAGGTGCAGGAGGGACCGCCGGTGGCCTACATCGATTCCATCTCTCCCGACCCGGCCTACGACATCGATGAGATCAACTTCACCGGTCACGGCGAAGATGTGGAGGATGCCATCGTGGCCTACGAGTGGACCTCGGACCTCGATGGTGAGCTCTCGACCCAGCCCGAGTTCGACGCCTACCTGTCGGTGGGCAACCACAACATCACATTTCGAGTCAAGGACGAGGAGGGTCAGTGGAGTTTCAACGTCACCCAGGCCCTGCTGGTCAAGCTCTACCAGCCTCCCGAGGCCACCTCCGTGGACCCCGCCGCGGCCCAGATGGAGCGCGGTAGTTCCCGGATAATCTACGCCAACGGCACCGACGACGAGGTGGCCGAGGCCGACCTGACCATCCAGCTGGCCTACAAGGACCTGGACAGCGGGGCCGGCGACTGGAACACCACCTATCTGGGCTCATCCCTCTACGCCGGCGACCGCTGGCAGGCCCTGTTCTCGCCCACCGCCGGGGCCCCCCTTGGCAACTACAGCCTGCGGGTCCGCTTCTCCGATGGCATCCAGTGGTCCACCTGGTTCTACAACAACGCCTCCCTGCTGGTCCTCAACAGCCGGCCCACCGCCACCATCCAGGACATCTCACCCGATCCAGGGTATGACGTCCACCCGGTGGACTTCACCGGTCAGGCCAACGACTACGAGGGCCCCATCGCCGCCTACCAGTGGCTCTCCGACCTCGACGGTGAGCTGAGCACGGCGGAATCGTTCCAGGTGACGGGACTGACTGTGGGGAATCACAACCTCACCTTCCGGGCCCAGGACGAGGAGGGGCTCTGGAGCCTCAACGCCACCTACCAGCTGAAGGTGCAGCTCTACCAGCCGCCCAACGCCACCTCCCTGGACCCCTATCCCGCCTCCCTGCCACGGGAGGATGATGCCACCATCTACGCCAACGCCACCGATGATGTGGAGGCCGAGGCCGACCTGACCGCCCAGGTGGAGTACCGGGACCCCGAGGCTGGCTCCGACGTATGGAACGCCACCTACCTGTCTGACCTCACCTACGATACCGACCGGTGGGAGATGACCTTCACGCCCCCGGAGGAGGCTCCCCTGGGCGCTTACAGCCTGCGGGTGCGTTTCTCCGATGGCCTGGGCTGGTCGGAGTGGCTCTACCAGAACAACTCCCTGTTGGTGGAGAACGCCATTCCCCGAGCCTACATCGACGAGGTGGAGCCCAATCCCGTGGAGCCCGGCGAGCAGGCCAACTTCACCGGTCATGGCAGTGACAGCGATGGCACCGTGGTGGAGTACAATTGGACCTCCGACATCGACGGCCCCCTGAGCACCGAGGCCTCGTTCAACACCACCACCCTCACCGAGGACAACCACACCATCTCCTTCTCGGTCCGCGACAACGACGGTGACTGGTCCGAGCCGGTCACCCTGGAGCTGGTGGTGGAGGAGTACATCGAGCCTCCCGTGGCCTTCATCGATTCCATAGCCCCCAACCCTGTCGGTCTGAACGAGCAGGTCACCTTCGAGGGCCATGGCACCACCGATGAGGGGACCATCACCAACTACCAATGGCGCTCCGACCGGGAGGGTCTGCTCAGCACCCAGGTTACCTTCAGCACCAGCAGTCTCCCCAACGGCACCCATTCCATATCCTTCAGGGTGAGGAACTCCTACGACCTCTGGTCCGAGTATGTCTACCTCGACCTGGAGATCGACATCCGGCCCACCGCCAACATCCAGTCCATCGACCCCAGTCCGGCCAACGAGAGCGAGATGGTGACCTTCACCGGCACCGCAGATGACGCCGATGGTACGGTCCAGGAGTACCGCTGGAGCTCCAACATATCGGGTCCCTTCGGCTCCACCGCCACCGTCAACTACGACGGATTGACCGTGGGCAATCACACCATCTCCTTCGAGGCCCGTGATGACCTGGGCCTCTGGTCCACGGCCGACACCCTGGAGCTGTGGATCAAGGAGTTCACCACCTCGATACGGCCCGTGGCCTACATAGACAACCTGGGCCCCAACCCTGTGGTCCAGGGCCGGGTGGTCAACTTCTACGGCTCCAGCTACGACGATGATGGCGATGATATTGTGGCCCACGAGTGGTCATCTGACATCGATGGACCCCTTAGCACCGACGAGGACTTCTCCACCGACTCTCTCTCGGTGGGTGAGCACAATATATCGTTCAGGGTCCAGGATGAGAACGAGGACTGGTCCTTCCCCGAGTTCCACCAGCTCACGGTCCTGGCCAACCAGGCCCCGGTGGCCAACATCACCTCGGTTAGCCCCAACCCGGCCCATCCGGGCGAGGTGATATCCTTCGAGGCCACGACATCCGACGACGATGGCACCATCGTCGTCTACGAGTGGACCATCGGCGGGGAGAACCTGAGCGCTGTCGAGGACTTCACCAACGACAGCCTGCCCCTGGGGGTCCACACCATCTCGCTCAGGGTCCAGGACGACCTTGGTCTCTGGTCCACCCCCGACACGATGAGCCTGGAGGTCGTGGAGAACCAGCTGCCGGTGGCTGTGATCGAGAACGTCACCCCCAACCCGGCCTTCCGCCATCAGCGGGTCTATCTCAACGGCTCGGCCACCGACGCCGATGGCTCAGTGGTGGCCTACGAGTGGAGTTCGGACATCATGGGGGTCCTGGGCAACCAGGCCCGCATCGAGGTGACCAACCTCTCACCCTATCCTCACCAGCTGAGCTTCAGGGTCCGTGACGATGACGGCGCCTGGTCCCTGGTCAAGACCCGGGCCATCTCCATCACCTTCCCCAACGCCAAACCCCAGGCCACCATCTCCACCATCCTCAGGAAGGGCACCGAGGGGGAGGTGCTGACCTTCCAGGGCACCGGCTTCGACAGCGACGGAGATGTCATCGCCTTCCAGTGGGAGTCCGACCTCGACGGCCCCTTCAGCTCCAGCCCCACCGTCAACTACGACGGATTATCGGTGGGCAATCACACCATCTCCTTCTCGGTCCAGGACGACGACGGAGAATGGTCCGACCCCGACACCATGGAGCTATCCATCACCGCTGCCGAGGAGCCCGACCCCCAGGACCAGGACACCGAGGGCGAGGGCTTCCTGGGCCTGTCCACATCCCTCCTGATGCTGATCCTCCTGGCCGTGTGCCTGCTCCTGGGCGGTGGCGGATTCGCCATGGCCATGCGCAAGAAGAAGGATGATGGGTCGTCCAAGGACGATGTCGATGCCGACTCCGGGGCGATGCTGCCCAAGGCCTCCCCCGGCATGGACGAGACCGACCGGATCCTGGCCGCGGTGGGTGAGACCGGCGATATACCCCCGCCCAAGGAGGACCTGCCCCTCGAGGCCCCCGAGCGCATAGGCGACACCACTCCCGACGGTCCCAGCATCGACTTCTCATCGTCGGGTCCCTCCCAGCCCGAACCCGAGCCCGAGCTCCCGGAGCCCGAACCGCCCACCGAGGCCCCCGATTCACCTGATCTGGCCGAACTCATGCTCAAGGGGGGAGAGCCCTCTCCCAGCAAGCTGCCCGACCTGCCAGTCGCGCCGCCGCCCCCCTCCGAGGAGCCGGCACCGAAGGCCAGGGGTCGTCCCTCGGGACCCTTTGGCGAGGATGATGACGATGTGACTGCCCCTTTCAGTGCCGTGGGCGCCAGGCCGAAGAAGGCTGACAAAGCGCCGGCCAGGAAGAAGCGGACACGGGAAGAGCGCCCACCGGCGGCTCCCGAACCGCCCACCGAAGCCCCCGCACCGCCGCCTCCAGATATCGCCACCATCGAGTGTCCCTCGTGCCAGAACCGCATGGAGATACCCAAGCTGGGGCGCCTGCAGACCATCAAGTGCAGTGGCTGTGGCATGGAAGGGGACGTCGAGATCTGAGCAGGTCCCGTTCGATCCGATCCGTGACCGCGTCCGGCCATATCTGGAACTATATCAAAGTCGATTTGAGATCAGAGCTGGAACCCGGTCGTGTCAGAGCCGTGACTGAACACTGTGAGAACCGTCTGAACAGTGTCAGGGCCGGGCCTGAGCCTGTGGGCGCGGTGTGAACCGCTTTCGCTCGTCTGGTCCTTCGTCCTTCAGTCGCGTCGCCGGCGCAGGAAGAGGGCCAGGGCCATCAGACCGACCATCACCAATGGCGCTCCCGGAGCCGGGCCGTCATCGCTCAGGTCGGTGTTGCCGCCGGTGTTGTCCGGCAGGTCTGGGTCGGGCTCCTTCACCATCAGGGACCGCTCGGCGGGAAAGTCGGCCTCCTTGCCATCGGCGTCGCGGATCCAGAGCTGGATGTCGTAGGTGTCGGCCTCCTCGTACTGGTGGGTGACCGTGTCGCTGGTCCCCCAATCGATGAAGGTCCCGTCACCCAGGTCCCACTGGTACTCCTTGGGGTCGCCCTTGGAGTTGCTGGCAATGAAGATGAAGGTGTCCTCAGTGGTCCCGGTATCGGGCTGGATGTTGAGCACGGCCACCATCCGCTCCCTCACCGTGAAGGACTGTTGCGCCATCTCCGACCATTCGCTGTCGTCGTCCTGGACCCTGAAGGTGATGGTGTGGGTGCCCTCGGAGAGGGGATAGTCGACCTTGGCCGAGAAGCCCAGGGTGCCGTCGATGCTGGACTTCCATTCGTAGGAGCGGATCTCGCCGTCGGTATCGGTGCCCGTACCCCTGAAGGTGACGGTCTCCGAGGCGTAGGCTCCCTCGGGAGTGATGGAGTCGATCTCGGCGGTGGGTCGCTTGTTCTGGGGCTCCCTGACCGTGATCCGTTTGACATCGGGGTCCGAGGGTTCGTCCAGATCGTCCCACACCACCAGGGTGATGTCGTGGTCGCCCTGGGAGAGCTCGTCGTACTTGCAGGTGTCCGAGGTGCCGTTGTAGAACTCGCCGTCCACATCGGAGGACCAGATGTAGAGCGCCACCTCCCGGTCGTCATCGGCGTCGGCCTCGAAGGTCACCTCATCACCCTCGAAGATCTGGGCGGGACTGATGTCATCGATGGAGGCTGTGGGAGCCGTGTGGATGATGTAGGTCTCGGTCACCGGGTCTGACCATTCACCACTGTCATCCTTGACCTTGAGGGAGATGGTGTGCTCGCCCATGGACAGTTCATCGGTGTTGAAATTCTGTTCCGTGGACAGCACATCATCGATGTCAGAGCTCCATTCGTATTCCACGATGGAGCCCCCATCGGGATCCTCGCCCGAACCCTTGAAGGTGACGGTCTCGTCCTTCAGGGCTCCGTTCTCGGGAGCGATGCTCTTGATGGTGGCCTCGGGCTTCACGTTGGCCACACCCTCGGCATCGAAGTAGTAGGCGTACTCGCTCCACGAGCCGGCGCCGGTCCACTCGCCATCGCTGGAGACACATACCGTTTCGACCTTGTTCCCGGTGTTGTAGTACCAGTAGGCCTTGGCGCTCTCGTCGGGATAGAAGTGGTAGACCTTGTCGTCCTGGGAGGCGGCGGCGAAACGCTTGCCATCGGTGGAGATGGCCACATCCATGATGCCTCTTTCAGTGGTGTAATTGAAGAGCTCCCCTCCATCGACATCGTACAGGTAGACCTTGCCCAGACTGTCCCCGGCCACGGTGTGTTCGGCCGAGGGGGTCATGGCCACCGCGGTGAATCCATCCCCCTCGTGGGAGCTGGAGCTCCATTCGGTGCCTCCGGTCTCGTTGTAGATCTCGATGATGCCACCGCTCACCACGGTGGCGATGCGGGTGCCATCATCGTTCACGCTGATACCTTTGGCCGTGTTGTACTGGCCGGCGTACTTGTACCAAACGTAACCACTGTCGTCTTCGTCGGTGGTGTAGTACCTGAAGGCCGTATTCTCGGCCACCCCCACATGCTCCCCATCTCCGGAGATGGAGACCTCGTTGGCATCGTTGCAGTATTCACTGCGGTAGGGATTTTCGGTCCCGCCGTTCTCGAAGAAGTAGAGGTAGTCCGTTGAATCATCGGCCGTCGCCGCCACGAAGATGAGCCCATCGTCGTCGATATCCACCTCGCTGACCATGGAGGTGGTGTCGTAGGTGTAGATGGGGTTGCTGGGGATGAGGTTGTCCCGGTCGAACAGGTAGACGTTGTGGTCCTTGGACCCGGCCACCAGATACCGGCCATCGGGGGAGATGGCCACGTCCAGGACCTCGTCGTTGGCCGTGAAGTCGATGATGGCGCTGCCTGGGCTGTCCATGTCGTACAGGAAGACGTCTCCTCCAAGGGTACCGAAGGCAAAGTAGACCCCATCATCTGAGAGCTCGGAGGTCACCACGTCATCGGAGGTGGATTTGGACCACTGGGGGTTGTTGGACCCGGCCTGGGCCTCGCCGGCCAGGACCAGGAGGGCGACCAGGGCCAGCAGGGCTGCCACGCACAGGCAGGGGGTGAAGGACCGTCCGAAGCGAGGTCTTCGAACAACATTATCGGGCATCTCGGGGGCGAGGGACATGGGGTCACATCCAGCGGTACTTCAGTTTGCCTTCACTAATAAGGATTTTCCACCCACTATTCCATCGGATATCCTACACCAGATACCCCGATCTGCACCCTGCCTCAACCCAAGGGAACATGGTGGAAGGGATTGGACAAGCCTGGCCGGGCCATCACCCGGAGGGTCCCCGCTTTCGAACGACAGCCCCTTCCATGGCTGTCTGGGGTCAGGCCAATCTGATTCGCGGCTCAACGCCCTCTGCGGCGAACGTAGGCCACCATCATGAGCAGACCCGCCACCAGGACCAGCCCCGGCGCCGGGCCGTCATCGTCGCCCCCGTTGCCGGTGTTGGTCGGCAGGTCATCGGGCTCCTCCACCACCAGGTCGAAGGTCGTCTCTTCCGAGGTTCGCCCCTCGGCGTTGCGCACCGTCAGGGTGATGGTGTAGGTCCCGGCCGCCTCGTACTCGTGGGTCTGGATGGATTTGGTGTCCCAGCCGGAGTCCGAGTTGTCACCGTATTCGAAGAAGTACTGGTAGATGTTCCCGGTGGAACTGCCGGCGTTGAAGGAGAAGGTGTCCTCGGTGTCGCCGCTGGGGGGGTTCACGTTGACCACCGCGTTGAGCATCTCCTCCACCTCCAGGGTGCTGGTGACCTCCTGGGACCATCGGTCGTCGTCGTCCTGGACCTTGAAGTAGATGGTGTGGAAGCCCTGGCTCAGCTCATCTGTGGTGAAGATCTTCTGGGTGCTCAGGACCCCGTCGAGGCTGGAACTCCACTCGTAGGCCCGGATGTCGCCGTCGCTGTCGGTGCCGTGGCCGCGGAACTCCACCTCGTCGCCGTCCAGGGGGGCATCTGGGCTGATCTGATCGATGATGGCCTCAGGCTGTTCGTTGGGGGGAACCGTGATGGTGAGGTACTCGCTCACCTCGTCAGAGGCCACGTCGTGATCGTCCCAGACGATGAGGCTGATGGAATGGCGCCCCAGGGAGAGGGTGTTCTTGGTGAAGGTGCTTGAGGTGCCGTTGTAGAGGTCGCCGTCCAGGTCGGAGGTCCAGATGTACCGTTTCAACGAACCATCATCAGAGCCCCCGCCCTCGAAGTCGACGTCCTCCCCTTCATCGGCCGGACTGGGGTTGATGCGCACGATGGAGGCGGTGGGAGCGGTATGGATGTCCAGGGTGACCGTGTCAGTATCGGACCAGTCGCCGGTGTCGTCCTTGACCCTGAAGGAGATGGTGTGCTCGCCCTGGCTGAGCTCGGTGGTGCTGAAGCTCTCCTCCTCGGAGAGCACATCATCTATGTCGGAGCTCCACTCGTAGGCCACCACGGTGCCCTCGTCCTCGCCGGTGCCCTCAAAGGTTACCTCCTCGCCCAACAGCGCCGCGCCC
>CAYLMJ010000001.1:9351-90928 GCA_964384995.1 uncultured archaeon | reverse complement strand
GCATGTAGAAGTGGGCGTCGGTCCCATAGGAGTAGTACCATTCGTACCCCGAGTCCGACTCGTCGGTGTTGAAGTAGTAGAACCGGTCCCATGAGCCCAGGACCGCCGCCGAGCCGTCATCCGAAATGGCCACCTGCTCGGCATCGTAGGAGATGCCATCGGAACGGTAGGGGGTCTGATCCCCCACATCGAAATAATAGATGTAATCGCTGGTCGTGGGGTCTCCCGAGGCGGCGACGAACTTGGAGCCGTCGGCGGTGATATCGACGGTCGTGAAGTTCCGATCGGCGTCGTAGGCCATCACGGGTGTGTTGGGCAGGCCGTTGACCCGGTCGAAGAGATAGACGGTCTGATCGAAGGCTCCGGCCACCAGGTAGCGGCCGTTGGCCGACAGGGCCACCTGCTTGACCGCCCCGCCGGCGGTGTACTCGATGACGGCGCTCCCGGGGCTGTCCATGTCGTAAAGGTAGATCTTGCCGTTGTCCGAGCCCGAGGCCAGGTAGCGGCCATCGGAGGACAACGCCACCGAGTTGACATCCTTGTCCGTGTCCTTGCTCCACTGGGGGTCGTTGTTGCCTCCGCTTGCAGGTTCGCCCAGCACCATCAGCAGGCACAGGCCGGTCAGCAGGCACAGGAGGGCCAGGGGCAGGCGGCAAAGGCTCCACCGTCGTCCACGGCTGAGAAAAAGAGATTGGAGAGAGACCATGGCACCACAGCTGAAGGGCCGCCAACATGTAAAAGGATTTGCCAGGCAAGGCCGGAGACGCCGTTCACCGGTCCCCAGAGGTCCATTCATGGCCTTTATTACCGGTCCGAGGCTGGCCGTCCATCCATGGCCGGTGCCCCAGAACGAGCCGCCGCCTCCCCGCCTTTGCCTCCCACCGCCCCGCCCGCCTGGGTGCTCCACGGCCTCCTGATCGCCACCATAGTGATGTGGGGCCTGGCCTTTGTTGCCATAAAATACCTGGAGGAGGAGGAGGGCGTAGGTTTCGTGGAGCTGACCCTTCAGCGCTTCCTGTTCGCGGGACTGGGCTTCGGCCTGCTCCTGGCGGCCCTGCGTTCACGAGCTCCCCTGCCCAGGCTGAAGGGGCGGGAGGAGTGGGCCCGGCTCTGCCTGCTGGCGGTCCTGGGGGTGGCCGGCTACCACCTGAGCCTCAACTACGGCGAGCAGTTCACCACCGCCGGCACCGCCTCCATCATCATCGCCTCCAGTCCGGCCATGACCTTCCTGCTGGCGGTGCCCCTGCTGGGCGAGCGACCCAACCCCCATCGGATGGTCGGCCTGGCCCTGGCCTTCTCAGGGGTGGTGGTGCTGGTGCTGATGGCCGGCGAGGGCAAGGTGGAGGCCGAGGACCGTCTGGGCATGGCGGTGCTGGTGCTGGCCCCCACCACCTGGGCCTTCTACAACGTCATCGGCAAGCCCCTCTTCGCGGCCCACGACCCCCTGGCCATCACCGCCTACTTCAACCTCCTGGGCCTGCTCTTCATCCTGCCCCTGGCCTCCCCCGAGCTGGTGGAACAGACCCGCAACCTGAGTCCCATGGGCTGGACGGCCCTGCTGTTGCTGGCCTTTGGCAGTACCCTGCTGGCCCTGCTGTTCTACAATACCGGACTGCGCCATCTGGCGGCCACCAAGGTCGCCGTCTATGTCTACCTCATCCCCCTGGTCGCCACCCTCACCGGAGTGCTCCTGCTGGGAGAGGTCCTGTCGGTGTGGGTATTGCTGGGCGGGGCCCTGGTGCTGGGTGGTGTGGCCCTGGTGGAACGGGGAGGGCGTTCAAGGCGGTCGCAGGGTCGTCCGCTCTAATCCTTTGGTTTCTGGAAGTGGAAGATGCCCCAGACCAGGTCCCCCCTGGCGCCGCTGTCGACCCAGTGCTGCAGACCCCGCTTCATATGGTCCAGGTACCGCTGGCTGATGTTGTCCGCCAGCTCGGGCTCCCGTCTCTCTGTCTCCTCGAGGATCTTCTGGTAGTGAAGCACCAGATGGTCCGAGAGGTCGATGAACGCCAGCTCCTCCAGTCCCTTGCTGTCGGCGGTCTCCTTGTAGAACGAGGGGGAGCCCAGGGAGCTCAGATGGATCCGGTCCAGCACCGGCTGAAGGTCGGCCAGGGAACACCCGTCGGCCATCATGATGTCGGTGAAGACGAACTCGCCTTTGGGTCTCAACACCCGCGCCGCCTCCTCCATCACCCTGGCCCGGTCCCCGGAGTGGACCATGGCGTCCTGGGACCAGAGGCAGTCGAACTCACCGTCGGGATAGGGTATCTGCTCGAAGTTTCCCTCCGTTATCTCGATGAGATGGTCCAGCCCCTGCTCCTGGTTCAACTGTTGGCTGCGGCGGTTCTCCACCTCGCTGAGGTTCAGGGCCACCACCCGGCAGCCGTAGGTCCCGGCCAGGTAGCGGGCGGTGGCCCCGTAGCCGGCACCCAGGTCCAGGACCCGGGAGCTCTCGTCCAGAGTACTCAGCCGCTCGGCCAGTCTCATGGTCGTCCTTTGGCTGGCCTCGGCGATGGAGGTTGCCGGGGTCTCGTAGAGGCCGATGTGGATGAACTCGCCGCCCCAGATGGCATGGTAGTAGTTGTCTGCGTCGCTGCTGTTGTAGTAGTTCCGGGCCGTCTCAACCGGGTCGTGCTCGCGGGTCATGGTATCATGACCTATGTCACCATCTTGCGGTTCATGGTCACCAGCAGGAGGGCGATGAGCAGGACCCCCATCACCGTCTCCGAGGCGGAGAGGATCTCCCACATCTTGGAGCGAGGCGTAAAGCCGCTGTAATTGTTGGCCCCGAAGAAGGTGGTCAGGCTGAAGTAGAGATGGTCCTTGAACTGGGCGTCCCGGTCCCGATCCTCGTCCGAATCGGCGATGCCGTCACCGACGTTGTAGATCAGGGAGAAGGCCAGGATGGCCACGAAGCCGAACTTGAAGATCTGGGGGACCTTCTCACCGTAGCCGCAAACGGCGTCGGCGATGAGGTAGAGGAACCACATCGCCATCTCCTTATTCGCGTAATGCTGTTTGCGCTGCATGACGCTCTCCTTGTGGGAGAAGTCGCTGGCGACGAAGAGGACATGGTTCCACCGCAGGGTCTTCTTGAGGTTGCGGTAGACCACCTCGGCCTCGAAGTAGCGGCCCTCATCCTCGTACCGATGGATGTCATCCAGCTTGGCGTACTCGATGTTGGAGAGGGTGTGGGTAGCCTGGAAGAGCTTGCAACCGGTGAGGTCGGCGTCCTGCATGTTGGCCGATTCCAGTTTGGTGCCTTCGAGATTGCAATCGAGCAGAGAGGTCTCGTTGATGTAGGCTCCCTGCAGTTCCGAACGCTCGAAGGAGCAATCCTTGAACTCGCTGGAGATGAGCAGGGCGGTCTTCAGGTGGGAACGGTAGAAGTTGGTATCGGTGGCCTTCATGTTCTGCAGATTGCCATCGTTGATGTGGGTGTCGGTGAAGGTGCAGTTGGTGAGGGTTGCCCCCTCCAGGCTCCCCCCGTCCATGGTGCACTTGGTGAACTCGCAGTTCTCCATGGTGGCATCGTCCAGCTCGACCTGGCCCATGCGGCATTTGTTGAGGATGATGGTGCTGAGCTTGGCGGCCCGGAACGAGGCATTGGTGAGCTTGGCGTAGGTGCCCTCGATGCTGTCCAGGGTCGTCCCCGACAGATTGGCGAACTCCAGGTCGATGTGGTTGAAGTCGCAGCAGTCGATGGTGGCGTAGGAGAGGTCGGCCCCCACCATCCGTGCGTTGGTGAGGAAGGAGGCGCTGAGCTTGGCGCTCTCCATCTGGGCGTAGTTCATCACGGCCTTCTCCATGAAGGTGCCCTCGCAGCTCACCCCGCGCATGTCCGAGTCGCTCAGGTCGGCCTTGTTCATCTGGGCGTAGTCCAGCACCGCGTTGAACAGGTTGGCGCCGTTGAGCTTGCAACCATCGAAGTTGGCCTGACCCTCCATGTTGGAGAGGGTGAGCTCCGCAAGGTTGTAACCGCTGAGGTCCGCCCCCGACCAGTCGATGCCGGAGATATCCTTCTCTTGGGTAAGGTCCCGGTCCTCCGAGTGCTTCTTCAGCAGCTTTATCGCCCGCTCGTCCATGCTTTGGCCGCCTCCCGATTGGTTTACTCACCTTAAATTATTCTGTTTACGCAATGCCAACCCTTGGCCCGGTATTCACGGCGTCATCGACCCAGTTGCCCCGCTTCTTGAAAGGTTGATGGGAACGGGAGCCCGATTCACATGACGACGAATTTCCAGTAGTGGGCCTCGCCGCCGGGCTCACCCACGTAGGGCCGGTCCAGCCACCGGTCAACTAGCTGCCACCGTTCGGAAGCGCTCAGACCGTCCAGGGTGCTCTGCATCTTGGAGGTGGCAAAGTAGGTCACCTTGGTGGTGAAGACCACCAGCCCCCCCGGTCGGGTGATGCGGACAAGCTCCAGGAGGCCCTTGGGATGGACATGGCCCAGGGTGAAGACCCCACAGCACAGGGTCACGTCGAACTGGTCATCGGGGTAAGGCAGGCGGCTCTCAGCCTCATCTTTCATCCCGGTAAGCTTCCCTTTCTTCAGCTCGGCATAGACGCCCAGCCGCTCACAGGTGGAGAGCATGCTTCGCGAGAGGTCGACCCCGGTGAGGTTGCGATAGCTCGCCCGCCTGGCCAGTTCCTTGCCCACCAGCCCGGTGCCGCAACCCACATCGATGATCCTGAGCTTGGGGTCGCTGACATCGACCTTGACGGCGGGATGTCCGTTGTCCTTCAGGAGAAGGTCGCAGATGAGCCCGGGACCGGCGTAATGGAGGTCGTGGACATCCTCGTCGTAGGAGCTGGCCCAGTCGTCGTAGAAGGACTCGAGGGTGTCGCCCGAATCGTAGACCTGGTGGACCTTGTCGAGAGCCCTTGAACGGGTGTCCATGGGCGGAAGGAGATTGGAGTCTACTTAACGATTGTTCATGACCATCGAAGCATATTCGCCTCCCTTGCCTCCTGTGCCTCCGTTGCCTCCCCTGCTTCCTTCGCCTCCTCTTCCATGCCTCTCCTTGGAGCCTCATCTACAGTGCCTCCTCCTCAATGCCTCCCCTGCCTGGTTGTGTGAATAAACCTCCAGCTGGGACATTCGGGACCATAAACGCTAAAACCCGAGGGCTCATCGACGCGGCGTGGCCCCGTAGTGTAGGGGTAATCATACCGGCCTTTGGAGCCGGTGACGACGGTTCAAATCCGTCCGGGGCTACCTTCTCTTTCTCCCTTCGGGATAAAGCTCATAGGGAAGAATAATGCCCCATCGACTCGACTCGCAAGCGAGCCTCGCGATGGGGCCTTGGTGATTGTTATCTGTCACAAAGAGGCTGGGTTCTGGAACGGGCGTCTGTCCACCGGACAACGCTCATCGGATTAGTAAGTAAGTAGGTTGATTCGTCAACAACATCATTAAATAAGAACCTAACAATAAAATACTGATGAAAGTGGGTCGAAAACCTGCCCTGATATTCTTGATTATTGTAATTATCATTTCATTGGTTATTCTAGCATCTTATTTTCTGAAGGATGACGATCCATCTGGTTCAGGCTGTTACTATATGGGTCCCGCAGTCAGGATTGAATACGATTTGGATTCAATTAATCATACCCAACTTTATCATTTTTTCCAAAATGAGACATATAATCGAACATTCATACTAGACGAATGGCATGTGAATGAGACAGTATTTACACTTGGCATATTCCATCTTTATAACAATTATACTGATGCCCCAATGGCTGCAGAAGGTTGGATCAGAGAGAATAGAACTGGACTTTATATCAATATATATTGTGATTCATGGGCTGATACGATTGAATACCACAAAGCAAATAGAACGTATCAAAAAGAACTCGTACTATTTACACCTCATAGCGAACGGTTCATTGATGCTTTCGCCTCGGAATTCGGTGAACCGAATAAAGTGAAATATTACATGAAATATTATTGTCAACAAGTGGACCCATAGAACCGCCTCGGTATTATCACAAATCCCTGCCCCTCAGTAACACCGCTCCTCTCCCTCCCATCATCGACCGACTTCTGTAACGCTTAGCCTTCTGTGACGCTTCCTCACCGCCAGTTCCGACCCGACAGTTCGGTCCGACCGGGGCACTCGGGGTCCACATCTTGCATACTAAATTGAGAATCTCTCTATACTCCCGCTATACTCATTCTATACTCCGGCTATACTGATCCTATACTACTGCCATAGTGCTGGTAAAGTACTGATAAAGTACTGGCTTATTGCTTCTCTACTCTCTTTTTGGGTCCACACGCTCGTCCTCTCATTCGACCGGCACCTCATCCAGATGGGTCTTCCCTCGACCATCCAATATCTATAACCATCACTGACCATGGACCTCCCGCGAGCGTAGCGAGCGGGGGGTCAACCTCTTTTGTTCGACCTTTTCTCAGAAAAGGTCGTTGGGAAGCTTTTTAAACCCCCCGTCGATGCGGCGCCTCGTTGAGCCCCATGAGTGAAGACGTCTGTTCCATCGAATTGCTCAAGGAAGGCGCCAGCTACATCGTCCGGGTCGATTCCTCCCGGTTCCAGAACCAGAAGGTCCTGCGCTCCTCCGAGTTCGACGAGGTGCTCGACCAGCTGGTCACCGAGCTTCAGGACGAGTTCGACGCCTGAGCCCTTTCGCTCCCTTCCTCCTCATCATCTTCCTGTCCCCAGACCGGGGTCTCGAGCCGAGCCTTGTCCCGTTCCGTTCCGGGCCGCTCAGTCCCCTTCTTATGGCCCCTTTCCAGCCTCTTTCCCATCCCGGTCGCCATCCCGGGCTTCATCCTTCGAACCTTCATCATTGCGCCTTCCAGGAGCAGGCCTTTGACCCTCAGCGCCCGAGCCTTCGACGCTGGAGGTCCTGATGACGTACATGTAGGCCACCAGACCGCCTCCCAGCACCGCCAGGCCCACTATCACCAGCAGCATCCCAGCGCCCTTGTCCTTCTCCTCCACCTCGATGGCATGGACCTGATGGTTGTTGGTCCGGTCGGTATCGTTCACTTCCTGGTAGGGGTCAACCACCACCGTTATGATGGCCACCGTTGAGTCCAGCTCGAAGGAGAAGGTCAGCGCCGTGGCGTTGTCGGCCTCCACCGAGATGGTGCGGGAGAGCAGGGTCCGGTTGTTCACCCGTCCTTCCACCAGCACCTGGTCCACCTTGTCCCCCTGGTTCTCCACGACGAAGACCACCGCTATGCGGTCTCCCTTCTCCGGCTCCTTGGGTGTGACCATGATGGGGTCCAGGCTCAGGTCATTGCCCTCCGCCTGCCCCGGTAGCGCCACCAGCAACAGCAGGAGCAGGCACGCTCCGTTCAGCAGGGCCGGCATCAAGGCGGGTCCTGGTCTGCCGCTTCGCTCACCTGGGTGGTCAGGGTTCCGGGTCATGGAGTTCCAGTCGGCGCCTCCTTAAAGGCTCTTCCTGCGGCTCATCCTTCCTTGCCTGGGCTCGCGGTGCTCTCTGTATCCGGTTCTTCCGGTTCGTCCTGTTCCTCAGATGGGCCAGAGGGTGTTCCCTGTTCCTCGTCCTCATCAGCTTCCGGCTCGGTCTCGGATCCGACATCGGTCTTGTCATCGGTCTTGTCATCGGGTTCTTTCTGGGAAGGTGCCTCCTTACCCGCCAGGCCCAGGTCCCTGCCGATATCGATGGGCATGGGCGCCAGGGGGTCCTGGATGTCGGTGGAGCCGTCCTCCGCCCCATCCGCTCCCGCCTCGCCCTCTGCCCCGGCCTCAGCCTCCCGCGCCAGCTTCTCCCGCTGGGCCCTGTCGGCCTCCTTGAGCATGGATCGCAGGTAGAGCAGGACCGCCACCACCACGGCGATGCCCAGGCCCTTGAGGGCCCAGGCGCGCCAGCTGAAGTTGGAGCCTTCGCAGATGATGCGCTGGGTCTCCCACTGGTCGCCGGCCTTGTCACCGTTGGCGTCACCGGCCAGCACCGCCAGCTGGAACTCCACGTCCCCCGAACCCGACTCCGGGGCCATCCAGCGGAAGTTCCAGTACCGGCGGGTGGTCTCGTTGGCGGTGTGGGAGAGCTCACGATCAGAACGTCCCAGTCGCAGGTTCCCCGAGTCGGGCCCCATGAGCTGGAACTCCCCCTGGGTCACGAAGAGATCGAAGCCCCCCTGACCCCGGGACGAGGCGTTGGCCACCGCCGGTCCCCCGGTGATGGACAGGTTCAGGGTGTAGACCTCGTCGGCCTCGTACTCTGCGGGCACACCTTCCAGCTCGAACTGGAGTGCGGGGGTGGCAATGCCATGACAGCTCCCGCCGCCACAGCCCACCAGAAAGCGGTCCTCGATACCAACGGTCCCGCCTTCCCCGGCCGGCAACAGGGTCAGGCAAGTCAGGGCCAGGCAGATGCAGAGGGTCAGCCACGAGGCGCCGCGTCCCAAGCTCAGGCCTCCGATGTTCCGGCCGCAGGTTCATTGATCTCGTAGACACCCTTCTCGCCGGCCACGATGACCCTGTGGGTCAGGCCCAGGAAGAGCCCGGTCTGCACCACCCCGGGAAGGTCCAGCAGGGCTCGATCTGTCGCTCTCGGGTCCTTCATCCCCGAAGGGAAGGTGCAGTGGTAGATGTAGTTGCCATTGTCGGTGACGAAGGGCTTTCCATCGGCTTCCAGCCTCAGCTCTGGTTGGCAGCCCAGGTCCACCAGCTGGGCCTCGGTCACGGTGTGGCCGAAGGTCACCACCTCCACCGGCAAGGGGCCCTTGGTGCCCAGGGGCTCGGTGAGCTTGGAATCGTCCACCACGGTGATGTGCAGCCGGCTGTGAGCGGCAACCACCTTCTCTCTCAGCAGGGCCCCACCCATTCCCTTGATCAGGTTGAGCTGGGGGTCCACCTCGTCGGCGCCATCCACGGTGACATCCAGTCTCCGTTGGGGGTCCAGCTCGGTCATGGGCACCCTGGCCGCCAGACCCAGTTCGTGGGCCGCGTTGCTTGTGGGAACCCCGATGACCTTGAGCCCCTCGTTGGCGATGCGGTGTCCCAGTCCGGCGATGAAGTAGGCGGTGGTGGAACCGGTTCCCAGACCCACCAGCATCCCCTCCTTGACCTCCTCAAGGGCCTTCAACGCCGCCTGCTCCTTGAGCTCTTCGGCACGACTCATCGGCCCCGAATGGACCCTGACCTTCAAAGGGGTTGCGGCACTTGTCGTTGGTGTTCTATGATTGTCCTTCCCGGCAGGAAAAGCAATAAGACTGTCCTGGGGGCAATTTTACCGGACGGCCGCATCCCAGGCAACTGTTCCCTGTACTCCCGTTGGCCGCAACCATGGGTGGAGCTGGTGATTCGGCCGGGGTCTGCTCCAAACCCGGGGTCTGGTTCAATTCAGAGGCCTGACCGGCGGCCATCTGCTGCATGATGGCAGCTCCCAGATCATCAGTGAACTCGGTGTTCTTCTGCTTCAGACCGCATCCACCACATATCACTTTTATCGATCGACCCAGTGGGAACAAGGGGATGAAGAGCAACGTGAACGCTTTCTTTTGCAATACCCGGACCCAGGTGGTCTCGGATTGGCATGAGGAACAGAACATGCGCCCCATTCCGATGGGGTGGCCTTTGGACACATAACCGACAAAAACCATGACTGCTCACTCCCCCATGCGCTCTTTGAGGATCTGATTGAGTAGTTTGTACTTCGATGGTACTGTGTAAAACCAGTAGCTCGTTAAGCCCCACATACCTATGACTATCAACAATAATATCAGGTTGACCGGATCCATATGTTCCACCTATCACTCCAGTTATTTGGAGGCTTATGCAAACTGGTGTTGGTATTTTAAGCTAACTTCCAGACCATTGTAGCACCCTGTCTCATTCCTAATTGAGAATGATGATAATAAAATCGAACTGACATGTTCTGCTCGAGCAAGCTCCCCATGACCAACAAACTTAAATTCAATAATCGGGGGCGAAGGTCAATATATTCGGCCGGTGGCTCCACAGGCAGACTCCAAGACATGGTCCTCCCCATCGAACTTGAAGTTGTTCAGCGAGGCCCTTCTCGCTCCCCTTTAGCCTGGGCCATCCCGTTCCTCCTGGCGCTGCTGGCCTCCCTCTTCCTGGCCACCCAGGCCCAGGCCCTCTCTGTCGAGCCCGAGGGTGTCAGGCTCTATCTCCCAGCAGGGGCCGATCCCAGCACCTCGGTGGGCGTCATCTGGACCACCGACAACGACACCCTCGCCAGCCAGATCGATTACGGCCCGGACACCCAGCTGGACCTCTCCACCTCCGGCAACAGTTCTCATCTTATGGGTTCGAGCTGGCAGGGGCGGCTCCACCGGGTCGAGCTGTCTGGACTGAACCCTGACACGACCTACCACTTCCGGGTGGGCGACGGCGCAGGCAACACATCCTCCAGCCTCACCTTCACCACCCTACCCGACCCACACGAAGCCACCACGGTGAGCCTGGGGCTGTTCGGCTCCATGGGCACTGGTGCCGGGGCCCGGTCTGTCGCTGAGACCCTGGCCGAGGCCGGGCTGGACGCGCTGGTCTCCCCAGGCGGCCTGGCCCTGGCTCCCGGAGATAACCACACGGCCTGGGATGACTGGGCCCGACTGGTCTCCAACTTCAGCGCAGAGACCCTGCTCCTGCCGGGAATCGGTGGAGCTGACCTGAGCGGCTCCGCCCAGGCCGATGACTGGATCCTGGAACGCCTGCCGCACCTGGCCGAAGGGGGCTGGTACGAGGCCCGGTTGGGTGGCCTCCAGCTCCTGGTCCTCAACGGTTCGGCCGATCTGTCCTCAGGGTCATCCCAGTACCAGTGGCTGGAGGAGAGGCTGGACGATGGCTGGGATGATGCGTCTGTCAGCTGGCGACTTGTATCCCTCCATCAGCCCCTCTACAGCTCGGGCACCGTCCATGGCTCCAACGCCACCCTGCAGAGCCATCTGGAACCCCTTCTGGCCCGCTATCCGGGTACCCTGCTGGCCAGCGCCGCCGACAGCCACTACCAGCGCTCCCGCCCCCTGGTGAACGGCTCGGACGCCACCGACGCCACCAACGGCACGGTCCATCTGATGGTGGGCCATGGCGGTGGGGGTCTGGGAGACCTGGACGAGCCCCTCCCGGCCTGGTCCATGGTGGCCGACAACAGCTCTCTCGGATACCTGCGACTGACCCTCCATCCCAACGGCACATTGCAGGGCCAGGCCCTGACCACGTCGGCGCAGACCGACGATGGCTTCTGGTTCCAACTGCCAGGCATCGAGCTCAACGATGCGTCGGCTCCATCATATGTCGTGGGCGGTGAACCGGTCCAGCTCAATGGCTCAACCCCACAGGCGGGGGCCCAGATGCGCTGGGTTTCCGACCTTCAGGGCCCGGTCCTGGATGAGGGCACCGGAATGGCCTGGCTGGCCAACGGCACCCACCGCCTCTCCCTTCAAGCCCGCTGGCCAGACTCCTCCTGGTCTGCGCCCATCACCTTCAACATCACCGTCAACGGCCGACCCCGGTCTCGCATCACCACCGCCCCGGCCCTGGTCCAGGAGGGGGCACCGGCCGATCTTTCCGGCCAGGGATCCGATGATGGCGAGCTGGCCGGGTACGAATGGCGTTCGGACCTTGACGGCCTGCTATCCATCGAGGCCGCCTTCTCTACCCCCGGCCTTTCCAACGGCACCCACAACCTCTCCTTCTGGGCCCTGGACGAGCACTGGGAATGGTCGGCCCCGGCCTCGGTCCAGCTCAGGGTCAACGGCCGGCCGGTGGTCACCCGACCCACACCGGAGGCCGGTCAGGTGCTGCGGGGCCGCTCCCTGATGGTGACCTTCAGCGGTTATGACGACGCCACGGCAAGCGAGAACTTGACCCCCTCCCTGGCCTATCGCGACCCCGATGGTTTTCTGGGAACCGCCCACCTGTGGCCCATAAGCTACAATGCCAGCTCCGGGGTCTGGCTGGCCCTCTTCAGCCCACCCTACGATGCGGTTCCGGGAAGCTACACCTTCCTGGCCCATCTGGCCGATGACGAGGGCGGCAACTCTGGCTGGCGTCCAGGTCCGGTCCTGAACGTGCTCAACAACCGCCCCGCGACCCTCTTTCTGGGAGGCGACGACCGATGGCTCCTGCCCGGTCAGGCGGTGATGGTCTGGGCCGAGGGCACCGACGAGGAGGACCAGGCGCTGGAGCTGGAACCGACCCTTCAGTTCACCCTCACCGGAACCACCAACTGGACCTCCGCCTCCGGCCAGAACTGGACCTGGAACTTCAGCCGCCGGGTCCACGAGCTGTGGTTCACTCCTCCCTCGGATATCATGCCGGCCATCTACGATCTGCGGGTCAGCCACAACGACACCGATGGGGGGAGTTCAGACTGGGTGGCCCTGAGCGAGGGGGTCCGGGTCCTGGAGGTCCATCTGGGCAGTCCCTCGGTCACGGTCCTTCGCACAACCACGGCCTCCATCTGGGCCAACCTGTCCCATTACGACTCCCGGGAGATGGAGGTGGAGTTCAGCCACAGGCCCCTGGGAGGCGGTCCCTGGAGCAATGCCTCCCTCTCCGGCCAGCATTACGATGGAGACCTTGAGGTGTGGCGGGTCAACTTCACCCCTCCCGCCGATGCGGTACTGGGTCCCCGGCAGTTCGCCGTGACCTTCCACAATGCCTCGTCCAACATCACCTCGAGTCCGGTGTTCGCCCTTCTGCTGGAGGTGCTCAACAATCCACCCAGCGTACTGTCAGTGGGCCCCGCGGATGGGCCGCTGGCGACTGTTCAGCGAGAGGCCTCCCTCACCCTGTGGGCCAATGGCACCGACCTTGAGGATCCCCTGCCCTCGTTGGTGCCAACCTTCCAGTATCGCAGGAACGGTTCCCAGGACAACTGGAGCGGTGCCGGAATGGGCATCCCCTACTACGGCGGCCTCGCTCAGCGATGGGAGGCGGCCTACACCCCCAACGCCACCTCCATGCTGGGTCATTACGATCTGCGGGCAAGGCTGGCGGATACCGACGGTACCCCTTCGGGATGGATGGAACTTGGTTCTGCATTCCAGGTGACCAATCGCCCGCCCGTGGTGCTGAACCTTACCGTTGACCAAGAGACCATCCTGCGCAATGGGACCCTGACCCTATCCGCTCAAGTGAATGACGAACAGCCGGCCCTGCTCAACGCCACGTTCGAGGTACAGCCAGAAGGTGAGGCCGGATGGATATCCGGCTGGATGGACGAGCCGATCTTCATCAACGGTCGATGTGGGCTCAACATGTCACCCAACGCCTCGGCCCAGCTGGGGCTGTATTCGGCCCGGGTGGAGGTATCCGATCCCGATGGCGGGGTCAGTAACTGGTTCGTGGTGAACGGGCTGTTCACGTTGAACAACACCCCACCCCACCTCCAGGGATATGTAGTCCACAATGCCACCCCCCTGCGCAATTCAGAGGTCAGGGTCATGGTTTTGGCCCATGACTTCGAGACCCCGGCCCCCTCCTTGTCGACCCGCCTTGAGTACCGGCCCTTTGGCACCAACGCCACCTGGGTCGCGGCCTCCGTCACAACCCGTGATGTTGCGTCAGGCGGCTACAACGTGACCTGGCCCCTGCCGGCGGGAGTGACCCTTGGCAACTACTCGATGCGGGTGCAGGTGACCGATGGTGATGGCAATTCCACCCCCTGGTGGGAGTCCCAGACACCAGCTTTGGAGGCGCACAACAATCTGCCCCGGGTAGAGGAGATAACCCTGAACTTGACCCAGGTCTTTCGGGGTCAGGAGGCCCTGTTGCAGATCCAAACCCTAGACCTCGACCATCTCTCCGACCAGATGCTTGTCAATGTAACCCAGGGCCCCACAGATCTCGATGCCTTCACCGGCCTATGGCTCTCGGAACCCAATTGGTCACCCCTGGGCGGAGGCCGCTGGGAGGCCACTTTCACCCCTCCTTCCAACGCCACCCTGGGCAACTACACCTTCCAGGTCCAGCTCACCGACCCCGACAACGGGACCTCCACCCTCTTTAGATTGAGATCTGCCCTCAAGGTGCTCAACAACCCGCCCCGGGTGGCCAACTTCAGCCTCGAAGCCGACACCATCCTGCGGGGTGGGTCGCTGTTCATCCTCCTCGATGGCAGTGACCCCGAGTCCCTTCCCTGGGATCTGACACCCCAGTTCGGTTATCTGGACGGTGAGACCATTCGACCCCTCTTGTGGCCCCTCAATGAGAGCGGCCGAGGCCCCTCAGATGACGGTCTCGGCGGAATGGGTGGACGTGGCGAGCCGGCGGCCTATCAGCGTGAGGTGCTGGTGCCCCTGACGGCCGATCTGGGTGCCATGGAGCTTTACGCCCGCCTGGTGGATGACGAGGGCGGTCTATCTGGGTGGTGGGGGCCGGTGAACCTTTCGGTGCGCAACAACGCCCCCAACCTCACGGGGGTCAACCTCACCGGGATCGTGACCCGCACCCACGAGGCCACCCTGTGGGTCAATGGCACCGACCTGGAGACCCCGGTTGCCGTCCTGGGCTGGACCCTCCGCCTGAACCCCGAGAACGGCTCCTCGGCCAGCTACTATCCGTTGCAGGAGGTGGTCTACCATCCGGCCAACCAGACCCACCGGGCCACCTTCACCGTAGCGGCCACCTGGCCCATGGGACACTACCGGGTCAACCTGACCCTGGAGGATGGCGAGGGCGGCCGGGCCTGGCCCGAGGTGGTGGTGCCCTTCCAGGTGCTCAACAAGCCCCCCGAGATCACCAGGATGTCGGTGGAGCAGGAGCTGGGTGACCTGGTGTTCACCGCCGAGGGCGCCGACCAGGATGGCGAGGTGGTGGAATACCTCTGGAGCCTGAAGAACAGCTCACTGCTGGGCCGCCAGTCACAGTTCTCCCTCAAGGCCTTCAACGTGGGGGGAGGCAACCGCACCTTCGTGGTGGTGGCCGTGGACAACGATGGCGGCCTCTCCGAGCCCCAAGAGGTTACCTTCAAGGTCGACGCGCCGCCCATCGGTGCCAACGCCAACAAGCCCTGGATCACCGCCCGACTTATCGGCATCATCATGGTGGCGGGACTGATGACCATGGTGTTGGGCGGCGCAACGGCCCGGGCTCACAACGCCACCCTGCGGGAACTGGCCCAGATGCCGCCCTACATGGTGGAGGAGGCCTTCCTGGTGAGCTGGGAAGGTCGCCCCATCGCCCACGCCTCCAGGGAGGATGTCGTGGGTGGCGCAGGGGTCGACCCGGTGCTGGCCCGAGAGATCCTGGACAGCGCCAGGGAGATGGCCGGCGCCCGACCGGGTCAGCTGGGCTACCTGGGACCCTGGCAGCTGGAGCGGGGGCAGACCATGATGCTCATCACCGGTCAGCATCACTTCCTGGCCCTTGTCTGCCAGGGGCGTCCTCCTCAGCCCATCTGGGAGGCGGCCGAGGACCTCCTGCGCTATTTCGAGGGGCGCACGGCCTTCGTGGACGGCGAGCCGGTGAAGATCAGTCCCGAGGAGCGGACGGCCATCACCGCCGAACTGGAGACCCTGCTGGACCCCACCCGGGCCCTCCTGCCCAAGCAGCTGAAGGGCCGGCTGGCCCTGCGCCAGGTGGAGCTGGACACCAGCCTGGTGGCAAGAAGGGGCCGCCTGCTGTGGCAGGTCAAGGTGGTCAACAACGGGCGGTTCGACATGAATCGCGGCGTCATCCACCTCACCTGGGATGGAAGATTGGCCCACGGTCCGGCGACAAATCGGGTGGACCTGCCCCGCATCCCCAATTCCAGCACCGAGACCTTCCTCTTCCCCCTGGAGCCCAGGACCCAGGGCGAGGGCGAATGCACCGGCAAGCTGGGCTACCACATCCCCGGCCGCTGGGAGATAATGGAGCTGGAGCCCAAGACTATCCAGTCGAACCTGACCAAGCTCACAATCATCAGCGATGTGGCCCGGGCCCACCGCCTGCTGGAGGGCACAGGAGGCGATCGCATCACAATCGAGTATCCTCTGCCCGAGCTGATCAAGGGCGAGATGGTGGCTCAGAGGGCCAGGTCGGCCCTCCACCAATTGGGACTGCGCACCCTGCCCGAGCTGGTCCTGGAGGCCGACCCCACGGGACCCGCCATCGTGGAGGACTCGGTGTGGGGCGGACAGGATGCCCACGCCGAGCAGGTGGTGGCCTGGCTGAGCCTGCGCCACGACACCATGGCCGTCGAGCTGGTGGCCGAGCGCCCCCTCACCCTGGTCCAGGGGGTCGCCGCCTTCAGGGAGCAGTTCAAGGAGAAGCTGGGCGAGGTCTACGAGCTCCTGGAAGGAAGCTGAGGTTCGATCAGATGTAACCGCGCAGTCTCTTTACGACCCAATCCCGTTCAAGTGTCGCCAGGAAGAAGCCCAGGCGGGGTCCCCGGCTCTTGTCCAGCAGGGCCTGGTAGGTCACCTTGAACAGCTTGTTGGCCTTCATTCCCGCCTGCTCCCCGGCCTGGTAAAAGGCGTTGTGCAGGTTCTCGGGTACCCAGTCATCATGGGAAAGGGCTTCTAGGGTCTCCACCAGGGCGCTCAATCCATTTTTTGCCTCCGGTGAAAGTTCCAGATCGGGTGATTCATCCTGGATGGTGAATCTAACACCCTCGGGAGCGTAGGCCTTGAGCCACTCCTTCACGCACACCACCCTGGCCTCCAGCCGCCGGCTCTGCTGTTCGGTCAGTGACCCGGTCTCGAAGTGTTCGGTCCGGGAGAGAGCGGCCACGATGGCCGAAAAGTCGGGTTTGGACTGGGTGAGGGTAACCAGGTGGCGAAAGGGCAGGGGCACGGGAGCCTCGGATGGCAGAGCGCGGGGCTGGCTCAGTTCATAGGCTTTGGCCCGGTTCTCCTCCATGGCCTCCTTGCCGGTAAAATACTCGGCCTCGGCCCGGTCGTAGTCGTCCACCAGGTCCAGCAGGGGCAGGCCCGGGTCGAAGTCGATGTGGCGCTGGGGCTGGACCCGCATGATTAGCCAGCGCAGGACCTCGGGAGGCGTGATGGCCAGCATCTCGGTGGCCGCCACCGTGACGCCAGTGGAGGAGGACATGGGCGCGGCCTTGCCTCCCGACTTGAGCTGGATCCACTCGTAGACCAGGGGCTCGGGGGGTTCCCGGTCGTAGAGCATCCGCACCAGCTCGGACCCGGTGTCGTATGAGCCGCCGGCCGCCGCGTGGTCCTTGCCGAAGGGCTCCATGGTGACCCCCAGGAAGTGCCAGCGAGTGGGCCAGTCCACCCGCCAGGGCAGTTTCCCCTCGCCTTTGGTGGGATCGGCTTGACCCTCGTGACCGCACTGGCAATGATAGGCCACCAGCTCGTTCTCCCTGCTGGTGACCTCCACGCCCGAGATGCGACCGCAGGCCTGGCAGAGGGGATTGTAGGGTACCCAGCCGTCGGCCAGCTCACGACCCGAGACCCGGCCCAACACCTCGGCGATGTTGGGGGCCAGCTCCAGGACCCTGGCGGCACCCTTGCCGTAGGCTCCGCTGGCGTAGAGCTCGTGGGCCTTGACCACCCGGGCCTCGATCCCCAGGCGTTCCAGCACCTCCAGAAAGGGGGCCAGGAAGTGAGTGGCGTAGGAGTCGTGTTCATCGCAGGGGCAGGGGATGGCGCTCAGGGGCCGGCCCACATGCTCGCTGTAGGAATCGTCCAGGAAGGGGTAGACCTTGCGCAGCGGGTCGAAGGTGTCGCCCACGAAGACCAGCTCGCAATCCACTTCCAGCTCCTTCAGACAACGGTGGATGGCGTCGCCGGTGAGCACCTCCCGCATGTTGCCCACATGGATGGGTCCCGAGGGGGTGATGCCGGTGGCTATCACCTGTCGCTGGTCCCGTTCAGCCAGTTTTCTGGCGATGACCTCGGCCCAGTGCATGCTCGGCTCAGACGAGGGCCCGGGCGCGGATCAGGGCTCTCAGGGGGATCCCGTCGATGTCATCCCGCTTCTTCTTGTTCACCAGACCTAGGCAGAGCACCACCTGGCCCTTGGCCTCCTGGACCGCGTTGATGGCGGCGCGCATGGTGGTACCCGAGGAGATCACATCGTCCACCATCACAACCTGCTTGTTCTCAACCCCGGAGTAGTTGGAGCCAAAGATACCGGAGAGGGACTCATCATCGGGGCGCAGGATCGTCAGCTCGGCCTCCAGCTGCTCGGCCACCAGGGTGGCCAGGGGCACTCCGTTGGTGATGATCCCCCCGATGGTCTCGGGGATGAAGTCGTGCTTGGTGGCCTCCTCCAGGATGATGTCGGCCATGATCTCGGCGATGGCGACCATGCGATGGGTCATCACGCCGATGGAACGCCAGCCGATCTTCACGTCGGCCGGAGGTCCGTCGGGAGCCTCCCGCTTGAGGCCCTTGGCCAGCAACCACTCCACGGTCTGCTGGGAGAGGTGGAGGTCCTCACATATCTCGCGCTCGGATAGGCCCTTCTCGTGCAACTTCAGGGCCTTCTGGATCAGGTTCTCAATGGTCATGGTACAGAGTGGACAGCGAACCCGGACTTAAATATCTAACCTACCGGAATTCCATCCGACATTCCAATCGACTTTCCCCCCGACATTGCATCAGCATCTTCAGCGATTCATGCCAAACGGTATGAGCCTATCCTCCACCCACCCGGCACTGACCGGCGCAGTGAGGGCAGGCCACCAGCACCTGCTGGCCGGGCTGAAGGGCCACTCCCATGGTGTTGCCGCAATGGGGACAGGGTACCAGGCTCAGCGGAGGCGGGGCCTCGGCCGGCGCGCCGTAGTAGGGCTCGGAGGGTGGCTGGGGCGCTGTTGGAGTGGCCTCCACTTCGGACTCGACAGGTAGCTCCCAGCTCTCCCGCTCCTTCTCCTTCTCGCCAGCTCCCCTCCGGCGGATCACCACGATAAGGACCACAGACAGCAACAGGACCAGCGAGACCAGCGAGGCCGCGTACAAGCCCCATTCGGTGTCATCATCGGGAGTGGCAATGGGGTCGGGTGGACCAGGCAGATCAGCGGTGGACTCGCCAGGATGGAGCACCCAGTAGCCTGTCGTGGTACGCCCCCGGTCGCGATCCAGGGTCTCGATGGCGAACCTGACCTTTCCCTCCTGGGGCAGGAAATCGGGGATGGTCAGATGGAAGAGGGTCATAGTGGTGTCGTTCCCGGGCTCCCCGGGAGAGAGGTAGCGATACCGGGGCTGGCTGGCCTCGTTGGCCGGGTCGGCCACAGGATACCAGCCCAGGCCAGGTCCCTCCTCGGCCGTCTCCAGCTTCAGACGGGGAAAGCCGTTGTTGGGATCGGTGGTCGAGAGTTCCAGGGGCATCTCCAGGCTCATGTTGGTGGGACCGGCCAGGTCGAACAGCTCCACGGTCAGGTTGACCCGCAGGTCCCTGACCACCAGTTCCCACAGGGCGAATCCACCATCGGCCAGGTCGAAGACGGCCACGTTGATGGGACCGGGCCGGTCGGGCAGGTCCAGGGGCAGGACGAAGCGACCCAGGCTGTTGGTCTCGATGCGACCCTGGTGCAGCAGGTCCACGGCCGAGAAGGCCACCACCGTCCCCTTGGCGTTGGCCAGAGGAGCCCCATCACGCAGGACCCGCAGGGGGACGTTGACCTGGCTGTCTGGGAAGAAGCTCTGGTTGTGGAACCGATCGAAGACGGGATCGAGCCTGAAACCCGCATCCGAGACCTGGGCCACATCCCAGTCGAAGACGAAATCCCGGTTGGCAACACTGTGGTAGGCCGAGCCGGTGAGCCTCAGCTCGTGGGCCTTCTTGGGCCGATCGAGGGTGAACTTGCGGCTCCCGGTCGGCCCGGTCTCCCCGGTCAGGTCGCCCTCCCTGAGCAGTTTGTCGTCCTCGTCGTAGATGCGGTATTCCAGTTCCAGGTCCACCCCGGGCAATGACTCGCCTGAACCATCGGCTGTCCACAGCTGGAAGGAGGCGCTGTCGCTTTCCAGGGAGACGCCGTGGAACCAGATGCGCATCAGGGGCACCCAAACCGTGGCGTAGCGGGTGAAGACCGGTTCGTCTCCAACCTTGCCCTCGGCGGTGAAGGTCAAGGCTCCGGCCTGTTCCAGATTGATGGGTATCCTGAGGCTGGCCGTGGCCCTTCCGGTGGTCTGTTCGAAATCGAGACTGCTCTGCTGTTCGGACCCCGGGAGCCGGTACCGGAACTCGAGCTCCTCCATTTCCAGGGGCGCATCATCCTGGGTGCGGTCCCTGGCGGTGAGGGTGGCCATCACCTCGTCCCCAGGCAGGGCCTCCAGGTGGGAGAGCCGCAGGTCGATGACGTGGGGTGCCGAGCCCACGTCGACATCGATGTAGTCATGGTCCTCCACCTGCTTGCCCTTGACCTTGACCGACACGTAGAGGTAGGCGCTTTCGATATCCCCGTAATCCTCATCCTGAAGTCTGAAGTTGCAGGTGTAGTGGCCGGTGTTCTCCCATTCCGTGCTCACCTCCCGGGATTCCCTGCCATTGTTGGCGTGGGTGTCGGGATTGATCTGAAGCACCGGCGCGTCGTCGGGGTTGACCCGGTTCCCCTCCTTCTGGAAGTAGAAGTTCACCTCGATGGGATCATCGGGCTGATAGACCCTGTCATCCACCAGCAACAGCACCACGGTCAGCCCCTCGCCCCTGGCTCCCAGGACCGTCCCGTCCAGCGCTCCCGAAAACAAGCCTCCCAGAAGGGCCAGCAGGGCCACCCAGGCAACCCTCCGGCATGGAGGAGGCAGGGCAGTTCTGTACCAATCTCGCGCCAAGGCCATGGGAACGCTTCTGTTGCTGACCAGCCGGGCCCGCTATATATTCCTTGGTTCCCCATTGTGGTTGAATGGATGAAAGTTATTCCCTGTTCGTCCTTATTTCGTCGTTCTTGGGCATTTTTGACCTTCGGTTCTCCCTCGGTCCCGCAAACCATTGGACATCTTATCCTGCAACCCGGATTCCACATGCAAATAACCACTCCAGAACCTCTTTATAACTTAAGAGGTTGGGGCAGATGGGATAATTATGCCTGCCCTTGGTTCCAATCAACTGCTGGTGCTAATCCTTTCCGGCCTATTGCTGGCTTCCGGTGCGGCCCTGGTGGTGGCGGAGAACCCGTCGAATGACACTGCCGATGACCTTGGTGATCAGACCAGGGAGAACACCAATTCCGATGACCGGAAGAAGGGTCAAGATCCCAACACCGACCCCGACGACCCCAAATCTGAATGGTATAGTTCGGGAAAGGAACGAACCAAGGAGGGCAAGTACAACGATCCCGCTGCCAGTGGCGAGTACGATTGGGACCTCGATGAGAATGGGCAGTTCTTCTGGGACTGCGACGAGGAGGGAGGCCATTACGGCAAGGCCAACGCCAACGGCCAGTACTATCAGGATGGAGATCCCAACAGCCGTCCCGACGACCGTCCCGGCAACGACTATCCCGACCGGGATCGGCCCAACTGTGACGATACAAACAGCGATTGCCAGCGCCAACGGGAGCGCCAGGGCGAACGTGACCGGGAACGCCAGCAGTACTGTCAGCGGCTCAGGGAGCTTCTGGGCGATCCTGACCGCGACCCCAATGTCCGACCCGATGGCACCGACCGTCCATACCGTGATGAGCGGCCCCAGCATGACTTCAAGCTCTGGGTGACCGCGGTGGTGACCCAGGAGGGTGTATTGATCCTCGCCGGTGGTCCCAACGGCCCCCTGCCGGGTGTGGCCATCTGGATGGACAACCTGCCCCGCCCCTTCATCACCAACGAGCAGGGCTGGCTCTGGCTCGACGAGGCCAAGGAGGGCTGTCATGTGGTCAAAGCCCTCTATCAGCCCGGCGACCGCTGGTCATGGGCCCAGACCAAGTTCTGCCTAAAGGAGGGGCCCGAACCCCCCGAGCCGCCCAAGGAGCGCCTGGAACTGAAGATAGAGCTCCTGGACCGTGACGACGACGGCTTCACCGAGCTGGTCCTGATCCACGTCTACGGCCCCGATGGGGCCCCTGTGGAAGGGGCCAAGGTCATTGTGGACGGCCAGAGAGCCGGCGAGACCGGACCCCGAGGCCTGGCCGACTACCGCGTCGAGCGGGGCGGCGACCACTGGGTCGAGGTCGGATACGGTGAGATGTGGGTCGAGCGGGAGTTCTGGGTCGAGCCCCGGGACGATCCCGACCCCGAACCGAGGTTCGGCGTCATCGAGGGTGTGGTCATCGGCTTCAACGATGATGAGGAGTGGCGTGTCCACGGAGCCCTGGTCCAGCTGCGTCCCGCCGACAACTGGCGGGAGGAGTTCGCCCGCACCGAGACCTGTGAGCGTGGCGGCTTCCGCTTCGGCGAGGTGCCCGCCGGTGAATGGGAACTGCGGGTCAGCCACGAGGATTACCATGTGGCCGAGGTCATCGTCGAGGTAATCGCCGGCAAACCCACCGTCGTGACCATCGAGCTGGAGGAGGTGGAACCTGAACCCGAGCCACCCCACATGTGGATCGAGGTGACAGAGGGTGATCTGGGCCTGATCGCCATCGTGGGTGTCGGCGAGCACCGCATCCAAGGCGCCAATGTCAAGCTGGACGGGACCTACCTTGGCCAGACCAACGAGCACGGCGTAATCTCCCTGGGCGACCCCGAGCCCGGCGAGCACTGGGTCACCGCCCGCTGGGAATCACCTTATGGCGACGTCTACGAGGCCGAGGCCGAGTTCTTCGTCGAGGAGGAGCCCGATCCCGAACCCTCCCCCTGGGTCTTCACCGTCAAGGTCCAACAGCGCTACTATGCCCAGTTCACGGTCAAGGACGAGGAGGGCGAGCCCATAGACGAGGCACCCATCTACGTTGGCGATGAGCTTCTGGGCCATACCACTTACAACGGTATCTATTACCACCACATCTACGACTGGGAGCCGGGCACCTACACGGCCTGGACCATCGATCCCGAGGACCAAGAGTACGTCGTGACCTTCGTCATCGAGGAACCGGAACCCACCATCACCTTAACCGCCGAGGTCTTCGCCGGCGGCCAGGACGGGACAATGGACGATGTTCGTCTGCGGGTGACCAACGCCAACGGCTACGGCATAGATGATGTGGCCGTTCACATGGGGAACGAGGTCGTGGGCTACACCAACGTCTACGGCTATCTCCATCTCTACGACCTGGAGGATGGCGAGTACACCGCCTGGGTCACCGTCGAGAACATCACCGAGGATGTCCACTGGGTCATCGACACTCAGTGACTTCTAGATGCCAGAAGACTACACACCAAGCTCCTGAAGATCCACAATAGGCGGATGGAGGATACGGAATTCGAGGACTGGGTCACCCTCGAAGAGGCAGAACGTCAATTAAAGCAGGCTTGACCACCAGCAGCACTACAGTCCGTACAGCGTCTCGAACTTGGTCTTCAGGTATTTCAGGAAGGGCTCGCTTGTGGGTTCCTTTCCGGTCACCACTTCCACTAGCTCTCTGGCCCGGTAGCGCATGCCCTGGGTGTGGATGTTCTCCCTCTGCCACTCCAGCAGGGGACCGAAATCGCCCTTGGCTATCTGCTCATCCAGGTCAGGCAGGGCTTTGCGGATGGTCTCCATGAACTGGGCGCCGTAAAGGTTGCCCAGGGTGTAGGTGGGGAAGTAGCCGATGTAGCCCATGGACCAGTGGATGTCCTGGAGGACCCCCAGAGCCACGTCGGGCGGGGTCACGCCCAGGTACTGCTCCATCCGGCTGTCCCACAGCTTGGGCAGGGTGGTCAGGTCCAGCTCGCCGTTCACCAGCTCCCGCTCCAGCTCGAAGCGCATCAGGATGTGCAGGTTGTAGGTCACCTCATCGGCCTCCACCCGGATGAAGCTGGGCTTGACCTGGTTCACCGAGCGGTAGAGGAATTCGGCGTCGAAATCCCCCGGAAGGTTGGGGAAGGCTTTCTGGAAGTGGGGCAGAAGGTAGTCGGCGAAGGAACGGCTGCGGCCCACCAGGTTCTCCCAGGTGCGGGACTGGGACTCGTGGATGCCCAGCGACACCGAGGTGCCCATGGGCGTTGCCAGATGCTCCTCCAGCAGCCCCTGCTCGTAGAGGGAGTGGCCGGTCTCGTGCATGATGGCGAAGAGGGAGCTGAAGGGCTCGGACTCGTTGTAGCGGGTGGTGAAACGCACGTCACCGGGGTTGAGGCCCGAGCAGAACGGGTGGGTCGAGATGTCCATCCGTCCGGCCTCGAAGTCGAAGCCGATGGCTTTGGCGACGAAGCGTCCCAGTTCATCCTGGGCGCTCTGGGAGAAGGTCCCCGCCAGGGTGGGCTGGTCACCACCCGATTCGGCGATGGCCTGCACCAGGGGCACGATGCGCTCCCTGAGCCCGGCGAACATTGGACCCGCCTGGGCCGCCGTGAGCCCCGGCTCGTAGATGTCCAGCAGGGCGTCGTAGGGCTCCTTCTCGTAGCCGTAGCATTCAGCCACCTGGCGGGTCAATCCCACCATCTTCTCCAGGGTCTTGATGAAGTGATCGAAGTCCTTGCGCTCCCGGGCCTCCTGCCATACCTGCTGGGCCAGTGAACGGGTGCGGGCCAGCTCCTCCACCAGATCAGTGGGCAGTTTGGTGGCCTTGTCGTATTCCCGGCGGAGCTCACGCACGTTCACCGCCTGGTCGGGCTCCAGCTCTGCGCTCTCGAGGGTATTCAGCAGTTTTCCCAGTTCGGGGTCGGTTATCTTGGCATGGCTGATGGAGGAGAGACAGGCCAGGGCCTCGGCCCGCGCCTTGCCTCCCTTGACGGGCATGATGGTCTCCTGGTCCCAGCCCAGGATTCCGGCCACCGATTCGAGGTGCTTGATCTCCCTCACGCGCTTGATGAACTTCTCATAGTCGGTCGGCATGGATTTCCACCTGGCAGATAGCGGTAATGGGCCCTGGTGGCTTATACCCTCTTCGGTGAAGATGGTTGACAGACCCGGAGCATCCGGTGGTGATGGGATGGCTCGGTCCGGTCAGAGCAGTTCCAGCTGTTCCACCACGGTCTCGCCGGTGGTCTGGACCTTGCCGTTGCTTTCGTTGGCCAGCACCTTCCGGATGGGCTTCAACGCCTCCTTGTCCCCCAGCCGTCCCAGCCCCTTCAGAGCCACCTGGCGGACCTCCCAGGAGTCGTCCTTCAGGGCCCGGAGCAGGACCTCCATGGTGAAGGTCTCCCGGGTCATCCCCAGGGCCTCCGCCGCGGCGATGCGCAGGCGAGGGTCGTCGGGGTCCCTGAGCAGGTTCCTGAGCATGTCGTAGGTGGCCGGGCCGCCGATGGCGCAGATGGTCTCGCCGCACCAGCGCCGCACATCGCCATCGGAACCTTTCAGGACCGCCTCCAGTTCGGGCAGGGTCGCCTCGCCCAGGTTGATGAGGGCCTCCTTGGCGGCCTGGCGGACCTCCCAGACCTCATCCGAGAGGGCTTTCACCAGACGGGCAGCCGCCTTGGGCCGGCCCAGCTCACCGAGGACCTGAACCGCCTGACCGCGGGTGGCGGGGTCGCTGTGGTCCAGCAGTTCGTAGAGGCCCTCAAGATCTCCCAGGGCCATCAGGCGGTCGAAATCCACCATGGCTCTTCTCCGCAAATGGCCAGATTGCCCCTCGATATAAGGGATTGGGTGGGGTAGGGCATCAAGAGGAAGCGGGAACTGGCCGGGGTTGAACATTGGGCCCTGGCATGTCTCTGAAAAGACCGGGGACGGTCCTAAGAGAGTTCCCGCTCGATCTCCCGCAGTTTCTCCAATCCCTCGTCCAGGCTGTTGGGGCGTCCCCGCTTGCGCCTCTTCTTTGCCGCCCGAGCTTCCTCTTCATCCGGCTCCGGGTCGGAGTCCGTCAAGGTCGTTCCCATGTCAGGTTCGGGTCGTCCCTCGTCGGTTCGGTCTGGCTGTCCCACCGATTCGGGTGCTCTGCCATTGGTCCCTTCGTGAGTCTCCAAGAGGTCTTGTTCGGTGGTGATGTCGCTTCGATTCACCACCGAATCCTCGATGCTGATATTGACCTCGCGGTCGGCCGGCGATCCCGCTTTGCTACTGCCGCCGGCTGGTTGCTCCTCTTCACCCAGCAAATCGAGACCATCCTCCGGACAGACCGCGGTGAGGGTGGTGGACCCGTTGGCCTCCTTCACCTCCTGGGCCTCCTCCGGTGGGTTGAAGAGCAGTGAGGTGCGGTTGAGGACGCTGTCGCGGATGGTGACGTTGGTGACCTGCTTGACCGGCCAGCCCCTGGCTTCCATCCGTTCGTGAAGGTCGTGACCCAGCTCGGCCAGCAGTCCGGTTAGGGGCTCCTGGGCCGGGGCCGCGGCGAAGAGCTCGATGGAGTTGGTGGATTCGTCCACCGCCACCCGCATCACCAGCTCGTGGCCCTTGACCTTGGTCTTGCCGTAATACCAGGCCTCGGCGGTGTAGGGCTGGGGGGTGCAGAAGTTGCGCACATGCTGGATCTCCCGTCCTCCCAGTACCTCCCGGGCCAGAAGGAAGGCCTCGGCCGGTCCCAGTGCAGGAGGCAGGTTGTAGACCTTGGAATCGGAATGCTCCAGGACCTCCCCCACCAGGTTGGTCAGGGTGGCCACGTTGGCACTCTCGGGGGTGACGAAGATGGGGCAGATGACCTCCACCTGCTTGGAGCGCATCTTGGCCAGGTGCAATTTGCCCTGGATGTCCTTGTAGACCAGGGTGCCATCCAGCTGGGAACGGGTGCAGATGAGGGGGTCCAGGTAGAAGGCCAGGGTCCGTTTCTGTCCCGGACCCAGGTTGCCCAGAACGGCCTTGGTGCCCAGCACGCGGAACTCGGGCTCCACATGGTCCAGGCGGAAGGCCTGCTCGTCGAAATGGAGCTCCACGGCGGCATCGGTGACCACGGTGTCCGTCCGGTTGTGGGCCGCCACCTTCACCCTCACGTAGCCCCTGTAGAACTCGTGCTCCCGAAGGAGCTTCACCGGGGTCTCGGGCTCGACAGGTTTGGGGGCCTGCCATTGCTGGTCCGCCGGCGGGGCCTCGGCCTGGGGTCCGACACCCACCTCCAGCCATTCGCTCTGCTCGCACGATACCAGGCCGTTGTCGTAGATGCGGGCGCCGGTGAGGATGATGGTCAGGGGGATGGTGCCGGGCTGGGCGGTCCTCAGGGCCACATCCAGCTTCACGGTCTCCCCGGCCGGCAGGCTCTCCACGGCGGGCAGGGGCTGGGACTCGATCCCCTCCAGGCGGACCCTGACCTCCCGGGCATGGGCCCGTCCCACGTTGGATATCTTGAGCTTGGTGCGGAACCAGAGACCCGCTGGTATCTTGCGCTCGATCTGGGCCACCAGCTCGGGCTCGGCCTGCTTGAGGTCGGTGCGCAGCTGGTTCAGACTGCTGTAGGCCAGGCGGTCGGCCAGGTCGATCTTCCCAGAAAGCCAGGCGGCCTTTCCCTGGTTCAGGTTGGTGCGGGCCTGGGCCACGGCCAGGTAGGGTTTTACCCGCTCGATCTCGTGGGCCAGCTCCTCCAGGGTGTGGCGCACATCCTCGCAGACCTCCAGGAAGCCCCGGTAGGTCTCCAGGGCCCGGCTGGCCAGATCATGGACCTGGTTGGCCGGAAGCCCCTGGTTGGCGGCGTTCTGGGCCTGCTTCAGGGGCAGGGGGTCGGGGTTGGAACCGGTGGCCCGGCACTCCTGGTAGGCCTTCTGGGCCTCCATGAGCACATGGCGCAGGCGCTGGTTGTCGGTACCCAGTCGCTTGACCTTCTCCTTGCCCTCCCGGGCCAGACGAAGCCCCATCTTCATCCCCCGGTGGTGTTTGTTGGCCAGAGCGCGGTATCCGGGAGCCAGGTAGGCCTGCTCCAGGCTGTGGACGGGCATGGTGTGGGAGATCCCTGAGAGCATGCGATGGAGCTCCTCCAGCTCCCGCTCCAGGCTGTTGCGCGTGAAGTAGCGTCTGAAGTAGGACCAGGAGATCCAGATGGCCCCCAGGACCACGAAGAGACCGCAACACTGTTCCATGAACTTGTCCACATCGCCGACAACCTCGTCATTGTCTTCGACCAGGGGAGTTGCATCGGAACGCGAGGCCGCCTTTCCACCCGGTGCCGCCAGGACCATCAGGAACAGCATCAGGACCAGGAGCGCTACCCCGGTCACGAGGGCTATGGGTATGGGTCCCCACCAGGTCGTGGCCTTTCGCATTGGGTAAAATTGGGCTTAGGACTATTTATGGGCTCTGATAAGGGCCATTTACCCGGAACAGGGTTGACCGGGGTGGCGGGAGGTCCGCTCAGGCCGGGGGTGTCACGTGAACGATACGTCCCTCGAGGGTCAGGCGGCCGGTGGCGAAGAGGCGCACGGCCTCGGGCAGGGCCTTGTGCTCCTCCACCAGGACCCGGGCCCCCAGGCTGGCCTCGTCATCCCCCTCCAGCACCGGTACGGTCCTCTGCAGGATGACCGGCCCCGAATCGGTGCCCTCGTCAACGAAGTGGACCGTGCACCCCGAGACCTTGCAACCGTAGGCCAGGACATCCCGGTGGGCATGGGTGCCCGGAAAGCTGGGCAGCAAGGCGGGATGGATGTTGATGAGCCGATGGTTGTAGGCGGTCACGAAGCCGGCGGACAGCAGGCGCATGAAGCCAGCCAGGACCACCAGCCCCTCTCCCTTGGTCCCGGGAGAGAGGCCGAACCACTCCAGCTTCTCCATCACCTCGGCGTCGAAGGCCTCGCGGCTCTTGCCCAGATGGGGTATCACCACCGAGGGGATGCCGGCCTTGGTGGCCCGTTCCAGGGCATAGGCTTCAGGGTTGTTGGTGATGAGCACCACCAGTTCCGCGCCCGCCAGTTCCCCCTTTGCCTGGGCATCGATGAGGGATTGAAAGTCGGTGCCCCCGCCCGAGGCCATCACCGCCACCTTGAGGGTCATGGGGAGATATTGGACTGTGGTTTAAGAAAGCATTGAGACCCGGATGTCATCGGATGGGGGATGGGGATATCACCAGCGCAGAGTCAGGATATGATCGGCCCAGAGTCAGGGGTTGACCAGTGCTGTGCCAGGCGATGTCCGGTGCGGGGAATGTTCGGTGTGCGGGATGTTCGGCGGAGGCCTTGATGGAAGGATCAGATGCGATACCGGACCAGGAAGCCCTCCCAGTCATCGGGCTCCAGGGCTGGCAATCTCCTGAGCGCCTCCAGGTCAAGGTTCACCTCACCCGAGGAGGCCATCTCGGTCATGTCGGCCAGGGCCACCCCACCACTGCCCAGAAGCTGGGGGCGGTGGAACACGGTCAGGGTCTGGGCCATGCCCTCGGCCATGTAGGAGCCCAGGATCCGGGAACCGCCCTCCACCAGGGCCCGCTCCACACCGTGGCTCTCCAGTCCCTTTTGGACCCCCTTCAGGTTGACCCCCTCGTCCTCCATGGCCTTGTCCATGAGCACCACCTCCACGTTGGGCCAGCCGTTGAACCGGCCCCAGAGCTGGACGCTGCCCAGCTGGGAGGTGAAGATGAGGGTCCGGGCCCGGGCGTCCACCACGTTGGCCTTCTTGGGCGTCCGCCCCTGGCCGTCCAGGATGACCCGCAGGGGATTGAGGTCCCACAGCTCCCGGGCCTGCTCCTGCTCCTTGGAACCCAGGCCGTCGGCCCGCTGGCCTTTGAGCCGCTCGGACAGGGTGAGGAAACGCTCCAGCGCCCCCGGTTCGGTCAGGGTCCTGGTCCAGCCATCCCTGATCTGCCAGGTCCAGTCGGCCAGCTCCGGCTCCTCGGCCACCAGCTTGAGCCAGCGGGCGGTCAGGGCCGGCTTCACGGTCAGGTGGGGGTCATCGGTGAGGATGGTCCCCGAGCCCACCACCACGGCGTCGCTTCCGGCCCTCAGGGCCTGGACCCGGCTGCGGTCGGCCAGGTTGCTCAGGGTGGTCTGGGCCCCGCCAGCCTGGGCGATGCGGCCGTCCACCGAGGCGGCGCAGTTGAGGAGCACTTGCTGGGCCATGGCTTGAAAGGGGCCCGGTGCGCTATAAAAGACTATTCGATGGTCGTGAAACAGGCACTGGCGGGCTCAACGAAGGGGAAGGGAGGGGTCACTTCCAGCGTCGATCCAGTTCGGCCGCCTCCTCTTGCGGGGTGTCCAACGATTCGGCCTGGAGCGGCTTGCGAACGAAGTGCTCCTTGAGGTCGGTAGCGCCGATGACCACGGCCGCCAGCACCAGGGTCCCCACCACGGCGATGGGCAGGAGGGGCAGTCCGTCGTCCTCCTCCACCGGAAGGGGCTGGACCCGGTAGGCCACCCGGATGGAGAGCACGTCGGTCTCCCGCAGGGGGCGGGCTGGCTGGTCGGCATTGTTCTCGGGATACTCGCACCCCAGGGGGGCCCGAGAGGTGGGGACGCAGGCCAGGGTCCGCACATGGCTCATGCCGTCGCGGACCACACCGAAGACGGCGTAGCCCCGGGAGGGCGGGGTCTCGTTCTGCCGCTCCCAGTCATCGAGCCGGTGTTCCTCGCCGTCGGTGATGTACCACTGGCTCTCGGCGGTGTCGGGGTCGGTCTCGCGGGCCATGCCGATGGCCCCGTCCACATGTGACAGACGGTGGTCTATCTCCAGGGGGATGGGCTCGCCCGTGCCGTCATCGAAGGGGTCGTTGGCGTCGGGGTCGCCGCCCTGGATGACGAAGTCGTCGATGATGCGGTGGAAGATGGTGTCATCGTAGAAGTGTCGCTCGGTGAGGTTCACGAAGTTGCCCACGGTGATGGGAGCCCAGTTCTCGAAGAGCTCCAGCACGATGGAGCCCTCCTCCAGATCGCCGGTGAGGCCGGGGCGGTACCTGACCTCGATGTCGATGATGGGATTGCCCACATAGGACCAGTCCATGGGCGAGTCCTCCTGCTCGGGGCCATCCTCCCATTCGTCTGAGAGGGGTACCTTGTCGCCATCCTTGCTCGGCGCGGTCTGGGAAGCCTGGGCCTCAGAGGAGGCTATCAGGCAGGCCAGGACCACAAGGGCTGTGAGCAAGAGCGGTCCAGCTGTTGGCGAGGGCTTGGTTCTCCACCGGGTCATGAACGGGATGTGAACCCCAGGTCGTCTAATTAACCTTTAGGCCCGCCTCCGGGGCATTGGCCTGGGATACCGGGCTGTTACGACCGCCTTGAACGCTAAGATAGGGAGGTTCACCGTCTCAGGGCCGCCTTCAGTTTCACAGCCGACCTCTCGCTCCAGCCGGGCAGAGCGGCGATGGACCTCGTGCTGGCCCGCCTGATACCTTCCAGGGAGCCGAATTGGGTGAGCAGTTGGGCCGCCTTCTTGGGGCCGATGCCGGGGATATCCTCGATGGCAGAACCTTGCAGGGCCTTGGAGCGCAGGAGCCGATGGTAGGCCAGGCCGAACCTGTGGGCCTCGTCCCGGACCCGCTGGAGCAATCGCAGGCCTGGGTCCTTCCGGTCCAGGTTCACCGGAGCGCCCCTTCCATGCAGGTGGAGCTGTTCCTCCCGCTTGGCCAGACCCAGCAGTTCCACATCCTCACCCGGGACCAGGCCCGCTTCCTTGAGGGCCGAGGCGGCGGCGGAGACATGTCCGGGCCCGCCGTCAATGAGCAGCCAGTCGGGTGGTGGTCCTCCCCGGGCCAGTCTGCGACCCAGCATCTCCTCCATGGCGGAGTAGTCGTCCTGCCCCGCCTTGCGCCGCATGCGGTAGCGCCGGTACCGGGACTTGTCGGGCAGGCCTTCATGGAAGGTCACCCTGGCCCCCACGGTGTGGGAGCCCTGGAGGGTGGAGACATCGAAGCCCTCGATGGTGGTGGGCCGCAGGTTCAGCCCCAGGACACCTTGCAGTCCATCCAGGACAACCTCCAGCTCCCGCTGGTCAGCGCCCAGGGCCAGGTCAGGCGGGGAAGGATGCCTGCCCCGCTCCACCTTCAGGTTGGCGAGGTTCTCCAGCGCCAGGTCCAGCAGTCTGCGCTTCTCTCCCTTGGCCGGGACCGCCAGGGTCACCCGGGAGCCCCGAAGGGAGGTCAGCCAATCCTGGATGGTGGCGTGGTCGGAGGGCTGGAGTTCCAGGAGCACCAGGGGCGGCAGTTCACTGCCCCCGTAGTACTGGGCCAGGAACTGGGCCATGACCTCTCCCGGCTCTGGCTCGCTGGTATGGTCCAGCTTGAAGTGGGAGCGGCCCAGCAAGCGCCCTTCCCGGACATGGACAATCAGCACCAGGCCCGAGGCGGTGTCCAGGGCGATGACATCGGCCTCCTTCGTGGACCGCAGTTCGGCTGACTGCCCTTCGGCCAGCACCTCCAGGCGGCCCAGATGGTCCCGCAGGTCGGCGGCCCGCTCGAACTCCTCCTTCTTGGCCGCCTGCTCCATCATCTGGCGGACAGCTTTGCGGGCCGGCCGGTTGCGGCCCCGGAGGAAGTCGGTGGTGTCCCGCACCTGGCTGGCGTAGGTCTCGTGGTCCACCTCACCGATGCAGGGGGCGGTGCAGAGCCCGATATGGAAGTTGAGGCAGGCCCGGTCGGGGAGCTTCTTGCAGTCCCGGATGCCAAAGAGGGCGCGGACCAGCCGCACCGTCTGCTTGACCTTCATGTCGGTGAAGGGGCCGAAGTAGCGGGCGCCGTCGTCCCTCAGTCGGCGGACGATGGTGACCCGGGGATAGGGCTCGTTGGTGAGCTTGAGGTAGGGGTAGCGCTTGTCATCGGTGAAGCGGACGTTGAAGGGTGCCCGGTGGAGCTGGATGAGGCTGGCCTCCAGGACCAGGGCCTCCCGCTCGTTGGAGGTGACGATGTGGTCCAGCCGCCGGGCCGAGCGGAGGAGTCGGGCCACCATGTCCTGCCAGAACCGGCTCTGATGGGAGGGGGCAAAGTAGCTGCGCACCCGCTCCCGCAGGCGCACGGCCTTGCCCACGTAGAGCACCTTGCCCTGACGGTCCTTGAAGAGATAGACCCCGGGCGACCTGGGGAGCCGGGCCGCCTCCTCCCTGAGGGGGTGTGAGGGCGGATGGTCGTGGCGGGGAGCGCTGGGCGTGTTGGGGCCGGGCCCCTCCTTGTTGGTGACCAAGGTGTCGTGAGAGCCCAGCTGCGGCCAAAAGGTTATGGCCTGGAAGAGTCTGACAGATGCTAGCAAGGTGTACTACTGATGGTTCGCCTAAGGGTAGCAGCTTCACTGTGTTTCTTTCTCTTTTTCTGCATGGTGTTCAGCTTCAAGATGGATGCAGAGGGAGGTTCTGGCAGTAGTAGCTCTACCCTTCCTAACTGGGATATTTACCTTACCCGGGAGCAAAGTGTCTTCAGAGTGAATGAGACCGTCAACCTGACCCTGCATGGGTTCAAGAACGGTGAAAGGGTCGAACTGCCGGAATTGAATGTGACCATTACCAACCAGCGTCATGAAAGATTCTACTTACAACCTGTTCAAATTGGCGTGGGGGAGTATCTGATCAGTTTTCAATTGGAAGAGTCGCATCTGTGGTCCAATTCTATCCATATTCAAGCCAGGCACCGTTTGATCGGTGAATATACTCTAGAGTACAACATTGAGAGTTGGGAATTACCCCTGGAATATCCCCATTCAAAATACGAGTACACCGTGGGAGATGAACCAACCGGACTGAAGACCCAATTCATAAGATACGGTTCTTATGATCGGGTCCTGCCCGGAGAGAAATTCACCCTGGTATTGATATGTCAATTCAACCAGACAATGGTGGATCCGACAAATGTAGATATTAAAGCTGATGGAAAGACGATCCATTTTGAGCGATGGGGGGTGGGGATTTACGGACTTAACTACACGGTACCAGACACCCATCGCTTCAATTCAACCAGTGTTGATTTTGTCGAATTTCGAAGTACGGTTTTTCACGAGCAGGGACAAGGAACATATCAGCTCTTCAGCAACTACCAGGTCTACTACGAACCATACAGGGCATGGTACAAGTGGAAGAACATCGAAGAGGAACGAGCTGTGCTGTTGATCGGGGTCGTAGAAAAACATGCTCATCCGGTTGGCGGGGTGAAGGTCGAGGTCCCCTGGAGTATCAGAGGAACAGATCACAGGGAGAGTGGAGTTACCAATGCAAGTGGTGTGGTAGAGTTCACCCTTGATTATTCGTACATCAAGAAGTCATCCTCATATCTCGACTGGGCAGTGTGGGTCAACGGTTCGAGCACCTCACATTATAATGGCAACTCAGTTGATATCTATAAGTCTAGTAAATTTAGCCGAATTCGATTATACCGGTGGTATCATGATTATTTGAGCTTTAATCATAGCCATTATCAACAGTTTCAGATGATCTCCAACAACAGTCCGATGCCTGCAGGAGAGGAGGTCAAAGTGATCTATCTATCTGATTTCGGGATACTGCATGAGGGTAATTACCACATCGGGTTGGATGGCGCTCTGATAGTACAATTCGACCGCCCTGAAGTGTCGGTTGAAAGGGGAATGAAAGGGATGATCTATGTGTATTACAACAATTCATCCACCTATTCCCATCGAAACCATATTGAATGTATATGGTTCTCATGGGAGAATGGTGGTGATAAGCATGCCGAAGACATTGAAATGCAGGTGGTCGAAGCCAATGGAACCCTCCTCACGGGGAGTAAGAATAGTCTGAAACTTCATATTCCGGATGGAATGAGGTTGAAGGATGAGGTCCCTTCGTACGCGTATAATTCTGAGGTAAGATTCAATGTATATAGTCAAATGATGGCTGGATTATGGGCCCCTATTAGCACCTACCAGCAAGACTATCGAATTTCACCGTTCATGAAAGAACAAGAGGTCGTGGTCCAGGTACCTCCATTTTACGATGAGGACCACATGAATGTATTGATATCCATTAGGAAGACTCCCAGTCACTATTACTTCCAGAATCTGGTACTGCCTGTGGAGAAGGGAAAGATGCCTGCAACCATATGGGAGTCATATCCCGGAGAGGATGATGCTTCGAACGTCGATAGAGCCGATGTTCACGCCATGTTCGCCCAAAGCCTCCTGCTCCTGCTGGTCGTCATAGTGGCCCTGTTCAACTATCTTGGACGCCAACGTGAGAGAGAGCTCGATGAGGACAAGGCCACTCAGATAGCCACATGGAACGCCGGCAGGAAGGCCAGACGCAGGGAGCTGGCCGCCGACCCCGACCACTGGAAGCCGCGCAACCCGCCTTAGCCTCCTGCACTTCCATGCATCCTCGGCCTCCTGCGCCTCCTACGCTTCCTTCTCCTCCTGCGCTTCCTCCACCAGCAAAGGCAGGCCCAGGCCCAAAACCCAAATAGCCCCGGTGCCCTGCGTGTAGGTATCCGATAGATGGAGACCGACCATGAAAGCCCAGCGCATCGAGGTGTTCCTGCCCAGCGGCGATTCGGATGTCTTCGAGGACATCGAGTTCCAGGCCAACCCCCAGTTCGAGCAGATAGTCATTTTCACCGAGGAGGGGGCCCAGAGCTACTCGGGCTGTCCCTGGAAGGTGCTGGCCGACGAGGAGTGGACCGAGAAGTTCCGCAAGCTCATGGGCGAGGCCGAAGCCGTCGAGATGGAGCAGGCCCTCAAGATGATAGCCGCGGCCAAGGGCGGCCCCGAGACCACCGGCTGGTTCCACGGTTAGGGGCCAGGTCTGAGATAGGCTGGCGACAGGCCGCCATCAGGCTGGTAGGTTCCACGGTTAGGCGTCCGGCCATCCACAGGCTGTTTGGTTCCACCATCTCGGTTTTAGTGTTGTCAGGTGGGGCCGAGGCGTCGAACGTTCAAGTTAGAGACTAGACCTCCAACTCACCTTCCAATCCACACGCCTCACACTTGATCTGCTGAAGCCTGCCCAGTTTCGGTATCCTCATCCGTCCCTGACAGCTTGGACACTGGATCGTGACGGTCTCTGGCGCAGGAGGCTTCTGAGGTTCGGGAGCCGGAGCCTTTGCTGGAGGCTGGTAGGCGGCTTCTGGAGAAGGTGGTGCTGGTGCTGGTGCTGGCGCAGGAGCTTTGGCTGCTGGGGCTTGGGCCTTGCCTGCTGGAACCGCGGGAGTCCCGCCCTGTCTCTGCTTGTAGGCCATGAATCCACCCACCGCACCGACGAGGACGACCACGACGCCGATGATGAGGAAGAGGGGCAGACCGTCGTCATCGTCCTCCTGTCCTTCAGGCGCTCTCACCACCACGATGGCGGTCGCTTCCACAGATTCCTCGCCCATCTCGTCGGTGACCTTGAAGCTGATGGTATGGGTCCCGGGGACCAGCTCATCGGTATGGAACGTCTCGTTCCGATCCAGCGAACCCTGAATGTCAGAATGCCAGGCAAAGTGGGTGACATTCCAGTAGGCGTGGACGCCCTTGCCCTGAAAGCTGACCAGCTCACCCGCTTTGAGAGAGGTGGGGGTGATGGAGATGATCGATGCCACCGGTGGAGCCTCTCCGGGATTCAGGATATTCAGGGAGGCATTGGCCCAGGAGGACCAGGCACCATCATCGTCCTGGACCCGGAAGGAGATGGTGTGGGTTCCGTTGGAGAGGGTCGTTTTGCTGAAGGTCATCTTGGAGGAAATGGTCCCATCGATGCTGGAGACCCATTGGTAGCCCTCCACCGAACCATCGGTGTCGTTGCCTGAGCCTCTGAAATAGACCGTCTTGCCCTGGAGCTGGTAGGCGGGGGTCATCAACTGAATGTGAGCTGTTGGTACGAGGTTCACATTGAGGAGCTGACTGACATTCTCTGACCAGTAACTACGATTGTCCATGACCCTGAACGTGATGAGGTGCTCACCAGGAGAGAGTGTTGATGTGGTGAACGAAACATTGGTGCTGAGGTTGCCGTCTATGGACGAGTGCCATTGATAGGCCGTGATATAGCCGTCGGAATCCTCACCAGAGCCGTTGAAGCTGACCGCATCTCCCACGTTGGGAGCTGCCGGTGATATGGATCTTATGGAGGCGATAAGTGGAGTGTTGATGGTCACTTTCATCTTGAAGACATAGATGTCACTATCCATATTGTGAGTCTCATCATAGGCACCATCCGTAACCGGGAAACCGGAATAGGTGTAGCCCGTGACATAGCAGTTGCCGTTGCCCGAGTGGACGATGTCATAGACATAAGTCACCTCCCAACCACCCAATGCTGATGAATATGCCAACTCTGTACCATTCTCTTTTAGCATGAAAAGGATGATGTTGCCGCCTGTGCTCTGGTTGTACGTGTCCGGAGTGGTGGGGAAGTCCCTGGAAGATGTACGCCCAACTGCGTAAACGGAGCCATCCACATCCACATCCAATGACATTCCGTAATCTTCGTCCTCCCCACCAATGTATGTCGAGAACTTGAGATAGGTTCCCGAAGGACTCAATTGGAAAACGAACATGTCTTCCCACCATCCATTCTTGGATCGGTTGTATGCTCCATCAGTAGTGGGGAAATCGTAGGAATCCGTGAAGCCTGTCACATAGGCATATTCCTCATCGTCCAGAACGATATCGTATGCTTCCTCCCAATACGTACCCCCCACAAAGGTTGAATATTGAAATGTTGTACCACTATGAGAGACCTTGGTAACAAAGATGTCGGTCTCTCCGTTGTGGGTCCTGTCAAAGACCCCGTTCGTTTTCGGAAAGTTTGTAGACTCTGTGTATCCTGTCACATATGCATGACCATCGTCGTCAAGTGCAATCGCATAAGCTTCGTCATTATTCGTGCCCCCTAGGTATGTGGAGGCCATGAGCTGTGTTCCTTTATCGGATAACCTGAGGACGAAGGCATCAAAGAGACCGTTGTGAGACCTGTCCTTTGCCGTTGTGGAGGTTGGGAAGTTCGTGGAATTGGTGATACCGATCACGGTCACGTTCTTGTTGTTATCAATCGCAATATCCCGAATGCCATCAATTGCACTCCCACCAATATAAGTTGAGTACTCCAGAGTTGAACCATCGGGACTAAGCTTGAATATGAAACCGTCCACCTCACCACCGTTGTATTCCCTATCGTACGCTCCTGGGGTTGTGGGAAAATCATCGGAAGCGGTATAACCTGCCACGTAAACGCTTCCTTCATTATCGACACAAATTCCCGAACCAATATCATCGTAACTACTCCCACCTACATATGTGGAGTAGATCAAATCCGAACCGTCGGGACTCAGTTTCGCAACATAAACGTCCCGGTATCCGTTCAATGTGTCATTGAAGGCACCTTCAGTGATGGGGAAATCAGCTGAACGGGTATAACCGGTAACATAGACATAACCATCATCATCGACGGCCATGCTGTAACCTCGATCGCGGTCTTCGCCACCCACGTATGTTGAGTAGATGAGGGGTGAACCATCAGAATCGAAACTGGCAGGCTTTCGCACAATGAAAGTATCGCTGCGCTCGTACGGTTCCGGTGAGGTTGCGCCATCGACATGGGTCACCCTGCCGTTGATGATCACCTCAACATTGGAGATATTCGCGTTCTCGGATTCGATAGAATAATTGTACTGTCCATCACCACCAGACCCCAGTGTCACAGTTCTCACCACGGGGGTCACATTGACCACTGGGGACCCATGTTCCACCGTTAATTCGATGGTGAGTGTGTGGGCGCAGAAGTTGGTAAGGTAGAGGGTCTGGTTCGACTCGCCGGTCCCGTTCTCCAACAGCCTTATCCTGTCGTGCTCGACGGCCATCGAGTAGTCCACTTGAGCTTCGGCTTCTCCTCCTGCCCATAGCAGTAACAGGATGACTGTCCCGAACATCACGATGCCAAGCCGCATCCATCTCAGGGTTGTATGAGCGCCCGCCATATCGATTCCAATGACCCTGATGCTGGTTTAGGATAAAAAGCATAACTCAGGTGAGAATAGCTCGTGTCTCCTGTCTACTCTCCCGAGACTCGCCCCATACCCATTCCCTATCCGTCCTGTATTCCGGCTGTATCAATTGTATATCAATTCTATATCGATCCTATATTGCCGCCATAGTACCCCTAAAGTACCGCTAAAGTACCGCCATAGTACCGCTATATTCAACCTTCGCTACTCCTTCGGTACTCGTTCGTAACTCCTTCGTATATCGTTCGTAGAAGCTTCGAGGTAGCTTCGAGGTGGCTTCGAGTTGTCTTCGAGTTATCTCCGAGTTATCTCCGAGATGTCTCCGAGTTGTCTGCGGGTCTCCCGTACTGGACGCCATTCCCTGCCAGGGGTCCCCGGAACTATCTGGCGGGCAGGCACAGCTGGGCCTTTTTGGGGCCGCGGGGCGGGCTCCGGCGGCCGGACCCAGGGTCGCGGGTCCCCGGTCGCTGGCTGGCTCGCGGGCTTCCTTCATCTGATGATAATTACCGCGTGCTCGAATAAGAAGTTATCTCATTTTATGTGGAACACCGGCGGCTTGCGGCAGGAGGAGGCGATTGGGTGTTCGGCTATCCTTCCTGCTTGGCCTTGAAGTCCTCGACCATGTGCTCACAGCGCTGGACGGTGGAACAGCAGGAGTTTACCTCGGTGACCTCTGGGTCCGGGGCCCGGCCGTTCTGCTTGGCCCGATAGTCCTCGATGGCGGCGGTCAAGGCGTCGGCGGCCAGGTTGGAGCAGTGCATCTTCTTGGGCGGCAGGCCTCCCAGCTCCCCGGCCACGTCGTCCCGGGTGATGTCCAGCGCCTCGTCCAGGGTCATGCCCTTTGCCATCTCGGTGGCCATGGAGGTCGTCGCTATGGCCGAACAGCATCCGAAGGTCCGAAAGCGGATGTCGCTGATGGTCTCGTCCTCGGCGTTCACTTTGAGGAACATCTCCATCATGTCGCCGCAGACCGGGTTGCCCACCTTGCCGTAGCCGTCGGGGTCGTCCAGGGTGCCCACGTTGCGGGGCTTCATGAAATGGTCCATCACTTGCTCGGTGTACGCTTGGTCGTCCATGGGTGTCTACTCCGTCCTCTTCGATGGGTCGTCAGGTCTTGGATTGTAAAGGGGTGACAGCGCTCGCAGGCGTTCCAGCGACTCCCCCGTCGCTTTCACCACCCGGGGCACCTGGTCCTCGGTGTTGGAATGGCCCAGTGACAGGATCATCGAGCCGTGGGCCTGCTCGTGGGAGAGCCCGATTGCCAGCAGTACGTGGGAGGGCTCCAGGGTCTTGGATGAGCAGGCCGAGCCGGTGGTCACCTGGATGTCGTACATGTCCATGTTCATCAGCAGGCTCTCGCCCTCGATGTAGGCGAAGCGGAAGCTGGCATGATGGGGCAGACGACGCTCGGGATGGCCCGTCAGGTAGGTCTCGTCCATCTTCAGGATGCCCGATATCAGTTCGTCCCGCAGTCCCTTCAGCCGCTGGCTCTCGCTCTCCATCTCAGCGGAGGCAAGGCGGGCGGCCTCGCCCATGGCGGCAATGCCAAACAGGTTCTCGGTGCCCGAGCGGAAGCCCCGCTCCTGGCCACCACCGGGCATCACCGTCTGGAGCCTCAGCCGGGGGCGGATGTAGAGCGCGCCCACGCCCTGGGGACCGTAGAGGTCGTTGGACGAGAGGGTCAGCAGGTCGATGTTCTCGGCTTGCACGTCGATGGGCACCCGTCCGGCGGCGGCGGTGCCGTCCACGTGGAGGAAGTGACCCTGCTCATGAACGATGTCGGCCACCTCGCCGATGGGTTGCAGGGTCCCTATCTCGTTGTTGGCGTACATGAGGGAGGTGACGGTGGTCTCCTTCGTCACCAGACGGCCCAGCTCATCCAGGTCCACGAGACCGTGCTCGTCGACGCCGGCCCGCTCGTACTCGAAGCCCCCTTTCTGGAGCTCCTTCATGGGGTTGAGCACCGACATGTGCTCGATGGCGCTGGATACGACCCGCTTGCCCTTGCGGGCGTTGCGGGAGGCGGTACCCCGGATGGCCAGGTTGTTGGCCTCGGTGGCCCCGCCGGTGAAGATGATGGTGTCCGCACTCTCGGCGTTGATCAGGTCGGCCACCCTCTGCCTGGCCTCCTGGATGGCCCCCTTGGCCGCCTGGCCCACGCGATGCAGGGAGGAGGGGTTGCCATGGCCCTGTTCCAGGTAGGGTCTGGCGAAGTCCACCACCCTGGGGTCCACAGGCATGGCCGAGATGTGGTCCATGTAGACCCGCTCGCCGGCCTTGGCCATCTTCAGGACCCTCCCTTGCGGATGTGGAAGATGAGGATGGTGTCCTCCCGCTCCAGGCTCACGACCTCGTGGCCCACCTTGTCGGCCCAGCCGGTGATGTCCTTCTCCGAGGCCGGGTCGTCGGCCTCCACCATCAGCACCTGTCCGGTCTTCAGCTTGTCCATCTCCATCTTGGTCATGGCCATGGGCATGGGGCAGTAGAGGCCTATGCAATCGAGCTCGGCGTCGGGTATCAGGTTCTGGAGCAGTTGGTTCACCAGCTTTGAATTGGTACTGTTCTGGTCCCCTTGAGGCTCGGCCAACATCCGGTCGAACCCTTGGACCTTGACTACTGGGAGTTTTTGGGCCATAATAAAGCTGAAGGTGGAAAAAAAATACATCCCGCCTGGACATGGCGTGGCGGCCCCTGTCTACCCGTCCTGGGTCTGGGTGTTGGGGAGGACCCTCGCCACTGTAGCCAGAATTCGCTTTCACCATCCCATCGGAACCCCGCATCCATCAATAGCAGCAGGCGGGCCAGGCAGAGATGGCGGAGGGGGGCAGGATGGGGCCGCTTGGCCTTGTGGAACGATGGGACGAAGGGAACTATGGGAGGGATAGCACTGATGGAACGATGGGACGAATAGGACGAATGGGGCAAATGGGACGCCTGTGGGCCCTCAATCCATCTTCTCGAACTCGCCCTTGCCCACGCCGCAGATGGGGCAGACCCAGTCGTCGGGAATGTTCTCGAAGGCGGTGCCCGGGTCCACGTTCCCGTCGGGGTCGCCCTGTGCCGGGTCGTACTCGTAGCCGCAGACGTTGCAGATGTACTTGTCCATGTTCAGGTCTCCCAATGGATTGGGTTGAGGATGCCAAGCGGGGGCGGTACTAATATCATTGGGCTTTGCGGCAGGCGGCGTACCCGCTCTCGAAGGCCTTCTCGTTCACCGCCACGGCCTTGGGCGGCACGATGGCCTTGACCCCTTCCAGCATGGCCTCCTTGGCCACCGGGAAGCCGGCCGAGGCGGCCAGGGCGCCCACCATCACCACGTTCTCGGTCAGGGCGTTGCCGGCCCGGTTGGCCAGCTCCAGGGCGTCGATCTCGATGACCCTGGCCCCCGCCTCCCTGATGGTGGACATGACGGTGTCGTACTCGATGTAGCCCTCGGCCTGCTTGGTGGCCAGGGCGTTGGTCTCCCCCGGGGGATGGACCAGATGGGTGTTGGTGATGACCAGGCCGCCGGGGGCCAGGTAGTGGAGATGCCGCAGGGCCTCCATGGGCTCCAGGGCCAGGATGACATCGGCCTCCCCGTACGGTACAAGAGGCGCCAGGGCCCGCTCGCCTATCCGCTGGTGGATGAACACCGAACCACTGCGCTGGGCCAGGCCATGCATCTCACCCGATATGGCCTTCATGTCCGCCAGGGCGCAGGCCTCCCCCACCGCGTTGCACATCAGCACCACTCCCTGGCCGCCCACGCCGCAGGCGATGAGGTCGAAGGTGTCACCGGTCATCAGGCATCACCTCCCTTCTTGGCAGAGCCCTTGCCTTTGCTTTTACCCTTGCTCTTGCTCTTGCCATTGCCATTGTCCTTGCCCTTGCCTTTCCCCTGGATCACCTTCTGCAGTTCATGGTAGTCTTCCAGCTCCATGTAGGCCTTGTTCTCGCCTCCCTGCAGGGTGGCTGTGGACTTGATGGCCTTCCAGCCGCAGAGCTGGGAACACACCCCGCAGCCCACGCAGAGCTCGGGGGCGATCTGGGCCTTGCCGTCCGAAGGATCGATGGAGATGGCCGGGCACATGAAGTCCCGGATGCAGGTGTAGGCCTTGCGGCAGATGTCCTTGTCCACGAAGAAGGGCACCAGCTTGCCGCCGGCGTGGCGGTAGTTGCGGAAGTGGTAGAGGGCGCACTCGCCATGGGAGATGATGGCCGAGACCCCCTCGTGGTCCAGGGCCTCCTTGCAGGCCTTGATGTTGGCCTTGACATCGGCGTAGGAATCGATGTGGACGATCTTGCCCACGCCCAGCCCCTCCAGCACCGCTCCGATATCCAACTGTTCGCCGGGCATGCCCCCCGCTCGGTGGGGATGGGCCGGATGGGTCTGTTGCCCGGTCATGGCGGTCACCGAGTTGTGAAGGATGATCAGCGTCATGTCGTCCTGGTTGTGGACCGCGTTGACCACACCAGGCAGGGCGGCGTGGAAGAAGGTGGAGTCGCCCAGGGCCACGATGGCCCTCTCCTGGGCGCTGTGCTGGACCCCGGCGGCCACGCCCATGGACGAGCCCATGCAGAGCAGGGAGTCGGTCCAGTCGATGGGCTCCAGGCTGAGCATGGAGTAACAGCCGATGTCGTTGGCAAAGAAGACGGAATCGGGCTTGCGCAGGGCCCGCCGCACCGACCAGAAGGTGGCCCGGTGGGGACAGCCGGCACAGAATACCGGCAGGCGCTGGGGCAGGCTCTCGGCCAGCTTCATCAGCTTTTCCGAATGGGCCTGATGGTCGAAGGGCAGTTCCTTCCCCGTGACCTGGGCCAGGACCCCGATGACGATTGGGATGTTGTACTCCAGGGCCTCGGAGAAGTGACCCGACCGCTTGCCGATTATCTCGCAGGCGGGATTCGCATCCTTGGCCAGGGCCGTCACCGTGTTCTCGATGTAGGGCGACAGCTCCTCCACCACCACCACCTGGTCCACGGTGCCCAGGAAGGTCGAGATGACATCCTCTGGAAGGGGGTTCAGCACACCTATCTTCAACATCTTGGCCGCAGCACCCAGCCTCATCAGGCTCTCCAGGGCGTAGCTGTAACCCACCCCGGCGGTGATGATCCCCACCTTGCAGGTCTTGGCCGCGGCCTCCTTCCCGATCACCAGCTCCTGGCCGTCGAAGTGCTCCACCCGGTTGAACCGGGCCAGGTCCACCTCATTGCGGATGCGCTCCATCTTCTCCAGCACTCGCTCCTTGCCGGCCCGGGCGATGGCGCCCAGGGTGACGTACTTGCGGCGGTTCTCCACCCACGACAGTTTCTCGAAAGGCGTCCGCGTAATGGGATTCAGCTGGACCACGCCGCTCTGGTGGTTGACCCTGGTGGTGGTCCTCAACAGCACCAGGCTCTCGTACTTTTCCGAAAGGTCGAAGGAGGCCTTGACCATATCAGCCGCCTCCACCGGGTCCGAGGGCTCCAGCATGGGCAGGTAGGAGGTACTGCCGAACCAGCGGCCGTCCTGCTCCGACTGGGAGGAGTGGGCGTAGGGGTCGTCGGCGATGCAGCAAACACAGCCCCCCTTCACCCCGGTGTAGGCCAGGGAGTAGAGGGCGTCGGCGGCCACGTTGGTGCCCACGCTCTTCATGGAAGTGAGGGACCGCTGGCCCACCATGGCGGCTCCGGCCACGGTCTCCAGGGCCACCTTCTCGTTGGCCGCCACCTCCATCCGGTAGTCGAAGTGGGCCAGGGCCCTGTCGAAGGTGTCCATGATCTCGGTCTGGGGCGCGCCGGGGTAGAAGGAGACCACCTTGACGTCGGCCTCCAGGGCCGCACGTACAATGGCCTCGTTGGTGAGCATGTAGGCCCGGCGGGGCTCTTTTTCGATAACGTCCTTGAAAGCCATATAGTTCACCTGTCTGTTATCCTGTCAGCTTGGCTTTGATCACGATCGTGATCGCGGTTGCGATTGGCGGATCGGTCCAGGACCTTGGTCCGGGCTTGACACCCGGGGTCGTTGACCCTCGGCCGGTGCCTCTGTGAATGCCCCTGTCCCGGGGCGGTCCACGGTGATTATCTTCAGTTGGGGGAGTTTGAAGGGAGGTCCCGTCCCCTTCAGGCCTCTTCCGGGGGCGGGGTGAAGACCCGCTGGCCCAGCTCCTGGTCCAGCATGAAGAGCCCGGCGCCCTCGCCGGCCAGCTTCATCCGCTCCAGGATGCCGCCGCAGTTGTCCTCCTCCTCCACCTGCTCGTCCACGTACCAGTTCAGGAAGTTTGCGGTGGCGTGGTCACGCTCGTCCAGGGCCAGGTCCATCAGGTCGTTGATGCGTCCGGTCACCAGGGCCTCGTGCTCGCAGGTCTCCTGGAAGGCGGCCAGGGGCGAGTCCCACTGGGAGGGTGGCTCCTCGATCTGCCTGAGGAGGGCCCGCCCGCCCCGCTCGTTGACGTAGCGGAACATCTTCATGGCGTGCATCTGCTCCTCCTGGAACTGGGCGTACATCCACTTGGCGCAACCTCCCAGGCTCACCGACTCGAAGTAGGAGGCCATGGAGAGGTACATGTAGGCCGAGTAGAACTCCCATTTCACTTGCTCGTTCAGGGCGTCTTGCATCTTCTCGCTAAGCATGGGCACACTCTCTACACGGTGCTCTTCCAGAGACCGTGAAGGTTGCAGTAGGAGCGAACCTGTTTAACTTCTTCGGTGAGGCGGAACTGGGCGGCAGGCGCGTCCTCGGGGGTCAGGTAGGCCCGGTGGACCTGGCCCGAGACGGTCTCCACCTCGATCCACTCGATGTAGTGCTCGGCGGTCATGGGGTGGTCGATGGAACCCACGTTGACGGTGACACCATCGTCGGTGCTCTCGATGACCGGCAGATGCTTCTCCTGGCCCTGGTCCTCGGCCTTCTCGGCCTGGAGGGTCATGGCCTTTCCACAGCAGGTCAGCTCCCCGCCTCCCACGGTCAGGACCTCGACGATGTTTCCGCACAGCTCGCACTTGTAGACTTCGGCTCTCTTGGGCATGGTTTCAGCTCCCGATAATGCGTGAAGGTCATTGCCTGTTATCTGCGTGGCAGACCATGGTCCTCACCGCGGTCCCGCGACCCGGTGGGCCTTATGGTGTTCACAGGCGAAGGGACACCAGGGGCCCACCAAATTAATCGAGTGGATGTTCGAGATTATCAGATGCCACTCTGCATGCTCCATATTACACCACTCATCCGCGGCGTTCTCGCAAGGATGACCGTCAGGGCCTCGCAATGGTCGGTCCTAATCGATCAGACCCAGTTCCCGGTGTTTGGCCAGGATGGCATCGGCCAGCTCGTCCAGGGCCGCCAGGTCGGCCTCCTTGGGCAGACCCCTGGCCAGCACCGGCTCCAGCAGTTCAACCCTGAGGTTGCCCAGCATGCCCGTCACCTGCTCCACCATCTTGCCGCCCCAGCCGTAGGAGCCGATGATGGCCGCCACCTTGGCCCTGGGCCGCAGCACGTTGACCAGCACCGCGGCGTAGGCGGCGGCGGGATGGGGTCCGATGCTCACCGTGGGCGAGGCCAGGACGATGGTGGCGCAGTCCACCAGGGCGATGGCCAGCTCACCCAGGTCAGACTTGACCAGATTGAAGGGCTTGACCCCCACGCCGCGCTTCATCAGGGCTTCCACAAGGTGCTGGACCATGACCCCGGTACTGCCGTGCATCGAGACATAGGGCAGGACCACCACGTTGGCCAGGTCATCGCCGGACCACTCCCGGTAGGCCTCCAGGATGAACTCGGGTCGCCTGTGGATGGGACCATGGCTGGGGGCGATGAGGTCGATGTCGTATCCTTCCAGCCGCTTCAGGTGCTTCTTGATGCTGGGGCGGAAGGGCATCATTATCTCGGCGTAGTAGCGCTTGGCGGCCTCGTACACGGTGGCCTCATCGTCGGCGTAGATGTCACTGGTGGCCAGATGAGAGCCAAGGAAGTCGCAGGGGAAGAGGATCCGGTCCTCCTGCAGGTAGGTGAGCATGGTCTCGGGCCAGTGGACCCAGGGGGCTATGAGGAACTCCAGGGTCCGGTCGCCCAGCGAGAGGGTCTCGCCGTCCCCCCTGGTGAGGAAGCGTTCGGGGTCGATGTGCAGGTGGTCCTCCAGGAAGGTCTTGCACTTGGGATTGGTCACCACCTTGGCCTCGGGGTACCTTTCAAGCACCTGGGGCAGGGTCCCTGAGTGGTCCTGCTCGGCATGGTTGGCCACCACGTAATCCAGCTTCGCCACCTTCAGCTCGTCCAGGTGGTCCATCAGCTCCTGAGCCAGCTCGGGTTCCACTGTGTCAATGAGCGCCGTGGCCTCACTGCCCTGGATGAGATAGGCGTTGTAGCTGGTGCCCTGGGGCAGGGGTATGAGCTCGTCGAAAAGCCGCCGGTCCCAGTGACGGGCTCCGACGTAGTGGACTCCGGGTGCAAGTTCGGCAACTGCCATCTGGTCACCTTCGATGGAACAACCAGCAGGGCCCTGAGATATAAATCAATGGTAGTAAATCATCGACCAGACCGGAGGCGCTGTCACCCAACGTGCGATCCCGGCTACCGGTCCAGGACCCTGGAACCGATGTCAGACAAAGTGTTGGAGCCGGTGAGCAGCATGCCCCGCCGCAGGTCACTGGCCAGGTAGTCGAAGTGGAGCCTGACTCCCTGGGCGCCCCCTCCCACCGCCGCTCGGATGATGTCCCGGCCGACGAGCACGGCGTCGGCCCCCAGGGCCAGCATCTTCAGGACATCGAAGCCGGTGCGCACGCCACCGCCGGCGGTGATGACACAGCGCCCCTCCACGGCCTCGGCTATCTCGGGCAGGACCTCCGCCACGCCCCGGGTGGATTCCAGGGCCCGGCCGCCGTGGTTGGAGACGTCGATTGCGGCCACTCCGGCTTCGATGCAGTCCAGGGCGTCCTCGACACCCATCAGCCCTTTGGCGATGAATGGCAGCTCGGTGGCCTGGACCAGATCCTCCAGCTCATCAGGCGACTTCCTGAACACCGGCTTGCCGGCCCGCTCCCAGTGGGTACTGCCCACACCATCCAGGTCCACCCCCACGGCCACGGCACCGGCCGACTCGGCCTTGGCGAAGAGCTCGATGAGCCGCTGGTTGGACTGGGGCTTGAAGATGGGGATGCCGGGACCTGCGGCCTGCAGGGCCTTTACCCCAGCCTCTTCCAGGCCGGCCTCGGGAGTGTTGCCCAGCCAGCCCAGGGTGCCCGCCGCCTTCGAGCCCTGCAGGACCGCCACGGCGTACTCGTTCTCGTCCATGGCACCACCCAGGCTCGCCCCCATGCCGCTGGTGGAACTGGCCATTACCGGCAGGTCCAGCTTCCGGTCCAGGAAGGTCAATCCCAGGTCGGGCTCGGCGTGGGGGACGACCAGCCGGGTCTTGAGCCTGATATTGTCCAGGGCCTCCACGTTGGCGGCAAAGGCCAGGCCCTTGCCCACGCCTCCCATGCCGATGGTGCCGCCGTAGTGCTGTCCCTGGCAGAGCCTCGCGGGATTGCCGTCGCAAACCTTGTAGACCCCGCAGGTGCCCTTGAGCTTGGCCAGGGCCTCCTTGCGCACCGCCTGGAGCGTGAGCTCGGGCGCGGGTCCCATCGCAGATTCGGTTCCGGTCTTCTTGGCGACCGGCTTCTTCCTGGGCTTGGCCTTGGCCATGGCGATGCAGTGAAGGCCCGATATTAAACCGGCCCTGTGTTCCACCGTTTCAGCCGATGGCTCCATCGGGTGGTGCCACAGAATGGTGAGGTTTGTGGCCCAATGTCCTGCCGTCCGGTCGGGGTCTCAGTTGCCTGCCAGCATGGCCTCCAGGTCCTTGTCGGGGTCGCCGATTAGCTGGAGGTTGTAGTTGTCCTGGAGCACCTTGAAAACGTTGGGGCTAACGAAGGCCGGAGGCTTGGGTCCGATGCGCATATTCTTGACCCCCAGATGGAGCAGGGTCAGCAGGATGGCCACCGCCTTCTGCTCGAACCAGGAGAGCACGATGGAAAGGGGCAGGTCGTTGACCCCGCACTCGAAGACCTCGGCCAGGGCCAGGGCCACCTGGATGGCCGAGTAGGCATTGTTGCACTGGCCCATGTCGAGCAACCTTGGGATGCCGTCTATGTCGTCTAGGTCCAGGTCGTTGAAGCGGAACTTGCCGCAGGCCAGGGTCAGGATGACGCAATCGTCGGGGATCTTCTCGGCCAGCTCGGTGTAGTAGTTGCGTCCGGGATTGGCGCCGTCGCATCCACCGATGAGGAAGAAGCGTTTGATCTTGCCCGCCTTGACCGCCTCCACTATCTTGTCGGCCAGGCCCAGGATGGCGTTGTGATGGAATCCGGTGGTCAGGGGCTTGCCGGGGTTCTCACCGATGTCGCCCAGCAGTTTGGCGTCCTCGATGATGGCCGAGTAGTCCTTGCGGGACTCGATGTGCTTGACTCCTTCCAGGGCGGTGATGCCGATGGTGTAGACCCGGTCCCTGTAGCTGTCGGAAGGGGGCATGACGCAGTTGGTGGTCACCAGGATGGGTCCTATGAACTCGGCGAACTCCCGCTTCTGGAGCTGCCAGGCGCCTCCGTAATGGCCCTTGAAATGATCGAAGGCACGCAACTTGGGATAGCCGTGGGCCGGCAGCATCTCGCCGTGGGTGTAGATGTTGATGCCCGTGCCCTCGGTCTGAAGGAGCAGTTCATGAAGGTCGTGCAGGTCGTGACCGGTGACCAGGATGCCCGGTCCCGTGAAGGTGCCTGTGGGTACCTCGGCCGGCTCGGGACTGCCGAAGTTCTCAACATTGGCCCGGTCCAGCAGTTCCATGGTTCGCAGGTTCATCTCCCCGGCCTTGAGCGCGGTCTGGATGTGGGAATCAAGTGAGAAGTCCACGTTGGTGAGGGTCTTGAATAGGGCCTCGTGCATGAAGGCGTCCACCTGCTCATCCCTCTGGCCCAGCTCCCGGGCATGGTAGGCATAGGCGGCGATGCCCTTCAGTCCATAGACCAGGGTCTCCTGCAGGCTCTGCAGGTCCTCGTTCTTGCCGCAAACGCCCTTGATGGTGCAGGCCACACCCTTTGCGGTCTGTTCACATTGATTGCAGTACATGAATGGTTCCTCGGATGATATGGGATTCCAGAGGATGAGCCTCTTAAAAGCTGAATAATTATAATGACCTCAAAAGGGAGGCTCTGATGGCTGAACATCCGTTCTGTAGCCTGCAAACCAGCATCATCAACATACGTGTGATGCTGAGATCGAAAGGAACCAAAATCAAGGGCGGGCAGGAAACCACACCTTGGCTAGGCTGGATTTTCAGTTTTTTAACCCACCAGACAGAACGATGCCCGGGAGACCCCCCGTCTCAATCATGCCATCAGTCGCCATTGTTTATATTAAAATTGGACTGGTCCTTTGACCGAATATTAAAGGGTTTCGGTTTTCCGGCGTTGGCTTGCCATTCCCGGGAGGACACGCGGTTCAATGAACAAATATGAAAAATTATGAAACCTCGAGCCAAATATCAAAAAGTTCGTTCATTCTGCAACAGGAACAACACACCCCTGCTGATTATGGATTCGGACCAGAAGGTCGCAGGACTTGGTCGAGGGTCTAAAATAACCAAAGACCAATCGGGTGTGACCGAACCGTCGAGGACCAACCATGAAAGAGAGCGAGATCATCGAACGGCTCAAAGAATGCGGACTGGAGGACAAGGAGGCCCGGACCTATCTCAGCCTCCTGATGGGCGGCATCGCCAAGGCCTCCGAGGTGGCCAAGCGGGCCGGATTCTCCCGCATGGACGCCTACAACTCACTGAAGAAGCTCCAGAACCACGGCCTGGTGGAGGCCACCATGGAAAAGCCCATGAAGTTCGTGCCCCGCCCGGTGGAGGAGGCCCTGGGACTGCTGATCAAGGAGAAGGAGCTGGAGATCCAGCGGATCGACGACACCAAGAAGACCCTGGGACAGTACGTCAAGCTCAGCCAGGTGGAATCCGAGGTGGAGCATCGCTTCCGCATTATCAAGGAGCGCAAGAACATCCAGATGCAGGTGGAGAGCATGGTGGAGGCGGCCGACCATGAGGTCCGGTTGCTGGTGACCCAGGAGGCCCTGATCCGCTCCAAGGCCGCCGGTCTGTTCAACACCCTAAAGAAGCGCCAGCCCGCCGGTCTGACAGTCCGCGTCATGACCCAGATCAACGAGCCCAACCTGCGCCAGGCCAAGATCCTGGCCGAGGACCATGATATCACCCATTTCGAGATCCCCAACTTCAACCTGCTGGTCATCGACGATCGGGAGGTCCTGCTGTCGGTATCCCTGGACGACCGCCGGGGCTCCAGCGGCACCGATGACACCGCCCTGTGGATGAACTCCCCCGATTTCATCCACGCCCAGCGCAACTTCTTCGAGCATCTGTGGGACAACGGGGTCCCGGCCGCCGACCGCATCACCGAGCTGGAGACCGGTCTGGTGCTCAAGCCCCTGAAGCTGGAGCTGGGCCACGGCTCCATGTACCAGCGCCTGAGGGACATCATCGAGGAGCGCGAGCGGGGCAAGCTCCCGGCCGGCAACGACAAGGAGCCCTTCAGGTACTCCCTGGAGGACTTCGGCATCGACACCACCAACATGCTCCGCATCGTGGGCAACCGCATCGGCAGGGAGATCGCCAACCAGATGGAGGCCGAGACCCTTTCCGACCTGTGGGACGAGATGGGTCCCCTGTGGGAGGAGCTCAAGTTCGGCAAGCTGATAGTGAAGGAGGAGGATGACGGTGTCACGTTCACCGTTCAGGATGCCGCCAACTGCGACACCCCCGAGATGATGGGCACCCTGCTGTGCCAGCTGGACAAGGGCATCCTGGAGGGGGTCGTGGGCGTCAAGCTGGGCCTGGAATGCTCCCTGGAGAAGCAGTGCTGCCGGGCCACAGGCGAGAAAGAGTGCCGCTACGAGATCCGAGCCAAAGGCGCGGACCCCTCCGAACCCCTGGCCGTGCAGGTCTGAAGCTGAGGAAGCTCAGATGTGAGCCTCCTGGCTCTAGTTCTAGCTGTGACAGTTGAGCTGACAGGAAATCAGTTCAGATGAAGATGATCTGGGCGCCGGCCGATTTATCGTAGAACTCGATGGCTCCCAGCACCTCTTCCACATGCTCCACGAGGTCATCCTGGGTGAACTTCATCATGTCCATGGACATCTTGCAGGCGTAGAGGTGGGCGCCCGAATCAGCCACCATCTCCACGAACTCGGGGATGGGTGGGGCGTCAATGCGCTCGATCTCCTTCTTCATCATCTTGGTGGCCATGGCTGACATGCCCGGAAGGATCCCCATGATGGAGGGGATGGGCATGTAGGGCACGGGATTGCCCACCGAGGCCACCTTGATCTTGTGCTGGTGCTCCTTGTGGATCATCTCCAGGCCCCAGAAGGTGAAGAAGAGGTTCACCTCGATGCCCACCATGCGGGCGGCATTGGCCAGCACAAGGCCCGGATAGGCCATGTCCAGGGTGCCCTTGGAGCAGATGATGGACAGCTTGCGGATGGGTTCTTCCTTGACGGGTTCGTCGGTCATCTTGTCACCTCAGAGACAGCCAGTGGGTTTCCCCAGCCCGGCGATGCGGGCGGCCTTCTTGGCCGGTCCACCGGGGTAAAGGGCGTAGAGCTCCTTGGTGGGCACACCGCCCGCCTTGGTGATGCGGCGGATGGTGGGGGCTTGCCCCTTCTCGGTGAAGTCGGCGCGCATGAAGTCCACGACCACCCAGTGGCGGTCGGACATCTGGATGTTCTCCTCGGCAGCGATGGCCAGGGCGATATCCTTGTTCCAGGTGTTGGGGTCGGTCAGGAAGCCCTCATCGTCCACCTCCACGGTGTGGCCTCCATATTCAGCTTGGGTCAAAATTGTTCCTCCAGGGATTTGTTGTTGGATGATCTTCAAAGTGATTTTTGGTCATGGCCATGGGTTGGTACCTCATTCGGTCACCTTGCCCTTCATGGACATCTGGGGCTTCATGGGCACCTTAAGCCCCTTGAGCAGGCGCCAGTAGATCAGCCTGAACATGAGCTTGGCCCAGTGGTTGATGCGGGTCTCCCTGAGCAGGGAGAGGGGGCCGATGTGGCTGAACGGGAACTTACCAGGCAGAGGCTCGGTGTCGTAGTTGAAGTCGATGCAGATGGCCTTGCCGTATCCCGATTCCACAAAGCAGTTGGCATGGCCGTCGAAATCGCCCTTCAGGGGCTCCCCACGGATGGCCCGCAGAAGGTTCTGCTCCAGCAGTTCGGCCTGGAAGTGGGCCACCGAGCCGGCCTTGGAGGTCTGCAGGTTGGTGGCATCGCCCAGGGCGAAGATGTTCTCATGGGCCTTGGAACGCAGGGTGTGGGGGTCGGTGGGCACATAGTTCAGGTCGTCGCCCAGGCCCGAGGCCTCAATGTAATCGGCGCCCATGTTAACCGGGGTGATGATCAGCAGGTCGTAGTCCACCTCCCGTTCATCCCAGGAGATGAGCTTGCGCCTCTCGCTGTCCACACTGCCGGTGGCGAAATCGGCCTCCAGCTTGATGTTGCGCTCGTTCAGCATGTTGCCCAGGAGCTTTGCCGCCTTGGGTTTGGTGAAGGCCCCCGGAAGGGGGGTAACGTAGGTCAGCTCCACCTTGTCGCGCAGGCCCCGTTTGGTCAACCACCAGTCGGCCAGGAAAACGAACTCCAGGGGCGCCACCGGGCACTTGATGGGCATCTCGGTGATGGAGACCACCAGTTTGCCTCCCTTCCAGTCCTTTAGCTTCTCGGCCAGGGCCACGGAGCCCTCGTAGGTGTAAAAGTCAAAGATATCGCGGTGCCAGCCCTCGCCGGCAAGGCCCTCGGTCTCCTCGGGAACGATGCGGGTCCCGGTGGCGATCACCAGATAATCGTATTCCAGCGTCTCGCCGCTGTCCAGCTCCACCCGGTTCGATGCCGGGACCACCTTCTCCACCTTGGCCTGGATGCGCTGGATGCCTTTGCGAAAGAACTGGCTCTGGGGCTTGGTTATCTGTTTGGGCTTGTTGATGCCAAAGGGCACGAAGAGAAAACCGGGCTGATAGTAGTGGGTCCTGAAACGGTCGACCACTGTGATGTCCCACTCCTGGTTCGAGAGCTTCTTGCGCATCTTGTTGGCCAGCATCGTGCCGCCGCTGCCTGCTCCAAGGATCAGTAGTCGCTTGATGGTATCACCCGGTGGTCATACAGGGTATTTTGTGGCTGTGCCACATCTATACAATAGCGTAGTTTGAACTTAAATGCGATGTAATTAAAATAAGCACAGATAATTACTTGAACCCTACAATTGCAACCAGCATGCAACTGGGTGATGCAAGGGCCAGGTTCAAGCTGGGGGCCGATGGGTCATCCTCGTTCAAGACAAATGACTATGTAGCTTGAGAACTGAGTCTGCCTGTTCCATGGACCGCGAGAGCCCTGAGACCCTGCCGCCGGCGGAGACCCCACCGGCATCGGATGAGGAGGTGGACCCAAACGAGGGTCTGGTATCCAGTCGGTTCCTGCGCGTCCTGCTCATCATCATGGGCCACATCTCGCTGGGTCTGGGGGTCATCGGGATCGTCCTGCCCCTGCTGCCAACGACGCCCTTCCTCCTCCTGGCCGCCGCCTGCTATTCCAAGAGCTCTCGACGCCTGAACGCCTGGCTGTTGCACCACCCCTGGTTCGGCCGATACATCCGGGATTACCGGGAGGGTCAGGGTCTGCCGCTCAAGATCAAGGCCAGGGCCATTCTCCTCATGTGGACCACCATCTTGGTCACCCTCATCCTATTCATCCGGGGGCTGTACCTGAGGGTCATCCTCATCCTCATCCCCTCGCTGGTCACCCTGTACCTCTTGAGCTTGCCCACCCCTGCGGTGGAGGAGAGGCCTGAGGGGCCACATGAGGTTAAGGACCGCAAATCCTAAACTCCAGGGCCCATAACCCCCCATGCTTCCCGATGTGGAGATAGCCCGGCAGGCGAGGTTGAGACCCATCAAGGAGATCGCCGCCGGACTGGGACTGGAAGAGGACGAGATACTGCCCTACGGACCCCACATGGCCAAGGTCAAGCTGGAGGTCTGCCAGCGGCTGAAGGATGAACCCGACGGCAAGCTCATCCTGGTGACGGCCATCACGCCCACCCGCTTCGGCGAGGGCAAGACCCTTACCACCGTGGGGCTGGGCCAGGCCCTGGGCAGGCTGGGGAAACGCTCCCTCATCTGCATCCGCGAGCCCTCGCTGGGTCCGGTGTTCGGCATCAAGGGCGGGGCGGCCGGCGGAGGTAACTCCCAGGTGGTGCCCATGGAGAACATCAACCTTCACTTCACCGGGGACATGCACGCCATCACCTCGGCCCACAACCTCCTGTCGGCCCTGGCCGACGCCTCCATCCACTTCAACAACCCCCTCAACTTCGACGTGAACCGCATGACCTGGCCCCGGGCGGTGGACATGAACGACCGGGTCCTGCGCAACATCGTGGTGGGCCTGGGCGGACGGCTCACCGGCGTGCCCAGGGAGGACCGCTGGGTCATCACCGCCGCCTCCGAGGTCATGGCCATCCTCTGCCTGGCCGAGTCCATCGCCGACCTGAAGGAGCGGCTGGGCCGCATCGTGGTTGGCTACACCTACGACGAGAAACCCATCTTCGCCCGGGACCTTGCGGCCGCCGACTCCATGGCCCTGCTCCTGCGGGACGCCATCAATCCCAACCTGGTGCAGACCCTGGAGCACACGCCGGCCCTGATCCACGGCGGCCCCTTCGGCAACATCGCCCACGGCACCAACTCCCTGCTGGCCGATTACCTGGCCCTTAAGCTGGGGGACTACGTGGTCACCGAGTGCGGCTTCGGCTCCGACCTGGGGGCCGAGAAGTTCATGAACATCGTGGCCCGCCAGGGTGACCTGTGCGTCAGCGTGACGGTGGTCGTGGCCACCATCCGGGCCCTGAAGGTCCACGGCGGCGTCGACGAGCGGGACCTGGAGGGGATGCGCACCGAGAACCTGGAGGCCCTGAATGAGGGCTTCGCCAACCTGGCCAAGCACGTGGAGAACATGCAGAAGTACAAGGTCCCGGTGGTGGTGGCCATCAACCGCTTCGCCTCGGACACAGACGCCGAGGTGGAACTGCTGGGCTCTCTGATCGACACCATCGGGGTCAAGTGGGCCGTCCACACCGCCTTCGTGGACGGCGGCGAGGGGGCCGTGGACCTGGCCCAGCTGGTGGTGGACATCGCCGACACCCACCACCCCTGCCAGTCCCCCCTCTACGACCTGGACCGACCCATCGAGGAGAAGGTGGACACCATCGCAAAGGAGATCTACGGCGCGGCGGTCACGGTGTTCGACAAGCAGGCCAAGAAGTCCATCGCCCGCCTGGAGGCCAACGGCTTCGGCCACCTGCCGGTGTGCATTGCCAAGACCCAGTCCAGCATATCCGACAATCCCGCTCGCAAGGGCGTTCCCAGCGGCTACAAGTTCCTGGTCCGTGACGCCTACGTCTCCAATGGCGCCGGCTTCGTGGTGGTCATCGCCGGCCAGATAAACCAGATGCCCGGCCTGGGCCGTGTGCCCGCGGCGGTGAACATGAAGCTCAGCGATGACGGCGTGGTGGAAGGCCTGGCCTGAGGCGGTTCATCTCATTCCTTCCAGGACCTTCGTGACCTCATCGGGGTCGGTTATGGGTGCCTGACAGGTCCGGTCCTTGCAGAGGTGGAGTGCGGCCTTTCCATCCACCGTTTCCTTGCCCTGGACCATGGGCGTTTGGTCAACCTCGGGTCGTTCGGGGTCCCTGCGACCCACAATCCGGTTGGGGATGTGAAGTCCGTTCACCCGCTCCCTCAGGGCCTCGAGGTCGGGCCGTCCGGGGGAGCCCACCAGGGTCAGCTCAACACCCCCCTCCAGGAGCAGGTCCATGGCGGTCAGACCGCTGGCAAAACCCAATGGCATCGCCACCATCCTCTTGCCAAAGGGTGCCAGGCCTTCCCCTGCGGCCTTCCGCAATCGCTTATCATCGTAGTGGTAAGACAGGCGGGCCAAAACGCTTGCGGCCACGCTGTTGGCCGAGGGGGTCGCCCCGTCGGTGCCCTCCACCTCTCGCACGATCAATCGCTCGTGCTGGTTGGAGGTGGAATAGAAGGCTCCGCTGTCAGGATCCTGGAACCGTTCGAGGACGATGTCGGCCAGACGCCGGGCCTCTTCCAGCCAGCGCACCTCGCCACCGGCCTCGTATAGGTCTGTCAGACCCTGGGCGAGATAGGCGTGGTCCTCCAGGAACCCCAGCTGGCTCACCTGATCCTTGCACCACACCCGCATCAGTTCCCCCTTGCTCCCCCTCATCCTGGTCAGCAGGAAGTCGGCGGCTCTGGAGGCGGCCTCGAGGTATCGTACGTCCCCCAGCACCCGGTAGCCCTCGGCCAGGGCCATGATGGCCAATCCGTTCCAGCCGGTCAGGACCTTGTCGTCCAATCCAGGGGCCACCCGTTCCAGCCGGGCCTCGTACACTTTCTTGCGCGCCACGGCGAGCTCTTCAGCCAGCTCAACCTCAGGCACCTGCAGGGTCAGGGCCACTTCCTCCAGGAGCAGGGGGGTGTTGGGAATGGAGAATCCTTCCCAGTTGCCCTCTCTGGTGATATCGAAGTATGCGCAGAACAGCCGTCCTGTATCTTTGCCCAGGATGGCCTCCATCTCGGACGAGGTCCACACGAAATACTTGCCCTCAACCCCTTCGGAGTCGGCGTCGGTGGCCGAGTAGAGACCACCTTCGGGCGAGGTCATCTCGGCCAGCAGGTAGTCCAGCGTCTCAGAGGCGACCTTGCGATACAGCTCTTTGCCAGTGACCTGGTGGGCCTCCAGGTAGACCCGGGCCAGCTGGGCGTTGTCGTAGAGCATCTTCTCGAAGTGGGGCACCAGCCAGCGGGCGTCGGTGGAGTAGCGGAAGAAGCCGCCGCCGATGTGGTCGTAGATGCCGCCATGGGCCATGGCCTCCAGGGTCCGTTCGGCCATCCTCAGGGCCTCGGCATCACCTGTGCGATGGTATAGCCGCAACAGGAATGACAGCCCCTCGGGCTGGGGGAACTTGGGCGCCGGACCGAAGCCGCCGTGCAGGAGGTCGAACCGGTCACTGAAATGGCTCAGGGTCCCGGCCAGCTCTTCCCGGGTGATGGTCCCGGCCGTCGGCGGCACCGCCGTCTTGCGCAGATGCTCGGTGAGCCTGCCCGCCTGCTCAACCAGCTGTTCCCGGTCCTCCTCCCACAGCCGGCCGATGCTCCTCAGCAGGGTGGGGAAACCGGGCTGTCCGTACCTGTCCTCTGGAGGGAAATAGGTGCCGGCGAAGAAGGGCTCTCCTTCGGGGGTCAGGAAGACGGTCATGGGCCAGCCCCCCTGCCCCCGGTTCATGGTCTGGGTGGCCGCCATGTAGACGGCGTCCAGGTCGGGACGCACCTCCCGGTCCACCTTGACATTGACAAAGTGCTGGTTCATCAGGGCCGCCGTGGCCTCATCCTCGAACGACTCCCGCTCCATCACGTGGCACCAGTGGCAGGCCGAGTAGCCGATGGAGAGCAGGATGGGCTTGGCCTCCTCTTTCGCCCTCCGCAGGGCCTCATCGCCCCAGGGGTACCAGTCCACCGGGTTGCGGGCGTGCTGGAGCAGGTAGGGGGAGGTCTCGTGGATGAGCCGGTTGGCAGGAGGGGTCTTGCCCACTTTGCCATGGTCCAGATGACCGTCGGTTCCCGTGTCGGTTCCGCTCTCTCTGTTGATATCTGGCATGACAGGCCTCCTGTATCCTTCCCGCCGGTGGCCTATGAGGGGTTGTCAGTTCCCGTTCCACAAATGGACCTTTCGCCTCCCACGGGGTCCCAACCACGGCTGGCGCCGGACCGTTTTCGCACAATCTTATTAGCGGCCTGTCACTTTCGGGTCCGGTGTTCCCATGCCCTTCGAGTTGCCCTCCCTGCCCTACGAAATGAATGCCCTGGAACCACACATCTCGGCCAAGACCCTGGAGATCCACCACGGCCGGCACCACGCCGCCTATGTTGCCAACCTCAACGGTCTCACCGAGCACAACGACTACGCCAATCAGAGCCTGAAGTTCATCCTCAAGGACGCCGGGCCCGGAGGCATCTACAACAACGCGGCCCAGGTCTGGAACCACACCTTCTACTGGGAGTCCATGTCGCCCGAGGGCGGCGGGGAGCCAGGAGGCAAGCTGATGGAGATGATCGAGGAGGACCTGGGAGACTTCACGAACCTGAAGGCCCAGTTCACCAAGGCCGCCACCACCCACTTCGGCTCGGGCTGGGCCTGGCTCTGCGCCGACGCCGAGAACAACCTCAAGATAGCCTCCACCTCCAACGCCGACAACCCCATCACCGCTGGCCTGCGCCCCCTGCTGGTGTGCGATGTGTGGGAGCACGCCTACTACCTGGATTACCAGAACAAGCGACCGGACTACGTCGCCGCATGGTGGGAACTGGTGGACTGGGAGGCTGTGGAAAAGCGGCTATAAGCATCAAGCAAAACCACAGAGCCACCGAGTACACAGAGATATCACAGAGTAATTTCTCTGTGAACTCTCGGTGCTCTCTGTGGTGAATGATGGCAACTAAAGCCGCATCCGCTTGAATCCGAAGGTTCCCACGGCCACCATCACGATGCAGAAGCCCAGCAGGACCGCCAGGTCCACCGCCACGCTGAAGAAGGCCATGTCGGGCAGGAGCATGTTGCGCAGGCCGTCCACGGCGTAGGTCACAGGGTCAAAACGGGTGGCGATACCCAGCCAGGCGGGCAGGCAGTCCAGTTTGTAGATGGCCCCGGACAGGAAGAACATGGGGAAGACCACGAAAGAGACGATGAGGGAGAAGCCCTCGGGCGATTCCATCTGGGAGCCGATGGAGAGGCCCACGGCGGTCATGCAGAGAGCCAGCAGGAAGAGGAAGAGCACCGTGCCCACCAGCGACAGCACGGTCAGCTTCATGTCGAAGTAGGCGGCAAAGAGCAGGAGCAGGGCCACCTGGATCAGGGCGTCGGTGGAGCCTCCCAGCATCTTGCCCAGAAAGACCGAGGTGCGGGTCATGGGTGCTGCCAGCACCTCCTTGAGAAAGTCCACCTTGCGGTCCCAGACGATGTACATGCCAAAGAACACCGAGGTGAAGGTCACCGACATGGCCAGGATGCCGGGGTAGATGAACGACTGGTAGTCCACGGTGTGGCCGTTGCGTTCGATCTCGCCCACGGTAGCCCCGATGCCCCCGCCCACCACGAAGAGCCAGAGCATGGGGGTGACCAGCGATGACACGATGCGTGACTTCTCCCGCCTGAAGACCTTCAGCTCCCTGAGCCAGATGGCGTAGATGCCCCGCAGTTCCTGACGCAGGTCCAGGCCCGATTCTGACAGGGAGCCCATCTACCTGCCTCCAGTCATGACGCCGTGGACGGTGGCCATGCGGTCCTCGGCGCTCTCGGCCCGGATGTCCCGGCCGCAGTAGTGGAGAAAGACATCGTTGAGGGTGGTGGAATGGAGGTTCAGACGGGCCATCTTGCCGGTGGCGTTCATTATCTCGGGCAGTTTCTCCAGCACCTCCACCCCTTCGATGGCCACCACCAGCTCGCCGGCGTGCTGTTCTATGCCCCTGACGAAGGACAGATCCTCCAGGGCGGTCATGGCCTCGTCGCGGGCGCTCTCGCTGTCGTCCGCGAGTCGGATGTGCAGGGACTCGCCGCCGATGCCCTCCTTCAGGGCCTCCGGAGTGTCCAGGACCACCACCTCGCCGTGGTCGATGATGGCCACCCGGTCGCAGAGCCGGTCGGCCTCCTCCATGTAGTGGGTGGTGAGGATGATGGTGACCTGACGCTCGCGGACGATGGTCTCGATGTAGTCCCAGATATGTTCCCGGGTCTGGGGGTCCAGGCCCAGCGTCGGCTCATCCAGGAAGAGTACCTGGGGCTGATGGAGCAGACCCCGGCCCAGCTCCAGCCGTCGCCGCATGCCACCAGAGTAATTGCGCACGATGTCATCGGCCCGGTCGGCCAGGCCCACCAGCTCCAGCACCTCCTGGATGCGCCCCTTCCGCTCGGCCTGGGGCACACCGTACATGAGGGCATGCAGGTAGAGGTTCTCGTACCCGGTTAGGATGTCGTCGGAACTGGGGTCCTGGAAGACGATGCCGATGGATTGGCGGACCTTGAGCGGCTGGCGGTCGATGTCATAGCCGTTCACCGTCGCCTCCCCCGAGGTGGGGTCCAGCAGGGTGGCCAGCATGGAGATGGTGGTGGTCTTGCCGGCGCCGTTGGGCCCCAGCAGGCCGAATATCTCGCCCTGGCGCACCGACAGGTCCAGCTCCTTCACCGCCGTCAGCTCGCCGAAACGCTTGGTGAGCTTCGAGGTGGTGATTGTCGCTGAGGGTTCACTCTTGTCGGGCATGCTCTGGGTTGCCATTGTCAGTTGAGGACCCTGAGGGTAGATAAAGGGGTTTGAGTTGACTTTGAACCGACAGCTCTCGGGAGGGATGGGCTTGAGCCCTGGCCAAGCCTGAGGTGGCCCCGACGAGGGCTCATTCGCAGAGGGTGGGTCTGGTCCTACTCGTCCCGTATCTTCTGGACCTTCTTGGCGATATCGTTGCGCTTGCCCTTTTGAAAGTCCACGATGCGGTTCCACCGATACTTCTGTGTATCCTTGGTGGCGTCCTTCAGGTCGCGCAGCCACTCCATGAGGGCCTTGGTACCCTTGGACTTGACACATTTCTGGCACATGGGGGTCGTGGCCTTGCCGCCCTTGCTGGGAGCCATCAAGTGACCCTGCTGGACCTTCTGGCCCGACCCGCATATCGCACAATCTTCATCTGGCATGGAATCGTAGGACCAGTCAAAGCGGGGCTTTTAGGGTTTCTGATTGCTCTTTCGCCTCCCGCTGTTGGACGATGGCTCCAGACGATAGCTAAAAGAGATGGCGGGTCTGCCCATCCCCAGCATGCCAGCAGAAACACCCTCCGATGAACCCGGAAACCGGTTCGCGGCCATCCACGTCAAGAGTCTGACCAAACAGTTCGGCAAGCAGGTCACCGCCCTGGACAGCGTGGACCTGAAAGTGCCCCAAGGCGAGTTCTTCGGCCTTTTCGGGCCCAACGGGGCGGGCAAGTCGACCCTGCTGAAGATACTAACCGGCCAGCTTACCCCCACCCGGGGGGAGGCCCTGGTGCTGGGCCTGGACCCGGTGGACGCGTCCCTGGAGGTGCGGGCCGCCGTGGGCATCGTGCCCGAGGCCGAGTCGCCCCCCTCGTTCCTCACCGTGGAGGAGGTGCTGGAGTTCGTGGCCCGCCTGCGAGGCGTGGAGGGTGCGGAAGATGCGAGCCCGGGAGCCCAGGTTGGGACCGGGGAGGCGGCAGGCTCGGAATCCCGGTACAGATGGGGCGATGAACCCGTTCCGGCCGCGTCACCGTTCCGGCCCGCGGAAGAGCTGGACCCCTCCTCGCTGATAGCCCACTGGATCGAGTACTTCGAGCTGGAGGACAAGGCTCAGACCCTGTGCCGCCACCTCTCCCGGGGCCAGAGACAGAAGGTGATGCTGGCGGCGGCCTTCCTGCACCGGCCGCCCTTGCTCTTCCTGGATGAGCCCTTCATCAACCTGGACCCCCTGATCCAGCGCAAGCTTAGAGGCTGGCTCACCGAGTACGTCAACGGGGGCGGGACGGTGGTCATGGCCACCCACATCCTGGAGGTGGCCGAGCGGCTCTGCACCCAGGTGGCCATCATCGATGCGGGCAAGGTGGTGGCCTCAGCGACCAAGGCCGAGCTCGATTCGGCGGGCCGGGGGCTGGAGCAGGCCTTCTACGAGGCGGTGGGCTACACCTTCGAGCCGGAGGTGTGAATTGACCGCTCCCTGGGGCGCCCTCTTCCACTTGATGCTCAAGGAGGAGTGGCGGCTCAACCTGGCCTTCGCCTCCCGGCGGGGCCTGCTGATGTTCCCCCTCTTCATCTTCGGCGGGGCGGTGGCCACCGGGCTCTCCCTGGACTCCCTCAGCTCGGATGTGGGTCTCTCCACCTTGGTCACGGCCGCCCATCTGTCCCTGCTGACCTACGGTCTCTTCATCGGCTCCTTCACCTTCTTTGGCAGGGAGATAATGGAACGGCTCTTTGGCAAAACCACCCTGCTTTTGGGCCTGCCCGCAACCCAGCCGCTGTCCAACCGGTCGGTGCTCCTGCTCTTCTTCTGGAAGGATGTGGCCTACTACTTCATCACCACCTTCGGCCCCCTGGTCGCAGGTCTGTTCGTGGGCAGCTCGTTGGCGGGTATCCCGCTGGACTCGGTGGCCTACTTTTCGGTGGGCGCCGGGGCCTCCTTCGCCACCGGACTGGCCCTGTCGTACCTTCTGGCGGCGATATACCTCCATCGGGTCTGGTTGGCCACTCTGGTGGGGGCCATCCTGCTGGTGCCCCTGCTGTTGGGTTTTGGCGGCCTTGCCGAGCTGGAATGGTTCCTGCCCTCGCTGACCTACCACGCCACCCACGACTGGCCCTACCTCCTTGCGGCCTGGGGCCTGGTTCTGCTGGTGGTGGCCCTGGCCACGGCGGTCCTGCCCGAGCGGTTGGAGGGGCAGACGGGTCGTGCGCCCCAGACCCATCCGGCCGGGTATGCTCCCCTGCTATCGCGCTTTGGCCCCCTGGCCCGGCTGGACGGCCGCATCCCCAACCTGCTGGCCAAGGAGTGGCTGGACGTCATGCGGTCGCGGACCCATTACCGCATGATATTCTCGCTGGCCTTCCCCCTGCTGATAATCACCGGCCTGGACTGGTTCCTGACCCACAGCCTGCCCCCGGAGGCCACCTTCGACTTCAACACATTGTTCTACGGCGGGCTGGTGGGCTTCTTCACGGTGATGCTCTACTCGTGGCTCAACAAAGTGGATTCCACCTCGTTCTACTCCACATTGCCGGTGTCGGTGGCCCAGGTGGTGAAGACCAAGGTCCTGCTCTTTCTGTTCCTGTCCACTGCCATCCCCCTGCTCTTTCTGGCCATCATCGCCACGGCCACCGACGAGCTCCACCTGATGCCCCTGGCCCTGCTGCTGCTCATCGTCGTGTCGTTCTACACAGTCTCATACACCGCCGAGGCCACCGGTCTGCGCACCAACACCTACCTCTTCGACACCATGGTCCTGCTGAGGTTCAACATCATCTCCACCATCCCCCTCATCTGCGTGGTCATCCTGTCGGACCTGCTCTCCCAGGGCTGGCCGCTGGTCAGGGTCACCGGGGCGGTCCTCTTCCTGTGCCTCCTGCTGCTGATGGCCACCGCCTGGTTCTGGAGCCGCATCGAGGTGAAGTGGGGCAAGGAGGAGTTCCTGTGAGGGCCCCGCTGGCGTGAAGGGTCCCGATGGGTCGTCCCGGCCATTATGCCACAGCGCTGTACACAGGGCGGAGTTCTGATGCAGGATCCGGTGGTAGGGGTTGGATCTGGTCGGTCTGCCTGCCTGTTGGCAAGTCACAGAGAGGCTGGTTTTGGGAACTCAAATTACATGATACATCATAACACCGAAAGGTCCATAATCACATTCTATCTTCCACACATATAACCATGGGGAGCAGTTGGGCTTTGACGTACTGCATAAGACAGAACTAGGAGCGGGATCAGCTGGAAGATGATGAACAGGGTCGTACGGAGATCAAGGCCTTCTATCGTGCGCATGAGCCCGACCTGACCTGCATTACCGAACCCCATCGCCGCCACTTCCGTTTGGTCCTGCCCAGCGGGCGTTTCTTCAAGGTGAAGGACCGTATACGTGATGCAGCCGGATTGCAAAGATGGCTGGTGCGATACAGACCAACCCACGTCTATTACTCGACGGCCACCTATCTAAATCCCACCGCCGTTCGACCGCGGCCAAAGGAGCGGGAGGGTTTTCTGCGGTCGGGGATCCTGCTGGACCACGACATCGCCTTTGACCTTGACCGACAGCCCCTGACACGACGCACGCTCGAGCGAACGCGAGGCGAGGCGGTACGGTTGTTAGAATTCATGGAGGCCAAGGGGCACAGGCTCAAGTATGCCGCTTTCAGCGGCAGCAAAGGCTTCCACCTGCTGTTCGATGACCCAGACTGGGAAACGGTGGCCGACCCCTTCGAGCGCGAGCAAAGGCTGATCGTGCGCCGGCGAGCACTGACAGAAAAGGTCATCGCCCAGGGCATCGCCATCGACACCTCGGTGACGGTGGATACCCGTCGCATCATCCGCGTCCCGGGGACCATCAACTCACGCACCGGCCACGCCTGCACCCGATTGACACCGGAAGAGCTCGTCACGCCTGTGGACCATTGGCTGCCCCTGGTGAAGCGATTGCCGTCCCACAGCCCGATCCAACGCTTCAATTGGCCCACTCTCAGATCGCCGCGCCTGCCCTTGCCGGAACGTGAAACGCAGAGGCCGGTGAGAGCCGGTTTCACGACCTTCGTGCTCAGTCCGGTACTGGGCCTTAAGGGACGTCACGCGATACTGATGTCGTTCCCCAACTGGTCACGATCCCGCGTCGAGCGCAAACTCGTTGAGGTGATGGAGCGATATCAGCTATCCGATGTCTACCTCTTCGCCCTTATGCGGTCGGTCCAGGCCATCTGTCCCAAGACCGTCCAGCGCAATCGATACCAGAAGATACTCGATGCATCCGCCTCCGCCTCTGCCAAGCAATTGCGAAGATACGGCCGCGTCTCACTGCGCATGGGTCCATTGGTGGATGGGTCGTTGCATGAACTGGAGCCACCAGCGGAGTTCTTCAACATGCTCGAGGCGCCTGAGCAGCGTGAGCGCAGTTTTGTTAGCGCGGGACACCTGAACTTCATGCGCCGGCATGGGATGGAGCCGTTGACCTACCCCCGGGTGCATGGGAGCGATGAGTTCAAGGTGATCGATGCCCAACTCAGGCTCTGAGGAAGACTTATTATCATTCTGAACCATCCGGCTTCTGCACCTCGAATGATTCCCTCGGGAAAATGATGCAGATATTCATCTGTTCGCTAATAGACCGGGCGTCTGAACTGAGGTGGTTCGACGCCCACTGGAGCAAACATGGGATTCCTCAAGAAGCTGTTCGGTGGCGATCAAAAGGAAACAACTGCGACATACCATCATGAGGAGACCACTACGTCATACCGTCAGAAGGTCACGGTCAAAAGACACGTTCAGAGGAAGGCCGCGGCCCACGGTGGTTACGATGAGCTGGTGTACTGGATCGAGTCGCGCATAGGTACCCTTCCACCGGATGATCCTGCCTCCATCCCCAGGCTGAAAGAGCTCATCATCGCGGAACAGGAACGCCTCTCCCGCCCCACTGTTCAGCTCACCATCGAACACCGGGACAACAACACGCTCATCAAGGCCAGCACCAAACAGGGTCCGTCGATGACCTGGAAAAGGATGCGCCGCAAGTTCAAACATCTTGGATGCACCTGGGACAGGCGTGAGCAGGCCTGGGTGGCCCATGGGCGTCTGCTGACCGAAGCCGACATATGGAAACCAGATACCTCGGGCCTTCAGGCTTACCTGCGGCACATTGCGTACCGTCAGCAGTTGAACTGAGGTACATGGGCGCCCCCTCGATCCAAGTTATTGCAGACCCTGATTAACCAATAGGACCCTTTTCGTAAAGGTTAGGTGAGAAGGGTTCGATCCCCGGGCCCAGACCATTTCGATATACGAATTCCATACGAAAGGTATACGTTCGCTATACGTTTTCCATACGTTTTGTATACGCTAGGTACACGGTAGGTAAACGGTAGATACACGATTGGTGTACGTTTTGGAAAGTTTTCACAGAGCATGCAAGGGCAAAGGCAAGCCCCAGGCAAGCCCCAGGCAGGCATCAAGGCAGGCAACAAGGCAGGCTCGTTGGAGGGAACCACAAAGTGCACAGAGCTCACAAAGAATGAACACATGTTGACAACTCTGTGCTCTCTGTGTTCTCTGTGGTGAACTCTGGGTGAACACTGTGGTGACCCGACCAACAGGCGCCCCTCAGAGCGACCTCGACCTCGACCTCCGCCGTCGCTCCGCTCCCAAACCATTAAGCACCCTCCACCCTCCGACTGCCCGCCATGCCATCACCCACCGACCAGATTGCCATCGCCGCCGTGGGCCACACCGACTTTCGCGCCACCAAACGCACCTGCCTAAGAGAGCTGGCCCACCAGGCCGCCTCCCAGGTCTACGACGAGGCCGGCGTAGGTCCCAACGCCATCGACGCTTCGGTCATCGCCATCGCCTCCGGCGCCCTTGCGGCCCAGGAGGCCCCGGCACCCATGGTCAACGACGAGGTGGGCCTGGCCGGCAAGCCCACCCAGCGCGTCGAGCTGGCCTGCGCCTCGGGCTCTGCGGCGGTCCACACGGCGGCGGCCTGGATCCGTTCCGGCCTTCATGACACCGTCCTTGTCATCGGTGTGGAGACCATGACCCATCTGGGCAATCGGGGAGCTACCGAGGTCCTTTCCCGGGGCGGCGACGCTCGCTGGGAGTATCCCTTCGGTCTCACCTTCCCGGCCTTCTACGCCCTGCTGGCCCAGGCCCACATGGAGCGCCATGGCACCACCCGGGAGATGCTATCAGCGGTGGCCGTCAAGGCCCATCACTACGGCGCTCTCAATCCCCGAGCCCACCTGCGCAGGGAGATCACCCCAGAGCAGGCCGACGGGGCCCCCATGGTCTCCGAGCCCCTGCGGCTCTACGACTGCTCCCCCATCACCGATGGCGCCGCGGCCCTGCTGCTCTGCAGCGCCCAGCGGGCTGGTGAGCTCACCGACACCCCCATCTGGCTCAAGGGCCAGGGGCAGGCCACCGATACCATGCTGGTGAGCCAACGCTCGGACCTGACGAGCCTTAAGGCCACCCGCCAGGCCGCCCGTCAGGCCTATCCCCAGGCCGGCATCACCCCAGACCAGGTGGACGTGGCCTGCGTCCACGACTGCTTCACCAGCGCCGAGCTCATGGCCCTGGAGGACCTTGGGTTCTGCAAACCCGGGGAGGCCGGTACCATGGTCCTGGACGGACAGACCCGACACGATGGCCGACTGCCAGTCAACCCCGACGGCGGGCTCAAGGCCAAGGGTCATCCCCTGGGAGCCACCGGGGTCTCCCAGTTGGTGGAGCTCACACGACAGCTGCGGGGCGAGGCCGAGAAGGGACGACAGGTGGAAGGTCCCGCCATCGGACTGGCCCACAACGTGGCCCAGACGGGACAGGCCGCCATCGTCACGGTGGTGGGTCGATGAGCGACCAGCGGAAGGACCCCAGGCCACAGGACGAACAGCTCCTCTTTGGCCCCCTGCCCGATGGGACCCCTTCGGCCACCGTCGAACGGTTCACCCGGGGTCTGGCCGATGGGGAGCTCCTGGCCAGCCATTGCACCTCCTGCCAAAACGAGTACCTGCCCCCGAGGGGAGGCTGTGTCTGTGGCGAGGGTGACCTGGAGTGGCGGACGGTGGAACCCGAAGGCAGATTGGTAGCCTTCACCAGGGTCCATTACGGCCCCCCCGGCCTGGCCCATGTTGAACCCTACGCCGTGGGACTCGTGGAACTGGAGCAAGGGCTCCGCCTGCTGGGCTGGTTGTCTGGGATTTCCGAATCCGGCCAGAACGCCCACACCAAAGGAGCAGGCAGGCAAAAGGCAAACAGGCAGAAGGCAGACCAGGAGGAGGCAAGCCCACCCAAAGCACCCGCCACTGGCATGCAGGTCACCGTCATCCCCTGTCTGATGGCCAAAGGCGGATACACCCTGGAACTGGTCCCCAGCACTGCCCCCTAAGGGGGCAGGCAAAGGAACGTACTAACCACTGAAAGGCCCTTCAGTCAACATCCTTTATACTCGCGGTTAACCGGATATTGCCGTGCGCTCAATTGATTGGGCGAATATATGGAGTAATCCGCCAATGAATCTGGGACGCATCAAACACACCAAGCCTGAGGTAGCCACGGGCTTGCCGAACCCCCTGATGGGGGGCCTGCTGAAAGGCCCTTCCCATCGGTTGCGGGTCATATTCTATCCCCCGGACCAACGGTTGGGGTGATCATAACTGTTGATCGAACCCTCGTCAGCCCGCATGGTACGGTGGTTCGAGTCCGACCCGCGCAACAATGGATTTCGCGGCGCCTTCTGGGCTCGTTCACCACCCTTCCCTCCGCGCAAGGCCTTGCCAGTGGCAACTGTAGCCACATTGCTGGTGCTGGCCGGGGCTGGGGCTGTCGTGGGGCTTATCTTCGATCAATTGCTCGAGGGCGAGACAACGGTGGGCGTCTCCCAGGCCCTCTACATCAATCCCTCAGAGTTCACCGAGAGTGACATCTCACCCGCCGGAAGGAACTCCCTGGTGACGGTCAGCGACGACGGCATGGAGTACGGACTCCATCTGGAGGTCTACGGCGGCGACCTCTACACCATCCGCCTGCCAATCTCCAACCGGGGCAAGCAGGATCTCGTGGCCGAGCTGGACCTGCCCTGGGCCGACCAGAGCCCTGAGAACCCGCTCACCGTTCAGGTGCGGGGCCTCTACTGGTTCACCGACGCCAACCACAATCACCTTTACGATTACGGCGAGGCCATGCTCGTAACCAACGACGCCATCCTGGACGAAAGCGACACCATCGTCAAGAGCGGCTACGCCCCCATCGGCAACTACTCGCTGGGTCACCACTACCTGGACCACAACGGCAACGGCACCTACACCGATGGCGAGGCGGTCATCGACCAGTCGGGAGGCGACTACCTCAACCTGCTGGAACCCGGTGACGAAATCCTGACCCCCGGCACCGCGTCCCTCTACAAGTTCTCGGCCGTGGCGGTGGGCCCTGGCAAGTGGCGCATGCTCATCCCGGCGGCGGTGGACCCCATCGAGTTCCAGGTCACCCTGGCCTTCGCCGATGACACCTATCCCGGCTTCTACGAACTGCCTGGGTCCCTGAGACCGGTGAAGATGTCCCAGGGCCTGGACCAGCTGGTGGAAGAACCGGTGGGCCACAACTACGACGTGGAGCCCGGTTCACCCTACGTGCGGCTCATCGGTCACGATCGGGCCCCCGACGCCAACCTGGTGCTAAGGGATGTGGGCGGCGACCAACGCCTGGAGCTGGGCGCATTGGCCCGGGGTCAGACCTTCACCTACACCGCGGCCATGGGCCTGGTCAACGAGGGACTGAACCCGGTGACGGTCAACGGCATCGAGATCAGCGGCGATGGCTCAAGATACATGCGGGTCTGGCTTCACACCCAGGCCAACACCCGGGCCCAGTACCAGGACATGCCCGAGGATTCCGTTCTGGTCTGGGACGGCGAGAACGGTGAGCAGGCCTTCTCCTGGGACCTGGCTGGCGGCAATGACGATACCAGCGACATGTGGTCCCGCAACACCCCCCTCTACCCTCCCGCCGGGGTGAGGGCCCTGGAGACCCCCTGGACCATCGATGATGCCCAGGATTCGGACCATGTCTGGGTCCAGGTCGAGGTGTCCATCCCCCAGAACGTCGAGAACGGACTCTACTACGGCAGTCTCAACTTCGAGTACGACGGGTAAGCCGGCCCAACCACAAGGTAGATACACAACCAGCCTCAGCCAGGGCTCACCTGGGCTTGCGCAGGCGGGCGATGAAGAATCCGTCGGTGTGGTTGTCCTGAGGCATGATGCGCAGGGTGTTGGAGAGTTTGGGACTGTAACTTTCACCCTCCCATTCGGTCACCGGTTCACTGGTGTTCAAACCCGGCAGTTCCCTCTCCCTCTCGATGGCCTCCACTTCCATGCGGGGATGCCTTCGCACCATCCAGTTCACCACCGCCTCGTTCTCCTCCGGCTCCAGACTGCAGGTGGAGTAGACCATCACGCCTCCTTTGCTTAACAAGCGATACCCCCGTTCAAGCAGGTTGCGCTGGGTGCGGGCGATGTAGTTGAAATGGTCCCTGCCCCACAGCTGGCCCAGGTACTGATGGACCTCCCCCTTCAGCTCCAGTCTCTCTGGCAGTCCATCGTCCCATTCCTTGAACGGGTCGTTGCGTACCTTCCACAACCAGCTTCGCATGGTCCCGGTCCCCGAGCAGGGGGCATCCACCAGGACCCGGTCGAAGGGCCGTCCCTTGTAGCTCAGTTTGCTCCCGGTCTCCCGCTTCAGGGTGACGTTGGCCACCCCCAATCGCTGGAGGTTGGTGCGCAGCATGTTCAGCCGTTTGACCTTCGGGTCCACGGCCCATATTCGCCCCTTGTTCTCCATGTACTGGGCCATCTGGGTGGTCTTGCCCCCTGGTGCGGCGCACAGGTCCAGGATGAGCTCTCCCGGCTGAGGGTCCAGGACGCGGGCGGGGGCCATGGAGGAGGCCTCCTGGATGTAGAAGAGACCAGCGCTGTGTCCTGGCAGACTGCCATAGCGACTCTGACGCACCTCGCCGTTCTCGATGAAGTAGCCCTCGGGGCACCAGGGCACCGGCTCCAGCCGGCAATGGTCCTGCAACAGCTCCACCACCTCTTCCTTCGAACTGGCCAGGGTGTTCACCCGCAGGGATTTGCGAGGTTCGCGATCGAGACTGTCCTGCAGGGCGTCAAGGTCAGTCAGAGCCTGATAACGCTGGCGGTATCCAGGAGGCAGGGGATCGGGGCCCTTGGACCTCGATCTGGCGGGTTCGGTCTCGTCTTCGGTCAGGGGCATTGGCAGGGATATCCGGTTCAAGGATGTAGCAAGCCTGGAGAATGGAACGTAAAAAGGTCCGGTTTTATAACCTCGTCGGGGCTCCACGACCCGGTGGAAACGTGTCTCCCCCTCCCGGCCCCCCCATCTACTATCACCCCTCATTTCTCGACCATCAACAGCTTCCCGGCCATCCCGAGTGTCCCGAGCGTCTGGTGGCCATCCAGCAGCGGCTGGAGAGGGAGGGGCTGTGGAACGACATCCGGACCCCTGAGCCCCTGGGACTGGACCGCATCGTGAGGGTCCACGAGGCCCAGTACGTCCAGCGCCTCCAGGTCCACACACCCCACCCCTACGATGGCGACACCTTCCTGAATCCCGAAACCTACGATATCGCCTGCATGGCCGCGGGGGCCACGGTCCAGGCCACCCTGGAGGCCCAGGCCCATCCCGAACGTCCGACCCTGGCCCTGTCCAGACCTCCTGGCCATCATGCCGGTGCCGGCTACGGCGGCGGTTTCTGCTATCTGAACAACGTCGCCCTGGCGGCCCAGACCCTGCTGGACCAGGGGATGGACAGGGTGGCCATCGTGGATATCGATGTCCATCACGGCAACGGCACCGCCGACATCTTCGCGGCCGAACCCCGGGTCATTTACTGCTCCACCCATGGCTGGCCCCTCTACCCCGGTACCGGAGCCATAGATGATGTGGGCCAGGGGGCAGGCGAGGGCTTCACCGTCAACCTGCCCCTGCCCGGAGGTTCCGGGGACGCCACCTTCGCCATGGCCCTGGAGCGAGTTCTTTTGCCGGTCCTGGGGAGCTATCAGTCCCAGGCCATGCTCATCTCCCTGGGAGGCGACACCCACTGGGCCGACCCTCTGGCCTCCCTGTCCCTCTCATCGGCCGGTTACGTCCACTGCCTGAAGGAGCTCACGGAATATGCCCGGGGATCCAAGATACCCCTCATGGTGACCATCGAGGGCGGCTACAACCTGGAGGCCAACGCCGAAGTGCTCGCCTGCTGTGCGGCGATCCTGGCCGATGCGGAGGTGCCCCAGCTGCAATATGGCGCCGTAAAGGACGACACGGGAGTCGGTGCCGGGGCGGTGAGCAGGGCCGTGGAGGTCCAGCGGGAGCACTGGGGCCTTTAGCCTTCACCGACCTCTCTTTTTACGACCCCGGCCCTCGGGCTCTCGATGCATCTGGCCACCGACGTGGGCGGGACCTTCACCGATTTCGTGGTCCTGAGAGAGGGGCGCCTGGAGACCTTCAAGCTGGCCTCCACCCCCGAGGCACCCCAGCGGGCTCTGGACCGGGGCCTGGCCAGGGCGCTGCAGGGCCCTGGGACCGAACGGCTTCGTGTGTTCTCCCACGCCTCCACGGTGGCCACCAACAGCGTCCTCGAGCGCAAGGGGGCCAAGGTGTCCTTCATCACCACCCGAGGTTTCGCCGACCTCCTGCACATCGGCCGCCAGGACCGCCCCCAGCTCTACAACTTCGATGCCCGTCGTCCCGAGCCCCTTGTGGAACGCGAGCTCTGCCTGGAGGTGGACGAGAGGCTGGGTCCCGACGGGGAGGTGATAAAGGCCATGGACCAAGATATGGCCCAACAAGTGGTACAGGAGGCAAAGGAGGCGGGAGCCCAGGCCCTGGCGGTCTGTCTGCTCCACTGCTATGCCGTTCCGGCCCACGAGCGTATCCTTGGCGAGGCCGCAGTTAAGGCGGGCCTGCCCTGCTCCCTCTCCAGTCAGGTATGGCCCGAGTACCGCGAGTACGAGCGAGCCTCCACAACGGTCCTGGACGCCTACCTGCGTCCGGTCATCACCGAGTACCTGCACGACCTGCAGGGGATCCTTGACCAAAGGGCCCCGGGAGCCAGCCTGCGCCTGATGGTGAGCTCGGGAGCCATGCGACCCGCGCGGTCACAGGGACCCGGAGGCCTGCCCGACCCGGTGGAGATGCTCCTGTCGGGACCGGCCGGAGGGGTGGCCGCCGCCGCCCATGTCGCCGGGCTGTGCGGTGAACCCGATGTGGTGACCCTGGACATGGGCGGCACCTCCACCGACGTGGCCCTCCTTCTGAAGGGCCGGCCAGCCCTCTCCACCCGGGGCGAGGTGGCGGGCCTGCCGGTGCGTCTGCCCCGAGTGGCCATCGAGACCGTGGGCGCCGGAGGCGGTTCCATCGCCAGGTTGGACCACGGAGGAACCTTGCGGGTGGGCCCCGATTCCGCCGGCGCCCGGCCAGGTCCAGCCAGTTACGGACAGGGAGGGCTGGACCTCACCATCACCGACGCCCTCCTGCTGACCGGATGGCTGCCGCCCCTGGAGCTCTCTGACAAGATCATCCTGGAACCGGAACTGGCCCGTCAGGTAGCAGGTCCTTTGGCCGAGGCCGCGGGCCTGGAGCTCGAGACCATGGCCATGGGTGTGTTGGAGGTGGCCATGGCCACAATGCTGCGACCCCTGGAGGCCCTGACCGTGCGCCAGGGGCATCATCCCGGCCGCCTGGCACTGATGGCTTTTGGCGGGGCCGGGCCACTGCTGGCCTGCGGTCTGGCCCGGCGACTTGGCAGTTCGAGGGTCGTCCTCCCCGCCCGGGCGGGTGTCTTCTCGGCCCTGGGACTGGCCCTATCCCCGGTCAGGTTCCATCGCTCCCGAGCCCTCATGGTGGAGGCCACCCAGGGGCAAGAGAGATTGGTACAGGCTATGGAGTTTCTCGTCGGTACGCTCCAGGAGGAGGCCCTGGGTTTCGACCTGGATCCAAGGGATGGTGCATGGGATTGGTCGGTGGACGGCCGCTACCAGGGTCAGGCCCACGAGCTGACGGTTCCGGCCCCTGACCCGAACTCGCCGGCGGCAATAGCTCGGGAGTTCCACGCGTTGCATGAGCGAACCAACGGATACGCCTTCCCCCAACGGCCGGTGGAGTTCGTAGCCCTGCGGGGCTCCCTCACCTTCCCGAGTTCACCGGTGGAGTTGCCCCAGGCACCGGCAGAGGGCTCCCGCCACGCCAAAGCTCCCTGGGAAGCAGGGACCACCAGAGTGCTCTGGAACTGTGAATGGCATGAGGCTCAGAACCTGGATCGGGAAAGCCTTCCTTGCGGATTCCGTCTGGAGGGCCCATCTATCGTCCTGGAGCGAGGTTCCACCGCCTTTGTCCCGCCCCACTGGAAAGGCAAGGTGGACCGCTGGTCCAACCTGCTCCTGGAGGTGGCTGATGGCGGATGACCTGCTGAATGATGAGCCTGTTGTGGTAGACCCGGTGGCGCTGACGGTGCTGGGCCATCGCCTGGCCGGGGTGGCCGAGCAGATGGGTGCGGTTCTGGAGCGTTCGGCCTGCTCGCCCAACATCAAGGAGCGTCGCGACCTCTCCTGCGCCATCTTCGATGACCAGGGACGGCTCCTGGCACAGGCGGCCCACATCCCCGTTCATCTGGGCTCCATGGAGAGCTCGGTCCAGGCCGCCGCCTCCCACCTGCGGCGCCATCCCGGGGACATGGTGGTCCTCAACGACCCCTTCTCCGGCGGCACCCACCTGCCTGACCTGACGGTGGTGGCGCCCCTCCGTCTGGACGCCGAGGCCGAGGCCGACCCCCAGGCCTACGTGGCCAACCGGGCCCACCATGCCGATGTCGGCGGACGGGCCCCTGGTTCCCTTCCGGCCGAGGCCCGCTGGCTGGACGAGGAGGGTCTGGTCCTGCCGCCCACCTCGTTGATGCGAGAGGGGGAGGCCATTGAGGAGGTCTGGGACCTGATAGCCCGAGCCAGCCAGACCCCCGAGGAGCGCATGGGGGACCTGCAGGCCCAGGTCTCGGCCAACGCCTGGGGAGCCCAGCGCCTGCGACCCATCATCGAGGACTCCCACTGGCAGGCCGTTGCCAATGAGCTGTTGGCCGTCACCGAAGGGGCCGCCCGCGCCATCTATGCCTCCGTGCCCCAAGGCACATACCGGGCCAAGGAGGTGATCCACGACCAACGGGGCCAGCCTTTGAGGCTCCAGGCCGCCATGACCAGCGATGGAACTGGGAGTCTCGAGTTCGACTTCACTGGGACCGATGACCAGTACCCTGGCAACCTCAATGCCCCTCCGGCGGTAACAAGGGCGGCCGTGAATTATGTCTGCTACTGCCTCCTGGTGGCCCGGGAGCCCCAGGGTCATCCGCCGGCGAACCATGGCGCCTTCGCCCCCCTCAGTATAACAATTCCATCGGGCTCGCTGTTGAACCCTGACCCCGGAGAGAGGCCTCCCGCCGTGTCGGCTGGCAACGTGGAGACCTCCCAGCGCATCGTAGACATGCTCCTGTCAGCCCTGGCGCCCGCCCTGCCGGAGCTGATCCCGGCCCAGTCCCAGGGGACCATGAACAACCTGCTCATCGGCACCTTGGCACCCTCCCGGCCCGCTGATACTGCGGTCCCGGCATCGTCAGCCCCGTCATTTGCCTACTACGAGACCCTGGGGGGCGGATGCGGAGCGACCTCTCATGGCGACGGAGCCCATGGGACCCATTGCCACATGACCAACACCCTGAACACCCCCGTGGAGGCCCTGGAGCATGCCTACCCCCTGCGGGTGGAGGCCTACCGTTTGCGTCCCGGCACCGGAGGCCACGGCGAGCATAGGGGCGGCGACGGTCTGGAACGCTGGGTCCGCCTTCTTGCCCCCTCGGCCACCCTGACCCTGGTGAGCGGTCGCCGGACAACTCAGCCCAAAGGTATTGGAGAGGGAGGCCCCGGTTTGCCGGGCGAGCAGTGGCTTCAAAGAGATGGCCAGTGCCTGCCCCTGCCGGCCAAGACCACCATTGAGTTGCAAGAAGATGATGTGATCGTGGTGCGGACCCCGGGTGGCGGGGGATGGTCGGGCGAGTGATCCGCTCAGGCCCGTGGTTCACCGGTACATGTCGGGTCTCAGCGGGTCGTCCATCCGCTCGGTTCCAGCCTCGTTGTTCCAGGTATCGCCCCCTGGACCGAAACGGCGCTGGATGGTCCAGATGCCGGCCAGGTTGGTGTCGTGGAGCCGGTGCAGGTCGGACATGAGGCGGTCCTTGGTCAGGCCGTCCTCGTAGATGACCTTGGAAAGGGTGAACTCCCTCAGCAGTCCGTCGTCATCCATCTTCAGCCCGAAGGTGGCCCGATGGAGGAAGGCCAGGCGCAGTTCCCAGTAGAACTCCTCCCGCTGGGAGTCGTCCAGGACCGAGAAGGCCGTCAGATGGTCGGGACTGAGCCGGGTGGTGGTCACCAGCACCACTTTGTCCGGGGAATTGGGCGGCTGGAGACAACGGTAGACCTTGCTGTTGTAGGCCACGATGTAAAGGAAGGTGAGGTCCTCCCGGTCCAGGATGTTGTCCAGGAGCTGTTCCTGTTCCAGCCAGAGCCTCACCCTGCCGGCCAGTTCGCTGTCGGGCATCTCGGTGCGCAGGGTCCGTTCAGGCTCGTCGGGCGAGTCGTCAGCCGGGCCACCGTCATCGCTCATCATCCTCACTTCCGGTGCAGTTTATGAGAGAGCCATCCCAGGAGGCTCACCGGGCCGTGGTCGTCGGTCCCTTCCCCGGGAGGTCCAAAGAGACCCTCCGGGTCCTCCAGGTCCCTCTCGGCCTGCTTCAGGTCCTCGGGGGTCACGTTCAACAACATGTTCAGCTCGCTCCAGTCAAGCCACAGGCCGTGACAGTTCCGGCACACCTCCACCTGGACCTTGCCGGGCAACAGCGACTCCAGGCTCCCTCCGCAACCTGGGCAGGCCAGGCGGCTGTGCTCGCCCTCCTTGGCGTGCTTTGTCAGCCATCTGGCGAGTGAACGTTTTCCGGTCAGCGCTTTCAGTTCACCGTCATCCAGGTAGATGCCCTTGCAGACCTCGCACCGGTCCAGCTCCACCGTCGCCAGCTCGGAGCCTATGTGGACCGGTTTCAGTTTCACATAGCAACGCGGGCAGGTGCGCTTCATCCAAGAGCCGGAAGTCATGCTGGGTTCAACGGGTTTTGGCTATTATCCTTACCGGTATCCTTACTGGTGGCCAATTAGCGCCTTCGTTGGCGACCGAAGAGACCCAGCAGGCCCAGCGGGCTATTGCTGGCAGGTGCGGCCCGGTCGGCATCGAACAGCTCGGCCAGCTTCTCGTTGGACAGGGCTCCTTTGCGGAAGTCGGCACCCGTGAGCAATCGCAGTTGCTCCAGCTCACCTTCATCGAGCCAGATGCCCTTGCAGTTCAGGCATACCTCCACTTCGATATCCCCCGGGCGCTCGGCATCCATGACCCCGCCGCAGCCCGGGCAGACCAGCTTGCTGTCGGAGTCCACTCCCAGGTAGTCGGTGAGCCATTTGGCCAGCGAGAAGTTGCCGGTGAGTGTCCGCAGTTCTCCATCGTCCAGGTAGATCCCGTTGCATTTGGGGCAGAGGTCCACGTTGACCTTGCGCAGCCAGACCTGTATGGGCTCCTTTTTCAAGGGGACCCAGCAGCGGGGGCAGTCGCGTTCCATTCCCGTTCTGGTTCTTGACCTCGGCATGATAGACATGTAATAGACGAGTTGGTTTCGCCTTTTACCATTATGGGTTCTCTGGCAAGCATAATCGAAAGGACCGCGCACAAGTAAGCTCTTTTAAATCCAGGAGAGTAGGCCGGGCATGTTAGACCTGACCTCGTGGTTCAACCCCCAGGATGTGGAGGTGGACCCCAATGTCGCCATCACGGTCGTCATCATCGTGGCTTTACTGACCTACTTCATCACCAGCAACTACCTGCTGTGGGTCATAGGCAAGATGGCTCAGAGGACCAAGACCGAGATCGACGACATCATCATCAAGCACAAGGTGCTCAAGCGGCTCTCCCTGCTGGCGCCAGTTGTGGTCATCTACACCTTTGCCGTGCTGTTCGATGATTACCAAGCCGACGTCGAAAGGGCCATGATCGTCTGCATCGCCGGGACGGTCATCTACGCCATGGGGGCCTTCCTCAACGCCGCCGAGGAGATCCTGCGGGGCCTGAAGGTCACCGAGAACATACCCCTGCACAACTACGTCCACCTGGCCCGCATCTTCATCTACCTTGTGGGCACCATCATGCTCATCTCCATCTGGACCGGCAAGTCCCCCGGCCTGCTCCTGACCGGTATCGGGGCCCTGATGGCCGTGGTGCTGCTCATCTTCAAGGACACCATCCTCTCCCTGGTGGCCAGCGTCCAGATATCCACCAAGGACCTGCTGAGGGAGGGTGACTGGCTGGAGATGCCCGCCTATGGCGCCGATGGCGATGTGGTGGAGATAAGCCTCCATACCGTGCGAGTGCGCAATTGGGACAAGACCTTCACCGCCATTCCCACCTACAAGTTGCTGGATGAGTCGTTCAAGAACTGGCGGGGCATGCAGGAGTCGGGAGGCCGGCGCATCAAGCGGGCGCTCCATGTGGATGTATCCAGCATCAGGTTCCTGACCCAGGAGATGGTCAAGCGCTTCCGCAAGTATCAGCTCATCACCGACTACATCGATGGGAAGCTGGACGAGGTGGAGGCCTACAACCGGGAGCACCAGTACGACACCGACCAGCTCATCAACGGCCGCAGGCTCACCAACCTGGGAACGTACAGGGCCTACATCGTGGCCTACCTGAAGAACAATCCTTCGGTCCACAAGGACATGACCTTCCTGGTGCGCCAGCTGGAGCCCACGCCCGAGGGCGTGCCCATCCAGATCTACATCTTCACCACCACCGTGGTCTGGACCGAGTACGAGGCCATCCAGTCGGACATCTTCGACCACCTGCTGGCCGTGGCGCCCCTGTTCGACCTGAAGCTATACCAGCACCCCGCCGGCTCCGACTTCCAGAAGCTGGGCCCAGCCTCCGCTCCCGGCCCCTCCGATGCCTCCGTTGCCTCTGGTGTTACCGATACCATCGACCCCGAGTTGAAGAGGGAACTGGAAGCGGGAGCCGCCTCCCGGCCCTCGTGAACATGCCGCGCTCATCCCCACCCCCACGATGTCGCACCTCGCATGCATGTGCCTCCTCCAATTCGCCACCAGATAGAGCCGATGGATTGGATGGCGATGATTGGATGGAGGGACCATGACCGGGAAGCTGAGGCTGTTCATCGCATTGCCCCTGGAACTGCCTGACAACGTGCTGGAGCTGTCGCGGCGGCTGGCCGGACAGCGGGGCCTGAAGGCGGTGAAGCCCGAGAACATGCACCTGACCCTGCGCTTCTTGGGCGACACCCTCGAGGACAGGGTCCCCGACCTGAGGCGAGCGATGGAAATGGCCATCGAAGAGTGGCAAGCCAGCCTTGGCCCCGCCTCCTCCAGCACCAGTCAGAGAAACCTCGAATTGCAATTGAAGGGCTTGGGCGCCTTCCCGCCCCGGGGCCCGCCACGGGTGATGTGGGTGGGACTGGCCGGCAGGGACCTGCCCCTGCTGATGGACCTGGCCTCAATCCTGGACGACTGGTTGCACGAGAGTGGCCTCGGCCGGGCCGACCGCCCCTTCAAGCCCCACCTGACCCTGGCCCGGGTGAGGGACAAGCGGGCCGTGGGCTTCGTCAGGCAGACCCTGAGAGACCACGAGCGGAGCCTGTTCGGTGACCTGGAGCTGGACCGGATGGTCCTCTTCTCGTCCCAGCTGACACCGCAGGCCCCCATCTACACCGAGCTGCACGAAGCGGGGTTGTGAGCTCCACCATCCATCACGGCTGTTCGAGCCCTGCTTCTGGCCATCGACGGTAGTGGGACAGATGGCGAAAGGCCCTTGCAGGACGATAAAGGGATCGAAATAAGACCAGGAGTGAACGGGATCGTCATTATCATTATCATATCAATGATAATTAATCTAAAATATCATAAATACTTGACAATGGGGCCATCAAGCGTATGTGGACGAGGAGAACATACGTTGAGCATTCAGAGGGTGAAGCCTGAGGAGGGCTAAAATGCCAAACAAGTCAAGCAAAACAGCAATATGGGGCCTTGCATTTCTTATCACGGTAGTGTTCGCCATCGCCATCGCCGAGGGGTCGAAGGGCGGCGACAATGTCGCACCGACCATCACGGTGAACTCGGATACGATTGCCGTGGAGGAGGGAGCCACGGCCAGGAACACCGGTGGGTTCGATGATGTGGATACTGGTGACAGGGTGACCGTTTCCGCGTCATCGGGCATCATCTCCCAGGTCGGCTCCCAAAGCGGTACATGGAGCTGGGCCTTCGCCTCCACCGACGGACCGGACCAGTCACAGACCATCACCATCACTGCCACCGACAACCACGGTGCCTTCTCGACGAGTGAATTCGAACTGGTCGTGAACAACGTCGCGCCCACGGTGACCGCAGAAGATGACCCGGTCGAGGTCGATGAGGGCGAGATTGCCGAGAACATCATCACCTTCATTGAGCCGGGCCTGGACGACGTGACGGTCACGTCTTCCATCGGCACAGTGACCGAACAGTTTGTCAATAGCGGAACGCCCGGCCAGTTCCTCGATAGCGGACAGTCCCTGGGCAACGCTGACAGTCGCGACATCGAGCTGTTCGACGCAGACGGTGACGGTGACCTCGATGCCCTTGTAGTGAACAACGTTGTGAATTACGAGCTGTGGTTGAACGACGGCACCGGTGAATTCACAAGAGGGACCTCCCCGGCCAACTCAGACGCGACGATGCGCATGGCAATGGGTGACGTGGACGGAGATGGCGACCTCGACGTCTACACGGCGACCTGGAGCGGGAAAGACAAGATATGGCTGAACGATGGTAGTGGAGGTTTTACCGACAGCGGCCAGAGGCTTGCCGGCGGTAGGACGCTGGGCGTTGCGCTGGGCGATGTGGACGGTGACGGCGACCTCGATGGCTACGCTACTGGGCGTATTAATTACTACGACTCATTGTGGCTCAACGACGGCGATGGCATCTTCACCAACAGCGGGCAGATCCTGGGCACCACCTCGACCAGCCATACCGACGTGGCTCTGGAGGACCTGGACGGTGACGGTGACCTCGATGCTTTCGTGACAAGCATTAATGCCAACAAGGTGTTGCTGAACCAAGGTGGCCTCCAGGGCGGTATCGAGGGGGTCTTTCGCGACAGCGGGCAGAACCTGAACAATGACAGGAGCCAGGCCGTGACGCTGGCGGACGTGGATGGCGACGGCGACCTCGACGCATTTGTGGTGAATCGCGATGGGGCCCGCCACGAGCTGTGGCTGAACGATGGTAAAGGCCTCTTCACCGACAGTGGGCAGAACCTCGGCCCCAGCGGCACAGGGTACTGCGATGTGTCGCTGAGAGACCTGGACCACGATGGCGACCTCGACGCATTTGTGGCGAACGGTAAAGGGGTCCCCAACAGGGTGTGGT
>CAYLMJ010000001.1:0-9251 GCA_964384995.1 uncultured archaeon | reverse complement strand
GGCGACCTCGACGCATTTGTGGCGAACGGTAAAGGGGTCCCCAACAGGGTGTGGTTGAACGACGGCAAAGGCCATTTCACCGACAGCGGGTACAGAATGAAGGATTTTCTCATGAATTCTGGCGTGTCGATGGGCGACCTCGACGGCGACGGTGACCTCGACGCCTTTGTGTCGACAGCCTATGGTGGGACCAACAAGGTATGGCTGAACCAGGCCGACCCGGTGGTGGGCGAATACCTATGGTCCTTCGACACCACCGATGGCCCGGCCGAGAGCCAGACCGTGACCATCACGGCGACCGACAGCGATGGCGACTTCTCGACCACGACCTTCGAACTGATAGTGAATAATGTCGCACCCGATATGGCGGCAGACGATTCCGAAGTGACGATCGATGAGGGCGAGAGCGCCTACAACACAGGTACATTCTCTGATCCTGGTCTGGACATAGTGACCATCTCTGCTTCTATCGGAGTCGTTACACAGACCGGTTTGCAGAGCGGGACCTGGGCTTGGGCCTTCGCTCCCAACGACGGACCTGATGACTCACAGACCGTTACCATCACCGGAGACGATGGCGAGGGTGGTGTGACCGAGATCACATTCGAGCTTGTTGTGAACAATGCTGCACCCACAGTTTCGGCAGAAGATGATCCTGCCGAGGTCAATGAAGGAGAGACCGCCGAGAATATCATCACCTTCATCGAGCCGGGTCTGGACGACGTCACGGTCACCTCTTCCATCGGCACCCTGACCCTGTTAAGCAGCAACGGCGGAAAGCCCGGCCAGTTCCTCATGCACGACGACCCTGAATGCAAGCTTCTCCAGTTCCCCGGCACCATCTTTCACATCGAGCTGGGCGACCTGGACGGCGACGGCGATCTCGATGCTTTCGCAGGGATTGGCTATCCCAAAGGTCCCAACAAGGTGTTCCTGAACGATGGCAGTGGCGTGTTCGTCGACAGCGGACAGGCACTGGGCGACTCCAGCACCAGGATCGTGCGCCTGGGTGATCTGGACGGCGACGGCGACCTGGACGCCTTCGCTGGGAACAGCGATCCCCCTAAAAATGACATTAGCCCCAACACCGTGTGGCTGAATGACGGCAGCGGAACCTTCACCGACACCGGACAGAGGTTGGGCAACCTCAGGACCCTCAACGTGGCCCTGGGCGACCTGGACGGTGACGGCGACCTGGACGCCTTCGTGACGAACGCGGGGCGCTATGGTGAGCCCAGCAAGGTATGGCTCAACGATGGCAGCGGCTTCTTCACCGGCAACGGGCAGGCCCTGGGCAACAGCGGCTGGGGCCTGGCGCTGGGCGATGTGGACCACGACGGCGACCTGGACGCCTTTGTGACTGAGAACTACGGCAGGGGCTTCAGGTTGTGGAAGAACGACGGAAGCGGGACATTCAGCAGCGGACAGCACTTCAAAGCCAACAACTTCAACAACCGTGGCGTGGCCCTGGGCGATCTGGACGGCGACGGCGACCTGGACGCGTTCATCGCCAACTGGTACCCCCAGGGCTCTCGACCCAACCAGGTTTGGCTGAACAACGGCAATGGTGTCTTCACCAACAGCGGACAGAGGCTGGGCAGCCTCTACAGCCTGGATGTGGCGCTGGGCGATGTGGACGGGGACGGCGATCTGGACGCCTTCGTGGCGAATTGGCCAGTGAAACCCCACGTAACCGACAAGGTGTGGCTGAATGATGGCAGCGCTGGGTTCACCGACAGCGGGCAGGCCTTGGGCAACTACATGAGCGCGCGTTTGGCGCTGGGCGACCTGGACAACGACGGCGACCTGGATGCGGCCATCGGGAGTATGTGGGAGCCCGGAAGAGTATGGCTGAACCAACCAGTCGAGCTTACTGGTGAATATCTCTGGTCCTTCGACACCACCGATGGCCCGGCCGAGAGCCAGACCGTGACCATCACCGCCACCGACAGCGATGGCGATTTCTCAACCACGACCTTCGAGCTCATTGTGAACAACGTGGCACCAACATTTGAGGCAGGGTCCGATGAAACCCTGCAACCACCGGTCCAGGGTGTGTTCGAGCGCCATGACATCGGGTTCACCGATCCGGGAGCTGATGTCTGGGACGGAACCGTGAACTTCGGTGACGGTACCGGCGACCAGCCGCTGGACATCGATCAAACCGAGATGGATTTCCATATTCACCACGTGTACACATCAGAGGGAACGTTCACCGTTACAGTAACGGTCAACGACGACGACGGCGGAACCCACAGCGACACCTTCTACGTGACCGTGTACCTGAACCGCCCGCCTGAGGCCGACATCGGCGGCCCCTACACCGGCGACGAAAGCTCACCGATCGCTCTGGACGCCTCCGGTTCCAGCGACCCTGACGACAACATCGTCTCCTACCAATGGGACCTTGATAATGACGGCGACTACGACGACGCCAGCGGTGTCACGACCGAGATGACCTGGTACGACGACGGTGGATACACGGTTGGATTGAAGGTGACCGACGCGTACGGGGAGTTCGACACCGACACCTGCGTGGTGACGGTGGACAATGTCGCGCCCTCGTTGACCCTCGACACCTCGGATGCCATCCTCTTTGCCGGCGGGTTTGCCTTCATCGGCCGTGACGGCAGTGCCCAAAACCATGGGGCCTGGGCCACGGACCCGGGCTCCGATGATCTGACCTTCACCTGGAGCTTCGGTGTCGAGAACACCTACTTCAATGACGGCAGTGACCCCGACCCCTATCCCAGCCCCCACGGCGTCTATCCCTTCTCGGCCAGCGACACCGCAGGTGTCGCCTTCACCGAGCCCGGGGTCTACACCATCACCGTCACCGTGACCGATGACGATGGCGGTACCGACACTGCAAGCCTGACCAAGCTCGTCACCGGTGGTTGGGATGAGTGCCGGTCCCAGGGCTTCTGGAAGCATCAGTTCAGCGGCAAGGGCAAGCCCCACTTCGACGAGGACACCCTGCTGGCCTACCTGGACATCGTGGGCTTCACCTCGGGAGTGTTCGGCGAGGAGGACGGCGAGATAAGCATCGACACTATCGCCAAGGCCAAGGCGGTCATGAACCCCAAGGGCAAGGGCCCGAAGACCCGGGAGAAGGCCACCGCTCAAGCTCTCGCGGCCTGGCTCAACTACGCCAACGGCGGAGTGACCTGGACCGAAAAGATCGACACCGATGGCGACGGCGGCGATGACACTCCCTTCAGCCAGGTGATGGCCGAGATCGAGGAGATACTCCTGGACCCCAATGCCTCCAAGAAGGAGCTGGAGTACGCCAAGGACCTGGCCGAGGCCGTGAACCTGCGCGACGAGTAGCCCCGTGTTTCCCAGGGCTGTCCATGTCATTGGGATGGGCTGCCCTGCTACTCATTTTCAGAGGGAGTTCCAGCCTTCGCAAGGATGATTTTTCCCTGACCGTCAACAAACCCAAGCTTTCTGTGACATTCCAGTGGATCCATTCCATAAGGCTGGCTTGTGTAAGCTCCAACATGGGGCAAGGTATGACACAACCCACCCCTCCCTAACATCAGATGAACCGACAGCTTGTCCTGGCTACCCCTTCACCAGACTGCCCTTGAAATAATCGCCCAGGCACGCCGCCTTCAGGTTGTCCAGCTTCCTGCCGTCCACCACCGCCAGCTGGAAGCTCTCGCTGTCGCTGGCCAGCTGGGCCGCGACCCTGGCGGCTGTCGGGTCCACCACTGCGGCGACCCCTGCTTCGCCCGTGGGCTCTCCCACGATGTCGATGAGCCGGGCGAAATCCAGCTGTTCCACCAGCTCGGCCTTCGGGTCCTTGCGGGGGTCGGCGGTGTAGACGCCGTCCACGTTGGTGGCGATGACCAGCCGGCCGGCACCCACCTGCTTGGCCAGGCCCGCCGACACGGCGTCGGTGGTGTGGCCCGGGACGGTGCCGCCCATGACCACGCAGTCGTAATGGTCGCCCAGGGTCGCGGCCCGGTGCAGGTCCTCGGGCACCTCCCAGGGCACGATGGCGCCCCGGGTCTGCATGGCTCCCAGCAACAGCCTGGCGTTGAGCCGCGTGGCGTCGATGCCCAGGTCGTCCAGCTGGGCCTCGGTCAGGGCCCTGCCTCCTTCCTCTGCCCCAGTCTGGCCCAGTCTGCCCGCCTCCCGTATCAGGTTGATGTACCGCCGGGCTGTTCGTCCGCCGCCCACCACCACGAAGAGCCTTCCCAGCTTCTCGGTAAGCTCGGCCAGGCAGGAGGCCGCCGCCACCAGGAACTCCACATCTGGCTCCTCGGGCATCAGGATCGAGCCCCCCAGGTTCAGCACCACCGGTCGGTCGCCTGCTTCGCTCATGGGCCAACAATCGGCTCCGGCTTATAAATTGGAGGCGGGCAGAACGCAATGGGTTGGGGGGACCAACGGCTCAATTGGAGGAGGCAACGGGGGTCCCAACACCGGCCAAACGTGCCTGGATGGACACTCACTACATCTGGGTCGCTCTATATGCCGAAGGTCTCCCCCGTCCTGGGCATCAGCACCTCGAAGCCCTCCTCCCGCAATGAATCGGCCAGGGGCTCCCTGTTCTCAGAATGGTAGAGCACCACCTTGGTGGGCTGGCACCGCTTGGCCTGGGCCACCAGCTCGCTGTGACCCGCGTGGGCCGACAGGTCGAAATGGCTCACCGGACAGGCCACCTTCACCTCCTTCTCATCGATGAGGATGCGACCGGTGTCCAGCAGTCGCCGCCCGTTGGTCCCGGCCACCTGGTAGCCGGTGAGCAGTATCTCCGTCCGCTTGTCGCGGTGGAGCCGCTTCAGGTAGGAGAGCACCGGACCGCCGTCCAGCATCCCCGAGGTGGTGACGATGACCCCCGGCCGGTCGCCCGCCTTGTTGCGCATCTCGAAGTTGTGAACGAAACGCACCTGCTCCAGGGCTTGCTTCAGCTTGTTCACCGACCTCAGCTGGTAGGGGTGGTGGGTGTAGAGCTTCGAGACCCGGCGGCCCATTCCATCGACCCACACCGGAACGTCGGTCTCGGCCAGCAGGAGCAGTATCTCCTGGGTCCGCCCCACGGCGAAGGCCGGCACCACGACCCGTCCACCGTTGGATACCACCTCCTCCACCTTGTCCAGGAAGGCCTGCTCCAGTTTGGGCCGGTCTGGATGCTCGCGACCGCTGTAGGTGCCCTCCAGCACCAGGGTGTCGCAGGCAGGCAGGCGGGGGGGCTTGACCAGGCGCATGGGCTGGCCGCCGATGTCGCCGGAGAAGACCATGGTGGAGTTGCCGCCCTCCAGCTCGTAGGATACCGCCCCCGGGATGTGGCCGGCGCGATGGGCCCTGACGCTGGCCCCCTCGATGGTGAACCAGCGGTTGGTCCGGATGGACATGTGGGCCCCGATCATCTCCTGCACATCCCCCATGTTGAAGGGCAGTTCGTGGCCCTCGGCCTTGGCTATCTTCAGGCTGTCGAAGGCCAGTATCTCGGCCACGTCGATGGAGGCGTCGGTGGACCAGACCGGACAGCCCCGCTCGGCCACCACGTGGGGCACCAGTCCCGAGTGGTCCAAGTGAGAATGGGTCAACAGCAGGCCGTCCAAGGCCGGAGGCGGCTGGGGGAACGTGGGAGGCTGAGTGGGTGCCATGCCATAATCAAGGCAGAGCACGGCCCCGGCTATCTCCACCACACAGCCCAGGCGGCCCACCTCCTCCACACCACCCAGGAAGGTCAGATGCATAGCGCCTCACCTCCTCCATACACTTCATTCATAGGAGGAGGCCTGCTCGGTATGGTCACAACCGTACCATCGATGGAATTGGGCAGGAGCGGGCATTGGCAAAGGCATGGACAAAGGTGAAGGCATAGGCATGGGCGTTGGTCCAGATTCAAGGACCGGGGCAGGTATCGGCTCTGGCACAGGCGTGGGCTGAGGGTACCAGTCAACGTGAGCTCACACTCCCAGCGACCCGCCAGCTTCATTCCCAGTCGTCGAAATCCTCGTCGACGGTGGAGGTGGGCGTGGTGTCCAGATCGTCGTCCTCTTCCTCATCGTCGTAGGCCACACTTCTGCTCCAGACGATGTAACCGATGATCAGCAGGGGAGCCAGCATCAGCAGGTACCAGTTGTCCTCGATGACCTGTTGCATCCGCTCGCCAAAGTCGGCCTTGATCTCGATGGTGAACTTCTGGGTCTGGGTCTGGTCGGCCTTGGTGGCCTTGACCTCGATCTCGATGGTCTCCTTCTGGCCGTTGAGGGCATCGTCGGGGATGTTCACCTGGATGGTTATCTCCTTGGTCTGCTCGGGCAGGATGTCCACCGAGGCCGAGGGACGGATGGTCAGCTTGTATCCCCCGGGGATGCTCTTGGGGGTGATGACGAATGTGTCCTCGGTGTTGCCGCTGTTGGTTATCTCCAGCTTGAACGTTATGGTGCCATCGGGGTTGCCTTCCTGCCGGGACTTGTCGGTATCCATGGAGAACTTCACGTTCTGGGCGATGTTGAAGCTGACCGGCAGGGAGAAGTACACCTCGCTGTCGGCCACATCCTCGGCCCGCAGGCTGAACAGGTAGCCTCCCGAGGTGTAGGTGATGTCATCGGGCAGGTCATCGGTCACGAACTTGATATTCTCCCGGTCGTCCTTTTCCAGGGTGATGTCCTTGATGGTGTCCCCACTGCTGTCGGTGAACCTTCCTGAAATGCCCGAGGGGGTTGTGGGCGTCTCCAGCTTGTAGGTGTGGTCCCCATCCTGGGAGGACTCGATGGTCAGGTCGAAGGTCACCGGGTTGCCGGGAATGCCGTTGGCGACATGGGGCTTGTCGGTGGTGAGGGTGACACCCTTGGAGCGGGTGACCGAGAGGTATATATCGTGGTAGGCCGAGGTGTTGCCCTGGGAAGTGGCCCGGATGGTCAGAAGGGCGGTCTCATCGTCCCCTCCGGTGGCCGGCTCAACGACGGCTATCATCTCCACCTTGTTCTGGTCGGGCTCGTCGTTGTCCTTGCGCGGGATGTTCTCCACCATGTAGGGATTTTCGGGTGAATCACCCTGGTCCTCGAAGTAGAAATCAACATCCCAGTCGGATATGTCACCGGGCCAGAGGCCCTCCACCTCGAATGAATCGGTGTCCTGACCCAGGTTGGCCAGGGTGAAGTTGAACTCGTTGGGCTTGTTCATCTGGGCCGAGACCGCCTTCTCGGTGGTGACGGTGTCGCCGGCCAGGAAGTAGCACTCCACCTCGTACTGGGCTCCGATGGTGGTGGTGGTGGTTATCTTGAACTCCTTGGGCTGAACGCTGGGAGCCTGCTCGCTCTCGGCGGTGAAGATGATGACCGCCCGGTCGCCCACGAATTCGTCATCGGTGGGGGCGTAGATGGTGAACTGGGCCTCCTTCTCCTGTCCCGCGTTGATGTCCAGCTCCCGCTCCTCGGGAACGATGGTCCAGTTGGCCGGGACGGCCGAGGGGGTGACGGTGAAGGTGTCGGGGTCGCCCCCCGAGTTGAGGACCTTGAAGTTCATCTCCCGGGAGCCGCCGATGGCCACCTCGCCGTCGGGGTCCTCATCGGGCAGGTACATGAAGGCTCCCCAGTGGTCCATGGTGATGGTGAGACTGCGGTTGAAGAGGTTGCCCTGGATGTCGGTGATCTCCACCTCGGCGTTGTAGTGACTGCCCCAGTCGAGATTGGGCTCCTCGCTGTAATCCCAGGCCGGGGCCTCGTAGTTGAGCCAGTCCTCATCGGTGCTGTTCTCATGGTCGGCGGCCTCGTCGAAGTAGGGGTCGTCCTTCTCCCCGTCCCGGTAGATGAGCACCCGCACCGATTCAATGTTCTGGGGGCCCAGGGAATCCAGGAGTCCGCCGGTGTAATCGATGTCCTTGTCGGTGTCATCCTCGTCACTGCCCCAGACGAAGACCCTGGCGAACTCGGCGGGCAGGTTGGGCTCGAAGTGGTCGGAGTCGACCCGGTCGTTGGCGATATCGGGGGTGGCCAGGTTCAGCATCTCGGTGGAGACCTCGATGCACCGTACGGACTGGAAGCGCAGGGTCAGGTGGGTCTCGGCGCTGTTGTCAGAATCGTAATCGAGGTTGATGGTGTCCTCGTTGTCGACGTTCTCCAGCTCCAGGATGATGAGGTCGTCCTCGCCCATGGTGTAGGGCTTGCTCTCGGTCCAGTCGATGTCGATCTCGTAATGGTCCGAACCCCAGGGTCCGTTGTCGATGGGATTGTCGGTCTCTCCCTGTCCGATCTCGATGGCGCCGTCGAAGAGGGTGGCCTGCAGGTGCGCCTCGCCTCCGGTGATGGTGTCCTGACTGCCGTAGAAGTCCAGGGTGCCCACCAGATTGCCATCCACGTCCACCGAACCGAGGATGAGCTCCTCCACCAGGTTGCGGTCCAGGCGGAAATCGACGCTCTGTCCGGGTGCCAGCTGGATCTGGTTGTTCTCCCCGGAGCCGTAGTCCAGGTCGGTGGTCAGCTTGTCCTCTGTCTCGCGGTAGAGGCGCAGTTCCATCAACTGGCTCTGTCCGTCTATCTCGGCCTCCGGGGCACTGCAAGGGCCCTCGTACGTCGCGGCGGCGGCGTTGCCAACGAAGGAGAGGGGCGCTGGGGCCAGCATGAGACCCAGGGTCAGGGCCGGGATTATGAGTGACAGGGTCAGGACGATTGACCATGGCTTGCTACGGTCCATAGGGACACCTGAACGTCCAACAGGGAATAACACTATATAGGTTGCGCCAGGCCGAGGCTCAAATCACACATCCCAAAAGGGGAACCATGCCGAAGGCAAATGGGGGCGGGCGCTCTTCGAGCGGAAGAAATGGATAGGATGATAGAAGTGGATAATGGGTGAAATGAACACGCAAGGTGGGAATGGGTGAGGGAGAGCTCGAGTAACCAGGAATGGGGAGTTGGAGAATGGCCGGTGGACAATGGAGGGTCCCGGTTCAGCCCTTTACCTTCTGGACGATGGATTCCAGGTCCCGGATTAGCTCGTAGAGCTTGGTCCGTGCGTGCTGGGGGATGTTGGCATCGTCTATCTGTTCCTCCAGGATGGAGATGGTGGAGTAGATGCGCAGGTCAAGGTCGTCACTTTTTTTCATCAGGTAGTCCTCGACCGCGCTCTTGGCCTTGGCCCGGATGTTGCGGGGTACTGAGTATTCCTCACCGATCGAGGTCTTGATCTCCTCGGCGATCTGTTCAAGTTGGGCCTCGTAGTCCACGGTCTCACCAACTGGCAAAAGTGGCCCACCAATCAGCCCTTCATCTTAAGCCTTGTGGAGA